>JADJOX010000007.1:672500-1272500 GCA_016713565.1 Ignavibacteriota bacterium
CAGAAACTTCTGCTCGTGAGAAAAATAGATTTAAAAGGTAATTATATCAGTAATAAAGATGAAATTGCTCTTGATATTGTTGATTCGGGAATTGGCGATGTAGTTCTAGTTGTTAAAGAAGGTGCAGCTATTCAGCAAATCTTAGGTCATTCAAATTCTCCTGTTAATATTATGATTATAGCTGTAGTTGATAATATTAGTATCGATAATAACATTTAATTTTATTGAAAGAAAATTTAGAGACATTCGCTAAACTTAGAATTCTTCTTGAAGTTGAGGGAATTGGTCCATCCAAACTTTTTAATCTTTTATCCAAATTTACATCATTAGATAATTTAATTAATGCCAGTTATAATCAACTAATAATGGTTGATGGAATTTCACAAACATTGGCAAATAAGATCCTAAAAAAAATTGATGAATATCCAATCTTTCTAGAATCTGCCGAAAAAGAACTTAATTATTTAGAAAAAATTGACGGTAAGTGGATTACTTTTTGGTCTGAGGATTATCCCGAAAATTTAAAAAATATTTTTGCGCCTCCAATTATACTTTATTATAAAGGAACTTTATCAAACAAAGATAAAAACAGTGTAGCAATTGTTGGCACTAGGATGCCTTCAAATTACGGCAAAAAAAATGCGTACGATTTTGCAAAAAATCTTTCATCTCAAGGAATATCTGTTATTAGCGGTTTAGCTAGAGGAATTGATTCTTCTGCACACTGGGGAACTGTTGAAAATAATGGAAGAACAATTGCTGTAATCGGCTCAGGTTTAGATGTAGTTTATCCTTCTGAAAATAAAAAACTATTCAATAAAATTACCGAAAACGGCGCAGTAATTACCGAATATGTTTTAGGAACAAAACCAGATGCACAAAATTTTCCTAAACGAAATAGAATTATCAGCGGAATTTCTCTTGGTACTTTAGTTATTGAAACAAAATTATCCGGAGGAGCATTACAAACTGCCGGTTTTGCGATTGAACAAAATAGAGAAGTATTTGCCATTCCCGGTAATTTAGGTAATGTTCAAAGTGAAGGATGCAACCTGCTCATCCAACAAAGTTCGGCAAAATTGGTGACAAATATAGAAGATATTTTAATTGAATTGAAATTAAAGATTGCGCCTAAAATAGGAGAAAATATTCCCAAGCCGGTAGAAGATTTAAATATTTTTGAGCAGAAAATACTTGATGTTTTATCACACGAACCAAAACATATTGATTTAATTTCAAATGAATCTAAAATTAATTCCGCTGATTGTCTTGTGCATCTTTTATCGCTTGAGTTCAGGGATCTTGTAAAACAATTACCGGGAAAGATTTTTGTGAAGTATTGATTAATAATTTTTTAATTTTTTCCACAAAAATTTTAAGCGCTCTTTTATTTTTATTTCCTGACCGTTTTCACTCGGGAAATAATATTGCTTACCTTTTAATGAATCCGGCAAGTAATTTTCTTCAATAAAATTATTCTCAAAATCATGTGCATATTTATAATTCTTACCATAATCCAAACTTTTCATTAATTTGGTTGGCGCGTTGCGCAAATGCAATGGAACAGGTTCTTGATTTCCTTTCCTAACATCTTCGTATGCTTTTTCAATTGCCATATATGAAGAATTACTTTTAGGCTGCGATGCCAAATATGTTACGCATTGTGCTAGTATAATTCTTGCTTCAGGCATACCTATTTTTTCAACAGCGCCAAATACAGCTTCAGCTATTACTAAAGAATTAGGCGACGCATTTCCAATATCTTCAGATGCTAAAATTATCATTCTTCTAGCAATAAATTTCGGATCTTCTCCACCTTCAAGCATTCGTACCATCCAATATAAAGCCGCGTCTGGATCACTGCCTCTAATACTTTTTATAAATGCCGAAATAATATTGTAATGTTCTTCTCCGTTTTTATCATAAACTACATTTTTCTGCTGAAGAACATTATCAATCAAAATTTTATTTATTTTAATTTTTTCTGAATTGATTTCCTGAAGCAAAGCGGATTCAATTATGTTCAGCAGTATTCTTGCATCTCCGCCGCTTGCGTATATTAAATAATTTTTATCAATTTCCTCAATTTTAAAACTTTTTAAAAAATCATCGTTCAAAAACGCGTGATCTATAATTTCGTTTAAATCTTCTTTTGCCAATTCATCAAGCACATAAACCCGCGCTCTTGATCTTAATGCGGGTATAACTTCAAACGAGGGATTTTCTGTCGTTGCGCCTATTAAAATTATTAATCCCGATTCAACTGCCGAAAGCAATGCATCCTGCTGCGATTTATTGAATCTATGAATTTCATCTATAAATAAAATTGTACGTTTGTTAAAATTATCTTTGTTGATCTTGGCTAAACCGATTACTTCCCTAACTTCTTTAACACCGGCAGAAACAGCGTTGAGCTGGAAAAATTCAGACTTGGTTTTTTCTGAGATAATTCTTGCAAGTGTAGTTTTACCGGTTCCTGGAGGACCCCAAAGAATAAATGAACTTACTGCGTCATTTTCAATCATTAAGCTGATTGATTTACCGGGACCGACTATTTTTTTTTGTCCTCTAAAATCTTCGAGTGTTTTGGGTCTTATTCTTTCTGCAAGAGGAACTTGCGGAATTGTTCTTTTCAAACTAATTACCTAACGAATCATTTTTATCTTCAAATTTAAATACTTTTTCATTTTCTTTTTTCATCATAAATTTTTCGCGCGCAACTTTCTCCAACTCTTTGTCATCTGTTTTAATTGAATTAATATTCGAGTCAAGATCTTTAATTTGGTTTTTTGATTTATCAATTTGACGTTCTATTGAATTAATTTCATTCTTTAATTCAAAGTATTTTAATAAACCATATTTATTGAAAAATAAAAACAGTACTAAGATTATTAGTATTACAAAATAAATCCAAGTAATTATTCTATCTTTCTTATTACTTACTTTTTTCATAATGCCGAAGAAATAATTATATCAACCAATTCCTCGAATCCAATCCCTTGCGCTTTTGCAATTTTTGGAACCAAACTGTGCGAAGTCATTCCCGGTAATGTATTGATCTCGAGGCAATAAGCAATTCCTTCTTTAGTTAAGCGAAAGTCAATTCTTGAATAGTGTTCACATCCAAGAGAGTTGAAAGCAAGCACCGCTTGTCTTTGGAGTTCATTTTCAATATTCTTATCTATTGCGGCTGGAACAATATATTCGCTCATGCCATCGGAATATTTGCATTCATAATCATAAATTTCATGTTTAGGGATTATTTCCAAAATTGGCAAAGTAAAATCTTTAACAATTGCTACGGCAATTTCTCTTCCCGCAATAAATCTTTCTAATAATATTTTTTTTGAGAACTGTGAAGCAAGATTTATTGCGTTTTCCAATTCATTAAAATTATTGCACTTTGTTAAACCTATTGTGGAACCTTGATCGTTTGGTTTTATTATGCATGGATATTTTATAGTGCTTTCAATTTTATCACTAAGAATTTTCAGATCATCATGTTTTGAAGCTTCAAGCCATTCGGGAGTATAAACTCCAAAATGATTAAAAATTATTTTTGATTTTGCTTTATCCATTGAAAGCGAACTTGCTAATACTCCAGAACCTGTGTATTTAATTCCTCTTAATTCCAATAATGATTGAATTACACCATCTTCACCCCATTTTCCGTGAAGTGCAATTAATGCTAAATCCACATCATCAAAAAAAGGAGAGTTAATTGCAGCGATTATATTTTCATTAGAGATTTTCGAGAATTCGCAATCGCAAAAATAATCATCTATATTTTGAGGCTGATTCAATCCATAAGCAGGATCGATAATTTTTGTTTTATATCCTAAATTTTTTACGGCATAATATATTGCTTTCCCAGATTCCTTTGAAACCGCGCGTTCGGGAGATGTTCCTCCTAATAAAATAGCAACTGTAATATTTTCTTTATTCATGAGCTCTACTTGATTAATAGTTTTTTAATTTATTGAACCGGTGGAAATCATCATAATTAAAATTTAGTTTAAACACTTACTTTCTAATTTTTCCATAATTTGCATATTAACTAAACCGTCAAAACCGGTTATTTCAGGTTCAACCTTATTTATATATGATTTTTGGAGGGATTTAAGCAAAATGAGAAGCTTATTTGCTCTTTTTCTAAAAGCAATTCTTTTTTCACCCGCTAAATCGATTGATAATTTTCCGGGCTCTTTTCTTCTTCCTATAATGTTTTCTATACTTATCGATCCGTTTGAACCAACAATGTCAATTCTGTTAAATGCCTGTTTAGAATTGTAGGAAACATTTAGAAATCCATATCCGCCTTTTTTATATTTAACAACTGCCGCCGCAAAATCATCAACTTGACTTTTATAAACAACGTTATCAATAAATCCGTTTATATCGATAATTTCTCCGCCGAAAAATCTAAGAAGGTCAATCATATGAGTTCCCAAATCCCTGAACGCGCCGCCGCCGCTTTTTTCTTTATCAAATCTAAAATTGTCATCCGGCTCATAATTAATATTAAATGAAGTAGAAACCGAAACAATTGTTCCAATCATTCCCTTTTCAATAATTTCTTTCGCTTTTGCCGTTAGCGGATGAAACCTATGTGTGTAATTTATAGATAAGAACACATTGTTTTCATTACAAACTTTTAACATTTCTTCGGCTTGAATTGAATTTAATGCCAATGGCTTTTCGCAAAGTATATGTTTACCCGCTTTGGCTGCTTCAATTACCTGCCAATAATGATCTTTATTTGCGCTCCCAATGTAAAGTATTTCAAAATCATGTTTTAAAAACTCGGCAAAATTATTAAAGTAATTCTTTGCGAAAAATTTATTTGAGATTTCTTTTGCTCTAGTTAAATCGGAACTATAAATAGAAACGAGTGAACTTTTTTTTAATTGAAGCAAGGTCGGAATAAATGTATTCTCCGCAAATCTGCCGCAGCCGGCAACTCCCCATTTTAATTTTTTCATAAGATTAATTTGCGATTTTATTCTGCGGTCAACATTTAGAATCATTTTAAAATCCTAATTTCTTCATCAAGTTATTAATTGGCTTAGTGTTTTGCATTACGTAAAAATGTATTGCAGGTACTTTCGCGCTTATAAGTCCTTCAACTTGCTTTTTTGCCCATTCTATTCCAATTTCCTGGACATATTCTGTTTTGGCTTTTGAAATTTCTTCAGCTAAATCATTTGGAATATCAACATGAAAGTTCGAGGGCAAACTGTTTAATTGATGTTTTGACGTTATGATTTTTAATCCCGGAACAATAGGAACATCAATTCCGCTTTTTCTGCAAAGATCACAATAATTAAAAAAATTATTATTGTCATAAAACATTTGAGTTACAATATATTCAGCACCTGCTTTAACTTTTTCTTTTGTGTAATTTATATCAATTTGAAGATTTGGCGCTTCAAAATGTTTTTCGGGATATCCGCCGATTCCAATACCAAATTTCATTGGTTCAGCATCGAGAAGCGAATCCTCAAGATATTTTCCTTTGTTCAAATCGGAAATCTGTTTTACCAAATCATAAGCGCGAACGTTTGCCGATCTTCCGTATTTAATCGGTTTATTAAACGCGCTTTCATCACCTCTAACCGCTAGAACATTTTCAATTCCCAAATAATGCAGTTCGATTAAAAAATCTTCCGTCTCTTCTTTTGTAAAACCCTGACAAATAACGTGAGGAACAGCATCAATATTATATTTATTTTGAATAAGCGCGCATATTCCCAATGTTCCGGGTCTTTTTCTTTTAATCTTCATTCTAAAATCGCCGGAGGGTGTTTCTTCATACATTACTTCCGCGGCATGACTCGTAATATCAATAAATGGGGGTTTATATTTAACCAAATCTTCCAATGCATCTAAAAGATTTGTAATATTTCCGCCTCTTTTGGGCGGAATAATTTCGAAACTAATTAATGTTTGTGTTGCATTTGTTAAATGATCAATAACTTTCATTATTTGCCTAAACTGTTTTGCAAAGTTATAAAATTTTCCAATTAATTTTTAATTACCTTGGGGAATCAATTTCAATAAATCAAAATTTGAGCTTTTTACAAAATTCTCGTTAGTGTTTATTTTTAATAATTCTCCTTCAAGCCACATATCCGTCATATCATTATAATGTCCGCTAAAGAAATTTCCGGATTGCCCGGTTGGCAAAATGATATAAAAATAATCCGGTTCGGAAAAATCGTAAATATATCTCATAGATGGACCTAATTTATTATTATAAGGCTCATTAAATGAATATTCAGTATTAAAAACCGTTGTTCCGTCACCGCCGATTTTAAATGGTCCAATATCTAAAATAAGATCAAGAATTTTAGATTGACCATGAAAAAAATGTTTAAATGTAACCTGATGTAATTTATTCCACTGCCAATTTTCAATTTTTCCATATTCTTCGCTTAAATAATTAATTGCATCCCAAAGACTTTTTCTTATAATATCATTTTTATCTTCAATTTTATTAGTTGCAATATCATCAAACCAAGATGAAGTACTTTCATCCAAAATTTTTCTAACAACTCTGTAGGGTATATTCGCAATAAAAATGTATTCATTAAAAATACTATCTCCCATTTCATCCAAAAAAATATTTTTTAATAAATATTGATAAAAAACTGCATAAATTGTTGGAACTTGGCTTTCCGGAATAAATACAAAATCCCATTTTCTTAAAAGAGCCAGAACTTCTTTCAATTTATCATTTTCCAATGTGTGATTTCTAAAAGCGCCTAAAATATGAGGGACAATATCTTTTGCGTAATCGGAATAAAAATCCATTTGATATTTTCTAAAATCATCAACCGAATGTTTTGTTTTGGATTCTAGCAGACTGGTGATCCTATTTATTCTGGAATTCGGTTCCCAAATATTTGATATATGATACGGATAATCTTCAATGGTTTTATTATTTGCCGAAGCAATAAATCCGTTTTGAGGATTAAACAAATTCGGATTTTCAGAAAACGGCACAAAACCAAGCCAATCATCTGCATCGGTTGTTCCGTCATTGATAAATGTAGGTGAGTTATTTTTACGCAACGGAAGCTGAACTCCTGCGGTATATCCAATATTTCCTTCATTATCGGCAAATACAAAGTTTTGCCCAGGTGTATGAAAATCTTTTAGGCCTTCTCTGAATTCTGTCCAATTTTTTGCGCAATTTATTTTTGAAAACGCTGACATTTCACTGCTGGATTCCAAAGCGGTCCATCTCATAGTAATATCAATGTTACTTTGATTTTTATTGGGATACATTTTATTGAATGGATGTATATCAGAAATTATTGGTCCGCGATGATTTTTCTTAATAGTAAAAATTACTTCCGCAGAATCTTTAACCTTAATTGTATCTTCAATTAACGAAAGGTCTTTCCACTCATCATTAAATAAATATTTTGATTTTGAACTATCTAATTTTTCAATATAAAAATCCGCGTCATCAGCCATAACATTTGTAAGAACCCATGAAATATTTAGATTTTTTCCAATTACAATTCCCGGTATTCCCGGAAGTGTTACGCCTTCTACATTTAATTCAGGTGATCTTAAAACCGCAATATACCACTTTCCAGGAGCCGAAAAACTTAAATGCGGATCGTTAGCAATAATTGGTTTCCCCGATTCTGATCTTGTTCCGTTTACAACCCAATTATTTGAGCCAATGTGTGTCCCGCTAAATCCAATGAAATTTCTAAACTCTTTGTCGACTTTAATGAAATCTAAAGGAATATTTGAAATATTATTCAAATTAGCCGGGATAATTGTAGGACCATTTTCGTCAAATGCAGGTAGAACATCGTTAGCTTTTTCAATTCCTAATTTTTGTATTACATGAGATAGAGCAATATCGCTCCACCATGAAATATTTAATTCCCATGCCATAAGTTTTGCAATCAGAACAGAATGTTCGGGTTTCCACAATTCTGGTTTGTATCCTAAAATATCAAATTCAATTGTTAATTTATTTTTTTCATTTTTAATGAATTCATTTACTCCGTCAGCATATGAAATAAGAATCTTTTTAGTTTCGTTATCAAAACTTTCATAATGTTTTTTTGATATTTTGGCTAATTCAAGAGTTCTAAACATTTTATCGAACGGAATAGTTTTATTTCCCAAAATTTCGCTTAGTTTTCCTTCACCCGCTCTTCTGCTCAAATCCATTTGAAATAATCTTTCCTGTGCGTGCAAATAACCAAGCGCAAAATAAAGATCATATTTAGAATTTGAATAAACATATGGAATTGCAAATTTATCTCTGAAAATCGATACTTCACCATTCAGCTTGTTGACAATTTTTTTACCGGAATACTGAGGTAAAGTATCGTTTAACATATAATACGCTCCGGCAATAAATACAAATAAAAGTATAATTATCGTTATTAATATTCCGGCTAAAACTTTAGGCCATTTGTTCATTTTCTTTCGTAATAATTATTTATTTTAATTACTTAATAAATTAAGAACTTTTGAAACAATATATAAAAAAATTAAAAGGTAAATGATGTTTTGGATAGAAATAATTATCGGGATTCTGCTAATAATTATCATTATTATGCAAATTCTAAGTTATATAAAAATTAACAAACAAAATCTTACTGAAACGGAAACTAATATATTTCAAAAACTTGAATCTATTAACTCCGAATTGGACAATGATATAGAAAATGAATTTAAGAGAAACAGAGAAGAAAATCTGCAAAGTTCCAAATTAGTAAGAGAAGAAGTAGGAAACTCAGTAAGACATTTGGGTGAAACACTTTCCAATAGAATAAGAGACATTTCCGAAAGGCAAAAAGATCAATTGGATATTGTTGAAAACAGAATGCAAAAATTAATACTGACAAATGAAGAAAAATTTGATAAGCTGAAAGATCAGGTTTCCAAACAGTTATCGGAAATACAGGAAAAAAATGAAAAGAAATTGGAAGAAATGAGAAATACGGTTGATGAAAAACTTCATTCCACTTTAGAAAAAAGGCTGGGCGAATCATTTAAGCTTGTAAGCGATAGATTGGAATTGGTTCATAAAGGTTTGGGTGAAATGCAGAATCTCGCTATTGGTGTCGGCGATCTTAAAAAAGTACTTTCAAACGTAAAAGACCGAGGAACTTGGGGAGAAATTCAGCTTGGAACTTTGCTAGAACAAATTTTAACTCACGATCAATACGAAAAAAATGTTAAAACAAAAGCAGGAAGCAACGCCTTGGTTGAATTCGCGATTAAACTTCCGGGTAAAAATAATCTTTCAAGCGATATTGTCTGGCTGCCAATAGACGCAAAATTTCCATTAGAAGATTATCAAAGATTAATTTTAGCGAGAGAAAAAGCCGATTTGCCTTTGATTGATGAAAGTCTGAAAAAATTAGAAAAAAGTATTAAAGATGCGGCAAAAGATATCTCCACCAAATATTTGGATCCGCCGAATACAACTGACTTTGCGTTTATGTTTCTGCCTATGGAAAGTCTTTACGCTGAGGTTTTAAGTTTGCCTGGCTTATTTGATACGGTTCAAAGAGAATATAAAGTTACAATTGCCGGACCCGCGAATTTTGTAGCAGTATTAAACAGTCTGCAAATGGGATTTAGAACATTGGTAATTGAAAAAAGATCGAGCGAAGTTTGGAAGTTATTGAGTATTGTAAAAACCGAATTTTCTAAGTTTGGCGATCTATTGGAAAATACACAAAAAAAATTAGATCAGGCCAGTCAATCAATTGGCGACGCGTCGCGTAAAACAAGAACAATAGAAAGGAAATTAAGAGATGTTCAAGTTTTACCCTCCGCGGAAAATCAAATGGATTTGCTGGATGAATAATTTTTATAATACTAATGTTAAACGATATTTGTTTTATGATAAATTTTAATTGCTGCTGCCTTAATAACAGCAGCAGCTTAGTGATTTGGGAATAGTTATTTTAACAGCATCAATTTTATAGTTTTCGCAAAATTCATATTTTCTTTTTCAAGTGACTTTGCGTTAAACTTTAATAAATAAAAACCGCTTGTAACTTTATCACTGCAATTGTTTGTACCGATCCATTCAAATTCATTACTTCCGGAAGTTTTTGATATTTCACCAAAACTTTTAATCTCTCTTCCCAAAATATCGAAAATAGTCGCTTCAAAATTTTGAATTATAAGGTAAATTGTACTTTATTTTTAGTTAATATTTTGGCCTTGTAATTATATTTACTTACAAATTTTTGTTTTTCATTTTTACTTTTCATTTTTGGCTTTTCATTTTTAAAATTCACTTCTCACGTTTTGAGATTTTTAAACCTATTCACTTTGTTTAGATGAATATTTTTACGTAATGTGAGCTAATAAGTCACCTTACAAAACTAAGAGAAAACCTCGGAGGTTTGGCATTTTGCATAACATTTGTTAATTATATTTTTTCAAAATTATTTTGAAAAAAATTTTTATATTCAAATAAATTATACTTACCGAAAAAAAACTTCCATTCACCGATAAGTATTTAGTCAAACAAATTTTAAATAATAAATTTCATTCAGCAATTTGAAAATTTGAGGTTTATATGAATACTCCTGGAAATAACACAACAGCAAGAATAATTTTGGGTGCAATTTTAGTTGTACTTGGAACACTATTTCTACTTGACAATTATGGGTTTCTGAATTTTTCATTACCCAATGTTATTTTTGAATGGGAATACATTTTAATAGGAATTGGAATTTACCTTTTAACAACGAGTAAAAATAAAACAGCGGGAATAATTCTTTTAACAATCGGTTTATTTAATTTAATTCCCGAATTTTGGCCGCTAATCCTTGTAGCTTTAGGAATTTATATCATACTTAAAAGAAATCCCGCCAAGCAAGTAAATAATTTACAAGTTGAACTTGACGCGGACGGAAAGGAAATTAATTCATCGCAGACTATAAATTCCAACTACAATAATAGTGTTGACGATGTATCGATATTCGGCGGCGGAACTAAAAGAATCGCCTCCACAAATTTTACCGGCGGGAAATTAACCGCTATATTCGGCGGCTCTGACATTCATTTAGAAAACTGCCTATTAGCCAAAGGCAAAAATGATTTAGATATTTTCGCGATGTTCGGCGGATATACAATTTATGTACCTCAGGATTGGAACGTAATTATTGACGTTGTTCCAATATTCGGAGGATTCTCCGACAAAAGAATTAAAGATCCCAACAGAGTTTATGAAGAAGATAAAATTTTGGTAATACGCGGACTTGTACTTTTTGGCGGCGGCGAAGTTAAATTTTAGTAAAAAATTGCGGGTTAAAAATGAACAAAGGCACAAATAATTCAAACGGCAGAGTAGTTTTAGGAGCATTATTAATTGTATTCGGCATTATATTTTTTATGAATAATTTTGAATTTGAGATGTTTAACATAGATTTATTATCCTGGCCGGTAATAATTTTTATACTTGGAATTTTTGTGTTCTTAAAAGACAAAACTTCGATTTTTGGAATTATTTTAATGTTGGTCGGCGGTTTAAATATTTTAACAAAATTCTTCGATATTTCAATCAGATCGTTTTTATATGAATTTTGGCCGTTCCTTTTAATAATTCTCGGAATTTATTTCGTTTTCAAAAAATCCAATAAACATCAAATTTCCGATCATGAATTTGTTGAATCAAATGAATACTTAGTCGATATTTTTACAATTATTGGTGAAACTCACAAAGTAATTAAAACCAACAGATTTCTCGGCGGAAAGATAAGTTCAATTCTTGGTGAAACTCAAATTGATTTGAGAAACAGCAAACTTGCCGAAGGAAAAATTGAACTTGATACATTAACGATGTTCGCGTCCACAGAAATTCACATTCCATCGGACTGGAAAGTGTTTATAAAAACAACTACTATTTTCGGAGGATTTGAAGATTTACGAAGTCCTACATTAAATTCTGAATCTACAAACATTTTGATTATTAAAGGTTTGGTTCTTTTTGGCGGCGGAGAAATTAAATAACAAAGAAATTTTATGATAAATCCATTTGTAAAAAATGTTAAGAGTTTTTCAATTTATCTGATTATTTGGATATTTATTTTTCTGCTTCACTCGAGCATTTTATACTTTGTAATAAATTTGCCTCTTAAAATCTGCTTGATCGACAGTGTAATATTCAATTTTGTTTTTCTTGCAATTGGCATAAGTCTTTGGTATCCAACAAAATTCACTTCCTTTGAAAATTTTTCGGTTTTGAAAATTGTAACAAATCACATTACGGCCGCTTTTATTACATCTGGAATTTGGATTGCCGTTGGTTATTTTATTACCTCTCAAATTTTTATAAGCAATTTTGATTATTTGAAATTTCTTTTTGCTTCATTGGTTTGGAGATTTTTTATAGGCATGTTTTATTATTTTATTATTGTTTCATTAAATTACATAATAATATATTACAACAATTTTCAAGAAAAAGTACTAAAAGAAGCTGAATTAAAAAGTCTTGTAAAAGAAGCTGAATTAAAAAGTCTTAAATACCAGATAAATCCGCACTTTATTTTTAATTCATTAAATTCAATAAGCGCGCTTACAATTTCGGAACCGGAACACGCGAGAGAAATGACAATTAATCTTTCGACATTTTTGCGCAAAACACTCAGCAATAATGAAAATCAAAAAAGTAAATTGTGCGATGAACTGAAAAACGCAAAACTTTATTTGGAAATTGAAAAAATAAGATTTGGCGATAAATTTAATTATACTGAAAACATATCTTCCGGATGTATGGAACTTGAAGTTCCCAATATGATACTTCAGCCGATTTTTGAAAACGCGATTAAACACGGTGTTTATGAAAGTATTGAGCCGGTAACAATTAATTTTAAGTGTGAAGAACAGCTTGAATATATGAAAATTACCATCACTAATAATTATGATGTTGAAGCCGTTTCTCGCAAAGGTGAAGGAATAGGATTGAGCAATATTCAAAGCCGTTTGCGAATGATTTATAATCAAGAAAATTTAATTAAGTTTTCTAAGAATGACGGAATTTATACTGTAACAATTTTTATCCCATTGTAATAATTTTATTGAATAAATTTTGGAATAATTATGAATGAACAAATTTCAGTCCTCATTATTGATGATGAAAAACTCGCGCGTGATATTGTAAAAAAATACCTTCAGCAAAATGATAAAGTTAAAATTCTTGGCGAATGCACAAATGGATTTGAAGGTATTAAAAGCATTAATGAACTTAAACCGGATTTGATTTTTCTTGATATTCAAATGCCGAAAATTACGGGTTTTGAAATGATAGAATTGTTGGATGAAAAACCGCAGATAATTTTCACAACCGCATTTGATCAATACGCAATAAAAGCTTTTGAAGTTAACGCGACTGATTATTTATTAAAGCCGTTTTCACTTGAGAGATTTAACGAAGCGCTCAACAAAGCAATAGATAGAATATTAAGAAACGACAAAGAAAAAATTGATTACGACAGCCTAATTTCAAAAGTAAATGAATCTCCCAATTCAGTTAACCGAATTGTAGTAAAGACAAATCAGAAAATTATAATTATACCTGTAGAAAAAATATTTTACCTAGAAGCTCAAGATGATTATGTAATGATTCATTCGGAATTAGGAAATCATTTGAAACAGCAAAGAATGAAGTTTTACGAAGAACATTTAAATACTGATGAATTTATTCGAGTTCATCGATCTTATATTGTAAATATAAATGAAGTAAAACAAGTAGAACTTTTTGAAAAAGAATCTTATAAAGTGTCGTTGAAAAACGGCGAGAAAATTCCCGTAAGCAAAAGCGGATATTCACGTTTAAAAGAATTGATGAAGTAATTTTATTAAAATGAATTGTAAATGAGACTATTGGAATTAATTCTATTCTAACGAATTAATTAGAACTGCCGACTTGTAAAACTTCTTTAGTCAATTCGTTTTGTACAAATGATATTATATACAAATTTTCCTTGTTCCAATGAGGATCAACCAAAGTAAATTCGGCAAATTTTGCCCGTCCTCTTTCTGATATTGACGAAAGTGATTTTCCGTTAAAATCCGGTATAAATTTTCGCAACACATATTTTGCAGTTGGCAAAGAAGTATCAGCCGTAACCTCTTTTTCTATCAACGCGTTTCTCAAAACAAGCGAGTTAAAATCTGTCGCGTGCATATCAAAAACATCAACAAAAACATTTATATGCATGCCGTTCCCTTGTACTAAACTATCTCTAACCTCAATTTCCAGATTTGTATTTTTGTTTAATTCGGTTTTAATGTCATTATTGAAATCATAAGATAATTTCCCATCTGCCGTAACTGCCGGGATATTTAAAATATCGTAATAATCACCGCGGGCAATCATTCCGTTCCAAAAGTCATAGTAAAATATTTCATCGTAATTTGGGTAATCCGCTGGGTAATTAATTATAATAATCCTATTATCTTTAAGCGGATTAATTTTCGTTATTGTTTTTTCTATATCACATGTATCGCAGAAAGAATATGAAAAAAGTTCTATGAATACATTTTTTATCAATTTATTTTCTTCGAGTGTAAATTCCTCGGTAATAAGTTTATTTTTATTTATTGGTACATCTCTTTCTTCGGAAAAATAATTTTTTTTAGCTACTTTTATTCTGTAAGTAACAGCCAATAACTCTAAAGTATCCGGTGTAAATTTGCCGGTAAAAGTTCCGTCAATATAAATTTCCGATCTATCAATATTTGATTTTACCAAAATTCTTCCATTTCCGGTTGTTGTTTCGGAAGGCAGTTCGGAACGGCAAGAATAAAAAAATACTATAAATAATAACAAAATTATTTTTTTCATATTTAAATAAATTATTTATTAAGCAAATAAACAATAAATATAATAAGTTGATAATGTATTTAAGTGGTTGCTAAAAAAAATCAATGTAAGTATATTATGACATTAAAATGAGCTGAAAATGGAACTTGACAAAGATATTAGATCAACACAGGAAGTGCGTAATTTAGTTGCCCAAGCTAAAGACGCGCAATTGGAATATAAACATTTTAACCAAACACAAGTTGATAAAATTGTGAAAGCAATGGCGGATGCCGGATTTGAATCGAGTGAACGACTTGCAAAAATGGCACAGCAGGAAACCGGTTTTGGAAAGTGGGAAGATAAAGTTGTAAAGAATCAATTTGGTTCAAGAGATGTTTATAACTCAATAAAAAATTTGAAGACTGTTGGAATAATTGATATTGCAGAAAACGGAAAAATTGTTAAAATAGCAGAGCCGATGGGAATTGTTGCGGCATTAATTCCTTCAACAAATCCAACTTCAACTGCGTTTTTTAAGTCGTTAATTTCATTAAAAACGCGAAATGCTATTGTTGCTAGTCCGCACCCGAAAGCGGTAATATGCACATCGGAAGCTTTAAAAGTAATGAACGATGCAGCGGTTTCAGCCGGCGCGCCGAAAGGCTTAATTCAATGCATGTCGATTCCAACAATAGAAGGTACGGAAGCTTTGATGAAACACAGAGACATTGGAGTAATTTTGGCAACCGGAAGTACTCCAATGGTTCGCGCCGCATACAGCGCCGGAACTCCCGCATATGGAGTTGGTTCCGGCAACGTTCCCGCATTTATTGAAAGAAGCGCAAATTTTGAAAAGGCGGTTTTAGATATTATTTCGGGAACAACTTTTGATAACGGAACATTATGTTCTTCTGAACAGGCAATGATTGTTGACAGACCGATAGTTGAAAAAGTAAGAAAATTTGCCGAAGCTAACGGCGGATATTTTGTAAATAGCGAAGAAAAAATAAAACTTGAAAACGCGGTTATTAAAGATGGAAGAATAAATGCTGATATAGTAGGAAAATCGGCTCAATTTATTGCTCAATACGCAGGTTTTAAAGTTCCCGATTCTGTAAAAGTTTTATTAGCCGATTGTCTAAAAGTGGGAAAAGAAGAACCGCTTTCCGTTGAAAAACTTTCACCGATTTTAGCGTTTTATGTTGTTGACGGCTGGCTGGACGGTTGTCATAAATGTATTGATTTATTAAACTTCGGCGGAATTGGCCATACTTTGGCAATCCATTCAAATGATCAAGAAATTATTTTAAAATTCGCGATGGAAAAACCGGCATTCCGCATTGTTGTAAATTCTCCTTCTTCTCTTGGCGCTGTTGGATACACAACGGCTTTAGATCCTTCGATGACATTGGGAGTTGGAACTTGGGGCGGTTCAATAATTTCAGAAAATGTAACCGCAAAACATTTGATGAACATTAAAACTTTAGCATTCGAGACAAATCCAATTAACAAAGGAAATTCTATAAACTCATTTGGAAGTTCAAAAGTTGGAAATTCATATACATCAAGTGGAAATTTTATAAATGAAATTGAAGAAAGATTAAGAGCCAGAGCCGGAAATCCGGTTGTAAATTTTCAAAGTACATCAAATAAATTTACTTCTCAAAAAAATATATCAAATAGTGATAAAAAATTTGGAAATGGAATAAGCGAAGACGAAATAAATAAAATTATTAGAGAGTTTAATAAATAAATTAAAATCTATTCGTATCTCTCAAGTTTGAATTTTTCACCGAGGTATAATTTTCTAACTTCTTCGTCATTTGCCAAATCATCGGCTTTACCGTCTTTAAATATTTTTCCTTCGATAAGAATGTAAGCTCTATCCACAATGCTCAAAGTTTCATGAACGTTATGATCGGTAATTAAGATTCCGATTCCTTTGTTTTTAAGATTTGCGACAATGCTCATAATATCTTCAACGGCAATCGGGTCAACGCCGGCAAATGGTTCATCCAACAAAATAAAATCCGGATCGGTTGCAAGCGCGCGAGCAATTTCTGTTCTTCGTCTTTCACCGCCGCTTAATTGAAACCCTTTACTTTTTCTAATGTGCGCGATACTTAATTCGTCCAGCAATTTTTCTTGTTTTTCTTTCCGCTGATCTTTCGTCAATTTTGTCATTTCCAAAACAGCCATAATATTATCTTCAACACTTAATCTTCTAAATACTGAAGCTTCTTGCGGAAGATATCCAATTCCCATTTTTGCTCTTTTATACATCGGCTGTTCAGTAATATTTTCTTGATTAAGAAAAACTTTCCCATCATTCGGTTTTATCATTCCTACTATCATATAGAAAGTTGTAGTTTTTCCCGCGCCGTTTGGACCAAGCAATCCAACTACTTCTCCTTGTGTAACATTTACCGAAACCTTGTTTACAACTGTTCTCTTTTTATAGATCTTTATTAAATCTTCACTGCGTAATGTTGAGTTATTTGTCATATTTAATTTTTATTTATTTCAAAAAACATATTTTCAAATTTCTTTTTATCAGGCTTATTTGAGTACAGAATAAATGTCGGCAACGTAAATGATTTCTCATTTCCTTTAACTAAATTTTCCGGATGATATTCACTTACCGGACTTCCATATAATTTAACGTCCGTAACTTTATTATCCGCGATAAATATTTTAAATTTTTCACCACTTGATTTAAGCAATCCGTTAGGTTCTTTTTCATCAAACAAATAATAAATGCTCAGCACATTTCCGTTAACATTTGTCTGCGATAAATCTCCATCATTAAAATAAAGATAAATTGTATCACCGGACATTTGATTATATCTGAACTGATAAACCGAATCTTGCGAAATCATAATTGCGTTTTTTATAATTTCCACATTTTTAATTTTACTGCTGTCCAAATGTATATATAACGAATCTCCGGTAATTTGAGTATTCTCATACCACAATATCGGAACGGGTTTTTCATTTTGCTTTAATATCGTAATTTCTTCCGCGGCTTTATCATAGATTGTAAAATCATTGTTCGATAAAAAATCTCCGCGGATAATTTTAACAGAATCAATCGCAATTAATTTTGAGCCGCTGTCGCTTTTAGCTTCCATATATTTTGACTGAATATACAATGTATCGTAAGTGGAATCACTAAGTGCTTCTATTTGTATTAAGAATGGATCGCCAAAAATTTTAGAAATATTATTTTGCTTATCATCAAGTAATCGTTTGCCTGAAATGGTTACATTATTTTCTTTGCTGTAAATTTTAACATTTCCATAACCTTCGGAAAGTTTAGTATTTCTAAAATGTATTAAACTATCCGCGTTAATTTTTGAAACCGAATCTGAAACCTCAACATTCTTTGTAGCGATAATTTTTTCTATTTCCTTTTCATAAATTAATTTTTGTGAACGCAAGGTTGTTACAGAATCATAAAATAAAACGTCTCCGTTAAATTCCGCTATTTTTGTTTCAAAATTATACAAACCTGTATTTGCAATTAAATTTGTCGAATTATTTTGTAAATGTACGAGAGTATCTGAAGTTGTAATTTTCTCATTTCCGTAATAATTTCCTTTTTCTGTAGTTATCACAACGCTGTCCTGTTTAACTACAACATTTCCAATTAATACTGCGGAGTTTTTGCTGATGTTTTGTATGGCCTTTAGACAAGTTATAATTACATCATCTTGAGTTATTACAACGTTACCAATTACTTCTCGGAAATTTTCTCCTTCAATCAATTTACCTTTTAAACTATCGCCTGTAATTGTAATTTGCTTATGCTTATCTTGAGCGAATATTTGCAGCGTAATAAATATGAAAAGAATAATAATATTTTTTTTCATTATTGATCTACATTAGTAACATAAGTTATGTTAAAGATTGTGTAATTTCTTAAATTTTGATCTGATTCAAATCCGTATCCTTCAATAATTTCTTTACTGCTAATAATCTTAACAAATTTATCTGTCATTATTTTTTTCGTTTTATTTCGCCAGATCAGTTCTTCGGTGGTAAGTGTAACACCGCTGTCGCTTTTTGCAATTACATTTTCAATTGCGTACATATCTTGAGTAATATCATCAACTCTTCCTCTTTTTGAAGTCAATTGAGATGATTTATGTTCTTCATCATCATAAAAATCGACTTTAACACTTTCAAGATATTTTTCATTTTTATCGCCCAAAACTTTTATAATATCCGCAAAAAGAACGGCTTTAAGTTTACCATTTTCGGTAAAGGTAATTTTGGCGTTTCTGCTTTCCTGATCTGGAATTTCTTCGCTGTTTATCGAGTTATCGATCTTCGGTTTTAATTTTGTTTCGCCGCAAGATAAACTTATAATAAGTACAATAATTATTGATATAAACTTTTTCATCTTCTCTGTAAACCTAATTTTACAAGATCATGTAAATGTACAAGTCCAATCGGTCTGCCCGAATCATCCACAGCAACTAAAGAAGTAATGTTATAGTTTTCCATTTGTTGAAGCGCAAATGAAGCCAATAGATTTTCATTAATTACTTTTGGATTTTTTGTCATTATATTTTCTGCTCTTAAATTCTTCAGGTCGAGATTTTTTTCAAGTTGCCTTCTCAAATCACCATCTGTAACAATTCCAATTAAATCACCATTTTTATTTAAAACACATGTGGCACCGAGTCGTTTTTTAGTCATTTCCAAAATAGTTTCTTTTATAGAAGTTTCTTCTCTTACCGAAGGAAAATCATTTCCCTTATACATAATTTCAGAAATCTTTAATGTTAATCTTTTTCCCAAACTTCCGGCAGGATGAAGCATTGCAAAATCTTCCTGAGTAAACCCGCGCAGCTCTAAAACCGAAATTGCAACCGCATCCCCAATAACCAAAGCCGCAGTAGTTGATGAAGTTGGCGCCAAATCATATGGACAAGCTTCTTCCTTTACGCTTGCGTCTAAAACAACATCGCAATCTCTGGCAATTGCAGAATTTATTATTCCCAAAATTCCAATAATTTTAACTTCTATCCTTCTAAACATTAAAACTAAATTTTTTAGTTCATCTGTTGTTCCGCTTTTGGAAATAATTATAGCAACGTCGCCCTTTCTTACCATTCCCAAATCACCGTGAAGAGCGTCGGTGGGATGAAGATAAAACGCAGCCGTTCCGGTTGAATTGAATGTGGCTACAATTTTACGCGCAATTAATCCAGATTTTCCCATGCCAGTAAAAATTATTCTTCCGTTTGTTTCATATATTAATTTAACGGCTTCGGCAAAAGAAGTATTTATTTTTGATTTTAAATCAGTGATTGCGTTAAGTTCAATTTCAACTACTTTCTTCCCTTTATCTATAATTTCTTGTTCTGACATTTAATAACCTTTTACAATTTTATCAATTGCTAATATTTTTTGTAAAACTATTTCCAATTTAACAAGCTGTAATTGGCTTCCGGCATCACTTAGCGCATTTTTCGGATCGGGATGAACTTCTAAAAACAGCGCGTCAATTCCAACTGCCGCAGCGGCTTTGCTTAACGGCTCAATAAATTTTGGTTCTCCTCCGGTAACATTACTATTGCTGGGCATTTGAACGGAATGTGTTCCATCCATTACAACCGGATAACCCAATTCTTTCATAATTATTAAAGATCTCATATCAACAACCAAATTATGATAGCCAAAAGTTGTCCCGCGCTCAGTTAAAAGAATTTTATTGTTTCCGGTGCTTTCAATTTTCTCTATTACATGCTTCATATCTTCAGGAGCCAAGAATTGACCTTTCTTAACATTAACTATTTTACCTGAATTTCCCGCAGAAATTAATAGATCTGTTTGTCGGCACAAGAATGCCGGAATCTGCAAAACATCAACAATTGATGAAACGCTTTTAATATCATTTTCGGTATGAACATCGGTTAAAATCGGAACATTAAATTTCTTTTTAACATCATTTAATATTTGCAGCGCTTTTTCAGAATCCATTCCAGTAAAAGAATTTAAACTGGTTCTGTTTGCTTTTTTAAAACTTGATTTAAATATAAACGGAATCTTTAATTTATTCGTAATCTCTAAAATTTTTTCAGCAGTAAAGAAAGTAATATCTTCGTTTTCAATAACGCATGGTCCGGCAATTAAAACCAAAGGTAAATCTTCACCTAACTTAATTTTATCTATTTCGATTATCATACTTCACTATCAAATAAATTATTTTGCTGAATTACTTTTTTAGTTTTATTGAATCTTACATAAGCTAAATCCGTTGCTTCTCTTCCTCTTGGAGTTCGCTGTATAAATCCCTGCTGAATTAAAAATGGTTCATAAACTTCTTCAATTGTACCGGGATCTTCATTAACAGAAACTGCCAATGTATTTAATCCAACGGGACCGCCTTTAAATTTTTCGATAATAGTGAGAATAATTGCTTTGTCCATTTCGTCAAGACCAAAGTTATCTACTTCCAATGCTTTAAGAGCTTTCTTCGCGATGCTCAGATCTATTTTATTTTTATTTTCATAATCGGCAAAATCTCTAGTTCTTCTCAACAAACGATTTGCGATTCTAGGTGTTCCACGAGATCTTCTGGATATTTCTTCCGCCGCGTTTTCATCAATTGAAATATTAAGAATTTTGGCAGACCGTTTTATTATTTCAGAAAGCAGTTCACTTTCGTAATAATCTAATCTTGATTTAATTCCAAATCTGTCGCGTAAAGGAGCTGTAAGTAAACCGGCTCGGGTTGTAGCTCCAACTAAGGTATATTTAGGAAGTTTGATTTGAACAGTTCTTGCGCTTGGACCGCTGTCAATCATTATATCAATTTTATAATCTTCCATTGCAGAATATAAATATTCTTCAACAACCGAACTTAACCGATGGATTTCATCAATAAATAAAACAGAATTTTCCTCTAAATTAGTTAATAGTCCAGCTAAATCTCCCGGTTTTTCAAGAACTGGTCCCGATGTTGTTTTTAATTTTACACCTAATTCATTTGCAATAATATTTGCTAAAGTTGTTTTTCCCAATCCGGGAGGACCGGTAAGTAAAACGTGATCTAAACTTTCACTTCTTTTAAGCGCCGCGCCTATAAAAACTTTGAGATTATCAGTAATTTTTCTTTGACCGGTAAAATCAGAAAATGTTTTGGGTCTTATGTTTTGTTCAAAATTTTTTTCGTCTTCGGATAATACGGGATTGGTATTTTCTGATTCTCTCATTTTTATATCGCTTTTACTTTATTAAATTTAAATTTATTCCGCCAATAATTACTTATTCTATCTGAATATAATACCAATAAAAGCATTAATCCCAACATTAAAATTGCTGCTGCAATTGTTTGGTAACTTGTTAATGTTCTTCCCCAAAATTTATTAAACCCTGGAAATAACGCGCATCCGTATAAGATAATTACATGAGCAACATAAAGCATTAGTGTTTTTTTTCCAGTATCAGAAATAATTTTAGGAATGTGATTGAAGTTCCTTGCAATAAATGCCATTAAACTATTTGCAATTATAACATAACCCAGTCTTGCAATGATGATTGAATTAGCGTAAAGCCAGTCTGAAACATTTTGCGGAAGAAGATAACTAAATGCGTAAATCGCCAAATAAAATCCGACAAGCAAGCTTCCAATTGTGAAAAGTAAAATTGAGAACCTTTTCTTAAAATAAATTCCTTCATTTAAGCTTAAAAAATATCCCAGCATTGCTCCCGATAAAACATAAATAATCCAAGGGAAAATTGGAAAGAATGAGCCATTCTTGCTGTACAAATAACCGGTTACAATTTGAGGCAAATAATTATCCCAATTGACTTTGGCAATGTAGGGACTTACAATAAATAAAAATAAAATTGACAAACCAATCGACAAATTCAAATGAATTTTGAATAACTTTGTAAAATAAACAATCACAATTATTGACAATAAACCAGCTCCAATAAGATGAAGCGCGTCAACAATTAAAAAACCATCCCATTGTTGCTTATTTACTGATGCCAAATCAAAAATACGGTGGGTTGGAAATCTCAATAAATAACCAATTCCAATTAACGTAAAACCTCTTTTTATACCTTTAATTATTCTTGGATTGGAGAAGAAATCATATTTATCCGGCTTAAGTAAATATGTAAAAATCAGTCCGGACGAAAACATAAATATTGGAGCGGTAAATCCTCGCATCGTAAGCCAAACATTGTATACCAGCGATTCGGGATTTCTGTATTCATCCGATAGGAAAGTGTCCGTAGTATGACCTTGGATCATCATAATTACGGCAAATGCCCTCATTAAATCAATAAATACAATTCTTTTTTTTTGGTTATGCTTCATAAAAATAATTTTGAATAAGAAGTAAAAATAATCAAAATGTGATGATTAAAAAAACCAACGATTATCCAATGATTTGAATTTTAAAGATCCGAAGTTTTAAAATATAGTTCTAGGGTTTTCTTTTACCCAATTTGTTAGAAATGATACAACTTCTGTTGTTGAAGTTCCGGGTGTAAATAATTCACCAACTCCATTTTGTTTTAAATTTTTAATATCTTCTTCGGGAATTATTCCGCCACCGAAAAGCAATACATCGTTTATTTCATTTTTTTTCATTTCATCTAAAATTCTTGGAAAAACCGTCATATGCGCGCCGGAGAGAATGCTAATACCAATCGCGTCAACATCTTCTTGAATGGCGGCGCTTACTATCATTTCCGGTGTTTGCCTTAATCCCAAATAAATTACTTCCATACCGGCATCGCGCAAAGCCGCGGCAATAACTTTTGCACCTCTGTCATGTCCGTCTAATCCGGCTTTTGCAATTAAAACTCTTATTTTTTTCTCCATCAATATTCCCTTTTAACCTAAATAATTTTTTCTTTTGGGAAAAACGCCAAATATTCCGCCGGTATGAAGAAAAATAACTTTGTTATTTTTAGCATTTACAAAATTATCATTATAAGCAAAAAACGCTTTCCCGGTATAGGTCGGGTCTAATAAAATCCCGGTCTGAATGAAAAATTCTTTGAATAAATTTATTTTATTTTGGGAAATATTCTTATAACCTTCTTCGGAATAATTGTCTAAAATTTCCAAATTATTGTAATTAGGTTTTATCTTAAGATCAAATTCTTTGATATTTTCTTCAGCTAATTTTATTATATCTTCTTTTACAATTTCTTTTTTATCGATTACGCTTATTCCAAATATCTTAAAATTAAGACCCAATAAAGTCTGCCCGACTAAAATTCCCGCTGCAGTTCCGCTGCTTCCGGTAGCTGTTACAATTCCGTTAAATTTTTTCAGATTTGTTTGTCCGGCAAGTTCGCTTACAAAATTTATATAGCCCCAAATTCCTAAAGGCGAAGATCCGCCGGAAGGAATTATGTAAGTCTTTAATTTCTTTTTAGAATATTCCGTTTGATCATCCAGCATTATTTGATCTACAGAATTGTACTCTTTTTTATTTAGAAATTTAATTTCCGCGCCTACAAATTTATCAAGAAATAAATTTCCATCGGGTTTTTGATTTGAGTTTCCCCAAAGAAAAAGTTTAGATTTAATTCCAATTGAAGCCGCGGATATGCAAGTTGCCCTTGCATGATTGGATTGGTCTCCGCCTCTTGTAAATACGTAATCGGCTTTTTTAATTTTTGCGTCGTAAAGCAAATACTCAAGCTTTCTTACTTTATTTCCTGTTAATTCAACTCCGGTTAAATCATCTCGCTTAATAAAAAACTTATTCCCGTTAAATTGAATTTCTGAAAAAGGTGTGGGAATATTTGCCAATGAAATTTTTTTTGGAATTTTCATTATTTATTTTCTAGAATTCTTTGATAATATAATTTTGCCATTTCCAAATCTTCTTCCGTATCAACAGAAATGCTTTCATGATCTGTAACAACGACTTTAATTCTCATTTGATTTTCCAACATTCTTAGCTGTTCTAGCTTTTCATATTTTTCCAAATCGGTTTGTTTTAACGTTGTAAACTCGAGTAATTTATCCTTTCGATATACATAAAGACCAATATGTTTATAAATATCCGCCATTCTTAATTTTTGTTTATCGGAAACGGCTTCTCTTACAAAAGGAATTGGACTGCGTGAGAAATAAAGCGCATAATTGTTATAATCAAAAACAACTTTTACAACATTGGGTGAATTCATTTCATCCACCGTTTGAATTTTCTTTACCAACGTAGAAACCGACACGCTTTTATCAAACAATAACGGTTCAACAGCTTCATCAATCATTTTTCCAGGAATAAAAGGTTCATCGCCTTGAATATTTACAATAATTTCCGCGGTAAATAATTTTCTTGCGACATAAGCAATTCTATCGCTACCTGTTTCTAAATCCTTTGGAGTCATTTCAACTTGAGGACAGAATTTTTTTGCTTCTTCGTAAACTCTTTCATCATCAACAGCAATAACTACATCCGATAATAACTTTGATTTCATTGCACTTTCGTAAGTGTGCTGCAGCATTGGTTTATCGCCAATTAGTTTAAGCGGTTTACCATGAAGTCTTGTTGAGGCAAATCTTGCCGGTATTATTCCAATTATCATTTTATTTACTTTGATTGATTACTTTCGGAACTTTAAAATGCTCATTTGTTTTATCCGGTGCATTTTTCAATGCTTCTTCTCTAAGAGTACTTTCTTTTAAAACATCTTCTCTAAAAACATTAGAATTTTCTATTGGATGCGAAAGCGGTTTTATATTTTCAGTATCAAGTTCATTCAACTTTTCCATATAGTTTAAAATTTGATTCATTTCGTTTGTATAATTTCCAATTTCTTCTTCGGTAAATTCTAATCTTGCAAGAACGGCAATTTTCTTTACATCTTCTTTTGATACTGACATTTTATTCTCTTAAATTTTAATTGATTCAATAAACGCGACTCTTTTTTTTATTGAAGGATGACTATAAAAAAACCACTCGACAAAAGGATGCGGTTCTTTATCACCTAAATTCTGTTCTGTTAATTTATCTAAAGTTTTGATAAAAACATCTTTTTTATTTGTACTTAATATCGCGTATTCATCTGCTTCATGTTCGTATTTTCTGGAAATAATATTTGTTAAAGGCGTTTGAATTAAACCTATTAACATTCCCCACAAAGATAAAATAGGGAGTGCCGCAATTTGTGAAATGCTTGTAAATCCAAACCAGCTTAAAGAATTTGAATACAAAATAGAAAGTATATAAAGTGTTGCGAAACTTAAAACTGTCCCCAAAATAATATTTTTTATAATATGTTTATGTTTGTAGTGACCTAACTCATGGGCAATTACCGTTTCAATTTCATCGTTGGAAAATTCATTGGTCAATGTATCGCCAAGAAGAATTTTTTTTGTTTTGCCGAATCCAGTAAAAGCCGCATTTGCCTTTTTTTGTGTTTTTACTCATGTTGAATTTAAAAATATTTTCAACTTTAAGATTAACATTTTGAGATAGTTTAAAAATTCTATTTCGCAAATCTTCATCTTCAATTGGAGTAACTTTATAAAAAATAGGTAAAATAATTATTGGAACTATTTTAGCCAAAATAACTGATACAAAAAATATTAAAATTGAAAACGGAAGCCACCACATTTCCTGATAGAAATTCAATATAAAATAAAAAAGAAGTAACAACGGAAGTCCTATAATTCCACCGACAAGAGTAGCTTTTGCATTTTCCCAAATCCAAGCAAAAAATGTTTGATTAGATAATTTGTATTTGTGTTCTAATATAAAATCCGTATACAAATTCATTGGGAAGAAAATAATTGAAATCGCCGAGCCGCTGATAATTATATACATTATCAAAACAATATATTTTGATTCAAATATTGAATTAAGATAGTTTTCCAAGTCATCACTTAATCCGGTCATTAAAAATGCTAAAATCAAGAAAAATGTTAAAACCGATTTTGCTATTCCGAAACCTAAGTTAATGTTGTTGTATTTTTTTGAGTCCATTATTTTGAATATTTCATGAAATTAAAGTTCAAATTTACATTTTTTTTTGGTAAGGCGCTTTTTAGAAGTAGTAATTAATGATTTACAACAAAGTAAAAAGTTTAACTAAATTTTTAATTTTTGCAATGAAGAGAACAAGAAATTCCAATAAAAAAATCAGATTTCTTCAATTTCTTTTTTAGAACAAAGTACGTTCTTTCAATAAAAATTTATTATTTGCTTAAAAATCAGCAGATATTTTTATTCATCGAATTTATAAAAATAAAATCCTTACATTTCTTTTTCGGCTTCTAAAATTCTATCCTTTACAAAAAGACCTTTTTCAATATGCTGCTTTCTAATGTAAACAATTCCATTTTCTTTATGGGGTTCACCATAAACTGTATGGCATGATTTCAATCCGCCCAAGTATTTTCTCTTATCGGTTATATAAACCAAATCACCGACTTCAGCAGCCATTTTATTCATATCGTGCTGTGAAAAATTAATAATATCATTGTTATCAGATTCTACCAATTTCCATTTAACTTCTACATTTTCTCCTTCTCTTTCATTCAGTTTTCTTCCTTTAAACCATTCTTTGGCAGTATGAATTGACCAAATTGTCAAACCTTTGGTCTGAGCTTCAGCGTCATATTTTACATAATAAGTTGTTGCTAGAGCAACCAAAGCTGCCATAAAAAAGGTTATGATAAAAAGAGGGAAAAATGGAATAATAGATAGTTTCAATAATGCATTTAAAATATCAAAAACGACTATAACCGCAATAAAAGTTACAATTATGGTCATAATAAAATTATGATTTTTATTCTTCTTTAATTTTGTAACCGTTTTTTTAAGTTGATTTTGCAAAAGTGTTGCTCCAACTGCTACTAAGGTACAAACAATCAAATTATATAACGCAGCCATATAAGTAAAAGGATGCAAAGGATCATACGGAGTTCCGTGAGCAATCGGCTGAATCAATTCTAAAGGATATCGGTTTCCAAGAAGCATAAGCGAAATACCGCCTAAAATTGTGGTAACTAAAGCAGCAGGTGTAAATTTTTTCCAAAACACACCGAAGAAAATGGCAATCATTAAAGGAGGAGTTAAAGTCGCATGAAAGAAAGCATGCGCTTGATAAACAGTCGGATAAGAACTAAAAGCATAAACAGCGATAACACCCAACAAAGTAAACGCAACAGTGGCGCCTCTTGCAACAACCATTGCCCTTTTTTCATCAACCGGATCTTCCTTTTTTACTTTTTTCGTCCAAATTCTAATTGATTTATCAACATCATTTACCCAAATTGCCGCAGCTGCATTAAGCAATGTTGCAACGGTTGACATCAACGCCGCGGCGATTGCAGCAATAATAAAACCAAAAACACCGGGTCCAGTTAAAATATTCGCAACGACAACAAAAATTTCATCCGCGGATGTTGCGGCTGGAATTACTTCTGGAAATTTAATCGAAATAGCTTTAGCAATCCAACCTCCACCTCCAACAACAAGAGCTGAAATTGGCAGCATAAAAATTATATTAATAGTGGCAGCTTTTCTTCCTTCATGTACATTTTTGGTAGCCATAAATCTCATGATTAAGCCCATGTTCATGAACAAAAACCCTACAGAGCCGGCAATTCCGTCTTCCCAAAAAGTTCCAACGGAGTTAAATTCCGCGGGTGTATTGAATCCCGCAAAAGGCAATTTCCAAGCTGTCGGCAATGCGTTCCAAAATGAATCCCATCCGCCTACATAAGCAATTCCAAGAAAAAACACAATAAACCCAGCGGTTAAAAGCATTAAACCTTGAATTAGGTCAGTAAAAATTACAGCTGTTTGACCTCCAAATGTTATATAAATTCCGGTTACAATTGCTGTAACCCAAATTAAATTCATAAGCGTAAAATGAATTTGAATTCCTAAAATTGTAACATATTCTGGCATCAACGGCAATATAGCTTTGCCCATGGTTAAAAAACCAATTCCGACATAGCCCACTAAATAAAGAAGCTGCAAAATTGTAACTAAAAATCTTGCCGAAGGAGAAAATCTTCTTTCGAAATATTCGGGAATTGACCGAATTCTTGAATAAACGATTATCGGCAGCCAGCCGAACAGAAAAAACGGGACAAAAAACCAATCATTAATGTATGACATTGACGACGAGAAGCCGTATTTGTAACCCATTGCGGAATATTTCACAAAACTATGACTACTGATTCCGGTTGCAAGGATCGACATTGCAATAATCCACCAGGAAAATCTTCTGCCGCCGAAAAAGAAATCATTTGTATCGTTATTATATTTTGCAAAGTAAGTGCCGAATAATAACATTGAAATCATGTAAATAACCAGGACAACCCAGTCTAAATCTGTACCGATACTGTGTATTTGGTTCATAAATCTCTCAAAAATATAGTGCAGCAATTATTAAAGTTGCGTGGATGAAAACAAAATAAAAATAACCAAATATTAGAACTTTCCACCAAAAACGGTCGCGTTTTAATCTCATATCAATTGCTTTGGTTTTTCTAATGATGATCATTCCTGTAAGAAAAAAAATTCCGCCCCCCACATATAAATAAATAAATGGTAACCAACTGTCAAAAAATGAAGGCATATTAACGCTCTTAAATTATTTTGTTAAGTTATATAATGTTCTTTTATAAAATTAAGGAAGGGTGCATAGAGTTGCAAACTATAATATTATAAAATTCACCTCAATTTATAAATTTTCGCTGAATTCAGTAAATTCTAAAAAAAAGTTAATTTCTAAATATTTCTTTTCAATATGTTTTAATGCAAATCTCTATTAAAAACATTGCATTTCAACTGTGGTGTTTCTAACTTTATTAGCTAAAATTTTTTACTTTCGAAACAAAGGAGTAGTTTAAAATGGGAATGATGGCAAGAATGAGAAGTCTTGCTCCATGGTTTATTATTACAGTTGGAGGACTTTTTGTATTATTTATGGTTCTATCAGATTCAAAGGTTTCTGATATTATTGGTAAAAGAACCAACGATGTTGGATCAATAAATGGAGTTCCGGTTTCATATCAAGAATATTCTAATTTAATTGAACAATATAGAAAAGATCAAGCCAAAAGAACTGGACAAGAAATACCGGAAGTGCAAATGGACGCTTTCCGAGATCAAGTTTGGGAAAATTTGGTAGCGCAAAAACTTATTGAAGAAAAAATTAAGGAATTGGGAATTACAGTTACCGATCAAGAAATACTAGATATTATTCAAGGTCCAAATCCACCTCAAATTATTACACAATATTTTATTGATTCCACAGGTAAATTTAATCGTCAGGCATATGATCAAGCGATTTATGATCCGCAAAATAAAAATGCTATGATCCAAACCGAGGCAATTGTTAAGCAACAGTTGATTCAGCAAAAGCTCGCAAGTTTTCTAAACGCGTCGGTAATTGTAAGCGATGATGACGTTAAAAACTCGTTTATTCAGCAAAATATGAAAATTTCTTCTGAATATGCTTTTATAGACATTAATACTATAGCAGATAATGAAGTACAGGTTAGTGATAATGATTTAGAAGAATATTACAAAAAAAATCCGAAAGAATTTGAAGTTGAAGCTCAACGTGAATTAAAATATGTACTTTTCAGCAATGGTCCCACAAAAGACGATTCATTAAGTGTAAAATCTAACCTTGAAGCAATTGCCAAGAAAATTTCCGGAGATACTACAACATTTAAATCATATGTTCAAATTTATTCGGAAAAACCATATTCATTAGATACTGTTTCTATAACAATGTTAGGCGGTAAAGCCGGTTCATTGGTATCTAAAGCCGAAAAAGGCAGTTTAATTGGTCCGGTTTTAACAAATGAAGGTTATGTAATTTACAAATTGGAAAATACTTTAGACAGCAAAGATTCTTATGTAAGAGCGTCTCATATATTAGTTAAAACGGGTCAAGATGAAAATGCGGCAAAAACTAAAATTGACGGAATATATAATCAATTGATGAAAGGCGCAAACTTTGAAACTACGGCAAAGCAAGTCTCTGAAGATGGAAGCGCAAAAAATGGCGGTGATTTGGGTTGGTTTGGAAAAGGACAAATGGTAAAAGAATTTGAAAATGCGGCTTTCAGCGGTAAAATTGGTGAAATTCAAAAACCTGTTAAAAGTCAATTTGGTTACCATATTATTAAAGTAACCGGCAAAAGCGATAAAAAGTACGTAGTTGAAAAAATTGTAAATGAAATAAAAGCTTCGGCAACAACATTGGATAAAGCATATGATAAAGCCAATGATTTCGCTTACATTGCTAAAAAGAACGGTTTTGAATCGGAAGCCGGATTACTTAGTTTGGTTATAAAAGATACGCCTCCGATAATGGAGAAATCCAAATTTATTCCGGGAATCGGCTCAAATATGGCCATTGTAAAATTTGCGTTTGAAAACGGAGTAGATGAGGTTAGTCCAGTATTCAAAGTTCCAGCGGGATATATTATTGAGACAGTTTCAAAAATTACAAATGCCGGTAAAAAATCATTTGATGAAGTAAAAGAAATTATTAAATCGAAAGTTATAAAAGAGAAAAAGTTTGAAAAAGCTAAAACAATTAGTGAAAATATTAAAAACAAAATCGGCAGCTCAGAAAACTTAAGTATGGCGACTGAAGTTTACGCAAAAGCAAAAGTTTCTGGCGCTTCAAATTATTCTCCAAACGGAAATGTTCCAGGCGTTGGCAGAGATTTGGCATTCACTCAAGCTACTTTAGATGCAAAAATAAATGAAATAACCGATCCTGTTAAAGGTGTAAGAGGTTATTTTCTAATTAAAGTAACCGAAAGAACCCCAATTGATTCTACAATTTTCTCAATTCAGAAAAACTCAATTAGAGAAAATCTTTTAACTCAAAAGAAAAATATGGTTTTCTCGGAATGGATAGAAGGCTTAAAGAAAGACGCAGATATTGAGGATAATAGATATTTATTCTTCAGATAATAAATATTATAAAAATCAAATATGATTTACCGAAGGCATCTTAATGATGCCTTTTTTATTATATATAATTTTGTAACTTCATTAAATTTCATGAAGTTTTATAAAGTTCAGAGAAATATAATTTGATAGGCAAATCTAAATAAAATAATATTTTTTAACTGCGAATGTGAGGCTGGAACTTATTGGAAATATCAAAATTTATTATTTACGAAATAACGGATATAAATAAAATTAATTTATCTATATCCATTTATTTTGAAAGTAATATAACGGTATAATATACTATCATTGCAATAAATGCAGAAATAGGAATTGTTAAAACCCAAGCCCAAACTAAATTATATGTAACTTTCCATCTAACTGCCGATAATCTTTTAGTAATTCCCGCGCCAATAATGCAGCCAGTTATTGTATGAGTTGTACTCACCGGGATTCCGGCTAATGCAGTAGCGAATAAAGTAATTGCTCCAGCTGACTCCGCGCTAAAACCTTCAAATGGTCTTAGCTTTGTAATTTTTTGCCCCATTGTTTTAACTATTCTCCAACCACCGGAAAGAGTTCCTAAAGCAATTGCAGCATGGCAGGCTAAAACAACCCAAAGTGGTATTTCATCATTCGGCATAAGCTGCCCGGTAGAAATTAATGCGACAAAAATAATTCCCATCATTTTTTGAGCGTCGTTGGAACCGTGCCCCAAACTATACGCCGCGGATGAAAGCAACTGAAGTTTCCTAAAATATTTATCCACTCTAGAAGGGCTGAAATCTTTAACAATGTGTAAAACCATAATTGAAAAAATTATAGAAATAATAATTCCAATAAGCGGAGCAAGAAAAATAAAAGCTATAATTTTTAAGACTTCGGGAATAAAAATTGCGCTGACTCCCGCTTTTGACATCGCTGCGCCAACAAATCCGCCAACCATTGTATGAGATGAACTTGAAGGAATTCCCCACCACCAAGTTAACAGATTCCAAATTATAGCGGCAACCAAACCGCTTCCAATTACAGTTAAATCAACAACTTCCGTTCTTACAATACCTTTTCCAACTGTATTTGCGACATGCAATCCCAAAATTAAAAAAGCAACAAAATTAAAAAATGCCGCCCAAATTACAGCAAGTCTCGGAGTTAAAACTTGTGTTGAAACAACCGTAGCTATTGAATTTGCGGCATCATGAAAGCCGTTTATAAAATCGAAAGCTAGAGCCAAAAAAATTATTATTATAAGTGTTGTCATCATTTTTTAGATATTTTATATTTGAAAAATTTTAAGTGCTTAAGAGTTTTTAATAAATATTGATAAAATAACATTGGCGGTTGATTGACACTTATCACTCGTTTTTTCTAAAATATCCAAAATTTCACGCTTCTTTATTAATTCAATTGCATCTTTTTCTTTTTCAAAAAGCTCTTTTATTGCCTGCTGATAAACAACATCCGCTTCTGATTCCAAAGCCTTTACGGCTTTCATTTCATTTATTCTTTTAACTTTAAGATCTTGAATAGCGACTCCAAGTTCTTTTATTTGACCTAATATTATTAAAGCGATTTTGTCCGCATAATCAATTTTTTTATCAATGTGAAATGTATCGACTCTTGCACTTGCACCGAGCAGCATATCGCTTATGTCATCCAATCTTTTAACCAAAGCAAAAATATCTTCCCTGTCAAAAGGCGTAATAAATGTTTTATTCAAGCGTTTTGTAATTTTGTATGAAATTTCATCACATCTAACTTCTAAAGGTTTCATTTTAAGTATGTGTGTTTGCTGATCTTCAAATTTAAATATCTTTTCTGTATGAACCGCCATTTCTTCAATCAAAGAAATCATGGATTTGAAATCTTCAAAATATTTTTCTTCTTTTGGCAATAAGTTTTTAAACATATGTCCCCAAATACTATAATTTAATTACGTAATTTAATTTATAAATTTAATCAAACTTGCCGCATTCAACAACTAAAATATACATAGAAGTATTTTTATAATTATTGATCATGAATTGTTAAAATGGAATTAAATTCAAATTGCATTTGTTTTTCACACTATATTTTTCTCTTTTTCAATAAAAATATTTTTTTTAATATCGCAGTTGTTATGAAAAATTTATTGAAATATTCCGTCTTTTTTATTTTGTTCAGTCGTTTTACATTTGCTCAATATGACAATAACCGATTTGCGTTAAGTTTCGGTTATAATTATACAACCTCGTCCAAGATTTTTCTTAATCCCGATGCAAAAGATATATTTGATCAAAATCAATTTTTCGACGTCGGCGATTTTCAAAATTATTCCGCGGAATTAAGATACAGATTAAGCGATATGCTTATACTCGGCTTATCTGTGGAATATTTAACTAACGCTGAATCGGGCAGAAATTTAACTTCACCGGTTTTTCTTATAAATGACGGTTTTGAAATATATCCTTTGGAAATTTCTCTATTTTATTTGCTTCCATTTTCCACTGAAAGTTTTAAGTTTTTCTTTGGAGGTGGTTTAGGAATTTATCTTGGCAATAGAACAAGAGATTTCGGCGATATAAAATTTGTAAAGATTGACTCTCAAATCGGTTATGGAATTCAAGTAAGTACGGGAATGGATTATTTACTGTTTGATAATTTATCCGTCCGCGGTGAAATTCGTTTTAGAGATCCGGATTTTAAAGTCACAAATAAATACAGCAATAAAACCGTAAATTACGAAGGGAGAATTTATTCTGTTTCTCCTAAAAGTTTAGTTTCGAGAATAAATGTCGACGGTATAACTTTTCGAATCGGTGCTGCTTTTCATTTCTGAAAGTAAATATTCACTTCGTGTCTTAAATTTCATTTAATTATATTTGCTTGCAAAATAAGTAAACAAATGATTGAAAGAATTTATTTAACCGGATTTATGACCAGCGGGAAAAGTACTTTGGGAAAAATACTGTCCAATTGCATCGGCTGGAATTTTTTCGATCTTGATATTGAAATAAGCAATGATGAAAATAAAACCGTTACCGAAATTTTTGAAACAAATGGTGAAGCTTACTTTAGAGAAATAGAAAGCGAAAAACTCAGAAATTTATCGACAAATAAAAAAGTCGTAATTTCTTTAGGCGGCGGGACTTTGATTAATAACTCCAATGTAAAATTCATTAAAGAAAACGGACATTTGATTTATCTTAGGGTTTCTCCGGAAGTAATTTACACCAGAATTAAAAAGAAAACAGATAGACCTTTATTCAAAGAATATGTTCTGGCGGAAAATTCTAAAGAAGATTTTTTAATAAAAATTAATAATATGCTAAAAGAAAGAGAGCCTTATTATCTGCAAGCTGATTTAATATTCGACGTTGATAATTCTCCAATCGGACATACAGTTGATAATTTTGTAAAACTAATTAACAGAGTGATAATTGAAAAAAATAAAAATTGATATTCCAAATAATGCTTACAATGTTTATTTGGGGAATAATATTTTCACGAACATTTTAGATTTACTGAAAAAAGAAAATTTATTAAATGATTTTTTATTGGTTATTGATAAAAATGTTGACGAATTATATTCAAGTTTAATCGACGGAGTTTTCAATTCATTTGGGAAAAAAGTCAATAAAATTATAATCGAAGCAACTGAGAAAAAGAAAAACTTCGAATCCGTTAAGGCAATTCATTCAACATTAATTAAAAATAATTATGGCAGAGATTCTATAATAATAGCGATCGGCGGTGGAATAATTGGAGATGTTGCCGGTTTTGCCGCATCGACATATATGCGCGGAATAAAATATGTTCAAATTCCAACAACGCTTTTAGCTTCCGTTGATAGTTCTGTCGGCGGTAAAACGGGAATAAATTTTGAAGATACAAAAAATATTATCGGCTCTTTTTACCAGCCTAAATTAGTTTTAATTGACACACAATTTTTCGGCACTTTACAACAAGATGAAATTCTTTGCGGTTTGGGTGAAATTGTAAAATACGCCTTTTTATTGGATAGTAATTTCTACTCATTTGTTAATAAAAATATTTCCAAAATACTTTCAAACGATTTTGAAACAATAAACAAGGTAATTTATAACTCAGTTAAATTTAAAGGAAGCGTAGTTACCGCGGACGAAAAAGAAAGCGGGATTAGAAAAATTTTAAATTTAGGGCATACATTCGCGCATGCGTTCGAAGTTCAGCAAAAGCACAAATTAAAACATGGCCAAGCCGTAATTGTAGGAATCACTTGCGCAATTTATCTTTCCCATAAACTAAATTTTTTAACGCAAAAGAATTTTGAAAATTATTTAAGATTTTTAACGCAATTTTCCGACAAAATAAAATTATCAAAAATTGATAACGAATCAATTATGAACATAATGCAGAAGGATAAAAAGAATCGAAACAATAAAATAAAATTCGTTTTAATTCAAAATGTCGGGAATATTTTAACAGATGTAAATGTTGATCCTAATTTAATCAATCAATCTATAACAGAAGCCGTTTCGCATTTTTAAATTATGAATAAATTTAAATTACTTTTAGTTCTTAACATATTTATTTATGTAAATATAATTTCGCAAATACCAAGAGAAACAAGAGCCGTTTGGATCACTACTAATTTGAAATTGGATTGGCCTCCAAATACTACTGATGAAGATTTTCAAAAGAAAACTCTACGTGATAAGTTTAAAACTCTGAAAGAAAAAAATTTCAACACCGTTTACTTTCAAGTTAGAAGCAACGGCACGGTAATGTTTAAATCTGACACGGAACCTTTTTCACCATATTTTACCGGCATTGTTGACAAAGCTCCGTCTTACGATCCGCTTCAATACGCAATTGATTTAGGAAAAGAATTTAATCTAGAAGTTCATGCTTGGATAAATATGGTAAGATGTTTTACCGGCAATGATGAAAAAATTGCGAAAAATCCAAAACACTTAAGAAGCTCTCATCCAAATTGGGTTCAGAAATATACGGAAAACGGCAACACAACTTATTGGTTAAATCCCGGAATTGAGGAAGCACAAAACTATCTTGTTGATCTTATGGTTGAACTTAGTTCCAAATATGATGTCGATGGAATTCATCTTGATTTTTTCAGATATCCGGGAACAGATTTCAATGATGATAAAGTTTTCAAATCAAGCAAGACCAATTTAGCTAAAGATGATTGGCGAAGAAATAATTTGACAAATATTTTAAGAAAATTTAAGGATAAAGCAAAGCCGTTGAATCCATCTCTTAAAATTGGCGCGACACCGATTGGAATAAGAAAAAATTTAAAAGGCGCAACCGGCTGGGAAGGATTTTCAAGCGTTTATCAAGATACCGAAACTTGGCTGAAAGAAGAACTTGTTGACTACTTGGTTCCACAAATATATTGGGGTTTTGATAAGAATCCAAAATTTGATATACTTGCTAAAGATTGGGTTGATAAATCATATAATAGAAATATTATACTTGGATTAGCTGCATATAAAGAAAATGTTTATCCTCAATTAAATAAAATGATTGAATACGGCAGACAAATCGGCGCAGCCGGAGTTTCTTTTTTTAGATTTGACCACATTGATACTAAAGATAAATTTTATACCGATATCGCGTTTCCCGCAAATATGCCTTGGAAAGTATTGAACAACAATGAACCTTCAGAAAATTTAATTTGTGATTTTGAAGAAATTTCGCCTAATGAAGTAATATTAAGCTGGGATAACAATCATGCGTTAAAAGTTCCAAACCAAATTAGATTTTATGTTCTTTATGACAATACAGATAAAAAGTCAATTGCCAGAATTATCTCGCTGGATAAAAGGCAGGCTAAACTGAAATTTTCCAATCCCAATAAACTTGCCTATAATTACAACATTGGAAAAATAGACAGACTTTGGAACGAAGTAAATTTTTCAAATCCGGTATTGGTTAAAGTTCCGGTTCTCCAGAAGTTGAAAGATGATTCGCAGACAAACATTCATCCAATAATTATTAAGCAAAATGATGATGAATTTTTATTGTCAGTACATTCTTATGAAAATCAAAAAGCTAAAGTTGGAATTTTGACAAAAGAAAATACTTATAAAGAATTGGAATTTGATTTTAGTATCGGACAAAATATTATAAAATTAGATGAAAATTTAAAACTTATTCAATCGATGAAAATAAATTTCTCAAATGATAATAGGGAAGAAGTAATAAACCTAATTTAATTGAGATAAGGCTTTAAATACTTTCCTGTAATTGAATTTTCGTTTTTCGCTATTTCTTCTGGTGTTCCAACGGCAACAACTTCTCCGCCGTTTTCACCCGCATCCGGACCCAAATCAATAATATAGTCAGCGCATTTAATTACATCTAAATTATGTTCAATAATTATTACCGAATTTTTATTTTCCACGAGAACATTGAAACATTTTAAAAGTTTGTTAATATCGTCAAAGTGCAATCCGGTAGTAGGTTCATCAAAAATAAACAAAGTATGATTATTCTTTTGCTGAGAGATTAAATGCTTTGCAAGTTTTATTCTTTGCGCTTCGCCGCCCGATAAAGTATTGGACGGTTGTCCAAGATGAATATATCCCAATCCAACATCTTGTAAAATTTTTAAGTAAGTTAAAATCCTTTCATTACCGTTAAAAAATTCAACGGCTTCATCCACGGTAAAATTTAAAACATCAACAATATTTTTACCCTTATAAGTAATTTCTCTTACTTCCTTTTTAAATCGCGTTCCCTTACAATCGTCGCACTCAAGGTAAAGATCGGCAAGAAACTGCATTTCAATTTTAACAAAACCGTCGCCTTTGCAAGTATCACACCTGCCGCCATCAACATTAAATGAAAAGTAACCAGGTTTGTATCCTCTTAATCTTGCCTGCGGAGTCGCGGCAAATATATCTCTAATAATTTCAAAGCCTTTTACATAACTGATTGGATTTGACCTTGGTGATTTTCCGATTGGTGACTGATCAACAATTTCAATTTCTTCTATTGAATTTATTCCATCCAAAGATTTATACTTTCCTATCTTATCAGGATTTTTACCGAGCAATTTTGCAATGCCGCCGTATATTATATCATGTACCAAAGTAGATTTTCCTGAGCCGCTAACGCCCGTTATAGCAACAAATTTTTGTAACGGTATCTCCGCATCCAAATTTTTTAGATTATTTTCAGAAGCGCCTGTAATTTTTATTTTCAGTGTTTCCTGCAAATTTCTTTGTTCCGGAAGAGGAATTTTTTTCTTGCCTGATAAATACAATCCCGTAATTGAATTTTCATCATCAATAATTTCATCATAAGTTCCAAATGCTACAACTTCACCGCCATTTTTTCCGGCTTTAGGTCCAATGTCAAAAATATAATCCGCTTCTTTCATCATTTCTTCATCGTGCTCAACAACCAAAACAGAATTGCCAATATCACGAAGCGATTTCAAAATATTTATCAATTTCCCGTTATCTCGCGGGTGAAGTCCAATGCTCGGCTCATCCAAAACGTATAATGTTCCAATCAATGCTGAGCCAAGAGATGTCGCGAGATTTATTCTTTGTGTTTCACCGCCGGAAAGAGTGCTGCTAAGCCGGTCCAATGTCAAATAGCTTAATCCAACATCATTTAAGAATTTTAATCTTTTTTGAATTTCTTTTAACACACTTCCCGCAACGTCATTTTCATATTTTGTCAATTCAATTTCTTCAAAAAAATCATAAAGTTTATTGATAGGCATTTTTACAATATCAAGCATCGACTTGAATTTTATCTTTACTTGTAACGCTTCTTTTCTTAATCTTGAGCCTTTGCATTCATAACAAGTCGTATATCCGCGGTATTTGCTCAATAAAATTCTAATGTGCATTTGATATGATTTTTGTTCAAGCTTTTTAAAGAATGGATCGATACCGATAAATTTATCGAAGCCGTTAAAAATTTTGCTCAGTTGAATTTCAGTTAATTGTCTGAAAGGAATATTTAGAGGAATTTTATTTTCTTTTGAAACTCTTATTAAATCCCGTAAATATTTGCTGAATTTTGCCGTACGCCATGGAGCAATCGCGCCTTCAAGGATTGTTAAATCCGGATTCGGAATAATTTTATCATAATCGTAACCAATTGTTTTTCCAAAACCCTGGCATACCGGACAAGCTCCGTAAGGATTATTAAATGAAAAAAATCTTGGTTCTGGTTCTGTATATTTTATTCCGCAGCATTCATATTGATTATTAAAATTCTTTAATTCATTGGTGTCTGCATTAATAATTGTTAATTTGCCTTCACCTTCTTTTAAAGTTATTTCAATTGATGAAGCAAGAAGTTCCCGCACTCTTCCCTTTTTAATTTTAAATCTTTCTATTACAACATAAATATTTTCTTTAGATTTAGGCGGTGTTTCGGCGGTATTCAAATCAATTAGTTTATTCTTATAATAAATTCTATAAAAACCTTTTTTTACCAAATGATTTAATTCTTCGGCAACGTTTCTTCCTTCGTGCTTGTGCATCGGAAATGTTAGATAGAATTTTGTTTCTTCATCATTTTGCTCAAGCCAATCCGAAATTGAAGCAACGCTGTCTTTTTTAACGATGTTTCCGCATTCAAAACAATATGTAATTCCAATTCGCGCAAAAATCAATCTTAAATAATCATAAATTTCCGTTGAAGTTCCGACAGTTGATCTTGGATTTCTTGCTCCTGTCTTTTGTTCAATAGCAACAGCCGGAGAAATCCCATAAATAAAATCCAAATCCGGTTTATTCATTCTTTCGAGAAATTGTCTGGCATAAGATGATAGGCTTTCAACAAATCTTCTTTGACCTTCGGCATAGATAGTATCAAAAACCAGAGATGATTTTCCGCTTCCGCTTACACCGGTAAAAACAACAAGCTGATTTTTGTTAATCTCTAGATTTATGTTCTTAAGGTTATGCTCGCGAGCGCCTTTGAGAATAATTTTATTTTTAATATTTGAGTAGTCTAAATTTTCCATTTTATAAGGATTGGTATAATGTAATTTGATAAAATAGCAATTTTTGAAGTGAATTTTAAAATATTATGACAAAGAAAATTTCTGTAAAATTCTAAAAATAAATTCAGTATTTGGCAAATACTTCATTCCTTTTTAGTTGATATTTTTTCTTCCAGTTCACGTAATTCTTTAATTTTAATATCCAAATTCTTACTTTGGTCATCAATTAATTTAATTTGATTATCAAGTTTCGATTCAAATTCTGATCTGTTCCAATATCCCCGCTGTTCAAAATAATTTTTAAATAACCAGTTATGCTTCAATGCTTCCATGTTTTCGGAAAAAGCATCCGCACCGACTTTAGCATTTTGAGTAGTTTGGGTTAAATTAGAAATAATCGTTTTAATCGAATCATAAACACTTTCATCCGCAATTAATGCTCCAAGTGCGCCTTCACCATTTTCAATTTTGCTTATAAGATTTCTTAAATCAATTGCCGCGCTGTCTACATTTCCGACAATGTCTTCAACACTGGTTCCAAGTCCAATAATAAATCCTGACATTCGGTCTAATCTTTCCACCATTGTCTTTAATGCAACATCGGCAGATTTTACGATTGTTACAGTTTCGGTATAAAGCTGTTTATCATTTACAAGCTGACCAATTGTTCCTTCTCCGGAATTTACCTTGCTTAAAACACCTGATAGATCTTTTGTAAGATCTTTCATGTAACCCATTATATTTTGAGTTTCTGAAATTATTTGCGACATATTAACCGGTGCTTTTGATAGTATCACTCCTCCGTCGTCTATAGTTGCATTTTCTTTAGAACCCGGAGTAATTATAACAATTTTGCTTCCGATTATTCCTTCTGTTTCAATTCCAGCTTCGCTGTCCAATCTGATAAATTCTTTAATATCTTTACTGATTCTCATCGTAACTTCAACTTTATATTGGTTGACTTCCATAAGTCTTATATCACTTACGCTTCCTACATTCAATCCGTTTAATCTTACAGCAGCGCCGGTTCGCAATCCTTCAACATTATCAAAATATGTTTTAATGTAAATGCTGTTTGTAAATAATGATTCTTTGCTTCCAACAAGGAAAATTGCAATAACTAAAAGAACTGTCCCAATAAAAATGAAAAGTCCGAGTTTTGCGCCTTCCAATTGTTTTAACATTTAATCCTCTCTTTACTCTACAATGTTTGTACTAAAAAAATTCACTAAAAATTTATCATTTGAATTAGCCAATTCAGTAAACGTACCATGATAAGCAATCTTTCCATCTTTAAGGAAAATATTTCTGTCAGAAATAATATTCGCGCAATTTAAATCATGCGTAACAATAATGGAAGTCATTTTTAATTGTTTTTGAAGCTGCAAAATCAGTTCACTGATCTCTTTAGATGAAATAGGATCCAAGCCGGTGGTCGGCTCATCATAAAACATTATTTCCGGATCGGTAATAATTGACCTTGCCAAGCCAATTCTTTTTTTCATACCTCCGGAAAGTTCAGACGGCATTTTGTCTATTGCGTCAGCTAAAGAAACCATATTCAAAGTTCTTACTATTTTTTTTTCCGCGTCTTCATCAGAAATTTCAACATTTCTTTGAAGAGAAAACTTTAAATTTTCTCTTACTGTCATTGAATCATATAATGCGGCACCTTGAAAAAGAAAACTTGTATGCCTTCTAACCTTGTTCAATTCTTTTGTAGAAAGACTTGTTACTTCTTTATCTTTAATAAAAATTTTTCCGCTGTCCGGTTTTAATAAACCGATTATGCATTTTAGTAAAACACTTTTTCCAGTTCCGCTTCTTCCAAAAACAACAAGGTTTTCACCTTTTTCAACGTCAAGCGAAATATTATCAAGAACAACTTTATCGCCAAATCTTTTACTTAGATTTTGAATACGAATTATATTATTTACATCGGCCATATCATCAATGAAATTTTTACTAAAACCGTATCAATAAGCAAAATTATTAAGGAAGCCAAAACTACGGCAGTTGTCGATGCTTTTCCAACGCCTTCTGTTCCGCCGTCAGCAATATAACCTTTGTAGCATCCTACAATTCCCACAATATAACCGAACACAAAAGTTTTGGAAATACTTGGAATTAAATCACCGAATTTAATACTGTCAACTACCGCGTTTTTATAATATTCAAAATTCATTCCCTGCGAAAGACTTAGTGCTAAAAATCCTCCGGCAATCGCGATAAAAATCACATAAATTGTAAGTATTGGAAGTATCATTGTTGTTGCAACAACTCTTGTAACAACCAAATATTTAAATGGATTGATAGCTGAAACTTCCATCGCGTCGATTTGTTCGGTAACACGCATTGAACCAAGTTCAGCTCCAATTCCCGAGCTTACTCTTCCGGCAAAAATTAGTGCGGTAATTACAGGAGCTAATTCTCTTACAATTGAAAGAGCGCTTGCTCCGGGTAAAAAATCAGACGCGCCGAACCTAACAAAAACCGGTTCGCTTTGCATTACAATAACTAAACCAATAACGAAACCGGTAACACTTACAATTGGAAAAGTTTTAATTCCAAGTTCGTTCATGTGTTTTTTTACTTCAGGAATTTCAAAAGGAGGAACAAACGCTTGTTTAATAATTTCCCAATTGAAAATTGTCAATCCCGTAATTGTCGCAAAAAAATTGTACAAATATTCATGGAACGTTAAATTTTTCTTATTTATTAGATTTGGAAGATTCATTTGAAATAACTATTTCTAAATTATTATTAAGAAATTTTCTACCCGATAATATACTAAAAAGCATTTTCAATATAAGTTATTTTAGGCGGAAGATTTTTATTCAACAATATGCCAATTACGTCAATTCTGCAATCTGTATTTTTAATTTCTTTTTCATATAAATAAGCTTCGGCAATCTTTTTTAACTGCCTTTGCTTATTTTTTGTCACGGCTAATATGGGATCACCAAATTCTAAATTTTTACGCGTTTTAACTTCAACGAAAACCAAAATATCTTTCTCTTTTGCAATTATATCTATTTCACCGTGTCCAAAATGATAATTTTGTTCAATTATTTCAAAACCTTTTTCTACTAAGAAGTCAGTCGCAATTTTCTCGCCGTAATTTCCAATGTCTTTTTTATTGTCCATTTTTATAACAACCTTTCTTGTTCGGTTTGTAAAATGTTTCTTAAAAAAGTCAATCTATGCATTGGCGAATGTTTATGTTTTTTTATTGCTTCAATGTGCTGTTTTGTGCCGTAACCTTTATTTTTCTCCCAAAAATACTGAGGATATTTTAAAGATGCCTCTTTCATGATTTCATCTCGTTTTACTTTTGCCAAAATTGAAGCAGCAGCGATTGTAAATGATTTTGCGTCACCTTTAATTATTGTTTTTGTTGGAATTTCGGAAGAGAATGCTTTATTGCCGTCAATGATAATTAAATCCGGATTTATATTTAGACTATCTACAGCAATTTTCATTGCTTTTAGTGTGGCTTGCAGAATATTAATTTCATCAATTTCTTTTTCATGAACAATTCCATATCCATAAGTTAATGCATGCGTTTTAATTTGTTCTGCTAAAATATTTCTTTGCTGCTCTTTAATTTGTTTTGAGTCGTTTACGCCTGAAATAAAAACTTCTTTATTAAAAATAACAGCTGCCGCAACAACAGGTCCTGCTAATGGTCCGCGTCCCGCTTCATCAATTCCGGCGAGTAAAAAATTATCCCTTGAAATAAAATTTAAATCGAACATTTTATTGTTTTTCATTTTCAGCCGGCCATTATTGCTATTAACCCAAATAACATACTAAGCTTTAACAATTTACTTATTTTAGAAATTTCTTTTGTAAAGTCAAAATAAAGAATAAGCTTAATTATATATGCCAATAATAAATCGACAGAGAATAAAACAAAAATAAAATATTCAATTTTATAAATTGAATTTAAAAATGGATAGAACGTTAACAAGATTAAAACAATTATAAGAAATATTAATAATTTCTTAGTGGATTTTATTCCAAATTTTGTGGGAAAAGTAATAACATTATTTTTCAAATCCCCTTCTTGATCTTCCACATCCTTTACAATTTCTCTGATAAAGTTCACCAAAAACGCAAATACAGCAGGAATAATTGATGCTTCCCAATTATTTACAGCAATACCGCCATAAACAAATGCCGACGCCGTGCAAAACGCAACGGTAAAATTTCCAACTATTAAAATATTCTTCAACGAATATGAATAAATCAATAGGATCAAACTGATCAATACGGCGATAAAGAATAAATTCCATGATGCCAAAAACGCTAAGTAAAGACCTATCGAATTAAAAATTAAATATAATACCGCGGCAAAATTAATTGATAACTCTTTTTTGGGTAAAGGTCTTGAAGGACGATTAATGAGATCAATTCTGTAATCAAAAATATCGTTAATTATATTTCCGGCACCGGCAATAAAAGATGCCGACAATGACGCAAAAATTATTTTATTCAACTCGAAAATTTCTTCACTGCAGATAAAAGCCGACGTGAGAACAACTAAAAAAGTTATTATAAAATTTACGGGTCGCGATATTTTTATTATGCCTAAAATCTTTTTCATTTTATGAATTAAAAATCGTTAAATAAACCAAAATGAATAAACCCGTCAAAAAGCGAAGTTCCCTGCGCTACAGCATAACTTACTTTCATAATTCCCAATCCTGTTTCCAAACTTAGTCCCAATCCAAATCCGTTTATATACTTTTCCATTCGAATATTATTTTCGGCTAATTTGTTCGTCTGTAAATAATAACCGCTATCCCAAAATGTAAACAGATAACTTCTTTGAGCCAATAAAAATCTATATTCAAGATTCGACCAAATAACTCTATTTCCTAAAAAAGTATTTTCTCTATAACCTCTAACTGAATTAGTTCCGCCGAATTGAAAATAATCGCTTACATTAAAATAATCACCAATAATTTCTTTAGCGTCTATTTCTAATGATAAAACCTGAGATTTGAAAAATGATAAATATCCACCGAATTCCAATTCATAATTATGATAATTTACATTTTCTGCAACTTCATTTGAAGTAATTTTTTTATGCTGAAATTTATAAACCGAGCCGAATAAAATTCCTTTTGTCGGCGCAAATATATCATCTCTGTAATCTACTTTTAACTTTAAGCCTGTGTTTACCGAGTTGGATTTTGGTATATTATTAACTGAAACTGTAGATATAGTTGGAATTATAATTTCATTTTCAAGAATAAAAGCCGCGCTGATATTTTCGGTTGCGAGAAATTCCAAATTTCCACCGAATAATCTTTTTACATAAGAACTGTCTTGTTTCCTTTGAAAAAATTCCAGTGAAAGATTGAAGGGAAAATCAAAAAGCCACGGCTCTAAATATTTTAAACTAAGTTCCTGTGTAGCGTTTGTTTCCTGCTGCCATTTAATTGAAGTTCCTCTTCCTGTTCCAAATAAATTTCTTAAAATAATGTTTACAAATCCCGTTAAATATCCCTTTTTATTTTCCGATTGCGAAGGAATATATCCGATTATTCCATCAAACGAATTTGTATTTTTTTCTTTGATCGATATTTTAAGAACTCCTTTGTTTTCATTGTCGACATAATATTTGGGAGTTTCAACAGCTTCGAAAAAATTCAATTTATTTAGAACAATTGGTATTTTATCTATCTTTTCCTGCGAATAAATTTCATCATTGGTAATTCTAATTTCATTTACAATAACGGAATTATCGGTTTTGGTATTACCTTCAATTTCAACTTTGTTTAACTTTTGCAATTCACCTTTATTAACATCTAAAAATATTTTTGCAAATTTGTTTTTTGTACTATCTTCATTTATTAAAATTGAATTGATCTTTATATTCGCAAAAGGGAAACCGATATTCTCATAATACTCAAGAACATTTGAAATAGCCGACTCAATTAACTCCGAATTAAACTGTCCGCCTATCAATCTTTGAAAATATTTTTCATATAGAGTGGAATCTAATTCGACAGAATCAATAATTGAAATTTGTTTTATTGCAATTTTTTCATCGGGAGTAAAACCGGTTAAAGTACTTTGGCAATAAATTAAAACGGGAAAAAATAAAGCGGAAAAAATTATGATTTTAGATTGTTGGTGAATCATCAATTATTTTTATTTTTTTGCCAATCTCTTGAATTGAAACATTTTTTGAAAATTGAATCGCGTTTTCCAATTTTACTTTACAGACGTCAAGACTTGCGGCATTTAATGAACCAAGCGCCGCAGCTAATTTAACAAAATCATTAAATATTAATGATTTTTCCAAACCGTAAATTATTCCCGATAAAAATGAATCGCCGCTTCCGGTAGCATTAATTTCTTCAATTTCGGGATTGTTAATTTTATAGTGAAAATCAGCTTTAGAAGCATAAAATGGATTTTTACCGTTTGTAATAAATCCTAAATTAATTCCCGATCTATAAAACCGATTCAGAATTTCATGATAATCTTCAGCAGATTCTAATGTAGAATTCAGATATTTTTTTAGTTCATCAATATTGTTATGAATTACTGTGGGTCCTAATTTTATTAAGTTTTCAAGGTTATTTCCGTAAGTATCGAGAACAGAAATTTTATCAAGATCATTGCAAAGTTCTAATCCTTTTTCAATTATTTGATTGCAATTTTCTGAAGGAACACTTCCCGAAAAAACGACAATTGATGAATTTACTATCGCCTTTTCCATCTTAAGTATAAATTGGGAAACTTCCTCATCGGTTATGATTGAGTTTATTCCGAAGTATGTTTTAATATTTTTGTTTTGCTCGTCAAAAATTAAAGAAGCTTCGCGCGTTTCGGATTTAGTGCCGATTGATGAAAAATTGATATTTTCTTTTTCAAGAATTGATCTAAAAATTTTTCCTTTGTTTCCGCCCAATAATGTCAATGAATGATTTTGAATTCCCAATTGATTCAATTGACGGCTGACGTTAATTCCTTTGCCGCCGGCGGAATAAAATTCTTTATAAGCTCTACTGCTTTGCGAAAGATCTTTAAAGAATAAATTTCTTTCCAACAAAGGATTAAGTGTAATTGATAATACCATAATTAAGGTCTATATCTAAACCAATCTCCGTAAGCGGGATTTTCTAATCTGTAATCGCCGAAATTGGTTTGATCAACAAAAATAAAGCTTCTGTTCAAAATATAATAATCCCAAATTTCATAAGGCTTCGAATCAATTTCATACGGTCTTCTTGTTACCTGATCCGGCGGACCAAGTGTAATATAAACCATTCCCATATCGCTTCTCCAACCTTTAAAATATCCGTTGAAATTTTCATTTGCGTATTCAACTCTTCTATAATATTCATTCAAAGTTTCGTTATCCAAAGTATTTGGAGATGGATCTAATTTTTTCCAATAATTTTGAAATCTCGACAATTTCTCTTCATAATTTTTGCCATCATCTATGAACGAAATATCGTCCGGTGTTGCAATGTACTGCATTTGAAGTACTGATTCATCAAGATCTTTTATTGAAGTCGGAAAACCGAAAATTTTTGAATAGAATTTTTTCGCGATTCCTTTTAAGATTTTAAAATTTTCATCATTTACTTTTACAACAATTTGATAATCGCCGAGAGCAAATTTTATATTTTGCAAGGTTTCATGAATCTCATTTTTCCCCGCTTTCAAATCTACAACAACATCCTTCTTAAAAAGTTGATTTCCTTCTTTATCAATAATACTATAAGTAATATTTTGATTGTTTTCTTTTTTAATATATAATTCGTAAAAGAAAGATAATGAAGTATCCTGCGATGTAACGATATTGGAAATATTGGGAATTATTTTTGTACCGTCTTTTGTTTCTATAAACTCGGAGACCAAAACAATATCGCTTAAATCCAGAATTTCAGAAAATTCCCTAATTTTTATTTTCTGTTCAAACGGATGATATTTTCTTGATTCCAAATCTTCAATTTTACATACAAATTTATATTCGCCAGGTTCAATTGAAATAGATTTATAACTTATATTAAAACTTGAATTAGATTCAGTCTGCTTAAAATTCTGCGTATTTACTTTTTCATTCCATTGTTTTTCCAGTTTAAGATTTTCTTCGTCAACGTCGTACAAAGAAACGGTAACAGCATATTTTGCAGAATATCCAAACGCGGATTTAATAAATTGAATATTAGAATACGGAATTTTAATGAAAACATCTATTCGGGATTTTCCGGAATCCTGACTTGCATAATTAGCTATATCAATATAGAATTTAGGCGTTTGTCCGGCTGTTCCGCCTTTCCTAGAATATTCTACTTGTCCAAAAATATTAGACAAACAAACTAAAAATACTAAAAGAATTTTCATTTTTATTTTCCGAATTTTAAACAAATTTACCAAATAAATCATACTCATTACAATCAACAATTTCAATGAAATAAAATTCACCCAATTTTAACATTTTATCGTCAGCTTTAATTAAAACTTCTCCATCGACTTCAGGCGCGTCCCATTCAGTTCTTCCAATAAAATATTCTCCTTCTATATCGTCAATTATCACTTTAATTTTTCTGCCGATCTGAGTTTTATTTTTTTCGAAAGAAATTTCTTTTTGAATTTCCATTATTTCCGATTTTCTATCTTCCTTAACTGTTTCATCTATCGGATTTCCAAGAATAAAACTTGGCGTATTTTCTTCTACCGAATAATTAAAAACTCCTATTTTTTCAAATTTATATTCTTGAATGAAGTTTTTTAATTCTTCAAACTCAATTTCGGTTTCGTTCGGATATCCAACAATAAATGTTGTTCTTACAGCTAAATTAGGAATTTTAATTTTTAGTTTTTGTAAAAGATTTAAGGTTGTATTTTTTGTTATACCTCTTCTCATCGATTTCAAAATTGTATCAGAAATATGCTGAAGCGGAATATCTATGTATTTACAAATTTTTGGATTTTCGGCGATTTCATCGATAAGATCTTCGGGAAAATGCGATGGATACGCGTATAAAAGTTTTATCCATTCAATTCCATCAATTTGAGAAATTTTATTCAACAATTCAGCAAGATTTCTTTTTCCGTAAATATCCTTTCCGTAATCGGTTGTATCTTGTCCAATTATCAATAATTCTTTTACACCTTTTTTAACTAGTGAATTTACTTCGTTTAAGAGGTCTTCAATCGGCCGCGATTTATGAAGCCCGCGCATCAAAGGAATCGCGCAAAATGAACAAGGATTATCACAACCTTCTGATATTTTCAAATAAGCAAAGTGTTTTGGCGTGGTCAATTCGCGCTCGCCTAAAAGCTCTTTCTTTAAATTTCCGCCGAACTCTTTAACTATTCCTTCATAATCTTCAGTCCCGAAATAAACGTCAACATCGGGAATTTCATTTTTAAGCTCATCCATAAACCTTTCCGATAAACATCCTGCAACAACGATTTTTTTTACTTTGCCCTGCTTTTTTAAATTCACGGCATGAAGTATTGTGTTTATAGATTCCTCTTTTGCGGCGTCTATAAATCCGCATGTATTAATAATTATGCTGTCGGAATTTTCGGAAGTATTTGTAATTTCAAAATTATTTGCTGTTAACTGCCGCGCTAACCTTTCGGAATCCACAACATTTTTTGAACAGCCAAGTGTAATTATTTCTATTCTGTTTTTATTATCTGACATTTAATATAAAAAAGTAATTGATTTGTAAATTTACGATTTAAAAGACAATTTTATTTGATGAGTTTACTTTAACAATACCATTTTTTTTACTTTTCTGTAATTTCCGAATCTTAATTCGTAGTAATAAATTCCGCTGGTAAGTTTGGAACCGTTGAATTCAATTTCATAGTTTCCGGGGGTTTGATTTTCATTTTTAAGTAATGCGACTTCATTTCCAATCACATCGTAAACAACCAATTGAACGTTTATATTTCTATGTTTATTATTAATGGGAATTGTATATTTTATTTTTGTAACAGGATTGAAAGGATTTGGGAAGTTTTGATACAAACGAAAATCATTATTAAGATTGCCGTCATTCAATGAAGTAATTTCTGAAGTTCTTTTATAATAATAAAGATAAGCAGGAAACGTAAAAGTCGTTCCGTTATAATCAATTTTTTCTTCACTCAAAGTGTAATAGCCTTTATCAGCAAAAGGTTTCCAGCAAACCGCTTCACCTTGTGATTCATCAATCGTATTTTGAAAAGGCAGAAGTTCAGGTGCTCTTGAGCTTAAAACTTCCGGAATAGTTTCATTTGGATTTCTGTACCAATAAAAAATATTGGTATAAGATTTTATCAAAATCTCACTTCCATCCTTAGATATATCGCCTGCTGTTAAATAGTTGAAAGGTTTATCGTCTTCAGGATCAAGTTCCAATTGAAATTCCGCCGATTTCTCAGCTTCAATATTCTGTGTCGTTGATTGAGGAAACGGAAGTCTGTAAATTCTAATTTTAGAATTTCTTTTACTAATAATAAATATATCCTTTGTAATCGGATCCAACATAAGCGTTTCGGCATCGCGCGGGCTATCGGGATAATAAAAAGAAATTTTTTCAACATTGGATAAAGTTGTCTTAATGGAATTTTGGTTTAAAGAAACGAGCGGTTCTTCAATTCTATATATATACTTAATTGTATATTGACCGTCATTATCTCCGATATCCCCAATATAAATATAAGATTTAGAATTATCCGGACCTGAGCCAACCGCAATATCTTCCCAGTCCCTATTTTCTGCGCCGGAAATGGTATATTCTCCGAGATCGTTTCCCGATGTATCTATCGCAAAAATTCTATTTTTATCTCCGGAATCATTATGCACCCAAATTACTCCGGGATTTTTAGAGCTAGCAGCAATTCCCGAAGCTTCATCAATATCATCATCCTCAATTAAACCCAAAGTAATTCTATCTGAAAAAGTTGGAATATCACTTTGAGCTAAAATTACAAAGAAAACAAAAAACAGAAATATGAAAAAAATATATTTATTTATCATTTAATTAATTTTTATAATACTGCATTGCTTTTGGAACTAACTTCTTCAGATCATTAATTCTTGTTTCATTCGATGGATGCGTGCTTAAAAATTCGGGCGGTGCGCCGCCGCCTTGCGCTGCCATTCTTTGCCAAAAACTAACTGCGTTATTGGGGTTATATCCGGCCATTGCCATAAAAATCAGACCCATATGATCCGCTTCGCTTTCATGCAGCCTGCTAAACGGAAGTAAAACTCCGACTTGTGCGCCGATTCCGAAAGCGGTCATTGCCAACTGCTGTGTAAGCTGAGGTTTGCTTTGCAGAGCGGCTTGTAATCCCAATCCTCCTAATTCAACTAATAAAGATTGGCTTAATCTTTCTCCTCCGTGTTCAGCTATAGCGTGAGCAATTTCATGACCCATAACCGTTGCAATTCCAGATTCATCCTGGCAAATTGGTAAAATTGCCGTATAAAAAACAACTTTTCCACCGGGCATACACCAAGCATTTACTTGATCGCTTTCAACAAGATTAAATTCCCATGCATAACCGTCAAGCTGATTTGACATTTTCTGTTCGGCAAAATATTTTTCAACGGCTTTTTGGATTTTTGCTCCGACATTTTTTATTAACGCAACATTTTTTGTATCGCTGCTTAATTTATTTGATTTTAAGAAATCTGTATATTGTTGAAAGCTCATTGACATAAGCTCTGAAGATGGTATTATATTCAATTGATTTCTTCCGGTAACCGGTACGGTACTGCATGAATTAGTAAATATTGAAATTGCTAATAAAAGAATTAACAAAATCCTGTTTTTCATTTTTGCCTCATATTATAAAAATTTAATCGAAATATTATTTAATTTTTTGAATAAACTCAATTGGCGCGCCATTTTCTTCTATAAATGCAACAATGTAATTTTCCGATGGCATATTTGGCTGAATTATAACGTTTTTATTTTCTATTGCGGAATTTAAATCTTCAACTTCAAACGCTACATGCGGAATAGTTTTCACAATTTCAGGTAATTTACAATCTGGTAAAAATCTCATCCATTCTATTTTGTATTCACTCGTTTCATAACCGGAAACGTATATATTATAATCTTTTAAAAATTCTTCATTAGGCTTAACCACATTTGTTGGAATTCCCAAATGATGATACTTTAATTCATTTTTCATCTTTTTGTTCCCAGCCAATCAATTCACCGTTTTTAAAAAAATATGTTATATCTCCGTAATACCATTGGGTGAACAATCCCCATTTTTCTTTATTTTTCATAATTTTATCCGGTTTTCCCCAACTCGCTTCAAGCATTTTTTCCGACATTCCTTTCCAAACTTGACCTTTAGCAATTCTACCTCCGTTAACTTTTCCGAACTTTTTTATTAGTTCATTTACTCTTGATGACACAATATTTTCGTTTAATTTTTCAATTGCAAGTTTTAAACTGTCAATATCTTTAAGAAGTACCGATTTTTCATTCAGCAAATCTGATTTTTGCTGCGTTAAACTGTCGGTCAAAAAATTATATCTTTCAACTGATAATTTTTCTTTGTTTTGCGCAAAAATCGCAAATTGTGTAATTAAAAAAAGCAGAATAAATATTCTTAACATAAAAATAATAAATCCTAAAAAGTTTGATTATTTGTTGCCAACAAACAAAAATAGGTAAACATAAACGGTTGGAGCAGTTAAAAAAAGCGAGTCGAATCTATCGAAAATACCGCCGTGACCTGGGATTAAATTTGACGAATCTTTAACACCGGCGTCTCTTTTGAATAAACTTTCAACTAAATCTCCAAGCTGTCCAATTAGGCCTACAATTATTCCGATAATTATTGAATCAAATAAAGTCAGATTATCTAAAATCAAAGCTTTAGCCGCAATCATGGCTATAACTGAAAATACAAATCCGGCAATTGCTCCTTCCCAGCTTTTATTAGGACTAACGCGCGGAAATAATTTATGTTTTCCAATTGCCGATCCGATGAAAAAGGCGGCTGAGTCACAAATCCATATTGAAGCCATAATAGAAATTATTAAGTAACCGCCTTCATCATATACCAAAACGGAATAATTATAAAATTCCCTAATCGCTAAAATGGAAGCCGAAAATAAACCCAAATACAATATCCCAAGAAATGTGGCGCTCGTATTTAAAATTGCTGATGATTTATTTCTAAAAAGTTCTGAAAGCAAAATTAAAATCGCCGATGAAATAATTATTATATCAAATTGAACAAAGTTGAAATAAACGTTAAGAATAAGTAAGGCAACCGTTAAGAATCCCAACAGCGAATTTGGATAAATGTTTTTCTTTTTGGCTAATCCGGTAAATTCCCCAAAAGAAAGCAAGCCAATGCCCAAAACAAATATCAAAAATGGAATTTTTCCGTAAACACACGCAAATAGAATTAATGGAATAGCAATTACGGATACAATTATTCTTACTGAAGTATTTCCCAATTTCATTTATTATTCATCTTTGTTAATATCGCTGATAATACTTTCGGCATCTTCCATATCTTCTTTTTTTACAAGAACTTTAATTATTGACAAATCTCCCGGTGAAGGAAAATTAATATCTTTTTGTGAAAGAATTATTGATTCAATTCCCGCGCCCTCTAAATTTGCCTTTATCATTTCCGCTTCAAAATTTTCCGCGGTTGTAAATGCTACATCCCAATCTTTATAATTAACTAGGTTAAGCTCAAAATCTTCAATAGTAACTAACGGAGTTCCGCATTCAACACAAACTTTAATATCGTCAAGATATTCAATTTCGCATTTCGGGCATATCATTTTGCACCTCCTTATTATTTATAAGCCTATTATAATTTTTCTTTATGAAAAACACAAATGATATAAATAACAAAAGCAGCAAGCTGAATATGATAAAATGAATATTAATTCCTTCGGCATCAACAAAATTTGTCTGCATAAGTTCATCTTCGCCGAAAATAAAAAATGCAAGAATGGAAAGAAAATTATTTAAAAAATGAAGTATCATCGGGACAATAATGGAATTGCTGAAATAAACGGAAAACCCGAAATACATTCCTAATATTATTAGCGGAATTAATCCATAAGGATTGAAATGATAAACACCAAAAAAGAAACTTGTAATAAAAATTGATGTCAATGGTTTTAGTTTATACTCAAAACTTTTCTGAACAAAACCTCTAAAGAAAAACTCCTCACAAATTGCGGGCGTTACGGCAACCGTAATAATTATAAGCAAAATCTCAATAAAATTATGCGCGGTTAATAGCTGTAAATATGACTCCTCAACATATTTATCAAGTTCGTCAAGAAAGGTTTTCATTTGTTGAACAAATGAATTTGATTTCGCGAGTTCACCAATTAAATAATTTTGGACGTGCATATATTCCTGCATTAGCGGAATTAGAATAATCATACCAATAACAAAAATTCCTACCTCTTTAGGTTTAGGCATTCTGAATCTTACAATTGATGTAACATCAATAAAAACCAATTTGCTGAATAGTATAGCGGGAAATAAAATAAATAATATTTGAGAACCTATTGTAAGCAAACGTAATAAGTTCATATCCGCGTTTTTTAAATCGAAACCGAAAATGCCCAGAGCAAGAAGTCCACCTCCAAATTGGAATATAAAAAAAACAGCGATTAAGCCTAAAACCGCAGCTTTTGTGGGAGACATGGTTGGAACATTTTGGAACTGATCGGAATTGTTTTCCGGCTGTGTCATATTTTCATTATTCATGGTTAAAAAATATAGAAAAGCAATAAGGGAATCTACATTTAGTAAATTAAAAGAGAAATTATTTTTTGAGTTTTAACAACCTTCTTTATTTTGTAGCGGCTAATTTTGGTTTTATTCCTTCATAACTCGTCAATTCCGCGTCAATTGAGCCAATTAATATTTTTGATTTTACTTTAACCGGCATTTTAACATTGTCATCGGTGAGCCAAATTATAATATTGCCTTCGCTTTTGAACAAACCGCCCTCAACAACTAAAGGCTCAATCATTATGCAATTAAATGTTCCGGCTTCAACCTTAACTTTTTCTTTTCCTCTGTAAACAACATCCAAAGGATAAACTTTATCTTTAAAGAAATTTTCCAAATGAAAGCTTTCGCCGACTTTCAATGAATCAAAATTCAACGTTCTTGCCAAATAAAACGCGGAAACAATGTCGTTAACGTATGGCGGAATTTTATAAGTTCCTTTGCTTGTTTTTGCTGAATTTTTTCTTTGATCAAAAAATGCGGAAAAATCTCTAGAAAAATTTCCTTCTCTTATATGCTGTTCAAATCGCCAAGGAAATAAACCTTTAACATCAAGGTAAGTTTCGTAACGATCGCGGACTTTAAATAAACCGTCGAAACTTTCCAAAGAATTTACGTTAAATCTTACGTGAAAAACGTCTCTTTTTGCAATTTTTTTAATTTGAGGAATTTCCATTACCGCAACACCGGCTGTTACAAATCCGTATTTTACGTCAAAAGTTAATCTTTCTCCAACCGAAAAAGCTTTGTTTTCTAAATTTCTGAATTCGTCTTTCTGAGCGGTTAAATTTGAAAAACAAAATATTATTACAAAACCAAACTGTAAAATTCTTTTCAGCATTTTTTCTCCAAAATCGCAAAGGTTAAATTATATTACAACATAATTTTTAAGAAGTTTCAAATCAAAGGATTATCACACACAATTATATTCGAAAAAATAGAAATTTGATTGAATTCCAAATTTATTTTTTTGAAACGCATGGATTATCTTTAATATAGAATCTCCACATCAAATCTTTTGATTTTTTAATTCCTATTCTTTTTGAAGCAATAATTTCGGAATCGTTTAATTCTTGGTCGTTTAACAAAAAAATGCTGTTCTTAGTCAGATCACTTCCATATTGCTCTTTTGTAATATTAAAAGCTTTACAGATGTTGCCGGGTCCGCTTAATAATTTATTAATTTCAGAATTTTTCAAATCAATTTTTCCGAATCTATTTTGAGTAAATGTTTCAATTCCTTCAATAGGTTCCATTGCGCGAAGCAGAATGCCGGTTCCATGATCTTTAACTCCTGTTACAATATTCGCGCAGAAATGCATACCATAAGTAAAATAAACATAGAGATAACCTCCTTCTTCAAACATTATTTTGTTTCTTTCGGTTTTCCCTATAAATGAATGAGACGCTTCGTCAACATTGCCGTCGTATGCTTCAACTTCTACAATTTTAGCTGAAAGTTTTTTGTCTATTCTTACATCATTAAATACGAATATTTTACCCAATAATTCTTTTGCGACAATAAGAACATCTCTTGTATAAAAATCTTTTTTTAATTTTTTTTTCATAAAATTGAGATACAAACAAAATGGAAATAAGATAAAACAAAAAAATATACAATTGCAGTATCAATTACATTTTTTTACATTATTATTGATTTCTAAAATAAGTGAGCTTAAAAATTATCGTTTTTATTATATAATAATTTGGATTTAATTAAACAGAAATTCAGTAATGTATAATTAAGAATAATAAAATTTCTTATTTTTTATAACGAACTAAATCTTTTTTTTAATCTTTCCAAATAAAATCAAAAAGCATGAATCCCGCAGTCAGCATAATTACATCATAACAAAACAATACGGCTAATTCAACAAAAGCGTCGGAAACCGGATCTCCATCCATCGCAAATTTTGTTAATTCCATTAGAGTTAAGATCAGCGGCAATAATATTGGAAAAGATAATACAGGATAAAGTGTGCCTTTCGTATTTGCTTTGGAAATAATTGCGGCAATTAATGTTGAAGATATCGCAATTCCCATACTTCCTAAAAATAACGAAAGAAAGAAAAGTGAAAAGTTTAAAATTATAAATGATTCAAAAAGCAGATAGTAAAGAAATACAATTGCTATATTCATTATAAAAACGAGAATCAGATTAAATAATAATTTCCCAAAATAAATTGTGGAAGGAGCAGCGATAAGCTGTAGAGTTAAAGTCGTTCCTCTTTCTTCTTCCGAAACAAACGCCCGCGATAATCCTGACATTGCCGAAAAGAAAATAACTACCCAGAATAATCCGCCGGTTAAATGTATGCTGACTTTTTCTTGACCAATTGAAAACAAAATCACACTTATTGTAACAAGAATAAACATAGCCAGCGCATTTATTGCGTAACGCGTTCTAAGTTCAGATTCCCAATCTTTTTTAAATACAGAAATTACATTCATTTTATAATGTTTAACCGCCAAGGTTTTAAATACTCGGAGGTTTTATATGTTTACTTTATAATTTTCTATTTCCAAAACTTCACCGCATAATGCCAAATCGGAAGTTTCATTTGACGCAACTATAACTAAATTATTTTTGCTTTCTCTATTTATTATTTCATAAACTTTTTCTTTACCGGAATTATCCAAATTGGAAGTCGGCTCATCAAAAAATAAAATTTTAGGCATATGCAAAAGCGCGGAAATAAATTTCATTCTTTGTTTCATTCCGCTTGAATAACCTTTCAGCAAATCTTTTTTTCTATTTAAAAGTTCAAATTCATTCAGCAAAAAATCCGCTCTTTCTCTATCAAACTTTATTCCTCTGATATTTGAAAAATGCATCAAATTTTCTTCTGCGTTAAATTCATCATATAAAACTAAATACGGCGAAACAAAACCGATATAATTATGTAGTTTTTCGGAAATAATTTCTTTGTCCGAATCTTTATGAATTACTTTTCCATTTGTTGGTGAAATTAATCCGGCAGCAATTTTGACTAATGTTGATTTACCTGATCCGTTTCTGCCCGAAAATCCGTAAACTTTCCCACTTTCAAATTTATAATTGATCTCTTTAAATATTAATCTTCTTCCAAAGGATTTTGTAATATTTTGAAGTGTAAGCGAATAGTTATTCATTTAATAAAAATTATAATTAGAAAAGAAACAATAAATTCAAATTTTGTACGGAATGATATAAAATTATATCGAAAAATTTTAGTTCAATATTACAAATTTCCCTTTTTTGATTTTTCCGTTGGCTTCCGTAACGTAAATGTAAACGCCGCTGGCTAATTTTTTATTATTATTATCCAATCCATTCCAAGTCACTATCATTTTACCGGAAACCGAAATTTGCAAAGATTTGGAGTACAATAAATTCATATCGGAAGAAAAAATATACAATTTTGAATTTCCGCTTTCATCGGCATAAGTCGGAAAACAAATGCTTTCATAATTATCATATTTGAACGGCTGAGGATAAACAAAATCTATAACTGATCTTTCAATATAATTTGATGCAAGTTCATTATTTATAATGTAACTATGACCAATATAACTGTTATTAACTCCTTCCATTTTGGCAAAGTAATTTTCACTAACAGCGAACGAACCGAAAAATGAACTTGTCGCAAGTGTAAAATCTATATTTATATTATTTCCGGAAGTCAAAGTTCCGTTAACATCTGAATTACTAAAAACGGCAAAAATCGAATCGGGTAATCCATGAGAAAAATCTTTTATCAATAAGTAATTTAATGATGTCGGTTCGCAGCTGATCATCATAGGCATTTTTGCAGGATCTAATTCCATTTCCACAGTTCTTGTTACCAAAGGATAAAAACTTGCTTCGGAAAAATAATTATTTTCTTTTGCCCTATATCCGGTAAAATAAAGCCAAATTCCAAATTCGTTAAACAGATCAGCAAAAGAATAACCATACTGACTAACAGAATTTTGAATCGCGATAATTGCCCGCTGATCTTTTTGTTCCATCAGTTCCCAGCTTCGTTTAATAATTTGGTCTCCGATATTTGGCGTTTCGGAACCGAATTTTTCTTTCAAGAAAATATTCCATATAGCAACATCATAACCGTCATTGGTTCCGGTATTAAACCGTGTAAGCCTTCTGTTTGGTTTATTAAAATAACTTTTCATATAATAGTAATAATCATTAACATCGTCATAAACAAATTCTTCCATAGATGTTGAGGTAAGCTCAAAGTAAAATCTGTCGGAATCTCTGTATAAATAATTCCCTACTTGAATTGCGTGATGAAATTCATGAGCGGCAGTAACTCTTGCCGCATTTATTCCTTTTGTGTAAAACGAACCCGAAAAACTATTATGAATTTTAATATAACTTGTATATTTATTTGTGCTGATTTGGTCTTCCAATTCAGTTGAGCCATATCCTCCGGCAGACGCTAAAACATAAACGTCAAATTTATTATCTCCGCCGTTAGAACCATCTTTGGGTGGAGCTGGATATCCTAAAACTTCAATTTCATATGTGTATGCGGAATCAAACGCAAGGGCTAATTCATTTACATCATAGGCAATTGTATTTATTCCGGTTGTGTCATAATGGATTTTAAAAATGCCAGAAGGACTTATTAAACTTTTCTGCAAATCGGGTCTTTCAAGAATTTCTTCTATTTTGCTCTGCTTTTCTAATGAAAACTCATTTAAACGAGACTTTACAGATGCAGAAATACCAAATCCGCATTTAAAATTTTCATTCCCTTCTCTTTGATATTGCGAACTTAAATTCGAGTAAGAATAAATAGAAATAAATTCGTTATAAAGCGAATCCAAACTTTGCGCAAACAATAAGCTGGAGGAAAAAACTAAAAATATTATTTTTTTTATCAGCATTAAATTTTCTGAAATTTTATACTTTTATCAGTTGCGGTATATATCAAATAAAGTTGTCCTTCAAAATTTTCTATCGAATAATCGATAATTTTCGGCGTTAAATAATCCGCCAAACGGCTAACTGAATCTGTATTAAAATCTAATTTAAATTTTTGAACTTTATTCTCTTTTTTAAAATATAAAATATAATTTTTTCTTTTATCTTGATAGTACCAATAATTTGACTCGTCAAATAAAGCTTTAAATAAAATGTTTTTTGTCCTAATCTGCTTTGTCGTTTTTCCGTCATAAAGAATAATCAATTCATAATCACTAAAATGTAAAATCGAGAGAATTGATTCTTGACTGTTTTTTCTTGATCTGTCTAATATTGTTACTTTAGGTTTATCTGTCTGATTGATTTTTTTACTTATTATAGTTCGGTAATTTTTATTTCTGTAATTCTTCAAACTCAGACTTCCGCTTACATTTTGCCAATAAAACATATCATTTGCTGAATTTAAAATTTGCTCCACCACAGAAGTATCAATAAAAGTTGAAAACCTGTTCTTATATTGATCTTTATCAAATTCCATTTTTGTATAATATAAACCCGCATTCGACTTTTGCAGAGTGTAAAAATTATCGGTGGAATCAATTAATATTTCTTCAACCGGATTCGCAGCATAAATAAAATTTTGATTTTTCGTTTTTGGTTTTCTTTCTGCGGATCTGATTTCAATCAGTCTTTCATATTTTGTAAAAGCCGCAAGCATATTAGATACCGGAGATATAGAAATTTGATTAAAGTCATTTACAAATTTTTCAACATTCTGATTTGAGAAATTCCCTCTTTTATCAAGAGTTAAAATTGTAGCAAAATTATTTTCAATATCGGAGATAATTATTTGACTCTCTAATTTATTCCCCGATTTTTTTAAATATATTTTTTTCGGGATTCCCCCTATGGAATAATTAAACGAATTTCTCCAATCTTTTAAAGCGCCTAATTGTTTTAAATAACCATTTTTGCTTAATATCAAAACCGAATTTGCATATTTATTTTTTAAATACTTTAAATCAGTTATTCCTTCAATTTCATAATTTATTACTAAATATTTTATATCATTTAATTTAATGTAGGCTTGTTCCGTATCAAAATTTATTGCCGCAATATCTTTAAAATTATTTTTATTGAAATCTTCGATTTCAAATATGCTTGGAATAAAATCAAAATTAAACTTTAGTGTTTGCGAAAAAGAATAAACAGAATCGCCGAGCATAATTTTTAATCCGTCGCCGTCAGCCACCGCCAAATCAATAAAGTCATCATTATTATAATGTACTTTTTTGAAAGAATATAAAGTTTTATTAAATGAAATATCTCTCGATTCATTGAATGCGTAATCAGGGTAGCTTTCCATAAATTTTAATGAATTATTCAGAATGTCAATTCCAATCAAATCAGTAAATCCATCTTGGTTGAAATCCAAAGGAATGATTTCGCGGAAAATGTTTTTATCATAAGAAGATTCTTCAATTATTTTGTTGCCTTTTAATGAAAGGATTTTAAATCCCTTAAAATTTGTTCCGGATATAATGGCTTCATTTTCCGAATTATTATCCAGATCAACAATTTCAAAAGATGTAGGATAAGAATTGAATTCTATTTTATCAATCAGCTGTAAATTGTTAGTCTTATTGAATGAAACGAGTCCTGCCATTCGTTTATTCCTTGATACGAAAAGATAAAAGTTTTCGCCTTTTGGCGATGTTTTAATCCATTTGAAATCATCAATTGGAAAAAAAAAGAATTTCCTTTCGCCCGCTCCAAATGAACCTTCGGCTAAACCTTTGTGGAGAACAAAACTCTTCTGCTGACTTCCGAATAAAATAATATCGTCGATACCATCGTCATTATAGTCAATAAATGTAAATTTTGTAAATCCCGGATATGTTACAATTTCTTGTGATATTCCGAAATTATTTAAAAGTGTTTGAGCCGGAACATTTACTGAAATAAGCAATAATGATAAAATATATTTAGATATTATTTTTCCTTTCGGTAAGCCTTTGCTTTCTTCTTTGGAGAGCTTCGTCAAATCTCCTCTTTTCATCTTCGTTTTCCGGAATAATCTCATATGTTTTGGCAGGTTTGCCATTTTTATCCACACTAACAAAAGTAAGATATGCTGAATTTGTGTGCAAATTTTTTCTAGAAATAAAATTTTCTGTAATAACTTTAACTCCCACTTCCATTGAAGTGTTAAACGCTCTGTTAACCGAAGCAATAAGCGTAACAACGTAACCTAGCTTTATCGGAAGATGAAAGTCAATATTATCAACAGACGCGGTAACACAAACTTTTTCGGCATGTTTGCTTGCGGCTAACGCTGCGCAAATATCAATCCAATGCATTAATTGTCCGCCCAATAAATTTCCAAGCTGATTTGTATGCTGAGGCAAAACGAGCTCGGTCATAGTTACAACAGAATCTTTAACAAATTTTTTTTTAGCCATTTAAAGATTTTTCTAATTCTTGTGAAAGTTCTTTTAAATCTTCTACATTATCATCGTTAGGATATTTTTTTATATAATCCGCTATATTTCTTAAAGCTTCATCTTTTTTGTTCTTTAAAATTAACAAATTTATTAATCTGTAATGTGCCAAAGGCGCAAATTTGGAATCGAAATATGTATTTTTTACGTTTTCATAATATTGGATTGCGGCGTTGTAATATTCCATCTTTTCATAAATCACAGCATTCTGATATTCTTTTTCTGCAAATTTGGAATAGAGTTCGGCAATTTTTTTTTCAGCTTCATCAACTTTGGGGTGTGTTGGGAAAAATTCAATAAATGCTTGAAATTCTTCAATTGCCTTTTTTGTATAACTTTGCTCCAATTGAAAATCTGGCGATAATTGAAAATAAGATTCACCAAGCATAAATTGTGCGTCTTGAACAAAATCACTTGCCGGAAAATCTTTAATAACTTTGCTGAATTCATATGCTGAAAGCAGATATTGCTCTTTCTTAAAATAAGTAAAACCCAAAAAATATTGCGCGTCGTCGCTTATTGAACTTCCGGTATATTGTAATAAAATTGATTGGAATTCTTTTACAGCATCGTCATATTCTTCATCGAGCATTAACTTTTTTGCATATTCCAAATGCTGCTCGGATGTTAAAGTAGTTGTGTCAACGGATGAGGAGCAATTCCAAATTAGGGTTGATGAGAATAATAATATTAAAATTTTTTTCATTGATAAATTTTCCTGATCACATAAATTAAATAAAATTACAAAAATAATTATTTGCTTCTAACGTTAAAAAATAAATAAACTGCCACAGCCGCGGTTCCGACAGCTATTGCTGGTTCAATAATACTTGAGAAAAACGGTTCATTCGGAATTTCAGGTGAAGTAAACCCGTAAGCAATATTTTGAACCGAATTAATATCGTCTAAAGCTAAGGTATCTGAAACATTATATACAAAATTTTCAACTTCGCCAAGTTTACCATTTGCGCTTAAATAAAATGAGCCTTCCAAATAAATTTTTCTATTTACAAGATAATTTCCAAAAATTCCATCTCTGAACATTTCTGGATAACCTACAGAGATATTTTTTATTGAATAATTTAATATTTCACTCTGTTCTACCTCAGTAGAAAATTTAAATCCGTTTTTTTGCAATTTTTCTAAAATTGAGTTAGAAAGCGCAATGTAATCTTCGGGGCTGTTAAATTGAAATTTATAATTCTGCTCTTTATTCTGAAACGTATTACTGATTTGGGAGACAGAAAGTCCTAATAGAGAATCTACAATTTCTAAATTTGTCTTTTTTTGCGCTAAAAAAACGCTGTTAACTATTATGAATAAAAGAATTATTGTTTTCAAAAATGGCATATAATTTTTTTTATTTGGCGTTGCAAAATACCCAATATTAAATCAAAATAAAATGCAGAATAGAATGAATTTAGAAATTGAATCGTTGATTTTAACATTTTCTTGCCGTTATTGTTCCTATTTATTTATTTATGTGTTTAGGTCAAAAATATATCAGCTTGCCTTTAAATTATTTTATCTTTAAAATCAATTAGTTAATTTTACTTAATTATGAAAAAAATATTATTAATACTCATTTTAGTTTTTAGAATTTCGGCTTTTGCACAGGAAACATTTAAATTCTTACAGTTGGATCAAAGTCCGCGCGCCTCGGCGTTGGCAGGAAGTTTTGTATCAAATAATGATGATCCCAATGTTATTTTTTATAATCCGGCTGGAATTGCTTACTTAAAAGATTCTCCCGTTTCGTTTTCATTTGTAAAGCATTTGTTAGATATTAACTCTGCGGCATTTTCTTATTCGCATAATTTTGAGGGAATAGGAAGATTCGGCGCGGCAATTCAATACATAAATTACGGAACTTTTGACGGACGAACAATTGACGGAATTGAAACAGGTGAGTTTGGAGCCGGAGAATTTGCGGCAATAGTTGGTTATTCAAATTTGTTGGGCGAAAATTTTTACTACGGCGCAAATATTAAATTTATTTTTTCTGGAATTGCGGATCGTTCATCAACCGGATTAGCGGCAGATTTAGGATTACATTATTCCATTCCGGAAGAAAGATGGAATTTCGGATTTTCAATACTTAATCTTGGTTCTCAAATTACTCAGTATTATTCATATTCTGAAAAACTTCCACTTGATATCCGTTTAGGTTTTTCCAAAACACTTTTACATTTTCCGCTAACTTTCTTTGCCTCGCTAAATAAACTAAACGGCAGCTACAATTCCTTTGGCGAAAGATTTCAACAATTTACATTTGGCGGGGAATTTAGGCTTAGCAATGTAGTTAAATTAAGACTCGGCTATGATAACGAAAAACGTAAAGAATTTAAAATCGGCGGAACAGCAGGTTTGGCAGGAATAAATTTGGGAATCGGCATACTTATATCAAATTACAATTTCGACTATTCATTTTCTTCACTCGGCGAAGTAGGCGCAATTCACAGAATCGGAATTTCCACTAAATTTTAACCCTTTATAAAAATTTAGAATATTTAGATATATAATATTATTTAATAAATACTATATATTTTACGCGATTTACAATTGTTTACATCATTAAAAATTTAGAAACAAATCTAAGACCCCGTATCAAATTTGAATTTAATTAAGTTATTAAGATATTTTTGTATGAATATATTTTTTTTTTACATAATTTTAACACCATTCACTATTAAGAAAGTTAATATTATTTGATGTTAATTTTCAATTTTTATGAAAAGTTCAATAAATTCTCCAATTTATACAATTAGCACTGCAGCTAAACTTTTAGAAATTTCCGTACATACTTTAAGAATGTATGAACGCGAAGGTTTGATAATTCCATTCCGTAAAAGCAGTAACCAAAGATTGTACTCCGATATTGATCTTGAAAGAATAAAATGCGTTAAACATACAATAAACGATTTGAAAATTAATATTGAAGGAATTAGAAGAATACTCGCGCTGCTTCCTTGTTGGGCAATTATTAATTGTTCTGAATCAGATAGAGCGAATTGCGATTATTTTAACAATTATGATAAACCTTGCTGGATGACAATACATAAAAATAATATATGCAAAGATCTAATTTGCAGAGACTGCGAAGTTTACAATAGTTTTGGAAACTGCGCGTCAATTAAACAAAAATTAAAAGAATTGCTTGTGTAATTTCTTTGAATGTGAGGAAACGATGAGATCAAAAATATTAATTCTAATTTTATTTTTTTCAACTTTTAGTTTTGCATCAAAGCACGGAATTTATTTATTAACCAACAAAGCGGCAAACGGAAGCATAACGGAAATTCAAAAAGCTATAGTTGATAATGCCGGTAAATTTAATTTCAAGGTATTAAATTCAATTGCAATTCACACTCCCGATTACGTTAAAAAAGATTCAAAAGAAATGTGCGGCTTTAAGGCACATCTCATAATATTAACATCCGACGAATATTTAAATACCATCACTTCTTATGGTTCCAAATATTTAATTGCCGGATTTCTAAGAATTGGAATTTACGAAACGCCTTCAGGAACAAATGTAATCATAACTGATCCTGAAACAATCAATCGAATTGTTTTTAATGATCTTTATGAAAACAATAAAAGAGATGTTTACAGTCAGGCAATTTCAAAAACGAAAATTTATAAGAAAAATTTAATCAATCTTCTTCATAGTGTAGTTAGCGGAGAAAAGGTTGAAAAAGCAATGGAGCCAATAAGAGAAGCCGAAGATTTAGCCGAATCGTCTAAAGACATGTTTATGATGGTTGGACCTTTAACACTTTTTAACGATCAGGATCAATTTCCAAAAATTTACAGTATGGAAAATACAAATGGTTTTGAAGGAATAAGAGAACTAAAAGATGAAATTGTGAAAAACCTTGAGGCTTTTCAACCGACTACAGAAGATAAAAATTATAGAAATTACCAGAAAGCCGATGATTTAAAATGGAAAATTATCTCTGAAATTGAATCGCCGAAAAAAGATGCAGTTCTATTGGGCATTACTCGACCTCAAACAGAATCCGTTTCATTTAACATTTCAGGAAGTGCCAGAGAAAAAAAGGGCGATATGTGTCCGGGAATTGATCACCTAACAGCATATCCAATCGAAATTCTACTTATTCAAGAAGGAAACAGCATCAGCGTTTACACTCAAAAAGAAATGCATAGAATGGATATGTACTTTTGGGATGCGGGAATGCCGGCGTTTATGAATCATATGAGTATGCCGGGTATATTGGATGAATCTATTAAAAGAGCGCTTTTGGGTAAAAAATTTATTGAGGAATAATTTCTTTTTATATTATTTTTGAACACACATACCAATCAAAATATGGAGGAAACATGAAAAAAATCGTAAAACTGAGTTTGAGTTTTATATTAATATTTGCAATTACTTCAAGTGTTTTTGCAAATGGTTTGAGTTTAAATAGTTTGGGATCTCGCGCTTTAGGAATGGGCGGAGCATTTGTGGCTCTTTCAAATGATGCAACTGCAATTTACTGGAATCCTGCAGGTTTGTCGGATCAAAAAGCATCTGTTCTTGCTTATTTTACGGGTGTTATGCCAATTGGATCTTACAAAGTTGATGCAGCAAATATTGACGCTTCTACTGCTTCAAATATTTATCCTACTGGCGGATTATTGGCAAACTACAGAATGGATAAATTAGCTCTTGCACTGGGTGTTTACGTTCCTGCCGGATTAGGCGCAGAATGGGATGCTACAGATTTTGCCGGCGCAAATGCAAAGGATACTGAATTTTTATCCAAAATTGGTGTTATTACAATTTCTCCTGCAGTTGCATATCAGGTTACAGATCAATTTTCTGTTGGTTTGGCAGTAAATATTTCATATGCAATGTTTGATATGAAACAATTTATAGCTCAGGGAGTTGCTTTGGGATTAGGATTTAGACAATTTGAGGAATCATCAACCGGATTAGGAGTTGGTGCAACTTTAGGTTTAAGATATAAATTCAATGACCAATTAACCGCAGGCGCAACAGTAAGATTAGCAACCAAAGTTGCAATGAGCGGAACAGCAAAAAATACTTTATTCCCAGCATTGCCAACAATTCCAGCAATGGGTATTGTTCCTGGTCCTGGAGAAAGTGATTTTGACAGAGACGTTACCTGGCCTTTATGGATAGGCGGCGGTTTAGCTTATAAACCAAACAAATGTTTAACTTTAGAATTAGACGCTCAATACAGCCAATGGTCGGAACTTGATAAATTAGTTGCTGTTTATGATAATTCCTATTGGAAATTAGCAATGGCGTCTCAAGGAAATGACGAATTTAAATTAGATTGGAAAGACGCAGTTCAAATTCGTTTGGGCGGTGAATTAATGGTTACTCCGGTTACCGCAGTAAGATTGGGATATTATTATGATCCAGCTCCAGCACCGGACGAAACATTAAACGTTCTTTTCCCAAGTTCAACAAATCATGTTATTACAGCTGGCTGCGGTTATTCATTTGGAAATTATACAGTTGAAGCTGCTGCTGAATATTTGCTTGGTGCTGAAAGAGATGTTAAAGCATATCCAAGTATATCAGCTCCGGAAAATATGCCTGGTATTCATCAGTTAGATGTTTTCGCATTCAGCGTAGGTTTGCATATCGGTTTATAATTTTTATTGATGGGATCCGGTCTTGAAAACAGATCGGATCTTCTTTATCATATCTTAATTCTTTTTAATGCCATATTTGCTTTATCATGAGATCCGTTATAATCTCTTAATTTCAATATTTCTTTATTTATTTTCAACGCGTTGCTTTTATCACCTTGCTGTTCATTAATTTTTGCTAAATAAACCAGCGCGCTAATCAAAAAACCCGATTCTTCATCTTCTTTATCAATAACTCTGGAAACATCTTCACAAATTTTAAAATTCTTTTCTGCCAATTCTATTTGATTTTTTCTCATTTGTTCAACAGCAACGTAATAGCTGGCTTCTCTTAAAACACTTTTATTAAAACCGACTAATTTTTTTTCGCACTTCTCAATCATATCCTGAAAAATCATGCTGCCGTTTTTATAATCATCTTTTTTAATATAAATCCTTCCCAAGTATTTTTCAAATATCGGATTGTTTGGAAAGAGTTTTGTCAATTCATCAGCATAAATTTTTGCTTTATCAAAATCTTCTTCAAATTGGTAATATGAAGTCAACAGAAAAAATTTTGATTCTATTGCGGCATATTTTGCTTTTTGCGCCGCGGCTTTCAATTGCTCAATTCCTTTTTTCTTATCGCCTTTAGGAATAAACAGCATTGCCGGCTTAATAAACGGATATTTCTCCGGAATAGCTTCCGCGTAATAATTATAAATTCCGAAACCTAATTTTACGTCCTCATTTTTCGGATCAATTTCGTAAGCTTCATAAACTAACGGCAGCGCTTCTTTTCCATCTAGAGCGGCATCAAACCATTTTTGCCTAATTGAATATAATCTTCCTCTAAATCCAAGCGAACCGCCTTTAAAAAATATCGCGTCAACGTTTTTTTCGTTTTCATCCAAAAGATCATCGCAAAAATCAATTACGTTTTCTAATTTATCTTCAAACAAATCATCATATTCTTCATTGTCCTGATCTATCATTATTTTCCACCAAACTATCATAGCGTCAAAAAATTTTCCGGCCGGGTGTTTGGGAAAATCTTTTTGAACTTTTAAAAATGTTTTCTCCGCTTCTCCAAACTTCATATTGTAAATTTGGCTTACTCCCAAATTCAATAACGAATCAAATTTTGCGCCTTGTGCAAATAGTATATTGGAAATTAAAAAAAACGATACAACTGTTTGAAAGATTTTTGTCTGCATTTAATTTTTGTATATTATTTATAGATTTCTATTTTTAACTAAACATTTAAAAAATTGTTCCATTCAAAATAGTAAATATTATGAACATTCAAATATTCGGCACCAAAAAATGTAACGAAACGAAAAAAGCTGAACGTTTTTTTAAAGAGAGAAACATTAAAATTCATTTTAGAGATTTAAGTGAAAAAGGCATTAGTCCCGGGGAATTGGAAAATATTAAAAGAAAAATACCAATTGAAGATCTGATAGATAAAAATTCCAAACAATATAATTCAAGAGGAATGAAGTACATGGTTTTTGATATTGAAGAGGAGTTAATAAATGATCCGCTTCTTTTTAAAACACCTATTATAAGAAACGGTAACGAAGTAACCATTGGTTACGAACCGGACATTTGGAAAGAATGGATTAAGTAAAATTTAAGATATTCAGAAAATGATTAATTTAATTGAACTAGAATTTAATTCCTCTTGATTTAAATTCTTCTGTTAAATTTTCATATCCTATAAATTGAATCCCATCCCAGCCGAAACTTTTTGCGGCTTCAGAATATTCAAGAACATCATCGATAAAAATATGAGTTTCGCTCGGTTGTTTGGTAAAATTTTCAACCGCCCTGTAAATTTTTTCTTCGGGTTTAACCGCGCCAATTTCGTGCGAAAGAATTAACTCGTCAAAATTCTCCAAAAACTTGTTATTCTCCCAACCAAATTTTTTGTGTATTCCGCTGGTGTTTGACAACAATACCAAATTGTAATTCAGTTTCAATTTGGGTAAAAGTTCAATCACGTCTTTATTCGCGGAAAAAATATCAGAATACATTTCGCAAAATTTTTCAGCATCAATATTGTTTTCCAGCCATTCTAAATTTATTGTTATAAATTCTTCATCCGTAATTTTTCCGGCTTCATAATCTCTGTGCATAAGATAATTATCCAAATATTTTCTATAATATCTGTCGCCTAATCCGTTTTCAATTTCATTGTAATTTTTTACCCAATTCTGATGATTAAAAGGTAAAAGTACGTTGCCAAGATCAAAAACTATTGTAGAATATTTTCTTTTTTCCATATATTTTTTCTTTTATTAAATAATAATGCAACTTAAAATTGAATGATTATATCCGAATAAAATTTAATTACATAGATTTAAAAATTAAAAGAAGTCCGCATTTACGGACTTCGCTAAGTTCTTTTTAAAAATCTTTAAGCTTCAGCCTGAGATTTTTCTTTAAATATTATTTTAATTCAAACATCGAATCGTTTAAGCCTATATTCATTTTTATTGATGTTACTTCTAATGCAATTACTTGCGGACCAACTGATTGAGTAAGTTTATATGGCTGCTTTGTTCCGTCAACTTCTTTATAATCATCCAAATCAATAGTTTGAGTAAAAATACCTTGCGGTGAATTTATTGTATTTACTTCTCTAATTTTGAACGATGTTTCCTTATCGTAGTAGTGTGTTGTTTTTTTCCCTGAAGGAATTGTTGTTACAATTTTATAAGTGTCTTTTCCGTTAATTGTTTCAATACCGTCTAATTCAACTTTAATATTGTTTTTTGCGTAATCTAAAAATGAATTTAAAATTGATTGGAATTTCAAATCTTCCAACATCTCGCCTTCTAAATTTTGAACTTGTCCCATTCCTTCAACCCTTCCTTTTTCACCGTCAAAAATAGTTGTCTGCTTTCCAACGGAAAAATCCAATTCTTGAAAAAGCTTATTTGGAGCTTTTTGAGCAATAGTTAATTTAACATTCATTCCTTGAACAACACCCTTAAATTCCATTGTTTTGTCAGTGATTGACGATAATTTTTCTCTTCCTCCGGTTGCTTCAATATATTTCTCAATTATACTTTCGGCTGTAACACCTTCTTCAACTTTTTTCAAATTAGGATCGTATTCATTTCCGTAAATATCATAATATTGAATTTTTCCGCTGATGCTGAATTTCTTAAGACCATCGGCAATTTCGCCTGCATTTCCTACAACAATAATATTAGCATTGCCAGGCTTTAAATATTTTTTTGCCATTTCCTGCACATCTTCGGCTGTCACATTATCTAAATTCTTTAAATAATTTTTATAATAGTCTTTCGGTAAATCATACATTGCTATATTCAGCGCAAAGCGAGCAATGGTTTGCGGACTTTCAAGCGAACGAGAAAAACTTCCATTTAAATAATTTTTTATTCTGTTCAATTCGTCCGCTTCAACTTTTTCATTTCTTATTCTTTTCATTTCATTAAAAATTTCGGTAACGGCGCTGTCTGTCACCGAGTTTCTTACAGTTGCCGAAGCGTTAAAACTTCCTATAATTTTATCTGAATTTAAGGAAGAACCGGCTCCATAAGTGTAACCATGTTTCTCGCGTAAATTTTGATTCAATCTTGCAGAAAATGTTCCGCCTAAAATTGCGCTCATCACAGACGCTTTTATTAAATCGGGACTATTCTTTTTAAGCTCAACAGGATATGAAACATTGATTACCGATTGAACAGAGGCATCACGATTTGAAATTCCGACTTTTGTTATCAAAGGTGCTTTCGGTAAAGGGAATTCGACTTTTTCTACATCACCTTTCTGCCATAAGCCCAAATATTTTTCACTTATTTTTTTAGCGTCTTTTAAATTTATATCACCTACAAAAACTAAATATCCAATATTAGGTTTAAAGTATTTTTTATAATAATCTTTGCACATATCCAAAGTTATTGAATTAACCGTTTCTTCTGTCATTACTTCGCCGTATGGGTGATCTGCGCCGTAAGTTAAAACACTTCTTAAATTTGAGGCAATAGCTTCAGGATCATCTTTTACGGAAGCTAAATTTGAAAGCATTTGCTTTTTTAATTTATCAAGTTCTTCCTGTTTAAAATCAGAATTCAGCAAAACATCCGAAAATATTTCCATCAGTTTATCAAAATTTTTGGTTAACGCAGATCCGGAAATTCCGGCAGATGAAGTATTTAAATCCGCACCAATAAAATCAATCTCTTCATCAATTTTATCTTTTGTGCGAGTTGCTGTTCCTCTTCTCAATAATTGACCAGAAAGTTCAGTATAACCTGCATTTTCTTTTTCGAGTATCGGATCACGATCTAATATTAAACTAAAACTAATTTTAGGCAATTTATGATTTTCAATTACAAATACTTTTAATCCGTTAGTCAACGTAAACGTTTCATACTCGCCTAAGTTTATTTCAGGTGCGGGTCCTGGTTTCGGCTGAACTTTTCTATCGACTTGCGCAACCAAATTTATTAAGGTAAAAAGTGTTAAAAAAACTGCAATTTTGAATTTCATGTTAATTTCTCCAATTCATTATAAACTTTTTAATGTTGAGCGGATTTCGGTAAATAATAAAGTACAACTCTATTTTCTTTAGTTAAATATTTTTTAGCAACATTTTGAATATCGTCGATTGTAACTTTCATATAATTATTTATTTCCGAGTTAATCAAATTTGTATTTCCATAAAGTACATGGTATGTTGCCAAATTACCTGCAATCCCCGCAACAGTCGAATTACCGCTTACAAAATCATTTTCAATTTGATTTCTCAATTTCTGAAATTCTTTTTCGCTAATTTTTTCATTTATTGATTTATCTAATTCTTCCTGCATTGCAGCTTCTAGCTCATCGGCAGAAACTCCTCTGTTGCTAATGCCGTAAGCTATAAAAAGTCCCGAGTCTTCAAGTGAAAACGGAAATGCGCCGACATTAACGGCTTTTTGTTTTTGATCAACTACTGCTTTCTGGAGTCGAGAACTTTCACCTGATGATAATAATGTTGTCAGCATTTCCAACGCATAATAATCTTCTGTTCCTATTTTCGGAATTCTATAAGCCTGCAAAACAAGTGGAAGCTGAATATTATCATAAACCGTATCTTTAATCTCTCCTGCCAAAGGCGGTTCGGTTACTTCCGGTCTTGGAACCGCTTTAACGGATTTTGGAATATCTTGGAAATATTTTTTTATTAAGCTTTGTGTTTTTTTAACGTCAATATCACCGGCAATTACAAGTGTGGCATTTTGAGGGACATAAAAGGTTTTGTAAAAATCTCTAAATTCGTCAATAGTCGCTTGATCAATATATTGAGCAGAACCGATTGGAAGCCATTTATAAGGGTGTACTTTATAAGCTCTTTTAAATGTTTCCTCTAAAATTGAACCATATGGCTGATTTTCGTAACGCTGTTTTTTTTCTTCTTTCACAACTTTACGCTGAGTTTCGACTCCAATCGTATCAATTTTTGCGTGAAGCAATCTTTCAGATTCGATCCACAAGCCTAATTCTAATTGGTTAGAAGGAAGAATTTCATAATAGTAAGTTCTGTCCTGTGTTGTATTGGCATTATTTGTCCCGCCGGCGCTTTCCATAATTTTATCAAATTGACCGCGTGGAATATTATCAGAACCTTCAAACATTAAATGTTCGAAAAAATGAGCAAATCCTGTTCTTACCGGATCTTCATTTTTTGAGCCTACATGATACATAATTGAAACGGCGACAATTGGAGTTGAATTGTCTTTATGTAGAATTACGTGAAGCCCGTTATCAAGATCATATTCGGTAAATTCAATTTTTCTGGCTTGTCCAAAAATTATCGCGGATGATAACAAAAATATTACAAATAATTTTGATTTCATTTTTCTCCTAAAGCATTTCTAATTAAATTTATTTTTTATTAAAGTAATTTACTTAATAAGGTAAAAATAAAAAAAAGGAAGTATGATTCTCCCTTTTTTTGAAATAACTCACTTTATAATTTTTTATAAAGATTTTCTATTTTATATAAAGTATTTATAAGCTGACTATCTTAGTTTTTCAAGAAAATATTTTAACAATTCTTTTCTATCTAATCTGATTTGTTCCATTGAATCTCTGTCCCTAACCGTAACCGTATTATCCTGCATAGTCTGCGTATCAATAGTTATACAAAATGGAGTTCCGGCTTCGTCTTGTCTTCTGTATCTTCTTCCAACAGCTCCTTTATCATCAAAGAAAACTTTCATAAAGGGACGAAGGTCATTTTCAATATCTCTTGCCATTTCAGGCATGCCGTCTTTGTTTACAAGAGGTAAAATTGCAGCTTTTATAGGCGCAAGTTTAGGATGGAATTTTAAGACGACTCTTATTTCACCATTCACTTCTTCTTCATTATAAGCGTCAACTAAAAATGCCATAAACGATCTTGAAGCTCCGGCTGAAGTTTCAATTATAAACGGAATATATTTTTCTTTTAATTCTTCGTCAAAATATTTTTGCGATTTTCCGGAATATTCTTCGTGTCTGCCAAGGTCAAAATTTGTTCGATTATGAATGCCTTCGATTTCTCCCCAGCCGAAAGGAAATTCATATTCAATATCGGTGGCTTCTTTTGCGTAATGCGCTAATTTATTTGCCGGATGATCATGATAACGAAGTTTTTCCGGTGTCATACCCAATTTTTTATAAAATTCCAATCTTGTTGCTTTCCATGAATCATAATGTTTTTTGTCATCGGCAGGCTTTACAAAATACTGCATTTCCATTTGCTCAAATTCACGAGTACGGAAAAGGAAATTTTTCGTGTTTATTTCGTTACGAAATGCTTTTCCGATTTGAGCAATACCGAAAGGAAGTTTTTGTCTGCTAGCGCTTTGAACATTTAGAAAATTTACAAAAATACCTTGTGCAGTTTCAGGTCTTAAATAAATAGCATTTTCAAGTTTTTCAACTGGACCAAGAAAAGTTTTGAACATTAAATTGAAATTTCTCGGTGTTGTAAAAGTTCCTTTGTTGCCGCATTGGGGACAATTTATTTCTTCCAAAAACGAATCGGCATTATCTTTATTTGATAAGAGCATTTCAAATTTTTCATCTAATGTTTTATCAGAATTAATTAATAATTTAACATTCTCATCTTTTGATTTTTCTAAAAATGTTTCAAATAACTTTTCTTTTTTCTTATCCGCAATTGCTTCGCCTAAAGTATCGAGTCTGAACCTTGCTTTACATTGTTTGCAGTCAATCATCGGGTCGGTAAAATTTTCAACATGACCTGAAGCTTCCCAAACTCTGGGATGCATTAAAATTGCGGCGTCCAAACCTTCAACATCTTCACGGTATGTCATTGCTTTCCACCATTCCGATTTTATATTGTTCAGCAATTCAACGCCTAACGGACCATAATCCCAACAGCCGTTCAAGCCGCCGTATATTTCACTTGATTGAAAAACAAATCCGCGCCTTTTAGCAAGAGATACAATTTTATCAACTATATCATTTCTGTTATTCTGTGCGATGATAAACCTCAAATTATTTAAAAAGATTCGCAAATATAATATATTTTAGGATTTTGTGCGGTATTGAAAATTAGCTAGTATAAATTATTTAATTATAGATAACAGCAGATAAATAGCCCACAACTTCCGAAGTATCTCCTGTTATATAACCGGAATCTGTTTGGGATAAAACCTTAGAATGTTCATATTTTTTTTCTTTTAAGGATTTCATTACTGCCACAATTGCTCCGCCTCCGCATGCTTCGCATTTTTTTGTTTCCAAATCTGATTGAAGTTCGCCAAATTCAAAATTATTTATATGATCTACAATTCTTCCATCTTTCTGCATCGCTTTTTCTCTTTTGTAAAAATGCGACAGATCGGAACTTGCAACAAATAAATTTTCATCATTAACAAAATTCTGCAATACATCCGCTAATTCATTGACAAACATTTTACTTTGATCGCCAATTACAATCGGCACTAATTTAAACTCACCTAACGCAATTTGTAAAAAAGGAAGCTGAACTTCCAATGCGTGTTCGGCTTTATGTCCTTCATCACCAAGAAAAATTAAATTACTTTTTTCAACAAAACTGTTACTTAATTCTTTATTTATTTCTATTTCGCCAAGAGGCGTTTTATAAGCCGTTCCGTTATAAATTGAAATGCCCGGAAAATATTCTCTATGACTTGGTGAAATTACAATTACGTTCTTAAATTTTTTATTTAGAATTGTTTTAAACCCGTATGCCGCAGTTTGACCCGAATAAATATATCCCGCATGAGGAGAAATTATTCCTTTAACATTTACAAAGTTAGATTCAAGGTTTATATTATCAAAAAATGTGTTAATAGTTTTTTCAAGTTCAGATTTTGAACTTGGATAAAACATGCCTGCGACTTTAGGTTCTCTAACAATTTTCATTTTAATACTTCCTCTTCGGAAAATACCGTAGCTGTAAATGCCTTCAAATTCAAATTTTTGATTTTCCAATATTCTTCATAAAGTCCGGCTTTTCTGCAAAGTGCGGAAAGGAATTGATCTCGGTTCATTTTATGTTCAATTGGAACTTGGGGCAGCAGCAAAGCTTTTCTTCCAACATCTTCCAAAATCAATCCGTGCTTGCCTATTACAATTTCTTCGTAATTTTCCAATGGAAATGGCTCAGACAAAATTGATATTTCCAATTTTATTTGAGGAAATTCATCTTCATTTAAAGGCTCAAATCTCGGATCATTAAATGCCGCTTGATATGCCGCATCCATTACTGTTTTACTTAATTCATCTTCCGTTTGAACGTAGCCAATGCAGCCGCGAAGCTTCTTTTTAATTGTTATTGTAACAAAGGCACCTGAATTTGTTTTAAGAATTGGAAAATCCTCAGAAGAAGGTAAATTTTTGTGTGTTGGACGAAATCCCGATTCAATTGAAAAATGCGCCAATGAAAGCAGCATTTTTTCTTCTTGGGGAGTTAATTCCATAAATCCACCTATAATTATTAAACAATTTTATATGAAAATAATTCAATTTTATTTTTAAGAACAATCAAATTGTTTTTGTAGCAAAAGAATGAATCGGGTGAATATGAATTTAAATTTTTATTTAAAATTTCAGAAATAACTTTTTTCTTTTTTTCAATATTGTAAACGGCAAACATATTATCAAGAGAATTATTTTCTTTTTTCACGTGGTAATTGAACATCAATAAATCACCGAATTGTAATTTATCAATGTTCGTTACATTCCAATTACCCTTTGTTTCCTTTGAAATTATTTCGTCGTTGGTTTGCTCGTCATTATAATGTGTTTCGGGATATTTGTAATCTGAATAATCTTCGAAGTTTACATTTTCCAAAACTGATTTTAATTTATCATCCTCATTTTCAACGTTGCCAATTATTTCACCGGAATTAATATCTAAGATGTAAATTTCCCTGCCTTCGAATTTTTTTTTGATTGCATAAATTTTATCATCAAAAATCGTTAAAAATACTAAATCATCATTTTGCCAAATTATTTGATTCTGAAAAATATCATATACAATTATTTTTTTGTGTTCCGGCATATTCGGTTTTGCGTAATGGTGAAAAATCATTTTTTCTTTATAGATTTTTTCAATGCCGATCCAAAATTTTTCTTCCAATTGGAAATTCTTTAAAATTGACTTTCCGGTGTTCAAATCAATATAGTTAAAGAATACTTCTTTATTTTCTAAATCTCTTGTTTCTATAAGTAACTTATCGGATTCGGAAATAAGCAGCCGCCAAATTTGATTTTTATCAATAAACGAAAATGTCTTTTTTAGTTTCATAATTTTTAAATAATTTTTTTAAATTTTGCAGTAAAATGTCTTAACATCGGAGCTTCATAAATTATTTTATAGCCTTTTAATTTTTCTCTATTTTTAAATACTTCTATAATTACTTCAGCAACATAATCAATATGACTTTGGGTATAAACCCTTCTTGGTATTGCCAAACGAACCAATTCCATTGCCGGAGAAATCGTATTTCCGTCTTTACCATATTTCCCGAACATAACGCTGCCTATTTCAACTCCGCGCACTCCGCCTTCAATATAAATTTCGCTGACAATAGATTGACCCGGAAATTGATCCGGAGGAATGTTAGGTAAAAATCTTTTTGCGTCAATGTAAATTGCGTGTCCGCCAGGAGGTTCTATAATAGGAATTCCGGCATTCACTAATTTTTCGCCCAAATATTCAATGCTTCTAATTCTGTATTGAAGATAATTTTCATCAACAATTTCTTCCAAACCTTGCGCAACCGCTTCCAAATCTCTTCCAGCCAAACCTCCGTATGTGGGAAAACCTTCCGTTACAATTAACAAATTTCTGCATTTCATCGCCAATTCTTCATTGTTAAGAGATAAAAATCCTCCGATATTAACTAAAGCATCTTTTTTCGCGCTCATAGTCGCGCCATCAGCATAAGAAAACATTTCCTGTGAAATTTCTAAAATGCTTTTATTTTCATATCCTTTTTCTCTTTTTTTAATAAAGTACGCATTTTCCGCAAAACGGCAAGCGTCAATAAAAAGCGGTAAATTGTATTTGTTGCAAACAGATTTCACATCTTTAATATTTTGCATTGAAACCGGCTGTCCGCCGCCGGAATTGTTTGTAATTGTTATCATTACCAAAGGAATGTTTTCAACACCGACTTTATTAATGAATTCTTCGAGTTTCATAACATCCATATTTCCTTTAAAATCCGCTTTGATCTCAGGATGTTTTCCAATTTCATTTAGTAAATCAACGGCTTCGGCACCGCTGAATTCAACATTGGCGCGAGTTGTATCGAAATGCGTATTATTGGGAATAAATTTTCCTGTTCCGCCAAGAATTGAAAAAAGAATTTTTTCGGACGCTCTTCCTTGATGTGTAGGAATGATAAAACTATGACCCGTAATTTTTTTAACGGCATTTTCAAATCTGTAGAAACTCTTGGAACCGGCATAAGATTCATCGCCTTCCATAATTCCCGCCCATTGCTTTGCGCTCATTGCGGAAGTTCCGCTATCAGTTAGAAGATCAATTATAACATCGTCTGCATGGATTAAAAATGGATTAAAACCCGCATTTTCCAAAATTTTAATTCTTTCTTCTTTTGTTGTAAATTTTATCGGTTCAACAGATTTAATTCTGAACGGTTCAATAATTGTTTTCATCTTTTCCTCAAAATCTTAAATTACTAACTTACCGTTTTTAAATTTATGAAGGTAAATTTTATCGTTTTTAGAATTTTAAACATTTTTAAAATATGACAAATTTATATTTTATTCTTATTTTATATTCATCAAATTAACTAATTCCGCTTATCAATTTAAATAAGGAATAAAAATATGGACGATTTAAACAATCGCGAAAATCCGTCTGATGAAATTATTGAAGAAGAAGAACTTGGATTTACCGATAAAATGATTGGCGTATTATCTGAGCCTGCAAATCTATTTCAGAAATTGGCAAATTTACCTTACAAAACCGTTGAGTGGTTAATTCCTATTGGACTTGTAATAATTTTTTCAATTTTATCTACTGTAATTTTGATGAATAATGCGGAAGTTAAATCCAATATGATGGATAAACAAATTGAACAGATTGAAAAGAATTTTCAAGAAGCTGTAGATAAAGGCCAAATGACACAAGAGCAGGCTGATCAACAGCTTGATATGATACAAGAACAAATGGAAAAAGGTGGATCAACACAATTAATTTTTTCAATAATAGGAATTATTATAATTGTATTTTTATCGTTTTTCATTCTTGCCGGAGTTTATTATCTGTTAGTTAAATTTGCATTAAAAGGAGATGGAGCTTACAAAACATCAATGACTGCATATGGCTTACCTCATTATATTGTTGTTTTACAAGTTATTGTAATAATTATTGTATCAATTGCAATGGGTAAAATGTTTATGGATACCAGCGTTGGAAGTTTTATTAATATGGAAAAAGATACAATTGCCGGCTGGTTTATGCATAAACTTGATATTTTCTCTATTTGGTTTTATGCGGTACTCAGTATTTCTTTGGCAAAGTTTTTTAAATCAGAAAATACTTCTAAATATTTTATCGGGGTATTCGGACTTTGGTTAGGATTCAGCTTAATTATGTTCTTTATCGTTAAAGCCGTTCCATTCTTAAAATGGTTTGGATTATAAAAATTACAACATCCTAAGTTTTTAAAACTTGGGATGTTTTTTAAAGTCATTATGATTCTGAAACAAGTTCAGAATTACAATTCATATTTTTCACATTTCACTTTCTGTCTTATCCTAATTTAAACCACACTCTGAGGATCAATATCAAAATACAATTTCACATCTCTAAATCTTGATTTTTGATTATAATCAACTAAAGCATTCATCAAAGCATTTCTTAAAATTTTTCCATTCGGATCGGATTTTCGCATACTTTTAATCATAATTTGAAATCTGAAAATTCCTTTTATTTTAGAAATTATTGCTTCGTTTGGAGGAAGAATAATTAATTTATCGCTGAATTTCATAAGCCTTTTATTGAAATCGAACGCGGCTTGTTTTGCTTTCTGCTGATCTTCATTATTAATTTCAACTAATGCAATTCTTGAAAAAGGCGGATAAAAATTCTGCTGCCGAAGTAAAATTTCATTCTCATAAAATGCTTTGTAATTATTATCCAAAACTTTCTGGAGTACAAAGTTTTTAAAATTCTGCGTTTGAATTATAACTTCACCTTCTTCTTTACTTCTTCCCGATCTTCCGGCGACTTGCGTTAAAAGTTGAAACGTTCTCTCATCAGCTCTAAAATCGGGAAGCCATAATGATGTTTCTGCGGAAATTACGCCGACTAATGTTACGTTTGAAAAATCCATTCCTTTTGAAACAATTTGAGTTCCAACCAAAATATCAATTTCACCTTTTCTAAAGTTGTTTAGAATAATTCCCAATCTGCCTTTTTGCGCAATTGTATCCGAATCAATTCTCTCTATTTTCGCATTCGGGAAATGATAAGATATTTCATCTTCGACTCTTTGCGTACCGGTCCCAAAATATTTCATATTTATTGAGCCGCAGAATTTACATGCTTTAGGTACAGGTTTAACATTACCGCAATAATGACATTTCATTACATTTTTATGAATGTGATAAACCATTGAAACCGAACAATTCTCGCACATTTCAATTGTACCGCAATCTTCACAGTAAGCTTGTGTAGCAAATCCTCTTCTGTTTTGAAGAATAATTACATTTTCTTTTTTCTTTAACCTATTATCAATTTCTTCTAAAAGTGTTTTAGAAAAAACACCGACCATTCTATTATTTTTCTTTTCTAAAGTAACATCAACCAATTTAATTTTTGGAAGTTTGGCATTATCAACTCTTTCTGGCAATTCCAGCAATTCATATTTACCCGCTTTCGCGTTATACATACTTTCTAAAGAAGGTGTTGCCGATCCCAATAAAATTGGACTATTGTAAAACATTGCCCTTAGAATTGCGGAATCTCTTCCGTTGTATTTTGGAATTAAATCATACTGCTTATAACTTTGGTCATGTTCTTCGTCAACAATTATCAATCCAATATTTTCTAATGGAGCAAATACCGCCGATCTTGCACCGATTACAATTTTATACTTTCCTTTTATAATTCCGCGCCATGAATCGTATCTTTCTCCCAATGACATTCTGCTGTGCATTACAGTAATTTCGTTTCCGAATGTATTGAAAAACCGCGAAGTGATTTGCGGAGTTAAAGAAATTTCTGGTACTAATATTAAAACCGTTTTCCCTTTTTTATGCGCAATTTTTGCAAGTTCTATATAAACTTGGGTTTTACCGCTTCCGGTTACTCCGTGCAATAAAAATGTTTTGAAATTATCTTTTTCAATTTCTTGCGAAACTTTTGAAATTACATTTTTTTGATTTTCGGTCAATACAAAATTTTGCTTTTCCTCAACATAATTTTCGGTATATACTCTTTCTATTTCCTTATCAATAATTTTTATAATTCCTTTCTTCTCAAGTGAATTTATTGACGATTGATTGGCATTTGTTTTTTTCAGTAATTCACTTTGCTGTATTTCTTTTTCTTTACTGCTCAGCAGTTCGAGAAGAATTACAATCTGCTTTTCGGATTTTTTTTCTAAGGTTGGAATTATTTCATAAACTTCATCTATATCTTTATTCAGCTTAATAAATTTTGCTTTTTTTATTCTCACTTTTGAATTTTCAATTTCATCTAAAATTGTTATCGCTCCATTTTTTTCCAAAGTTTTAAGAATAGAATAAATATTCTTTTTCTTAACCGTTTTTTGTAGATAACCAATTTTAAAAGATTCTTTTTCAGAAAGTATTTGCAGTAATTTTGATTTTGTACTTTTTATATTTTTTTCTTTACCTAGTAATTCTTTACAAAATACTGCATCGGCAATTATTGTTTTTTTTGATTCTACTTCTAAACCATACGGTACTGAGTTTTTTAATGCTTCTCCCAATGAACATAAATAATAATCTGAAATCCATTCGTAAAACTGAAGACTTTTTTCACTGAATATTGACTGGTTATCTAAAACATCTTTTATTGGTTTTATTTTTTCTTTTATGTCGGATGATTGTTTTAATTTTATTACAAAACCGGTTAATGTTCTTTTACCAAATGACGCAACTACTCTAACTCCAATTTGAACATTTTCTTCAAATTCTTCCGGAATTGAATATGTGAACGAATTTCTGAAAGGCAACGGAAAAACTATTTCTGCAAACAATATTTACTCGACCGCTTTTTCTAATAAAGTTAAACTTTTATCTTTTGTATCCAACCGCGCATTTATTCCAAATGGAAGTGTAAATTTATTCTCTATATGACCGAACGACAAATTATAAATTACTGGAACTTTAAGATCGCCAAGAATATCATTAAATATTTGAACAAGCGATAAAGAATTCTCAAATTCCGGATCTTCTTTCTTAATATCGCAATTTTTAAAAACACCCAAAGCAATTCCGGCACAATTGTCAAATTTTCCGCTCTGCTTCATTTGTGTCAGCATTCTGTCAATTCTGTAAGGTTCTTCTCCTACTTCTTCCAAAAAAATAATTTTCCCTTTTGTATCAATATCATATTCAGTCCCAATCATTGATACTACAATTGATAAATTTCCGCCGACCAACTCACCTTCACCAATGCCTTCATTTATTACAACAATTTGATTTTCATCGGTGTACGAGTTTTTCATTTTATAATTTTCACGCGGTTCAAGCAAAATATTCTGCAGATGCTGAATAGAGTAATCGTTAAATGTTGATGTGCCTACCGGACCATGAAAGCAAACCAAGCCTGTTTTTTCATAAATTGCATAAAGTAAAGATGTAATATCGCTGTAACCAATAATTATTTTAGGATTTTTTTTGATCAATTCATAATCAATAAAAGGAAGCATTCTCGCGCAGCCGTATCCGCCGCGAACTGCAACAATCGCGTCAATATCTTTATCGGTTATCATTTCATTAAAATCCTCGGCACGTGCTGAATCGCTGCCGGCTAAATAACCGTATTTATCTTTTATTGCCGGGTTATATTTTACGTTAAATCCCAAATTCTGAAAATTTGAAATTGCTTCATTTAATTGTGAGTCGCTTATATAACTTGCAGGAGAAATCAATCCGATTGTATTTCCGAAATTTATTCTTTTTGGTTTGTGTTTCTCTATAAAATTATTTTCATTTCCCACATCCGATGTTTTACATCCGCTAAAAAATAAAATCCCTGCCGCTAAAAAGGATACAATTCTGAATTTGTTTTTCATCAAATAAAATCCTTGAATTTAACTTTTACCAAAAGTAAGTTACATAATAATATTTTTAAATATAATCGGGAAAATAAAAATGAAGAAAATTATTGTAATATTGTTAGCGGTGCTATTATCAAATTTTTCAATGAATGCCGAAAATTTAAAGAAATACGGAAAAGAGATTACACTAAAAGAGAAAACTCCTATTTCAAAAATTATTGAAAATCCTGAAAGTTTTGTGGGCAAAAAAGTTTTGGTCGAAGGTAATGTTGTCGGCGTTTGCGAAAAAAGAGGATGTTGGATGAACATAAGCGGAGATAAGGACTTTGAAACTATTCGAGTAAAAGTAAATGACGGCGAAATTGTTTTTCCGATGGAAGCGAAAGGGAAGAAAGCACTTGTTGAAGGTGAAGTATATTCAATTATTGTAGAAGGCGAAGAATGTAAAGACGACTGCAAAAAAGAAGGAGAAAGTAAGGAAAAATGCGAACATGAAAAAATGACAAAAAAAGTTTATCAGATTAAGGGAATTGGTGCTGAAATAAAGTAAAATTTACTTAATATTTTTTGAATGGTCCCAAATGAATTATTAAAAATAATCGTTTGGGATTTTTTACAACTCTTTGCAAATTCTGATTTTTTTTCGACACATAAATAAAATATCATATCCTATTAAAATTTCTAACTTATTTACTTTTAAAGAATTGTGAAAATGGGTTAATATTTTCCTTGATAAGATTTTAATAATTTATTATTATACAACAAAAATAATATGTTCTTTTACGGCTTCCTATCTTGCTCTTTTAATATAAATTCATTAGGAGAAAAGATGAAAAAGAGACAAAAGAAAGAAGTTCTAAATACTGAATTTATCGAACTAAATGTTGATGGTGTACAAAAAGCCGATTCGGGAAAATATCACGAAGCTCTTCAATATTTTGATAAAGCGATTGAGAGCGATCCAATGAATTTTGTATCCTATTTTAACCGCGCAAGCGTAAAAATGCATTTGGGTGATATTGAAGGCGCGAAAATTGATTTTCAATTGTCGCAGAAATTGGCGGATAATAAAATCCATTATGTTATTGTTTGAGCAATAGTTTTAGATAAAAAAATACTTTCTAGCTCATCCAATATTTAAATAAAAATTGTAATTATTTTTAAAAATCATTCCTTATTTTTTATCTTTTTAACAAAAATAATTTTTTACTATTCAGATTTTTAATGAAGGTTAGAAAAATAATTCGCGGCTTGCATAGAGATGTAGGCTATATTGCATTTGGATTAATAATTATATATTCAATTTCAGGCATTGCAGTTAATCATGTAAATGACTGGAATCCAAATTATAATATTTCTAAAGACACATTAATAATTTCATCAAATATCGATTCAAGTTTATCAACCACAGAGTTGGCAAAAATATTAGCACAGTATTTCTCAATAAATGACAGCATAAAAAGTTCATTCCGTTCAAACCCAAATAAAATTGATATTTTTTTTCAGAAAAAAACACTTTCCGCCAATTTGCAAACTAAGATTGCGGTTTTAGAAAAAGTCGAAAACAGATTTATTTTGCGAGAATCTAATTTTCTTCACTTAAATCATGCTAAAAAAATATGGACTTGGATTGCCGATATTTTCGCGGTTTCTTTAATATTCCTCGCTGTATCAGGATTGATTATGATAAAAGGGAAATTGGGATTTTTAGGCAGAGGTAAATGGTTTATGCTCTTAGGATTAATAATTCCGATTCTATTTTTATTCTTATACTTTTACTAATGTTTTAAATGAAACTTTAACAATTTCCTACCGTCAAATTATTACCTATCAATAAAAGTAATTTATTATTAATTTTAATTTTAACTAATAAACAGAGGCAATATGATGAAACAAAAATCAGTCATTTTCTTTCTTATGCTGTTCTCAGCAATAATTTATCCGCAAAAAATTGAAGATATTGATATTAAATATGAAAAATTTGTGCTGGATAATGGTTTAACTTTAATTGTGCACGAAGATCACAAAGCGCCAATTGTTGCAGTAAATGTTTGGTATCATGTAGGTTCCAAAAATGAGAAACAAGGAAAAACGGGATTTGCGCATTTATTCGAGCACTTAATGTTCAACGGAAGTGAAAATTTTGATGATGATTATTTCCAAGCAATGGAAAGAGTCGGCGCAACAGACTTAAATGGTACTACAAATGAAGATAGAACAAATTATTTCCAAAATGTTCCAACATCGGCTGTAGACCTGGCATTATGGATGGAATCCGACAGAATGGGGCATTTAGTTGGAGCAATTACTCAGGCAAAGCTTGATGAACAGCGCGGAGTTGTACAAAATGAAAAACGTCAAGGTGAAAACCAGCCTTATGCTTTAGCTTATGAAATGATCCAAACTAATACTTATCCAAAAGGGCATCCATATTCTTGGACAGTAATAGGCTCAATGGAAGATTTGGATGCGGCTAGTTTAGAAGATGTTCATGAATGGTTTAAAACTTATTACGGTGCCGCTAATGCCGTATTAGTTGTTGCGGGTGATATTACTGCAAAAGAAGCTAAAGAAAAAGTTGAAAAATATTTTGGTGATATTCCTTCCGGACCGCCCATAAAAAAACATGAAATCTGGGTAGCAAAAATGGAAGGCAGCAAAAGACAAATTGCGCAAGATAGAGTTCCCCAAGCAAAAATTTACAAAACATGGAACATTCCTGAATGGAAAAATAAAGAATTGGTATACTTAGACTTAGCCAGCGATGTTCTTGCATCCGGTAAAGTTTCCAGACTTTATAAAAGATTGGTTTATGAAGATCAAATTGCAACAAATGTTGCAGCTTATTATGACGGTAAAGAAATTGGAAGTCAATTTCAAATTGAAGCAACGGCAAAACCTGGTGTTGATTTGGCAATTGTTGAAAAAGCTCTTGATGAAGAATTAGCAAAGTTTTTAAAGGAGGGACCGACTCAAAAAGAATTGGAAAGAGTAAAAACTCAACACCTTGCAAATTTTATTAGAGGCATTGAGAGAATAGGCGGCTTTGGCGGTAAATCCGATATTCTTGCACAGAGTGAAGTTTTTGGCGGCACACCGGATTTTTATAAAGAAAAATTGAAATGGGTCTCTGGCGCAACTGCTAAAGATCTGCAAAATACCGCGGTTAAGTGGCTCTCCGATGGTGTTAACATTCTTGAAGTTTATCCTTTTCCTCAATATAGCGAAGCTTCAATTAGTGCTGATAGATCCAAATTACCTGAAACTGGAACACCACCTGCTGCAAAATTTCCGAATATTCAAAATGCTACTTTATCTAACGGGTTAAAAATAATGCTTGCACAAAGCGACGCAATTCCTGTTGTTGATTTTAGAATGGTAGTCGATGCGGGTTATTCTTCCGATCAATTTGCTTTGCCAGGAACAGCATCGTTAGCCTTATCAATGATGCAGGAAGGAACCAAGTCAAAATCATCTCTGCAGATAAGCGAAGAACTTGCGATGCTTGGCGCCAATTTAAATACATATTCGAACTTAGACGTATCAACAGTAGCTCTATCTTCGTTAAAATCTAATTTAGATAAATCATTAAATCTTTTTGCCGATGTACTTTTAAATCCTTCATTTCCAGAAAATGAATTGGAAAGATTAAAGAAAGAAACTTTTTCAAGAATTCAAAGAGAGAAAGCAACTCCAATTCAAATGGCATTGCGAGTTTTCCCTCAATATATTTACGGAAAAGACCACGCATACGGTTTACCTTTTACCGGCTCAGGTTATGAAGAAACAGTTGCTAAAATTACGAAAGCCGATCTTGAAAAGTTTCATAAAACATGGATAAGACCAAATAACTCAACGCTTGTTGTTGTTGGCGATATTTCCATGAATGAAATTAAAAGCAAATTGGAAGAGCTCTTTGATAATTGGGAAAAAGCTGATGTACCGAAAAAGAATATTTCTCAAGTTGGATTAAAAGAAAAATCAACAATTTATTTGATGGACAGACCTGGTTCACAGCAATCCATTATTTTAGCCGGAAACGCCGCGCCTCCAAAATCTGACAAGGACAATATTGCGCTTGAAGAAATGAATACTATCTTAGGAGGATCATTTACTTCAAGAATAAATATGAACTTACGTGAAGATAAACATTGGTCATACGGTTCACAGAGTATATTGTTGGGTGCAAGAGGACAAAGACCATTTTTGGTTTTCGCAATGGTTCAATCCGATAAAACAAAAGAATCCGTTGAAGAAATTAAAAAAGAATTGAACGGAATTTTGGGATCTAAACCTGCAACTTCCGATGAATTAAATAAAGTAAAATTAAATGAAACTTTAAGCTTGCCTGGAAGTTGGGAAACCGGCGGTGCAATTGCAGGATCATTGGCAGAAATGGTTCAATACGGTTATCCCGAAGATTATTTTGAAACATATGCATCCAAAATTAATGCCTTAAGTTTACAGGATATTAATAATGCTGCATCAAAAGTTTTAAAACCGGAAAAAATAGATTGGGTTGTTGTAGGTGATAAAGCTCAAGTTGAAGAAAATCTTAAACAACTTGGTATGGAAATTAAACTTATTGATACTGATGGAAATGTTATTGAACAAGACTTGAAAAAAGCGGTTAAGACAGAAACTTCAAAAATGAATAATTAATTATTAAAATTTGAGAGACGCAAGTCTTTATTGATCTTCGCGTCTCTCATTCTTTCCAAATAAAAATTCCAACGGTAAATGAAGTCTTTTCGCCCAATCACTTTCAGTGTGCTTGCCTCCAATATCTAAATATGATTTGAAGTTTAAAGAATCTTTAAAATTATTCTCAAGTAGGTATTCAGTCATCTTAATAAAATCATTAATCAATTCACTTTCCTCACTTCCGCAGTCAATGTATAATTTTAATTTATCAGTAATATTCAATGGAACATTTTTGATCATGCGGAATATTTCACCTTCATTAACCCAAAAAGAATTGGATAAACACGCTGCTTTCCCAAATATTTTAGGAAAATTCCAAAATAACTGAAATGAAAACAATCCGCCTAAGGAAGAACCCATTACGGCTGTTTGAGAAGCAAAAGGAAATGTTCTATAATTTTCATCTATAAATGATTTTAATTCCTTAATAAGAAAACTTGCGTACTTTTTCCCTTTTTCCGAAAAATAATTATATTCGTCAAATCGATCTTTATAATTATAAATACCTACTACAATAATTTCTTCAACAATTTTTGACGCGAACAATTTGCTTAAAACTTCATCTACCTTCCAGTCATATCCAATGTAAGACGTAATTGGATTGAAAAGATTTTGTCCATCCTGCATATATAAAACCGGATAGCGTTTAGCGCTTATATTATAAGATGGCGGAAGTAAAATTATTATATCTCGTTCGTTCTTTAAATTTACGCTGTAAAATTCATGAAGATATTCAATATCGCCAACGATCTCATCTGAATTAATTATATATGAATTGAGATTATCACTCATTAATTTTAATCAACTTGATTTAACAATTGTTCAAAGATACAAACTCATTAATCAAATGCGATAAATAAATTTTCTAAATGTTTTCAATTACCTGATCGTAATAAACTCCTCTTTCCTGCAATCCCTTCAGCATAAAATTCACACAATCTTGATTTTGTCCGATAAACTCCGGCGGATAAACTCCCTTTTGTTCAAATAAACCTTCAGCCAGCATTCTAATTGCGGTTGTTGCCGTATATCCGGTTGTTCTTGCCATTGAGTGAACTTTGGATTTTGAATCATATCTATCAAGCAAATTATAGACATATCTTAATTTTTTGTTTTCTTTTTCACCTTCTACAATAATTTTCATAATTGTGAATTCTTCGTCACCGCTTTTTAATTCCCACATCGGAAATAATAGTTTACTCGTTAAATCTATCGGTTTTATTTTATTTCCTTTAATTTCAATTTCATTTGAGCTAAAAAAACCGACTTCACGCAATATTTTCATTTTTTCAATATGTCCGGGGTACCGCAGAGTTTTTTCCTTCATATTTGGAACATTTAAAGTAAACGCCAAAGATCTTAATCCGTCGCTGTTAAATGCTTCCAAAGTTCCAACTTCCGGGAAATTCATTAATTCCGGATCGGATAAAGCCGGCTTGATTATTAAGTTTCCATTTTCAACATATCTTGCGGGACGTGTATATTCCTCAATTACATCAATCGGTGAAAACGGAGCTTTATATTCAAACGGATATTCTCTCACACTCGGTAAACCGCCCACGTAAATTAAAATTGTTTCGGTTTCATCCAAAATTGAATACGCATAGCCCGCTAATAAATTGCTCATTCCGGGAGCAACGCCGCAATCAACAAGTGCCGTTACATTTTTACTTTTTGCCAATTCATCAAGCTGAATTGTATCCTCAGGCGAAAATGCTATATCGACAACATTTTTTCCCGCGGTAATTATTTCCTTTAAAGTTTCAAATCCCATAAAACCGGGTACGGCATTTAAGACAATATCGTAATTTTGAAGCAGTTCTCTTAAATCTATTTTATTAGATAAGTCGCTTTCTATTTTTTGAATATTAAATTCATCTGAAATTTTCTCAAGATTTTTCTTATTTATATCAGCGATTGCAACTTCAAATTTTTCATCTTGCGAAAGATCCATTGCCATTGGTCTGCCAACCAAACCCGCACCCAATACTAAAACTTTCATTTTTATTTTCTCCTTAATTATTAATTATTTTTAAAAACTAAAATCTACTAATTAAGTTATAATCCGCTGAAACGGTTACCGAATGATACGGCGGAAAAATAATTTGAAATATTATAAATGAAAATTCTTAGCATTGTTTTTATGAAATTAAATATCAATTATTCTCTTGTTACTTTAAGAATTGGATAACGATCATTCAATTTAATCAAATTATTATAATTTTTATATGTCGACAATCCAAGCATAGATTTTGGTTCTAAGGCAATAGAAATTAAATTCCCATACAGTTGATTTAAAGGGACAAAATAATATTCGTTTTCTAAATTCTCCGGATCAATTTTATTAATTTCGCATTTAGGATTAATTACCATATCTCCTTCAAAATCAATTGAATCGATTTTGGTAATTAAATATTCCTCAACAACATCATTTTTATTCGGCTTATAATTAGTCATTTCAATTTTATATCTGTAAATCCAAGAGATCAAATCCGTTGAGTCTTTGTGAATTAAATAACCAATAGGTTTATCAACACTAAATAAAGATTTTACAACCGGTCTAAAATTCTTAACATAAAATGTTGTGTCATTTCCGCTTCTTAATGAAAGAAGATGGAATTCCATTTCTGTTCCATTTGAAAAATGATCAAGCTGAACGGCGACTTCTTCATTTTGTTTTGGCTTAATCAGTTTTTCTCTTTCTTCAGCAACTATCCTTTTTATTTTTTTATTGTTTGAATAAAGGTACTTAATAAATCCCATCATTCCGGATTTTTGACCTTCCGCTCTTCTCTTTATATTATTTACAGAATAATCAATTCCATTAATTCCTTCTTGAATAAACGAAAAAGAATTTAAAATTCCAAAAGATTGTCTTCCATCGTTTATGTCAAATGTGCTGTATCTGATATAATTGTTTTCTTCCATACCGCCCGGCGAATAAATATTAAAAGAATATCCATTTTCATTAAGGTACTTTTTTATGTAAGGCAAATAGTCATTGTTAGTCAGATCTCGAATTTTTTGTGAAATGTTAATATTTGTGCTTCCTCCAACTTGAACATCAAAATTTCTTCTGTAAGCGACCGAATCTTCGAAAGGATAATATTCATGCACATCTAAATTCGCATCAAATAAATATTGATTGAATAAATTATGAATTGCTATGGTTTCGGGTTCGGTTAAAATTAAGTGGTTTCTATTCAGATCGGCATTGTTGCCGTTTCTTCTTTTATTTTTTTCGCCGCCGTCTGCGTTTACCTGAGGAATTAAAGCAAGATCAATTTTATCGAAAATATATTTATTCTCTTTCTTTAACAAATCATTGACCAATAAAAGCGCTCCTTCTTTTCCCGATGGTTCATTACCATGCTGCTGTGCAAATATTATAACTTTTATTTTTTTAGGATTTGTTCCGAATTTTTCATTCGAAAAGAACAAACAATACATATCTCTTTTTTCAACCGTTTGCCCAATTATTTTTGCTTCAACAAGATCATTGGATTTATCAATATTTACAATAAAATTCACCATATCGGAGTATTTTGTTATTTCTTGGTAATTTGATTTTTCTAATGGAGTAAGAATATTTTGCGTAAAAATATTGTTAAAAACAATCAGCAATGTTATTACAATTTTGTATTTCATTTTAATAGCACCATAGATTTAGTAATTGTAGAATTATTTGTTTTTAAAGTGTAAAAGTAAATTCCGGATGGTAAAATTTTAGATTCGAAAATCGCCTCGTGATTTCCTTTATTCAAATTATCATTTATCAAAGTTGAAATTTCTTTTCCAATTATATCATATATTTTTAACACAACATGTGATTTTTCCTCCAGTTCAAATCTGATCGTTGTGCTTGGATTGAACGGATTTGGAAAATTCTGATCAAGTATAAGATCATGCTTAATATTTTTATTGTGACTTTTTTCTATCGAATTAATGACATCAAATTTTCTTTCGGAAATTAAATAAATGAAATCCGGATTATTAGAAAGTGAAATTGAAATATTATTCATTGCCGCGATTTGTCTATTGCCGGAATTTCCGCTTGCTTTATAATTTGAAAAATCAAAATGTGTCGAATTTGATGCGTCGACAAATATATATGGAGTTATGCATTCACCTGAAAATTTCAAATTCGAAAGATCTATTTCAATTTTATCATTCCCATTTAAGAATAAACCATATTTTTTTTGATTCTTTGCCATATTCCAGAAAACAGAACTGATATCATTTTCGTAAAAATCACTGTTATTAAATATTGCAGGCTGAAATACAAAATCGTCAGCGATATTAAGTCCATTTGAAAATTTCATTCTACCATAATAAGATGCATAAATATCATTTTTATTATAATACATAAATTTTTCAGAAATTAGTTTTCCGCAATTCCCAATAAACATAACGGGTTTGTTTTGATCTAAATAATTTTTAAATGCGATTGCGGTCACAAAGCTTGAATCGGCTAATTTGCTAATTATATTGAGTGAATCACTAAATAAAATTATATAATCGGCATTTTCAATTTCCTGATAATTCTCGTTTGAATTTAATGATGCATCATTAATAAAAATAAAATTGGAGTTAATTGATATCGAATCTAAAAATTCATTTAGTACTAAAGCATTTGATTCAAACTCTTCATTTGAAATTATTAAAACTTTCTTATTTACAAAATTTATAAGTTCTTCCTTAATTAATTCCTTTTTAGGATTTGATAATTCCAGTCCGCTGAACAATACTAATTTATTCTTACCTGAAACTCCTTCAGTAAAATTTATAGTATGTGCTGTTGGCGGTATAAATTCGATACTTCTATTATTAAGATTATATTTCCATCCTTTAATAAGTTGATCGGCGTGAAGATTTTCAATTGTCAAATTATTTTCAAAAGAGAAATATTCAGTGTCATTTTCTTTATGAACAAAGAGCACACAACCGCTTCCAGTAACTTCAGCAATACCGTTGGGATAAATACATAATGCTGTGGCATCGTCAATTCCGATACCCAGAAGATCACTATTATTATTGAAATAGTTATTGTAAAGAAAAGTTAACAATCTTCCTTGTCTTGCTCTTTCAGTTAAATGCGAATCGAATATTACGCCGTCAACCAAATTCAAGAAATCATTTTCGAATTGCATATAGTTGTTAAAAGGATTTTGTAAAGCTTCCTCGGAATAAACAGTTCCATTTTTCGCGCTAAAATCCGATTGACCAAGTACAGCAGCTCCTGCGCTCGTTCCGGCAACCACACCTCCATATTTAAATACGGACATTATAGCAGAATCCAAAAGCGTATTTTTCCATAATCTTACATAATCCCATTGATCACCGCCTTTTATAAAAATTGCTTTTGCTGAAATAACTTCGTCAAAAATAGTCTGCAGATTGGCTTTACTTTTTGAATTTACTTTGATATTAAATGCGGTATCGGCACCAAATGACATAAAATAATTTGGTATCCAGTTTGTTTCATCATTGGCAGAAAGTACAACAATTTTACCGAAATTAGACTTTGAGACAATCCAAGAATAGGGTTCATCACTCCAGTCGCTGTAATCTTCCGATCCTCCGCCGATTGCGCAAATATATCCTTGTGCATAAGATATATTTGCAATTAGAATGGTGAAAAGAAATAATATTAACTTTTTTTTTTCAAAATTAGAAACCAAGACCTATTGAAATCCTGTGTACACTTGGCAAAATATCATATAATGAATAAGCATAATCAAAATTTATTTTTGTGTTTTGAAAAATTACATTTGCTCCTGCGCCGAATGTAAAATCTTGATCGCTGTAATTATATTTATAACCGCCTCTTAAAAAGAATCTGTCAAAAAATGAAAACTCAGTGCCAAAATGAGCTCTTTCTTTGTTATCATTAGGATGAGTTACATCAATAGCTCCCGCAACTTTTACAAAATCATATTTTAAAATATCGAATCCAATTCCTATTTGGAAATTTAAAGGAAGCGGAAAATACGATGTTGAAAGTCTGCTTGGCGTTAATCTGCTCAAAGGAAAATCCTCATCTTTTCTATATGTAAAATCCAGATCCGTTCCGTCAAATTTTGTATCTGGACCAAAATTGGTCATGCTCATTGCAATTGTAAGATTTTGAAAATCTAGTAAATATTGTGTTCCAACATCAAAAGCAATTGCGTCGGCAGATTCATTCCATATTCTTTGTGAAATATATTTAACCGTTAATCCAACAGAAAATCTATCTGTTAAATATTTGGCATAAGTTAAAGACAATGCAACATCATTGCCGTCAAAATATCTTCCTGTTCCGTTCGGTTCCTCTTCAGTTGTAATTTCCATTTTTTCAGTGCTCAACACAATTATTGATGCTCCAAAAGTTCCGACGTTTTCAATATTGTAAACTAACGCAGCGGCATTAAAATCAAAGAGATCAAACCAATTCATATAAGAGAAATGCGCGTCGACATTTTTCACTTTTGAAATTCCTGCAGGATTCCAAAACAATGCTTCAGCATCACCGGTCAATCCTACAAGCGCTCCGCCCATTGATTCTGCTCTTGCTCCAACCGGAATTTGAAGAAACTGCGCCCCGGATGTTCCTAAATTTGGATTTTGTGCGAACAACATTTTGCCGGTAATTAAAATTAGAATAATCAGAAATTTTTTTTCCATTTTTTCTCCAACCATTATTTAATTACAGCAAATCTTTCTTTAAACTCAGTTAACTTTGTTTTTACAACATACATATAAATTCCAGAAGCAATTTCGCGTCCGCCTTCTGATCTTAAATCCCAGACTTCGGTTCCGTTGGCCGCATTATGGTAAATTGTTTTTACTAAATCCGCATCTACCGTAAAAATATAAATTGTGCATTCTGAAGGTAGATTAATGAATTGAATTTGTCGCAGCGGTTCTTTTCTCAACTCGCCGTATTCAATTTCATAAAGTGAAGAAGCTACATAAGGATTCGGGACAACTCTTATCTTAGAAATATTTTCTTTGATCACCGAATTATTTATTTCCGAACCGCGGATTTCAAATTTGTACGAATCCTTTATATTAGGTAAAATCGGTTTTATTGTTTCTACGGAAAATTTATTATTGTTAGCCGGTAACCCTTCAAACTTAATTGTTCCCGTTATTCCGTTAAATGAAAAAGAATCAGAATTAAATAAAGTATCGGCGGTAATGTTTGTTCCATTAACGGAAAGTATTACAAAATTATTTCCATTTAATGTACCGTTACCATCAATAGAAACAAGATATATTTGATCAATAACGGAATCCGGATTTTCCACGCTGAAATTGATTTCAATATTATCTGTTCCGCCAATTCTGGAAACGCTTTTGATCAAATTCGGCTGATCCAATCTTATGGAAACTCCGTCGGTCGTAGTTTGAGTTTGATTTAAACCATAAGGGCGATTATTTATTACATTATCTAAATTGTTCTTTAAAACATTCAACGCAAAATTTATTGTTATTACATCATTTTCTTCCGGTAAATATTTAGCTTCTGTGAGAGAATTATCTCGCATTGAAATTTTTAATCCTTCACCGGAAATATTTATGTCTCTGCCGCCGGCCGGATAGTTATAGCCGGTTCTTATATCCGTATTTAAGGTAACGTTTCTAAGATCAAAACTTGTAGGAGAAGTGAACGTTAAAGAATATTTATAAGGTTTCGTAGCATTTGAGTCTGTAACAATTATGCTTACATTTGTAGCTAAATCTCCGTTTTCAATTCGAGGAATAAAAGCAAATGACGTTTTGTAATTATTTGATTCTAAATTATCATCATCAATAACCGAGGCATTTAATATATAATTTGAATTGCCTGTTTTAAGATTAACAACATTATCTATTTTTACCATTTCCCTGCCTAAAGCATCGGAACGCGGAGTTACTGAAATTGTATTAACTGCTTCAAGTGTATTTCCGATCGGACTTTCCAAACTCTCAATAGTAGCATTTCCTTGATCATAAGCTGTTATAGAATACCAATATTCAAATCCATTTATTATTGTTGAATCTACAAAACTATATTGCAGTCCGGTGTTGCTCCCAATTTGATTTATCTGATCAAAATCAGCAATTAATTCCCAGTTTATTCCCTTATCTTTGCTTCTATATAATCTGTATCCTTCAAAATCATATCCTTAAAATTCATCGAAACTTTGTTCTGCCTCGTCGTTCCAAAACAAAGTCGCTTTAAAGTTTCCTTCTGAAGCATTAAGCTTTGGTCGTGAAGGCGGTTTTGGAAGATTGAAATTAACGTCGACAGCATTATTTGCAACGTCAGCGTATTTAATCAATTCTTCATAATCCTCTCCGGCAACAAACGCAGTATAAAATACTAACGTATCATTAACATCTAATGTATATGGTCCGGAAGAAAGATATCCGACCAAATCCAAACCCGCAGCCGGGATTGTTGCAGGATCATCATAGTGTAAACTTGTATTGTCGCCTAGATGAAAGAATCTGCTGCTTAATGATGAATTATATAAACTTTTACTTGAAGATAAAATTCCATATTGAACGGTATCAATATCCAAATCATCATCGTACAAACTATAATGCATATCGGTAATACCGAGTTCAACCCCATTAACTTCAGGAGTTTTAAGAAGAGCTACACCGAAAAATCCGGTTTTTCCATCCTGCCATTCAGTTGTTTTCCCGTCGTCATAAAAATAAATTAGATTCTTTTCTTTAATAAAATTAAGTTTATCATCTTTATATTCGGCAATTCCGCCGCTTGCGTCACCAATGTCAATATCATTATAAAGTCCAAAAAACAGATCTTCAATTTTTTTATTGCTCGTATTTGTAATTTCAAACTTAAAGAAAAGTATATTTTTCGCAAATTTAGTTCCAAATGCATATCCGGTTTGGGCCATTTGAATACCGATAATTCCATCTGTATTATTACTGTCGTTAAATACACAATAACTGTCTTGGTCAGAAAGAATTAAATTATTGCCATTAGCATCTTTTACGGGCCAGCCTAAATTTTTATTCCACGAATTGGGATCATCACTCATTGCTACTCTTGCGGTATCGCTGTTATGATAACCGTGAGCCGCTTCCCATTCTTCATCATCTGTATATCTTGCCTGAACAACGTTGCCGGGAATTCCAACAAATTGATTAACTCGGTAGATATATTGTTTTCCGCTGTTTATCGGAAATTCTCCCGAAGGACCCTGAGTAATACTTCTTGGGTAAAGCTTTCCCCTATTTTCAAAAAACAAACCAATATTGCTTGCGTTGTGAATACCGGCAGCGCGATCTTCAATTTTTGCATTTTTACTCACGTTATAAAAATTTTGTTTTTCATTTTTATCTTGAGCAATAATAGAAGTAACTATTAGTAAATAAAATAATATTGATTTCTTTTTCATCAAATTTTTCTCGCTGAAGAATTAATTAAATCTAAATGTAAAACCCAACCTTATTGATCTAGGCGGACCAAAGTTTGAAGGATCCTTCATATATTCAATTGAATAATCACCTTGCTGAGTAAATTCAGGATCACCTGTATCTGTATAAACATATATTATATTTCTATGATCAGTTAAATTCAGTATCTCTGCAAAAATTCTCAACGTCATATCATTGTATATTTTCAATTCTTTTCCAATCATTAAATCAAGATTGTAAATCCCTGGTTGACGGAGTGAATTTTTTTCAACAAAACCAACATCTCTTCCACCCGGTGTATATGGCGCTCCTGAACTTGCCTTAAAGATTATGCTAAAGTCCATGTTTTGAAAAATTTTTTCACCGAATAATTCCAGTCCTTCGTTTTCCGGAATTATATAAGTCCCGCTGGCGTTGAAAACATGCGGCCTATCAAAATCTAAAAAGTAAAGCTGTGTTGATTCTTCGGTACCCGGATATTGTTCAGTTTCAGAAGATGCGCTTCCTTTTGCCACCGCGTAAGTGTATGTTAGCCCGCCGCTGAAGTATTTATCGGGACGAACATCTAAAGTAAGTTCAAAACCTTTTATGTTCGCGTAATCTTCATTTACGTAAAGCGTATACCCTGTATATCTTCCATCAACAAAAGGAAAATAATATCTTGTTCCTATTAAGCCGGTTATATCTCTATAATATGCTGTTAGATTAAGCGCGGTTCTGTCCGAAAATTGGTGAGCGATTCCAACTTCGTATGAAATTGTTCGTTGCGCGTCTAAGTTTGGCTGACCGAAAAGCGGTTCGCGAACATTCAAGTCATATTGTTTATTCTCAAATAAATATTGAAAATCCGGATTTTGGAAAAAGTGTCCATATGAAAAATGAAGTTTTGTTCTATCCGAAATTGGATGAGCGATTCCAAATCTTGGTGAAATTTGAGAGCGAGATTTAACTTTTAAATTTGAATTTGGTTTTAACGGATCATCTCTAAAAATTGCGTTTGCATTTAAGTAATCTAATCTTACACCCAAATTTATTACTAAATAAGGAAGTTCAATTTTATCTTGAACATAAGCTGCGCCTTCAAACGGGTTTTCAAAATAATCGTCTATGTAAGGAAAGTTTCTTTTGGGATCGTAAATCTCAAATAATTTTGCCCAATGCCTTTTGTATGATAAACCAAATTTGACTTCATTCATTGAGCCGATTTGCCATACCGCATCCGACTTTAAATCAAATGTAGCAGTTCTTGAGCTAACTAACTCAAGTGGATTTGCCAATTTATAAAATTCAAAACCGTCACCGTATTCGTCAAAGTATTGAAAATCACTAGTTCCAATATATTCGGAAGTATCTTTTCCAACTCCGGAATTATAACCTTGATTGAAATAAGAAAATTTTACATCATAGAAAAAATTATTAGCAATAGTGTGAGTAAATGACAAAGTGCTTTGCCAGCTATCAGTATTTGTAACCAAATATTGTTCGGGAATATATTTATATGAATGATTATAATTTTGATTTTTTCCCAAACTTCCTCTGTTAGTTAAAGAAATTTTTATGTTGGGAATTACAGTTGTAGAAATTTTTGCAAAAAATGATTTATCGTTTCTGAATCCAAAAGGTAGATAACTTCCCCGTTTATCAATTTCACCTGTTATAAAAAAGTTAAACTGCGGTGAAAAAATCGGTCCGCTAAGGCTCGCGTTAATTCTGTTTTCATGCAAATCTTTATAACGTTCAATTCCAAATTCGCTTGTTCTTGCTTCAATTTTACCTGAATATTTATCGGAACCGTCTCTAGTTACAATATTAACAATACCGCTAAGTGCGTTTCCATATTCCGCGTTAAAAGTTCCGCTGAGCAGACTCATTTCTTGAATTGCGTCATTATTAATTTGTGTTGCCAAACCTCCCAATAAAGGATCGGTAACCAAAGTTCCGTCAATCATGTAGGCAACTTCGTTGGATCTTCCACCGCGAACATGCAGGTTGGATCCGCTGCCCACAACTCCTGCTTGAAGTGAAAGCAATTCTGTAAATGTTTGCACCGGCAAAGATTCTATCTCTTCTCTTGTCACAACTGAAATACTGCTTGTTACGTCCTTTTGAATTAATGGAGTTTTAGCGGTTACAACAACATCCTGAACTTGAATTGACTGCGAAGTCAAATCAATATTTAGCTGCGTAGTTTGGTCAACTACAACCGATACATTTTTAATTGTAGTGGTCTCATATCCAATAAAACTTACTTTAACATTATATTTTTCGGCGGAATATTCAAAATTACATAATTCCCGTTTACATCTGTTGCGGCGCCAAGATTTGTTCCTTCTATTAAAATATTTGCACCGATTAGAGGTTCTCCGGTTTGCGAATCTTTAATTACGCCGGATATTTTTCCGGTCACTCCGCCAAAAAGAATAAATGGAAAACACAAAAAAAGCAGAAATATTTTTTTCATTTGGAACTCTTAAAAATTGTTAAATTTTGTGAGATCATTATTGATTCCGATTCTTTTAGTATTTTTTTTGCACGGTGTTTGTCCTTTATTGCACAAGCCGTAGCAATTGCATTTATTAAAACGGAAATAGCCGCAAATGAATTTGTAAAAAGCATATTATCGCTGTTAACTATTAAACTTGTTTTAGAATGAAATGTTACGGGTGATGCGGCTTTATTTGTAATAGCAATTACTTCTATTTTTCTTTCATTTGCAAATTGTGCGGTTTCAATAGTTTCCTTTGAATAAGGCGGAAAAGAAAAAACTATTAAAAGATCTTTTGAATCCATAAAAAGAATTTGTTCATGGAATAACGTATGAGTATGTTTTAGTACGGAAGAATTTATTCCAATTTGATTCAATTGATATGCTAAAATTTCCGCCAATAAATAAGAAATTCCCAAGCCCGCTGTATAAACTACTTTCGCTTTGGAAATTTTTTGAATAGTGAAGTCGAAATTTTTCCGTTCTATCAAGTTCAGCGTATCATTAATGTTTTTGATATCTAAATTTGCAACTTCGGTTAGTAAATCTTCCTCTATTCGATGTTTCTCAAATAGAGGAAAGATTTCCTTTTTTTGCAATTCTTTTTGAAGTGAAAGCGCAATTTCTTCTCTTAATTCGCTGAATCCTTTAAATCCGATTCTTTGCGCAAATCTTACAATTGACGCAACACTTGCTTTTGTACTAATGGAAAGATCATTAACATTTAAAAAAGGGATTTTATCAAAGTTATTTATTACATAATCAGCAATTATCTTATGATTCTTAGGTAATTTATTATAACTCTGAATAATCTTTTCTTTTATTTGCTTATATCTATCCATCAAAATATTATTAGTTTAACTATTTAATCAACGTCATTTTTCTTGTCAAAAATTGCTTTTCGGTTTGTAAACTATAAATATACATTCCCGATGGAAGCATACTCGCGTCAAAATTTACTGAATGTGTTCCGGCATCCAAAATTTGATTTACTACTTGCGCAACTTCTTCACCAAGCAGATTAAATACTTTTAAAGTAACTTGCGATTTTTCCGGTAAACCGAAACTAATTGTTGTATTCAGGTTGAACGGATTTGGATAGTTTTGGTTCAACGTAAATTCCGATGGAATATTTTTAACCTCAGATTTTACATCCGTCAACATTTCATATTTCTGCTGAGCTTCTTCTAAACTTGCCAACATTGCTGCTTCATTTTCACCATACGCCATCGCAAGATAAATTACAACCGAATCGCCAGGGGCAATTGTTCTTGAATTAAAAGCAGGAATTAAAATGGGATCGTCAACAACAGGATCGTCTGGTTTAATGATAAATGGACTATCGAAATTATTGTATGTTAACCAACTGTAGTATGACGTATCAACTTGATAGCTATCATACCAAACCATAGATTTAAGTGATTTGAAATCGCTGTTCAATGATTTAAATCCAACCGCTTCATGTTTTTTAATCGATAATACTTTTGATTCTGCGGAATAAGTAACCGTATCGCCGCCGGAATATGATCCTTCAACTTCTGGAATTATATCTAAACCAACAATTGCATCAATCGCGTTTGATTCTCTGCTGATTAAAGTATATTTCGCAATAATAAAGTTTTTATCCTGCCAGCAATAAATATTTTCTTTTTGAAATATACTTGGCGGTAGTCCGGAATAATCATTATTAAAGCTTCCATATACCTCATAATCACCAAATGTTGGGTTATCAAGTATTTGTACGTCTTCTTCAATTTCGATATCATTGTCATAATCAAATACTGATTCTGCACCGGTGCCGACTAAAGTAGTCACTCTATAAATTTGACGAATTGTGTCCGGCATAGTATAAAGTGCCACTCTTCCATATGCGGTTACGTAAACATTTAATTTTCCAATGTACAAATCAGCTTGCGCATTTGTTTCCGAGTTAAAGCTTACGATATTTAGAAGAAAAAAGGTAAATAATAGAATCGCTTTTTTCATTTTTGCCTCTCTGTTTTTTTGTTGAAAAATAATTTGAATTTTATTGCCAACCAATAAGATTCGGTGGAACAAGAAGTAAAAACCCTAATAACATTAAAATAATCTGCAGCGGTAAAACCCATTTAGCCCATTTTTCCCAAGGAACTTTTGCCATTGATAATGCACCCATAGTTACCGCAGAAGTTGGAATAATAATATTTGTGTATTCACCAAATTGAAATGCCAAAATTGCTGTTTGGCGCGAAACACCCGCTAAATCTGCTAAAGGAGCCATGATTGGCATTGTTAAAGCCGCTTGACCGCTTCCAGAATGAACAAAGAAATTAATTATTGCCTGAACAACAAACATTTTTTGCGATGCAAATATTGGCGACGATGATTGAATAAAAGGAGATAATCCATATAAAACCGTATCAATAATTTGTCCGTCTCTCGATATTACCAATGTTGCTCTTGCTAAAGCAACTATTAATGCAGTGCCTACTAAATCTTTTGCGCCTTCAATAAAACTTTTAATAATTACATCGCCGGTTAATCCGCCAATAATTCCCACTAAAATTCCCATAATGAAAAACATACCGGCAATTTCTTGAATATACCATCCGAATTCTATTACACCGACAACGAGCATAATCAAAGATAATAAAAATGTAAGCAGAACCAATTTGTGCTTTTTGGTAAAAATTTTATCATTGCCCGAAAGATTTTGCTCATTTAACTTTCGCTGTTGGTCTTCATTATACATGGGACTAATTTTAGGATCTTTACTAAGTCGTTTTATATAGAATAAGAGAAATAAAATTGCTACAGTTGTAGAAATTGCCCAACTGATAATTCTGTATCCAATTCCGGAAAATAACGGTACTTCAGCAATACCTTGTGCAATACCGACATTAAATGGATTTAGGAAGGCACTTGCAAATCCAATGTGCGCTCCAACCAAAGGAATGGCAACACCTATAATAGAATCGTAACCTAATGCTATTGCTACCGGGACTAGTATCAAAACGAAAGGAATTATTTCTTCGTTCTTTTATAATTCTTTCATATTGTCCGCCGGGAATTATCCAAGTAAGTATTGCAATAAAAACAAGAATGAGAAATATAAGCAGATAAGTGTTCGGAACTTTAAATTTATATTTCTTCGTTTCTTTCATTATTCAATAACTTTATGTGATTTTAGATTATATTTATCACCGCTAATCAAAACATCAAGTTTCATATTTGTAATTCCGAGATTTCCGTTTTTATCTTCACGAATATTTTTGCCTTCTATTGGATCATAAACTAACACCTGGTTACTTCCGTAAACTTCAAAAGTGCTGTCGGGACTAACAATTATTGAAGTAGATTCGTCAATTGCGACTCCCGTCAAAGTTGGATGTTCAATTAAGGCGGCAATTGTTCTGTTATGTCTTTTTCGCTTTAAGAAATGCTGATCGATAATTACGGTTTTAAGAAATCCAAAACCTCTTTTTGTTTCAACATTTCCCTTTTCAATTGTTAAAAATATTCCAGTCGAATCATTTCTTATCAATTCATTTCCCGTGATCATAACTTCGCTCATTATGGCAGCACCGGCACTCGTTCCACCAACTACACCGCCATTATTATAAATATCAAAAACTTTTTTTAATAATTTAGAACCCAGCATATCTCTGGCTAAATCGCTTTGATCTCCGCCCAAAAAGAAAACTGAATTCGCCCAATTCATTTTTTTGAGATTTGCTTCGTCATCTGCCGTTTCTTTTGTAAAGATTAAATATTCAGCTTGTGCTCCAAGATCGGTAAGTTCCTTAACTTGTATTTCACTGTTGAGTACAGGCTCTGATCCAGCATTTGGTATTACAATTACTTTCGCATTTTTTCCGCCCGCAAGTTCTACAAATTTTGTGATAATTTCACTTGTTTGCACTCCCCCGACAATTACCAATTTACCCTTAGTTTTTGCAAAGTACGGAGTACAAATTATTAATAGAGTTAAGATTGAAACAAAATATTTTTTCATGGTATTTTACTTTTTTATTATTTCTAATGCTATTTCTGCTGATTTAATCAAATCTTCAATGTAAATAAATTCATCATTTGAATGGGGATTTTGTGCGCCAATGCCTAAATTAATTGCTTCTATTCCTCTTTCATTAAGTGAATTCGCATCACTGCCGCCAAGCGAAATTTTTGGTGTTGGAGTTAATTTAACTTTTTCAATTGCATTTTTTGTTTCTTGGAATACATGTGATTTTTCTGAAATTGTAAAAGGTTTAAAATCCCAAAAATATTCAAATTCAATTTTGGCATTAAGTTTCGCGGATTCTTCTTCAAAAATTTTTATTGTTTCATCGAACTGCAGCTTTACTTTATTAACGTCAAATGATCTAATTTCACCTTCAAGTTCGGCATATTCGGGAATCACATTAACAGCCGAGCCGCTTTTGAACAATCCTATATTCATTGTGCTGTCATCGTCAATTCTTCCAAGCGGAAGTCTGCTAATTGCATTTGCCGCTACCGCCATTGCGTTTATTCCTTTTTCCGGAGCAATACCCGAATGTGAAGCTTTTCCGAAGATCTTAATTTTAAATCCAAGATCACCGCATGAAGAATAAATAAAGTTGCCGGGACGATAGCCGGAATCAAATATAAAAGCATGATTTATATTCCCATTTATTCCCAAATATTTTGAACCAAATAAAGTCGTTTCTTCGCATGTTGTAAATGCTACAGTAAAATCTTTAACAGAAATCTTTTCTTGTGATATTTTTTCCAAAGTATAGAGCAGTACCGCAATCCCCGCTCTGTTATCAACACCAAGAACCGTATCGCCGGAAGATATAATTCTATCTTCAAGAATTTGCGGTTTTAATTTTTCGGTTGGACGTGCGGTATCCATGTGCGACAGCATTACAAAATTACCTCCGCTTCCAATTTTACAAATAATATTGTTCGTGTTGCTTTTCGTAAATTCAGAAGCTGTATCTTCTTCAACAGAAAAATTTAAGCTTACTAAAAGCTTTTAATAAATTCAGCAACGGCTTTTTCGTTGCCGGATACACCGTCAATTGATGCTAATTTGAGGAATAATTCTATTAGTCTAAGTGAGTTCATACTGTAATTGCTTTTACATTGTAAATTTATTGTGTAATGGTTGTTACAGATTACAAAAAATATTTATGTATGTCAAGTCTAATTTTTAAACTGCAAAAATTTTATTTGGTATTTTTAATAATTATAAAAAAATGTCAAATAAGATTCATAGTTTTCATATATTCATTTTATAAAAGAGGGATTATGTTAATCGATAGCGTAGAACTATATCATATTAAAATGGAATTGGTTTCTCCGTTTACAACTTCAATGGGGACCGAATATGATGAAGAACATATTATTGTAAAAGTTAACTCTGAAGGCATTTCAGGTTACGGGGAAAGTGTCGCTGAAGGTACGCCATTTTACTCTTATGAAACTGTAACAACCGCTTGGCACATTTTAAAAGATTTTCTGATCACTGAAATCTTACAAAAGATTTGAAAAATGTTAACGAGGCAATTTTACTTTGGGAAAAAGTCCGAGGACACAGAATGGCAAAAGCGGGAATTGAAGCCGCACTTTGGGACCTTTTCGCAAAATCACAAAATCAATCACTTTCAAAAATTTTGGGCGGAAATAAAAATAAAATTGATGTCGGCGTAAGCATTGGAATTCAATCGGATCCTTCTATATTGATAAAAAAAGTACAAGGATATTTGGAAGAAGGTTATAAAAGAATTAAAATCAAAATTGCTCCAAATGAAGATTTACAATATATTAAGGCATTGCGTATAGAATTTCCAAACCTTCTTCTGCAAGTTGACGCAAATTCCGCTTATAATATTGAGCATTTAAGTTTATTCAAAGAAATGGACAAATTTAATTTATTGTTAATTGAGCAGCCATTATCTTATGATGATATTTATGAGCATTCCAAATTGCAAAGTGAATTGAATACTCCGATCTGTTTGGATGAAAGTATCCATTCTTTAGCAGATACAAAGGCGGCAATTGAGTTAAGCAGCTGCAAAATAATAAATATTAAACCGGGAAGAGTCGGCGGATTTACAGAATCTAAATTGATTCATGATTACTGCATGAATAAAAATATTCCCGTTTGGCACGGCGGAATGCTGGAATCCGGAATAGGAAGAGCGGGAAATGTTGCTTTAGCATCACTGCCTAATTTTACTTTACCTGGAGATATTTCCGCAAGTAAACGATATTATAAAGAAGATATTGTTGAACCTGAATTTTTTGTTAACAAAGACGGAACAATGGATGTTCCTTCTAAACCCGGAATTGGTGTTGAAGTAAATCAAAAAATGCTGGAAAAAGTAACGGTGAGAAAAGAAAAATTTTAAATTAAAATTTTCGATAGTAGTTTAACTAATTATATAAAGAATATTTTATCATGGAAAACAATAATAATCAGTCACAAATTGAACATCAGCTTCAAAACTCGCAGGAAGATCTTTGGAGAGTTTTTAGAATTATGTCGGAATTCGTTGAAGGTTTTGAGACAATGTCGAAGATAAAACCAAGCGTTATAATTTTTGGTTCGGCCCGTACAAAACCCGAAGATAAGTTTTATAAATTGGCGGAAGATGTTGCGCAGGAAATTGTTAAAAAAGGATTTGGGATAATTACCGGCGGCGGACCGGGAATTATGGAAGCCGGAAATAAAGGCGCCAAACAAGCAGGCGGAAGTTCAACTGGAATAAATATTGAATTACCTCACGAGCAATACGCAAACCCTTTTATTGATCAAGATAAACTTTTAAACTTCAGGTATTTTTTCATTCGCAAGACTATGTTTTTAAATATGCTCAAGGTTATGTTTTAATGCCTGGCGGATTCGGCACCGTAGATGAAGGTTTTGAAGTTCTTACTTTAATTCAAACCGGAAAAACAACCAAATTCCCCGTTGTTTTAATGGGTAAAGAATTTTGGGGAGGATTAATAGAATGGATAAAGGAATTTCAGCTAAAACAAGGATACATAAATAAAGAAGATTTGGATTTGTTCAGCTTAACTGATGATCCAAAAGAAGCAGCGCAAATTATTTACAATTTTCATAAAGGCAAAAAGCTTACAACTAATTTTTAGCTTAATTCAAATTTTTATTTTTTTTAGAAAGCTTAAAAATCTTAAGAAAATTTTTTACCGTTGGAAATCATATCTAAAGCTTTAATGATCCTCTTTTTTCTTGTTTCTTCCTTTTTTGCTTCTTCTATCCAACGAACGTATTCTTTTCTATGAGTATAGGCAAATTTTTCAAATGTCTCTTTTGCTGTTTTATTTGTATCTAGAACAATTTGAAAATCATGTGGAACTTCAACAATCCTGGGTTCGGTATCTTGTTCCACAATTACTTCAATAATTTCTCCAATTTCCTTTTTTAACGCATTTCTTATTTCTTTCCTTATTCCAAGTAAATGAAATTCCATACCCATTGGAGCAAGCGAACCTCTATATTCAATTCCTTCAAACGAAGCTTTTACTTTAACTTGACCTTTGGTCCCAAACTCTTTTTTGACATCATATGGAAAGAAAACAAATGTTCCGCCTCCCTTTGCCATTATTTCAGCTTTATATTTATATTTTTTCATTCTCACTAATGTTCTATTGACAATAATTTTTCATCAAATGTAAATAAGTTTGGTATGTGTTCATTTCTTATTAACGCATCGACTAAATTCCGTGAATCATTTATCAATAATTTTGATAAAATATTTATTTGATCTTCTTTAAGTTTTACCCGACTTAAAACACGATTTGTAACAAAATTTTCTCGGCTATTACTATTAGCAAAAATCCCATTAAAAATATCCGCCATTTTTTCATTTGGATTAATAATTGTATAATTCTTACCTACTAGTTCGGACATTTTTTCTTCAAATACATTTTTACTGTAAACATAATGAGTACATGCTAAAACTACAAAAAAATGTTTTTTAGGATCTCGAATCTTTTTTATCGCTTCATGCAGATATTTTTTAACCAATATATTAACTTCTGTACTATTAGGATTGATCTGAATTTCGCTTTCCAAATATTCACATGATTGATTTATTATTTTATTTTCATCACTTCCAAATTTAATTAACTTAGCTTTATGAATATTGGAATTTATTGTTGTTTCGGTTCCAATTACAATAACATTAAAATCAGACACGGTATTTATTTTAGAAAGGAGCATTTCAATTCCGCTTTCAACAATTCCAATAACCGGAATTTTTATTTGTTTTGCCGCTTCTGTTTGATCATATAAAACCGAAAGAGTATTACAAGCGATTAAAATCATATCCGGATTAAATTTCATCATTCCCTGCAAAGCAGAATCAAAAACAATAAGTTTATCATTATTATTTTTCAAACTGTTGTAGCCTAAATTTCCTCCGGCAAAAGAATTGAAATAAATCAATTCGAATTTTTTATTTCCATTTATTCTAAGTTTTTTATCCATTAATGCTTGGACGGATAATCCGCCCAAACCTGAATCGGTAGTAACGATTCTAAATTCATTTTTTGTTAATAAATTCAAATTATCCAATATAAAATCTCATATCTTATTTATTCTATCCTTCCAATTCTTAATTCTTAATTTTCTATGATTTCATTCTTTTCCCTTTTTCTTCGTGAATGAAAATCCAACTCACTACCTTACCGATGTTAATTTGTTCAAAATTATTCCAATATCGTTTATTCCTTACATGCATTGAACTTGTATCATCCGCAGGAATTAAATTTGATTCATCCATAATTGCTTTAATTCTATTTTGCCAAGTTTCCATGTTTTCAACTCTTAAATCTACCCAGCCGTCATTTGCCCAAAGATCTATTTTATCATCACTAATTTTGATTTTATTTTCACCTCTAAAAGGCGGAATTTTCATTTCATTACCGCGTAAAAGAGATTTGCCGTCTGGCAATAAAATTGGAATTCCTATAGAAATAATTTCACTTCTTAATTTTTCGTTGGTTTTAATTAATTCAAATATTTTTACCGATAAATCTTCGGGAGAAATGTTTAATATTTCTTTCATTTTCCCGGCAATTAGTCTAAGTAAATTTATTTCATGAAGTAGTTTTGATAATCTCGGAGGTCCTAATAATTCAAACGCAACGCTATTTACGCTGTGAATTTCTTCAAGTTCTTGAAGTTTTTCTACAGCCGCGTGCTGCAAAAAACCCGCACGGTAAGTTGGTTCTAAAGTAGCATTATCAAGTGCATTTATAATATCGTGTCCGGTATTGCCGCCTTTAATTTCAAATATTACATCTTCTGCAATTTCTTCGGGAGTAACATATTCCATTTGTCCTTGCGCGGAGATTGCTTCAAATTCACCTCTTGAAAATGTTCCGTTTTCACCTGTATCTATAAATACGGATTTTAATTTATTCCCGGTTAATTTTATTGGTTTCTCCAATTGAATTTGCAATTCGTTTTCCAACTTAATCACGTTGTCAAATGAGGAATCAACCAATTCAATTGACTTTCCTCTTTTTTTAATTTCATCAAAAGCAATTCTCTTCCAGGCAATTGCGCCGGTTGGTTTTATCTCCTTTGTAATTGCTCCTCCGGGTGTTCTTCCCATTAAAAATAAAAGCATTGTGTGCGCTCCGGCAACGGAAGACTTACTCAATAAAACTCTAGATGGCTTTTCCTCGCTGTGCGTATATGGAATATTGAGTCCCATTCCGCCGGTTCCGCTTGTACCGATTTTAACATAAATTTGTGTTTTCACTTGGTTCATTGAATTATATAAAATTTGGATATGACGAATTAATTGTGGAACATACTGCGTACAAATCAATTTTTCAGTTTCTTCAATTATTAAATCTGTTGAGGGATTGTTTTGAATCGTTGTGTTTATTCTGTGATAAGTAGTATATAAATCCTGATACGCAATTCCGGTCGCTGAATTTATACTGTCTATTATTATATCTGGTTTATGCTTTACAAGCAATTGGTAAATTGATGAATCGTGCAGTATTTCGTCGGATAATTCTTCCATTATATCTTTCATTAAAATCTTTCTTCTAACTGGGTCATTTAAAATTTCCAATCGATCAGAATCTTTAAAATCATTGCGTACAAAAATATTACCCCACCATGGAATAAAATAATTTTCCGGAAGATGCGGAAATTCACTCTTTAATTGTTTAACGTGAGATTCTGCTTCTTCTTGTCTTAAAGAAGTAACAATTATTTTAGCCGGATTTTCGGGTACGAGTTTTCTTGTTACCGCATTTCCGACTAATCCCCATCCGCCTAAAACTAGAACTGTTTTGTTCTTAATATCCATAATTTCCTCAAATACTTTTATTTTTTTTTAATGTTATAACTTAGCTTAATGAAAAATTCATTGCAAGAAATTTAAATTAACCTCTCATTTCTAAAAATTCTTTCGATTGTAAATAGTAAGTTCCTTTCTTACATTTGTAATTACATTTTTTAAAAAATTGAGAAGTAAATAAAATGAGAATTTGTGAAGTTTTATCTCCGGAAAATATAATTCCCGAACTAAAGGGAACAACAAAAGTAGAAGTTATTAACGAGCTGATAGATTTATTTAAAAATGACGATAGAGTTCTTGATCTAAAGGAAGTTAAAGCAAGTGTACTTGAAAGAGAAAAAATTATGTCAACGGGCATCGGACATGGTTTTGGTATTCCTCATTGCAAAACAAACAAAGTTACCGAAATAATTGCGGCATTCGGAAAAACAAAACAGCCCATTGATTTTGAATCGCTTGATGGAACGCCTGTTAATTTAATTTTTTTACTAATTGGCAAAGATAATTTGGTTGCGCCTCACATAAAATTGTTAAGCAGAATTTCATTGTTAATGAACAAAAAAGATTTTCGCGAAAAATTATTGGCGGCTAAATCCGTTTCTGAGATTTATAAAATATTTGAAGACGAAGAAAAAAACATTTCTTAAATTTTTCAATCCTTGGTTATATGATTAAAGCAATTGCAGGAACAAAAGATATTCTTCCAGATGAAATACTATATTGGAATCATCTTACCAATATAGTATTAAGTCAAATGAAGTATTTTAATTACAAAGAAATAAGAACGCCGATATTTGAACAGACTGAACTTTTTGCCAGAGGAATTGGCGACAGCACGGATATTGTAAGCAAAGAGATGTACACTTTTATTGATAGAAGCCAAAATAATTTGACTCTTAAACCTGAGATGACCGCTTCTGTAGTTCGTGCATTTATTGAACATTCACTCGGTAAGCTAAATGGTTTGAATAAATTGTTTTATATCTCACCAATGTTTCGCCAGGAACGTCCTCAAGCAGGAAGATTAAGACAATTTCATCAATTTGGAATAGAAGCGCTCGGAAGTCATAATCCTGCGTTGGACGCTGAAGTTATTCAAGTTGCGTTTACAATTTTGCAAAATTTAGGATTAGAGAATATTGAAGTTAATTTAAATTCTTTAGGCGTTCCCGAAGAAAGGAACAATTTTGCAAACGCACTAAAAGAATTTCTTTCAGGTAAAAAAATGAACTATCCGAAGACAGCAAAAACAGATTTCAAACCAATGTTCTGAGAATTTTAGACAGTAAGAATAATCATGATCAAGAATTGTTGAAAGGCGCGCCCAATTTAATAGATTTTCTTGGCGCCGAAAGTTTGGCACACTTTAACAAAGTAAAAGAATATTTAACAATTGCCGAAATTCCATTTAATGAAAATCATAAATTAGTCCGAGGATTGGATTATTATACTCACACCACATTTGAAATTTTAAGCTCAAGTGTAGGTTCGCAAAGTGCATTATGCGGAGGCGGCAGATACAATTTACTGATTGAGCAATTAGGTGGTGATTCAACTCCCGCGGTAGGTTTTGCGGCAGGAATAGAAAGAATTTTGCTTGCTTGTAAATCTGAAAATTCTATCTCTTCTTTAAATGAAAATATTGACGTTTACATTATTAGATTAAATAATGAACATGAATTAAAAGTATTTGAGATTGCCACTAATTTACGAAATCATAATATCATTGTTGAATATGATTATGCCACTAGAAGCGTTAAGGCACAGATGCGGGAAGCAAATAAGTTAAATTCCAAATTTGTTTTGTTTGTCGGCGGTGAAGAATTTACAAAAGGTGAGGTTCAAATTAAAAATATGTTAAATGGTGAACAGCAGAATATAAGCATAGACAATATCGAAATACTTTTATCAAAAATTGAAGCAGTTAAATAATGCAGAAAATATTTGGAAGAAAGCCGGTACTTGAAGCATTAAACTCAAACGCTGAAATTGATCAAATATTTATTCAATTTGGTTTGCATGGAACAATTGTAGAGCAAATTAAAAAACTTGCAATCAAGTCGAATGTTAAAGTAAGCCAACTTTCTCCCCAGAAATTCATGCAGATTGCAGAAAATAAAAATACTCAGGGAATAATTGCAATTAAAAGTGAATTTCAATATTCTGAAATTGACAAAATTTTAATTGAAGCTGAAAAATCGAAATATCCATTATTATTAATCTTAGATTCAATTCAAGATCCGCATAACTTTGGCGCGATTATCAGAACCGCAGAATGCGCGGGAGTTTACGGAATAATAACAACAATAAAAAACAGCGCCTCGGTAAACAATACTGTAGAAAAAACATCCGCTGGAGCTACAAGTCACATTAAAATTGCAAGAGTAAATAATCTTGTAAATACAATCGAGATTTTAAAGCAAAACGGTTATTGGATTGTCGGTTCCAAACTCGGCAACTCTCAGAATTATACTTCAATAGATTATAAACAGCCAATAGCTTTAGTAATTGGAAATGAAGAAAAAGGTATTAGACATTTAATTGCCGAAAAGTGTGACTTTCTAGCTGAAATTCCAATGAAAGGAAAAATTCAAAGTTTGAACGTTTCTGTAGCTACAGGAATTTTGCTTTTCGAAATTTTAAGATCACGCGGTAATTAGAATTTAGAAAGTTGTTTAAATGAAAATAACATTAGTCGCGATTGCGGTACTTTTATTAAACCTGCCCTTTGGTTATTGGCGATCAAAAGTAAAAAAATTTTCACTTCAGTGGTTCTTGGCTATTCACATTCCCGTTCCGTTTGTTATTTTACTTAGAATTTATTCTAACATTGGATTTGAGCTTTATACTTATCCTGTATTGGTTGGCTCTTTTTTTCTTGGGCAATTTATCGGTGCCAGATTCCTGGAAAATTTTTAAAAAAAGTGAAATGTTTAATTCAAAAAGAGAAGTAAATTTTATTGAACATCCGAAGTTTTTCACTCCGGATGTTAATTAAAACATTATACCCAACTACTTTTTATTCGCTTTTGTTAATTCAATATCAGTTAATGATCCCAAAAATGTAACAACTTTTTTAATTTCTTCGGGTGTTAATTGTGTAGTTAATTGCATATTGGACATTTGCGTAACAGCGTCTTCCAAATTTGGTGATTTTCCATCATGGAAATAAGGAGCTGTTAAAGCGATATTTCTTAGAGTAGGAACTTTAAACATAAACTTTTCGGCTTCATTTTTAGTAATTGCGTATCTTCCTAAATCTTTAGTATCAGAATATGGTTTATACAATCCCATTTTCTGAAACATATTTCCGCCCAATAATGGACCTGAATGACAGGTAGTACAGCCTTTATTCATAAATATTTCAAGCCCTTGAGCTTCTTCATCAGTCAACGCATTTGGATTTCCGCCTAAGAAGAAATCAAATTTATCTTTGGTAATTAAAGTTCTTTCAAAAGCGGCAATTGCTTCACCTAAATTATCCCATGAAATTTTAGGATCATTTGGAAATGCTTTTGCAAACATTTCTACGTATTCGGGTATTGCGGATAATTTACCTTCAACTTCTTTAGGATTATCCATTCCCATTTCAAGTGGATTAAGAATTGGGCCTAATGCTTGTTCTTTTAAATCTTTTGCTCTTCCATCCCAAAATTGAGCAAATTGAAATCCTGCATTTAATACTGTTGGAGAATTCCTTGTTCCTATTGTTCCGGTTTTTGCTCCCGGTGATGTAGGCTTATTATCAACTCCGGCTTTTCCCGGATCAATTGAATGACAAGTATTACATGATTGCGTATTTGTTTTTGAAAGTTTTTCTTCAAAATACAACTTTTTTCCCAACGCAATTTTTTCGGGAGTATCGGTTTCAGCACCAGGCATTGAAGCGGGCAATTTCATAAAAATACCTTTAGCTTTTGCTTGCAATGCTATTTTATCAATTTCCGGTTTCGATTCGCCGCATGAAACAATTAAAATAAAAATTGCAGCGCCAGCTAATAAAAGACCAACTATTTTTTTCATTCTTACCTCAATTTATTTGGAATAATGTTGTTTATCCATAAATATTTTATATACTAAAATAAAAAATAATATTTAATAATTTTTGAATTTCTAATTATTTCATTTACGTTAATGAACTGTTCTATTTTAGATGATTTTTTAATCTTGATATTTTTTGCAAGATTTTATAATTTTACTTAAGAAAATAAAAAGGCTGGAAAATGAGTGAAGATTTGCGTGAAGATATTAAAATAATTGAAGAACATACCAATAATGAATATAAGTGGGGTTTTGTTACCGAAATTGAAGAAGATGAATTTCCAAAAGGATTAAACGAAGATATAATTCGTTTGCTTTCTATAAAAAAGAATGAACCCGAATGGATGACTGAATGGAGATTAAAGGCTTACAGACATTGGCTTACAATGGAAGAACCTAATTGGGCAAAAATTAAAAAAGATAAAATAAACTACCAAGATTTGAAATATTATTCAGCGCCAAAAAAGAAACCTGAACTTGAAAGTTTAGAGCAAGTCGACCCTGAATTATTAGCGACTTTCGAAAAGCTTGGCATTCCATTGGAAGAACAAAAAAGATTATCCGGCGTTGCAGTTGATGCCGTCTTCGATTCGGTATCGGTTGCGACAACTTTTAAAGATACTCTTGCCGAAAAAGGAATAATTTTCTGTTCGATTTCGGAAGCAATTAGAGAACATCCCGAATTGGTAAAAAAATATTTAGGTTCGGTTGTTCCTCAAACTGATAATTATTTTGCTACTCTGAATTCCGCTGTTTTCAGCGACGGATCTTTCGTTTATATTCCAAAAGGAGTTCGCTGTCCGATGGAGCTATCAACTTACTTTAGAATAAACTCGATGGATACCGGACAATTTGAGAGAACTCTTATTATTGCCGATGAAAATAGTTATGTAAGTTATTTAGAAGGCTGTACCGCACCATTAAGAGAAAAAAATCAACTTCATGCTGCAATTGTTGAATTAGTTGCTTTAGATAATGCCGAAATTAAATATTCTACAGTTCAAAATTGGTTCCCCGGTGATAAAGAAGGTAAAGGCGGAATTTATAACTTTGTAACTAAACGAGGAATTTGCAAAGGAAATAATTCAAAAATTTCGTGGACACAAGTTGAAACCGGCTCTGCAATTACATGGAAATATCCAAGCTGCATTTTACAAGGCGATAATTCGGTGGGCGAATTTTATTCAGTTGCCGTAACTAATAATTACCAGCAGGCTGATACAGGAACTAAAATGATTCATTTAGGAAAGAACACACGAAGTACTATAGTTTCAAAAGGAATTTCCGCCGGAAAAAGTAATAATTCATACAGAGGATTGGTTAAAGTAGGTAAAAACGCAGCAAATGCAAGAAATTTTTCCCAGTGTGATTCAATGCTGATGGGAAACAATTGCGGTGCCCATACCTTCCCTTATTTGGAAATTAGTAATAATACAGCTACTGTTGAACATGAAGCAACAACATCTAAAGTTGGTGAAGATCAAATATTTTATCTTAATCAACGCGGCATTTCTACGGAAGATGCCGTTAATATGATTGTAAATGGTTTCTGTAAGGAAGTATTTAATGAACTTCCGATGGAATTTGCAGTTGAAGCGCAAAAACTTCTTGCAATTAGTCTTGAAGGAAGCGTAGGGTAAAGAATGTTATTTTGAAAAATTAATTTTCATGCTGAACGAAGTAGAAGAAATAAAAATTGAAAAGTAAAAAAGGAAAATAAATGATTATTATCAAAAATCTTCACGCAAATGTTGAAGGAACAGAAATCTTAAGAGGAATTGATTTAGATGTAAACGCCGGAGAAATACATGCAATAATGGGTCCTAACGGATCAGGTAAAAGTACTTTGGCAAATGTTTTAGCCGGACATGAAGCTTACGAAGTTACAGATGGTGAAATAATTTTCAATGGCAAAAATATTGTTGAAATGGAACCCGATGTAAGGGCAAGAGAAGGATTATTCTTAGCGTTTCAATATCCAATCGAAATTCCTGGAGTAAGTAATTCAACATTTCTTAAAACCGCTATAAACGAAATAAGAAAACATAACGGACAAGACGAAATTTCGGCTAAAGAATTTTTAAACTTAATTAAGGAGAAAGCCGCTGTTTTGGGTATGGATAGTTCTTTAATCAGCCGTTCTGTAAACCAAGGATTTTCCGGCGGCGAGAAAAAAAGAAATGAAATTTTGCAGCTTCTTACTCTTAATCCAAAATTAGCCATTCTAGATGAAACCGACTCGGGTCTTGATATTGATGCTCTTAAAATTGTATCGCATGGAGTTAATCAATTTAAGAATAAAGATAATGCTGTAATTCTTGTTACTCATTACCAAAGATTGCTTGACTACATTGTGCCGGATTTTGTTCATGTTTTATATAAAGGTAAAATTGTAAAATCAGGCGATAAAAATCTTGCTCTTGAACTTGAAGAGAGAGGTTACGACTGGATTATTAAAGAACAAACAGAATTGGTGTAAGGCAACTTGATTATGAAGAATAATAATATTAAAGAATGGTATTTAGAGAATTTCCAACATTTCACAAAAGCAAATATTGATGAATTAAGTGAGTTAAGAACTAACGCTGCAAAAATGTTTGAAGTTTCTGAGTTTCCAACAAAAAAGAATGAGGAGTGGAAGTACACAAATATTTCGCCTATCTTAAATCACGAATTTGTTCCTTCACCAAATGCAAATAAAGATGTTACAAAATTATCTTTAGATAAAAATATAATTTCTAATTTAGAAGTACATTTACTGGTTTTTGTAAATGGAATATTTAACAAGGTTTTATCAAAATTAAATAATTTGGAAAGTGATGTTGTTGTTGACAGTTTTTATTCTCAATTAAAATCAAAGAACGAATTGATCCGTAAATACACCATAAATTTGGATGAAAATTTAAATTCGTTTGCCTTGCTCAATCACACATTTACCTATGATGGTTTCTTTATTCATATTCCAAAGAATGTTACGGTTGAAAAGCCTATACATATTATAAATATTAATGTTGATGATAATTTAAAACCGCTTGTACAGCCAAGAAACTTAATTATTGCTGAAGAAAACACCGAGGCAAATATTATTTATGAATTTGTAGGCACTAACGGTGATGAATATTTTACAAATGTTATAACTGACATTTATGTTAAGGATAATTCTCGTGTTAATTTTATAAAATTGCAAAACGAATCCAATACCGCATACCACATTGATAAAACGGATATTCATCAGACCGGATCAAGCGTATTTAATCATTTCTCACTTGCTTTCGGAAGCAAAATTAATAGAAATGACATAAACGCAAAGTTAGACGGTGAGAATATTGAACTGCACCTTTACGGATTGTATTTGGGAAATGAAGATCAGCATATTGATCACCATACATTTATCAATCACGCACAACCAAATTGTGTTAGCAATGAACTTTATAAAGGTATTCTAGATGATAAATCTAAAGGGGTTTTTTCAGGAAAAATTTTAGTCGATCAAATTGCGCAAAAAACTAACGCTTTTCAGTCAAATAAATCTGTTCTGCTTTCAAATGAGGCAAGCATTGACGCTAAGCCGCAATTGGAAATTTATGCTGATGACGTAAAATGTTCGCACGGCGCAACAGTCGGTAAGCTCGATGAACAAGCGTATTTTTATATACGTTCAAGAGGAGTTTCTGCTGAAGCGGCAAGATCAATGCTTATACGAGCATTTATTGATGATGTAGTTAACGAAATTAAGATTGAACAAATAAAAGAAAAAGTAAATCACTTAATATTTGAACATTTACGCAGAGAAGAATTTTAATGAATTTTGACATTGATGTAAAATATAGTTCAAGACAAACAAAAACTTTCAGAAAGTTTTCCGTCGATGATGTAAGAAAAGATTTCCCTATCTTGAGCAGATTTGTAAACGGTAAACCATTAGTTTATTTGGATAACGCGGCAACTTCTCAAAAACCGAAATCAGTTATTGATACAATAACTAATTATTATACGTATGAAAACGCCAATATTCACAGAGGCTTACACTTTCTTAGCGAGTTGGCGACTGAATCATATGAAAACGCAAGATTGAAAGTAAAAGAATTTTTAAACGCAATGAGCGTTTCTGAAATAATTTTTGTACGCGGCGCGACCGAAGGTATAAATCTAATTTCAAATTCACTTGGCAGAACAGATTATTTTTCCGAAGGTGATGAAATAATAATCTCATATATGGAACATCATTCTAATATTGTTCCCTGGCAGCTGCTTTGCGAAAGAAAAAATCTAAAACTAAAAGTTGTTCCCATAAATGATAAAGGTGAAATCATTTTTGAAGAATATGAAAAATTGATTTCAGAGAAGACCAAATTAATTTCAATTGTACATATTTCAAATGCGCTCGGCACAATTAATCCTGTAAAAAAAATTGTTGAAAAAGCTCACGAATATAATATTCCCGTTGTTTTAGACGGAGCCCAAGCCGTTTCACATGTAAAAGTAGATGTTCAGAATCTAGACTGTGATTTCTATGTTTTTTCAGGTCACAAAGTTTTTGGTCCAACCGGGATTGGCGTACTTTATGGTAAAACAGAATTTTTGGATAAAATGCCTCCATTCCAAGGCGGCGGAGATATGATTAGAGAAGTAACATTTGAAGGTACAACCTATGATGATTTACCTCAAAAATTTGAAGCCGGAACTCCAAATATTGTTGGTGGAATTGCGCTTGGAACGGCTATCGATTATTTAACTTCTTTTGATCCCGTTGAAATAGAGCGGCATGAATCCGAATTATTGAAGTATGGAACGGAAAAATTGCTTCAAATAGAAGGACTTAAGATAATTGGAACAGCGAAAGAAAAAGCATCTGTCATTTCATTTATTATTAAAGATATTCATCCATATGATATTGGGACAATAATTGATACAGACGGTATTGCAATAAGAACCGGTCATCACTGTACAATGCCATTAATTAAAAGATTTGGTTTACCGGCAACTGCCAGAGCTTCATTTTCCCTGTATAATAAAATTGAAGAGATCGATCAATTATATTATGCGCTTTTAAAAGTAAAAAAAATGTTTTCTTAGGTAATAAAATGATTGATAAAGGTTATATCGAGCAAAAAATAATTTCCGTGCTGGAAACTGTTTATGATCCTGAAATTCCGGTTAATATTTACGAACTTGGAATGATCTATAATATAAAAGTTGATGAAGAAGCAAACGTAGAAATTACTATGACGCTTACTTCGCCTTCTTGTCCTGTTGCGGAAAGTTTGCCAGGAGAAGTAAGACAAAGAATAAAAGATATTGAGGATATTAAAGATGTTAAAATCAATTTAGTTTGGGAACCGCCATGGAATAAGGATATGATGAGCGATGAAGCAAAATTGAATTTAGGTTTTTTATAATAAATTATAACAAAAATAGAAAGGCGTAAAATGTTTGAAATAAATAACTCTTCACCAATGTACGATCCACGAGCGGTGCAGCCAATGAGAGATGAACTTACTTATGTTGGATTTAAAGAATTAACCAGCTCTGATCAAGTTGATGCGGTACTATCAAAAAAGAATGATGAAACAACATTTGTGTTCATCAATTCCGTATGCGGATGCGCAGCTGGCAGCGCAAGACCCGCTGTTTCATTGGCATTACAAAACAATATTATACCGGATAACATTGTAACCGTTTTTGCCGGACAGGATAAAGAAGCCGTTGCGACAGTAAGAGAAAAATATTTGCCCAAATTTCCTCCGTCTTCACCTTCCGCGGCACTTATAAAAAACGGCGAAGTGATTTTTATGCTTCCTAGGCATCATATTGAAGGCAGGTCTCCGGAACAAATTGCCGAAATTCTTCAGAAAGTGTTTTCAGATAATTGCAAAAATAACGGACCGTCAATTTCAAAAGAAAAGTATGATAAATTAATTCATGCAAAAATGTGCGGTTCAAAAATTCCCCTAAATGAAGAATAATTTAGATTACTAACATGAAATTTACATCGCAAGAAGAATATGGTTTGAGATGTTTAGTTAGACTTGGAAATTCTTACGATTCCGGAATAGGATTGACTATTCCGGATATTAGTAATAATGAAGGAATTTCCGAAGATAATGTTGCAAAAACTTTAAGACTACTCAGACTTAACGGCTATTTGGACAGTGAGCGAGGACGAAACGGCGGATATACGTTAACCAAGCATCCAAAGGATATTTTGATTGGTGACGTAATGAATATTTTGGGCGGAAAATTTTTTGAATCGACTTACTGTCAAATACACAGTCCTGATTTAGTGATATGTACTCATTCAACGGATTGTTCAATTAGATCATTCTGGCAGCTAATTCAAAAATCTATAGACCAGGTAATGAATAACTTAACATTACAGGATCTGCTAAATTCGGAAAAAACCGTTTTTGAAGAAACAGCAAAAAAAATTGATCTGCAGCAAGCAAGTTAAACTTATTTTGTTTGTGTACATTCATCAACCAAAAAAACAATTGATTGATAATTAATACCGCTGTACTTGGTTAGTCCAATTTCACATGTCTTGCTTGTGGAATATCCATTTTTACAATTATGTTCGCTTACAAACTTTTCTAATCCGTTCAATGCAGATTCATTTAGTTCCGGGAATGTAAATCCTCTATCGCCAGCAAAGCCGCAGCAGTTGATCTCTTCAGGGACATAAACATTACTGCTGCATCTTTTTGCAATTGTAATAAGCTTTTCTTGTAATTCCATTTTTGTAGCGCTGCACGTTGAATGAACAGTGATCGGCTTATCAGATTGGCTAAAATCTAACTCATCCAAAAGAAAATCATGTATAAATTCTATGCTGTCGTAAATTTTCAACGTGTATTCTTTATGTAGTTCAAGTTTATCTTTTGTTGTTTTTGCGCATGGACTTGTATCAAAAATAATTGGAATACTGCCATTAGCACTTGATTTCATCAAACTGGAAATCAAGTCCGTATTTTTTTTATCGCCTTCATTAAAAAATCCTTTACTTGAAAATGGCATTCCGCAGCAAAGTGAATTTATATTTTCCGGATAATAAATTTCATATCCTGCTTTGTTCAATAATTTTTCCATAACAGAACCTAATTCTTCTTTATATTCGGAAGAAATTTGATTACCAAATGTTCTGCTTATACAGCTTGGGAAATACACAACTTTTTTCGAATCGGATTTGTGCTTAGACTCTTTGAAATTAATTTTTGAATTTGGAGGAATTTCCTTTATCCAAATTGGAATATTTTTATTAGTTATTTTATTAAATAATGTAGAAATTTTTACTAATGCGTTATTACCAAAAATACTTTTTGCTAAATAAGCAAAATTGAGTGAAATTTTTATTGACGAAACAACAAATGCAAAATGTTTTTGAATGAATTCTGCAATGATACTTTGCTCTTTAGTAATTTCGGAATTTCTAATTTCTTTAATCAACCTTCCTGTATCAATATCAACAGGACAGCTTAACTCACACAAACCATCTGTCGCGCAAGTTTCATCACCATAATATTTAAATGAATTATACAAATTATTAACAAGAGTATTTTTTTCATTATTAGATTTTGACTTATGAATTTCACGCCAAACGGATATTCTTTGTCTTGGAGTTAAAGTTAAATTTTTTGAAGGACAATTATTCTCACAAAAACCGCATTCAATACATTTATCAATTATATCATTTACAATTGGAGTCGGTTTCAAATTTTTCAAATGAATATTTGAATCGTCATTTATTAATACTCCGGGATTTAAAATTCCCATCGGATCAAATATTTTTTTTATCTGTTTCATTATTGAAAATATCTCATCGCCCCATTCGTATTTTACAAACGGGGCCATATTTCTGCCCGTTCCGTGTTCAGCTTTTAGTGAACCGTTATATTTTTTTATAACCAATTCAACTACGTCATTCATAAATTTATTGTATCGCTCAATTTCATTTTTTTGATTAAAATCAATAGATAAAACAAAATGAATATTACCGGAAAGAGCATGTCCCCAAATAATGTTTTCAAAGTATTGATGATTCTTGAATAATAATTGAAGATCGTTTACTGCATTTGCCAAATCAACGGTTTTAAAATTTATGTCTTCAATTATTACGGTCGTACCGGAACGTCTGGATTTACTGACTGAAGTAAACAAACCTTTTCTAACATTCCAAAGTTTGGTGAATTCAATTTTATCAGTTGTAAACTCAATTGGCAAAATTGTTTTTACATTTTTAAGTGCGGACTTTATTTTTTCGATATTGTTTTCGAGTTCAATAAAATTTAGCGCTGAAGTTTCAATTAAAAGTGCTGAACAATTCTCATCTAAAGATTTTAGAAATATCGGCATTCCTTTTTTATCTTCGACAGATTTTAATGATGCTCGGTCCATAAGCTCAGCCGCATCAATTGGCAGTTCATTTAAAATCGGAATTACAGAACAAGCGGCTGAAATACTCGGAAATATTATTAGTGAAGTCGCTTTATTAGGATAGGAATCAACAGTATTTAAAGTTACTTCCGAAATAAATCCCAATGTGCCTTCAGAACCAATTATTAAATGCTTAATAATTTCAAAAGGATCGGAAAAATCAATAATCGAATTAATGCCGTATCCCATTGTATTTTTAATTTTATATTTTTCATTAATCTTATCAGTTAAAAATTTACTTTGCTGCAAATCCTTTTTTATTCTAAGCAGATTTACAATAAACTCTTCATTGTCTCTAATAAACTGTGGTTGCTGATATGAATTCGCCGTATCCAAAACATTACCGTTTGCCAAAACAATTCTTACATTTTTAATAGTATTGTACGCATTAAATTTCGTACCGCTTGTCATTCCGCTTGCGTTATTTGAAACTATGCCGCATACCGTTGCCGCGTTTATTGAAGCCGGATCAGGTCCAATTTTTTTATTGAATTTTAACAAAGCTCTATTTGCGTTAATTCCAAGAACTCCGGGTTGAAGTACAATGTTTGATCCATCTTCAGAAACTTTTATTTTATTCCACGATCTATCGGCAATAATTAAAACCGAATCGGATATTGATTGTCCTGATAGACTTGTACCGGACGCGCGAAATGTTATTGGGATATTAAACTCACGACATTTATTTATTACAAAAATTACTTCCTCTTCAGATTTTGCTTTAACTACAATTTTGGGAGTCAGTTTGTAAAAACTCGCGTCGGTACCATAAGCCAATGTGTTTAATTCATCATTAAATAACCTGTTGGGAGGGAATTTACTTTTTAAATCGTTAAATAATTTATTATAGTTTTCTTTTAACATTTGCAGATTTCAAGGAGTAATTGAAAAGTTTTTAATCGATAAAAAATGGAATACCAAAATGATATTCCATTTTAATTTAATTACTATTTAGAACACGCCGACTCAACTTCCTCAATTGTTTTCGGAATTGGTTTTCCTAAAACTCTGTTTCCGTCTTTAGTTATCAAAACATTATCTTCGATTCTAATTCCGCCGAAATTTCTGTACTCTTCTAATTTTTTATAATTAATATATTTCACAAATTTCTTTTCGCTTTTCCATTTATCAATAAGCGCGGGAATAAAATAAATTCCGGGCTCAACAGTAAGAACATAACCTTGCGCAAGCGGTTTTGCAAATCTTAAATATGCCAAACCAAATTGATTGCTTCGTTTCAAAGTTTTATCATATCCGATATAGTCCTCTCCTAAATTTTCCATATCATGAACATCTAATCCTAACATGTGTCCCAAACCGTGTGGAAAGAACAAAGCATGCGCGCCATCATTTACGGCTTTATCTGTATTGCCTTTCATTATTCCAAGTTCCTTTAATCCCTTTGCAATTACTTTTGCCGCATGAAGATGAATTTCTTTGTACTTTACTCCAGGTTTCATCATTTTAATTGCTTCGAGCTGAGATTGAAGAACTATATTGTAAACTTCTTTTTGCTTATCTGTAAATTTACCGCTAACGGGTATTGTTCTTGTTGTATCGCTCGCGTAACCTAGTGACGTTTCGGTGCCGGAATCTAATACCGCAATTTGACCATTTTCCATTATATTTTCATGAGAATGATTGTGTAAAATTTCACCGTTAACTGAAAAAATAATTGGGAAAGAAACTCCATTTCCTTTGGAAACCGCAACTCCATTAACTTTTCCGCAAACTTCCCTTTCTTTGATTCCCGCTTTAATTTCTTTCATTGCGGTTAAATTCATATCGTAACTTATTTCGAGGGCTTTTTCAATTTCCGCAACTTCTTCGTCAGATTTTATCAATCTTTGCTGAATCACCGATTTAATTAATTTAAGTGAGGCATTTTTATTAATTTCGTCGATTTTCATCTTAAGCAAATTATGAAGCAAAATTATATTATCCGCTCTATATTGCGGTAAGTAATGAATTTCATATCCTCGGGAATTTTTTTTCTGAATGTAGGAACATAATTTTTCCATAGGTTTGGTGTTTGCAACTCCCACACTTTCGGCTTTATTTTCAATTGTATCGTCAAAACCCATCCAGATAATATCGTCAAGACTTCTATTATCGCCAAAAATTATTTCTTTATTTTTTTTAATATCTATTACTGCTGCCAAATTTGGTTCGTTTATTCCCCAGTAATACAAAAATGAACTATCCTGCCTAAATTGATAAGTATTGCCCGCATAATTCATTGGAGATTCATTATTCCCAAGAAATAAGAGTATGCCGTCTTTGAATTTTTTCTTTAATATATTTCGTCGCTCTACATAAATTTCTTTTATAAACATTTTTGCTCCTAAAATTTTTGACAAATTGACATTTTATATATTAAATTACTATTAAGAAATGTTATTATAAAGTTTTTATTTTTTGTTTTCCACAATTTTTTTTAACAAAATCGGTGAATTTAATTATGAAAAAATATATCAAAAATTATTTTGTTCATTTTTTATTATCCTTCGTTGTTTTATTTTCTTCCTTTGACCTATACACTAATAGTATAAATTCTAAATCCGAATCTCATTTTAAAAAATTGGGTAGAAAAGAAAGAAAAATTGTTAGAGATAAATATTTCTTTAACATGCTGCGTGACCCAAATACAAATAATATTCCTGATAATATTAGAAATCGTGAGCTGGATTTTGCAAAAAAATTACCGAAAAAAGATAATTTATTAAAATCCAATACAGCTGGATTTGATTGGAATGAAGTTGGACCCAATGACGTTGGCGGCAGAACACGAGCTTTAGCAATAGATGTTACAAATTCAAATATAGTTATAGCAGGCGGAGTTTCCGGAGGAATTTGGAAATCAACGGATAAGGGTGCAACTTGGCAGTTGAAAAGTAGTAATGAAGCCTACAGCATTACATCTATTGTTCAAGACCCTAGAAACGGATTTACAAATAATTGGTATGCATGCGGCGGAGAGTTGAACGGAAACAGCGCATCCGACAGAGGATTTACAGCAAGATATTACGGAAACGGTTTATATAAATCAACAGATAACGGCGAAACATGGAGTTCAATCGAAAATTCCAAAAGTAATCCAACCAAATGGGATTCCAATTTTGATTATATGTCAAAACTTCTAATTCATCCAACTACAGGTACTTTATTTGCGGTCGCAAACGGCTTGGGAATTATAAGATCGACTGATGGCGGCGCAAATTTTACTACATCATTAGGAGGATTAAATGATCATTATTTCAGCGATATTATTGTTAAAACGGATGGAACATTAATTGGTGTAATTTCCGAATACGGTTATAACGATACAAAAGTAAATCCACCCGGAGTTTATAAATCAAATAATGACGGCTCGAGTTGGACAAATATTACTCCCGCTGATTTTCCTACTGTACATCATAGAAGTGTTTTAGCAACATCAAAACTTGCTACACCAGTGTTTTATATTCTTACATTTACCGGTGAGACTTTTAATGATAATAATGAAAATGTGAAATTATACAAACTTAGTACAGATAATTCTGTAACTGAAAACTTATCAGCCAACTTACCGAAATTTGAATCAACTTCTTTTAAATTACAAGGTCACCTTTACACGCAAGGAAGTTATGATCTTGCAATGGCAGTTAAACCGGATAATGATAATTTTGTTTTAATAGCCGGAACAAGTTTATTCAGATCAACAAATGGTTTTTCCACTTTGATTACGGATCAAAAATTAAATTGGATTGGAGGATATCATCCTACGGAATTCTTTTATCCTAATTTACATCCTGATATTCACGTAATTGCTTTCGATCCATTAAATAGTAATAATGTTTGGGTAGGTCATGACGGCGGTTTGAGTTTTACAAGCAATATTTCGGATGAATCATATTCTGATTATTTTCCTTGGATAGATAAAAATAACGGATACAATGTAACGCAATTTTATACTGTTAGTATAAGTAAGAAGCTGGATGATTTTAGAATTATCGGCGGAACGCAAGATAATGGAACACCTTTTTTCAGGTGGAATGATTTAACCGCAAACAGCACAGATTTTAGTTCGGGTGACGGCTCACATTGTTACTTAGCTTCATCCACTTATGCTTATACCTCAATTTATAATGGAAAGATATACAGATTCAAGTATAATACACAGGGTAATTTAGAATGGAACGCAAATACAACAGATGTAACTCCTGATGACGCAACTGATCAATTATTCATTAATCCTTTTGTAATAGATCCGGTTCCTACAGAAAGATATATGTATTATCCTGCAGGAAATAAACTTTGGCGGAATAACGATATACGCGGACAGAACGATGCGTATGACATTACTAATTACTGGTCGGAAGTTCAAGGTTTAGCAATGCCAACTAATTTTACAATTACTGCGATGGGTGTTTCTACCAAAACTCCTGAACACGTATTATATTATGCAGGCTATAATAATCAGAATGTGCCTAAACTTTATCGATTAGAAAATGCGCATACAGCAACTGATGGTTTTACAGATGTTTCAATCAGCAATGCTCCGAGTGGTACCTATGTTCACAGTATTTCAATTAATCCCGAAAATGGAAATGAAATTCTAGTTGTTCTTTCAAATTACAATATAGTTGGTTTATATCATTCTGTTGACGGCGGACAAAATTATACTGCTGTTGAAGGAAATTTAACCGGTACCGATACTAATCCGGGACCTTCAATAAGATCGGCTATAATTTTACCTTACAATGGAACAAAGTATTATTTTATCGGAACAAGCACAGGTTTATATTCAACAACTAATTTAAATGCGGAAAATACTGTTTGGGAACAAGAAGCATCCGATAAAATCGGAAATGTAGTGGTTGAATATCTTGATGCCCGAACATTGGATGGAACTATTGCAGTTGCCACACACGGAAGAGGCTTATTTATTGGAAAAGCCAACGGCTCAGTTGATGTTAATGATAATATAAAAATTGAAAATGAATTTTCATTAAGCCAAAATTATCCAAACCCTTTTAATCCAAGTACATCAATTGATTTTACAATTCCTAAAACACAAAACGTTAAACTTTGTGTTTACAACATTACCGGAGAATTGGTTAAAACATTAGTTAATAAAAATTTAGTAAATGGAAAATATTCTATAAATTTTGACGCAAATAATTTAACAAGCGGAATTTATTATTACAGACTTGAATCGGATAATTTTAATACAACGAAAAAAATGATTTTACTGAAGTAATACAAACCTCCGAGGTTTTAAAAATCTCGGAGGTTTATTGAATATTATTTACAAATATAATTTTTGGAATTCTCTTTTTTCTCTGTTCTTCCAAGCACCTTTGTGATAAGCATATCCGGCGACTAAAGGCATAGCTATTGTGGCTTCGGAATAAACCATTTGTTCATAAGTAGTTTCAACTTTTCCCCATGAACTTGCTTCCTTTAAAGTTGAACCAGAGAGCGCGCCGTCTCTTTCATCGGCTACAGTAATTTGTACGGCATATTTATGCATCGGTGAATCTTCCTGCAAAATATCGGCGGCAACAACAATATCTTGCGTGAAATTTTTCGGTACACCGCCGCCAATCATAAAGATTCCGGTTTCTTTTGTGTTTAATTTAATTTTTGTCAATTCAAGAAAATCTTTTCCGGAATCGAATGACACATGTTTATCCGGATTATTATATTGGTGAACAACAATTCCAAATCCGGCGGAGCAATCCGAAAACGCAGGAACAAATATTGGAACGTTCTTTTTATACGCGGCATAAATTACGCTGTCATCAACTTTAGGACCGCCGTTTTCATCCAAATATTTTCCAAAGTTCCACAATAATTCTCTTGATGAATAAGGCTTCGGCTCCAAACTGTTAAATATTTTTTCCGTTGTTTCATCGCATATTCTTAGTTCGTCTTCGTCAATATAAGTATCATAAATTCTATCAATATGCAAATCCCTCAATTGATTATCATCGCTGAACGGAGTTCCTAAATAATGCTTAAAGCCCAATGCTTCAAAAAAATCTTGATCAACCATTATAGCGCCAGTCGATACAATTGCGTCAACCATATTATTATTTACTAAATCAAAAACTACCTTTTTCAATCCCGCGCTAAATAAACTACCAGCTAAAGTTAAAATTACGGAACAGTTTTTATCTTCTAACATCATATTATAGATTCTTGCGGCTCTGTTAAGATCACGTGCCGAAAATGCCATTTTTTCCATCGAATCAACCAACTTAATTACATTATGTTCTTTTATGTCAATATGTTCAATAACACCTTTTAAAAAATCCTTTTTTTCTTGCATTTATATTCTCCTTTATGTTGTGGCACAAAAATAAATCATTTTTACATTTTATAAAATTAAAAACTCAATTATAATTCCAATTTAGTTTTTACGCAAAAATATTTATATTAACTTAGTTTAGTTTTATAAAGAATTTAAATTCATGGAGGATAAATGATTAGCAAAATATTAAAAACCGCGCTACTACTTTTTATTTCAACAGCAATATTAACAAATGCGCAGAATTATTTTGAGGGAAAAGTTAAGTTCAAAATAACCGATGACGAAGAAGAATCTCACTTAATGGAATACTTTTTAAAAGAAGGAAATTTTAGAATTTCCATGTTTGATGATGAAAATGTTTCTGCAATATTTATTTATAGAAAAGATAATTCATACATCTTAATGCCCGAAGATAAAATGTATATGAATTTAAACAATTCGATATTTACAAAACTCGGTGATATGTTCAAAAAAAATGCTGAAGAAGAAAAAGACAAAAAAGAGTTTAAATTTGAGAACTATAAAACCGGTAAGACTAAAAGCATATTAGGTTACGATTGTGAACAATGGATAAATAAAAGTGAAATTGACGATGACAATTATGAAGTGGAAGCATGGATAACAAGTGATTTGGGTAATTTTATGTTTATGGAAAACCCAATGGGCGCGGGATTTACGCCTGCTTGGGGAAACTCAATGAAAAACCAAGGATATTTTCCATTGCAGGTAATAACGAAAGATTCCGACGGTGAAATTGTTTCTACTTTTGAAGCAGTTGAAATAAACAAGCAGACATTAAATAATAATCTATTTGAAGTTCCTGCTGATTATAATGAAATGAAAATTCCTGGAATGTAAAATTTTTAAAGGCCGTAAAGAATATTAATTACAAATTTCATTTTATAATAAATTTATATTTTTTTACAGCCTTTTATTTGATATGAAAAATTACTTTTCTAAATACATTACTATAATTTTATTATTCATTATTATTTCTTGTTCATCAACAAAAGAAATTTTTGATGCAGAGAAATCCACATTCAAAATAATTGACGAAATTGAACCGAGGATAATTTCTTTAGAAGGAGAAATTTCGGAAAGAAAATCGGAAATATCCGGACTATGCTGGTTTAATGATTTTTTACTTTTACTTCCTCAATATCCAAATTTTTTAACTAAAAATGAAAATGGCATTATCTATTACATAAAAAAAGGCGAAATTAATAATTATCTTTTTAGTAACGCTAGTAACGTGATTTCACCAAAAACATTTAAAATCGATTTATCCGATCTGGATAAATATTTTAATGAAGGTTCCGGATTCGAAGGGATTTCAGTAATTGATAATAAAATTTTTCTTACAATCGAGAGTATGAAAAACGGTGAAATGCAATCATTAATAATTTCAGGGGATATCGATTCAACAAATAAGACCATTTCATTGGACAAAAATTCAATAAAGAATATTCCGGTTTCGGCAGAAATATTTAATTTGAGTTGTGAAGCAATCGCTTCTAAAAACGATACAATTATACCCATATATGAAGCAAACGGAAAAAATGTTAATCCAAATACTTTTGTTAATATTTTTAATAATAATTTGGAAATTCAAGAAAAAATAAATTTTCCAAATGTTGAATATCGAATTACAGATGCAACAATTATTGATGAAAACGGAAAATTTTGGGCAATAAATTACTTATTTCCAAAAGATGGGAAAAAATTAATTCCGGCGGAAGATCAATTATTCATAAGACATGGAATTGGAAAAACACATAAAAATTCCAAAGCGGTTGAAAGAATTGTAGAATTTGAGCTAAAAAACCATAAAATTTCAATTACAGATAAACAGCCGGTTTACATTAAATTGCTTGAAAACGACAGCAGAAATTGGGAAGGTTTGGCAAAATTGGATGAAAAAGGCTTTTTAGTAATAACAGATACTTTCCCACAAACAATTTTTGCTTTTATTCCCTATAATTTTTCTTATTTGCCGGAAAAATAAATTAATCTTCAAATTCTTGACATTTCAAATTCATTAAGATATATTTACAAGCTCTAAAAAAATCTCTTTTATGGAGGAAATAGTTGAAACAACAAAAATTAACACGATTTATTAAATCTGAAGATGCTGATCAAAAATGGTATGTAATTGATGCTAATGATTTAATTTTGGGTAGATTAGCCGCTAAAGTCGCATCAGTTATTCGTGGAAAACATAAACCGATTTTCACTCCAAATACTGATACCGGTGATTTTGTAATCGTTGTAAACGCAAATAAAGTAAAAGTAACGGGAAAAAGAGAGTTGATGAAAACATATTTTACTCACTCTATGTATCCGGGCGGAGCAAAAATAAAATCTTTTACCGAGCTAATAGCTAAAAAACCTGACTACGTTATTACTGAAGCTGTTAAAGGTATGCTTCCTAAAAATAGATTAGGCAGACATTTATTAAAAAAATTAAAAGTTTATGCTGGTTCTGAACATCCGCATTCAGCACAAAAACCTGAAGTTTTAAGTTTATAAAATTAATAGGAATTTAAATGGCAGATAAAATTTTTGTTGGAAGAAGAAAAAATGCTGTTGCACGCGTTATTTTAAGAAACGGATCTGGAAAAGTTACAATTAACAATCGTGAATTTGAAAATTTTTTCCCGGTTGCGGATAATAGAGACGATGTTATTACACCATTTAAATTTACCGAAACTTTAGGTAAATACGATGTTCTAGCCAACGTTGAAGGCGGCGGAGTTCGCGGTCAAGCCGAAGCTATTAGATTGGGAATTGCAAGAGCTCTTATTAGCATTAATCCCGATTTAAGAAAATTAATTAAACCTGAAGGTTTGCTTAGAAGAGATCCAAGAATGGTTGAACGTAAAAAACCGGGTAGACCAAAAGCAAGAAAGAAATTTCAATTCTCTAAAAGATAATATTTCTGAGAATTTTTTAATAATAATCAATTATTCATTAACATTCATATTTTCTGATTTACCGCCTGTGTCCTACCAAAAAATAGGGATCTAAGGTAAAGTTGAAGAGAATAGAAGACTAAAACAGGAGTTAAAATGGCAAAGTTAGATCTTTCCCAACTCATCGAAGCAGGTGCTCACTTCGGACATTTGACACGCCGCTGGAATCCTAAAATGAGACCATATATTTTTATGGAGAAAAACGGAATCCACATAATCGATCTTAAAAAAACTCAAATAGCAATTGAAGAAGCCGCGGATAGAATTAGAGAAATTTCTTCTGACGGCGGTACGGTTTTATTTGTCGGTACAAAAAAACAAGCCAAAGGCGTAATTGCGCAAGAAGCAAAAAGAAGCGGAATGAACTGGGTTAGCGAAAGATGGCTTGGCGGAATGCTTACCAACTTTTCAACTATCCGTAAAAGTATCGCAAGAATGCAGAAAATTGATAAAATGGAATCAGATGGTACTTTTGAAAAAATAACAAAAAAAGAACAGTTGTTCAGAACCAGAGAAAGAGATAAACTGAGAAAAATTCTTGACGGTGTTGAAACAATGAAAAAAATGCCTAACGCTATTTTTATTGTCGATATCAAAAAAGAATCTATTGCTATTAATGAAGCATTACGTTTGAATATCCCGATATTTGCAATTGTTGATACAAACTGCGATCCCGATCCAATTGATTATATTATTCCTTCCAATGATGACGCTGTTAGAGCTATCGAAATAATTACTAAAGCTTTTTCCGATGCTGTAATTGAAGGAAGTTTGAAATACAACGAAGTAAAAGCAGAAAAAGCTGCTGAAAAAGAAAAAATTAAAAAACAAGAAGAAGAAACAACTGAAGATAAAAAAGGCGCAAAACCAAAAATTAGAAAAGTTAAATTTAACGATAAAGGCGAAAGAAAAGATTTTAAAGACGGTGATAAAAAAGACGCCTCCACTGATGATTATCTTCCGTGCGAATCTTATAAAGGCGAAAGCGGATTTCACAAATTTAACGATGATAAAAATCAATTTTTCTTTGGATATAACGGCAAAGACGGAAAAACTTATTTGAGATCAGAAGGATATACTTCCGATAAAGCTATGCTGAACGGAATAGACGCAGTTAATAGAAATGCGGGAAATGATAAAAGATGGTTTACGGGAACAACAGACGATAAACAGTATTATTATGTTCTTAAAGCCGCTAATGGTCAGGAAATTGCAAGAAGCTGTTATTATTCATCAAAGGAAGAAATGGAAAAAGACTTTGCGTGGATTAAAAGTAAAGAATCCGGCTTGGCTGCTGAAGTAAAATAATTTAGAATTTTGTTTATTAAATATAGGATAGATCATAATGGAAATTACTGCGCAATTGGTTAAAGAGCTTAGGGAAAAAACCGGTGCCGGAATGATGGATTGTAAGAAAGCACTAACCGAAGCTAATGGTGATTTTGAAAAGGCAATTGAAATTCTTAGAAAAAAAGGCGCTGCTGTTGCCGCTAAAAGAGCTGAAAGAAGTGCAAACGAAGGAATTATTCTTACAAAATCTTTAGATAACGGATCAAAAGCCGTAATAGTTGAAGTTAACTGCGAAACAGATTTTGTGGCTAAAAGTAATGATTTTATCGATTTTGCAAATTTCGTTCTTGATGCAATTATTGAACATCAGCCTAAAAATACAGAAGAGTTATTGGCATTAACCCATAATGGAAAATCGGTTCAAGAAGAATTGACCGCAATTATAGGTAAAATTGGAGAAAAAATAGAAGTATCCAGATTCTTAATTGAAAAAGCTGAAAATGGTGTTGTTGTAGATTACGTTCATCACGGTTCTAAATTAGCTGTTTTAATTAGAATTGACAATGTAAGTGATTCTTCAAAAGATGAAGTTTCAAACTTGGGTAAAGATTTTGCAATGCAAGTAGCGGCAATGAAACCTTATTATGTATCTAGAAATGAAGTTCCCTCAGAAATTCTTGAAAAAGAAAAAGATATTTATAAAGAAGTTGCCAGAAAAGAAGGTAAACCCGAGCAAATTCTTGATAAAATAGCTGACGGAAAATTGAATAAGTATTATCAGGAAAATTGCTTAATAGAACAAGCTTCTATTAAAGACAACTCAAAATCTGTTGGTGATATACTTAACGAACTTAATAAGAAAAATTCATCTAACGCAATTGTAAAATTATTTCATCGATTTCATCTCAGCGATGAAAAAAAATAATTATTTTTAAAGGTCTTAAATTTTAAGACCTTTTTTTTTATTGAGGAAACAATGTTAAAATACAAAAGAATACTTCTTAAGCTAAGCGGTGAATCTTTAATGGGAAATTTAGGTTATGGAATTGATCCCAATATTTTAATCTTTTTTGCGAATGAAGTGAAAAAAGTTAAAGATTTAGGCGTTCAAGTTGGAATTGTAATTGGCGGCGGAAATATTTACAGAGGATTGAATGCAGGCAAACAAGGAATTGACAGAGTAACTGGCGATCAAATGGGAATGCTAGCAACAGTAATTAATGCTTTGGCGCTTCAAAACGCGTTTGAAACAACCGGAATGTATACAAGATTAATGACCTCGATTAAAATGGATGAAATGGCTGAACCATACATCAGAAGACGCGCAATCAGACATTTGGAAAAAGACAGAGTTGTTATTTTCGGAGCCGGAACAGGACATCCGTATTTCAGTACCGACACAGCCGCATCATTAAGAGCCGTTGAAATTGAAGCCGATGTAATTTTAAAAGGAACAAGAGTCGATGGAGTTTATGATTCCGATCCCGAAAAAAATCCAAATGCTTTAATGTTTTCTGAAATTTCTTATCTTGAAGTTATGAATAAAAATCTTAGAGTTATGGATTTAACGGCAATTAGCTTATGTCAAGAAAATCAGCTACCTATTGTTGTTTTTAATATGAACAAAGAAAATAATTTATTAAAAGTCGTTACCGGCGAAAACCTTGGAACACAAGTAAGTAAGTAAATAAATTTTGAATGATTAAGAATCTTAGAGGTAAATATGAACAACCAAATAATCAAAGATGCTAAATCAAAAATGGATAAAAGTATTGAAGCTTTCCGAAATGAAATCTCGAAGATTAGAACCGGTAAAGCAACAACCGCGCTTTTAGACGGAATTAAGGTAAATTATTATGGAAATCCGACTCCATTAAATCAAGTAGGAAATGTTTCAGTTCTTGATTCACATACTTTATCTATTACTCCATGGGATAGAAGCGTTGTAAATGATATCGATAAAGCTATTCTTTCAGCGGATTTGGGATTGAATCCAATAAGCGATGGTACAAATATTAAAGTTCCAATTCCCCCTTTAAATGAAGAAAGAAGAAGAGATTTAGTAAAATTAGTAAAAAAATTCGGTGAAGAAGCTAAAATTGCAATACGCAATGTAAGAAGAGAAGCTAACGATCATTTAAAGAAAGCGGAAAAAGACAAAAATATTTCTGAAGATTTACGACACGACGCCGAACAAGATGTTCAAAAATATACGGATGAGCATATCAAAAAAATTGACGACATGATAAAACACAAAGAAATTGAAATTATGGAAGTTTAGTTAATATTGTTAAAAAGACGCGATCTTATAAAATGGTCGCGTCTTTGAATCTCAAAATTAAAAATTCACTCTAAAGCCTATATTCCACACTAAAACATTAAGATTTACCTTTTCTGTACGCCGAATCTCCCCAATTTGTCCATATTCAGTTTCGGAACAAATTGGTTGATCATACTTAACAGTAGGATTATTGATTTGAAACTTAAAACCGAAAATAACACTTAGAGGTTGTTCTGGATAAAAAATACTACCAAAATTCAAATTAGTGAAAAAACCAGCTTTGTTTCTTCCAAAAAAATATTGTTCAGCACAATTTGAGGGCATATTAAGATATGTTACAATACCTATTGAATTATAAATTCCCATTTCAATTCCAATAAACGGTTTTATAATTAACGAATCTATCTTAATTATATAAGGAAAATATTTTGTTTGAACACCTACTTTTAATGAGGATTCGTAAGGATCATCTGGGGGAGGATTTTTAATGAATGATTTATTAATTCTTGAATCACTTACTGTTGCAGATAAACCAGCACTTAAAATATCTTTCATAAATTCATATTCTGCCTCTAAATTATAAAAGGATAAGGATTTATAATTTTTTCCGCTAATTAAACCGGAATAATTAAATCCAACAGAAAAATCTTGTGAGAGTAATTGAGTTGAAAATATTAACAAAATGCAAAATACTACTTTTGTTTTCATTTGCATCTTAACTTTATTGTTTAAATTGGGTAACAATCTAAAAACAATAATCCTAAATTATTTCATATTAAGTTAATTAAATAATTTGGTAAAAGTAAAATATTTTGAATGAATTAGGAAATTTATTCTCCAAATTTTCTTATTCCTATTTATTATATTTATCCGGTTAAATCAGATTTATTTTTTAGTTAATAATAATTTATGCTGAGAAATGTTATATATATAATTGCCAGCATGCTCTTTTTCTTTTCCGGTATTGTTGCTTATGGAATTATACTAAACTTAAATGAAAAGCCTTTGGAAGTAATTTTAAAGGAAAAGAATATTACCGGCTTGAAAAATGTAACTATTTCAATTGATAGGAAAAATTACAAGCTTAGTTTATTTAGCGATACGACTTTAATAAAAAATTACAATGTTGTTTTCGGCAGAAATAATAATTCAAACAAAATCTCTAAAACTGATAACGCAACGCCTGTCGGAAGTTATTTTATATGCAAAATTGATACAAACAATATTTATTATAAAAAGCTGTTTCTAAATTATCCTAATTTACAGGATGCTTCTGAAGCACTGAAAGAAAATATTATTTCGCAAAATGAATTTAAAAGTATTACAAAAAATCTTGACCAAATCGGCTGTTCGTTTGCCGAAACAAAATTAGGAGCGGATATCGGAATTCAAGGAACAGGTGAATATAACATTGTATTTAAAAATTTACCTTTCGTTTTTAATTGGACAAACGGTTCTATTGCCTTAAGCAACGAAAATATTGACGAACTTTTATCTGTTGTTACGATTGGAACAAAAGTTTACATAAAAAATTAATTTCATGAATTATAAGATTTTCACTTTCACATTTTTTTTAACCTTTAATGTTTTTTCAGCTCCATTATTCGCTCAAAACGAAAATAAAATTGAACTATCTTCCATAAACTTTAAGGGAAATGATTATTTCATATCGTCTGAATTAGAAGAAATAATTGTATCTAAAGAAAGCCCAAACTGGCTATCACAATTTCTCGCAAGTTTTTCCAGTTTCGGCAAAGGCGCTACATATTTTGATTCGCTGAATCTTACAAACGATATAAATATTTTGAAAAGTTATTATTTCGCTCACGGTTTTTTTCATACAAAAATATCTGCTGAGTATACTATTGACAAGAATGGTAATGAAGTTGCAGATTTAACATTTAACATTATTGAAAATGAACCGACAAAATTCAAAAAATTAGTTATCACGGGTTTAGAAAATATCCCTCCTTCCTTTTCGTCAAAAATTAGTTCAATGATTTCAATTGACAGTACGGTTCAATATTCGGATTTTAAAGTTGAACAAAATCGAGATATAATTCTAAGTTATCTGCAGGATAACGGATACATGTCCGCGCAAGTCGATCAGCCTATTGTTGAAATTGATACTATTTACACAAATTCCGTTACGGTAAGTATGAATTTTGATATAGGCAACAGATATAAAATCAGCAGTGTAACGGTTGAGAAAAGCGGTCCGGGAAAAGATTTGGTCAGCGATGACCTGATTAAAAAAATAGTAAATATTGAACCAGAAAATTATTTCAGTTACCACAATCTAAAATTATCGCAAGTTAGACTTTACAGAACCAATCTTTTTTCATCCGCATTAATTACGGGAAGCGCCGCGGACACAATTATTAATTATGTCCCAATCAGAATTGTTACAAATGTTGGTCTTTTAAATGAATTCGCACCTGAATTAATTGCGATAAGAGATAGAACAGAAAGCACCTCTTTAAAGTTAGGTTTTGGTTTAAGCTGGACAAATAAAAACTTCTTTGGAGACGCGAGAAAATTTACCATCGGAAGTTCGGTTTCTTCAGAAAATATTACTCAATTCCTAAAAGCCGGAAATCTTGCCGATAATATTTACGGCTTGGCAGATTTGCGCGCGACTATAGAACAGCCGTTTTTATTTGGAAATCTTATTAATACTACTCTCGAGGCGTTTTACACATTAGAAAAAAAACGTGATGAATGGAATGCGAATATTTACGGTACAAAATTAAATCTTAACTTTGAACTACCACCTTATATATATTTGACCAGTTTAAGCAGTCATTTTACACTTCAGAGAAGCGAATATATTTTTAAAGAAAAATATATTCGAGATAATTTGGATTCACTCTATTCGGGAAATATTGAAAGCAATAACACAAATGTTGTACTTGGTGTTAATTTAGCGGCAAACAAAACGAACGATCTGCTTTTTCCTACCGAAGGATATTCGCTTTCCGCATTATTTGAAGACGGAAATTCACTTCCGTATTTGGCAAGCATGATCGGCAGTTACAATTTTACACAATCCGCTTATTATAAGTTTGTGTTAACTTCAACTTTATATTTACCGATTTTAACAAATTATTTTGACGCGTTCGGAACAAAATTAAAAATCGGGAATATTCAAGCATATTACGGAAATAAAAGAAATATTCCGTTTAATCAAAGATTTACTGCCGGCGGAAGCAACTCAATTAGAGCTTGGGGCGCAAATGATTTGCCGTTAATAAATAGAAAAAAAAGAAATTTACCGGATGATCCTTCTCAAAGTGAAATTCAAAATATTATCAGGAATATAACACCCGGAGGATTTTTTCTTTTTGAAGGTTCATTTGAATTACGCGAGCGTTTTACGGAAAAAATCGGTTTGGCTTTATTTTTTGATTATGGAAATGTTTGGAATGATTTTACAAAATTTAGATTTAACAGTTTATCACTTGCTTCGGGATTCGGATTCAGATATTATTCAGATTTTGCGCCTTTTAGATTGGATTTTGGTTTTAAAGTTTTTGATCCAAGCAGTAAAACCGCTTTTTACAACAGAAAACTCTTCGATTTTATGGAAATTCAAATCGGTATAGGCGAAGCTTTCTAATAATAATAATTTCAACTTATTTTTGAATAAAATCAATATTTTGGGTAAATTTAAAGCTTATCTTTTAGGAAATTCTCTATGCTGAAAAGTATGACCGGAATCGGAACCGATGCTTTCTCAAATGAAAATTTTACTCTTGAAACCGAAATTAAAAGTTTAAACAGCCGTTTTTTGGATCTATCCATTAAACTTCCAAAAGAACTTTATAAACATGAATTTGCGATTAGAGATTTAATTAAAAATAAAATAGGACGAGGAAAAGTTACACTTAGTATAGTTTTGACTTATAATAAGTTGACAAACGGAAATTCTCCTATAAATTCCAATGCGCTCAAAAATGCCGTTGATATTTTGACTCAAATAAATAACTACACTAATTCTGATTCGAAAATTGAGTTAAATCAAATTTTAATGCTTAGAGATATGTTCCTTTCGGAAAATCAAGAATCGAACGGAATTGATTTTGAAATTATTGCAAATTCAGTTTCTTCCGCTGTTGAGAAATTTAATCAAATGAAAAAATCCGAAGGTCTGGAACTTAAGAAAGATTTGGTTTTTAGAATCAATAAAATTTTAGAAGAATTGACAAAAATTGAAAATATTACTAAAAATTCCACGGTTGAATTTTTTGAAAAATTTAAGGAACGCGCCAAGAAATTAGCCGATGAATATATTGATGATAAGGAAAGGTTTACTCTAGAAATGGCAATTCTTTCTGAAAAACATGATATAACTGAAGAAAGCATAAGGCTGAGAAGTCATATAAAATTATTTTGTGAAACGTTGGATAATGACGAAGATTCCGGACGAAAATTAAATTTCATAACGCAGGAAATGAACAGAGAAATTAATACAATTAATAGTAAATCAATTTCATCTGAAATTGCGCATGCTGGTATTATTATAAAAGAAGAATTAGAAAAAATCCGTGAACAAATACAAAATATTGAGTAAAATTTGAGCGGGAAAAAAGGAAAATTATTTGTATTTTCAGCTCCAAGCGGTTCCGGAAAAACTACAATTATTAAAAATGTATTAAATGATTTTAAGGATTTAGTATTTTCCATTTCGGCAACGACAAGGAATAAACGCCCGAACGAAATTAATGGAATAGATTATTTTTTTTTAGATGAAGATTCTTTCAAACAAAAAATTGAAAATGATGAGTTCCTTGAATGGGGTAAATTTTTTGGATATTATTACGGTACTTTGAAAGATTTCGTTTTTGAAAAAATCGATAACGGTGTTTCATTGGTTCTTGAAGTTGACGTAAAAGGCGCGGTAAATATTAAAAAAGTTTATAAAGATTCCGTACTAATTTTCATTTCACCGCCAAGTATTGAAGAACTGAAAACACGCTTGTATAACAGAAAAACCGAGTCGGATGAAGATTTTGCCAAAAGAATTGAAAGAGCTGAAATGGAATTGAATTACAGAGAAAAATTCGATTATAATGTTTATAATTATAATCTTGATGAAGCAAGTAAAGAAGTAAATAAAATTATAGAAAAAGAATTAAGCAAATAGGAGAAACAAAATGGGCGTAACACCTGTAGATTTAAGAGTTCTAAAAGAAAAAGCAGCTAATTTATATGAAGCTGTTATCGTTTGTGCTCAAGAGGCAAGAAGAGTAAATGAAGATAATAAAACCGAATTCAGCAATCTTATAAGCACATTTGCTCCGGCAAGCGATGATGATTTTGATGAAAGAGATAATCAAGAACAAGAAAAGATTTCTTTGGAATTTGAAAAAAGAAATAAACCTCACATTGTTGCCATCAAAAAGATGGTAGATGATAAAATTGATTACCGCTTTAAGAACACCGAAGAGTAATAAAACTTTTTCATTTAAAGAGGAAGTCAAAACGACTTCCTTTTTTTTTACAATTTATTTTATTTAACTTTTGTTTAAGATATTTATTCAAATATAAATTTGAAGTCAGTGATAGATAAAAAACAAATATTAGAGGAATTAAAAAATCAGCAGGAAATATTTGGCGATGAGCTGTATGAAAAACTAACTCTCGAATTCAAATCACCAATTAAGCAAGAACCTAATATTAAAGAAAAAACAGAATTTTATATGCCCTCAACAACGTTATTTGAAGATTACTCAAACTGCAAAAGCTTAACAGAACTTTACGATTCCATTCATAATTGTCAGAAATGTCCTCTTGGCAAAACCAGAACAAAATTTGTTTTCGGGTCCGGAAATCCAAATGCCGACGCAATGATAATTGGCGAAGCACCGGGTGCGGATGAAGATCAGCAAGGACTTCCATTTGTTGGCAGAGCAGGAAAATTACTGACCGATATTTTAAAAGCTATTAATTTTGAAAGAGACGAAGTGTATATTGCCAATATTTTAAAATGTCGTCCGCCGAATAATAGAAATCCGCTTCCGCCGGAAATGGATGAATGTACACCTTATTTGTACAAACAAATTGATTTGATAAAACCAAAGGCCATTTTACTTTTGGGTTTAATTGCCGCAGGCAGTTTATTAAAAACAAAAGACAGCTTAACAAAATTACGCGGCAATGTTTTTGATTTGAATGGAATAAAAGCTATGGTCACTTATCATCCCGCCGCGCTATTGAGAAATCCTAATTGGAAAAGAGGCTGCTGGGAAGATGTTCAAAAATTTAGAAAATTATATGACAGCATAAAATAAAAAATTATTATGGATCAATTACAAAATCAAAATAATCTCATCAATCAGCCGCCGCAAGCTGTTGAAGTGGAAAGAGCAATATTAGGCGCAATAATGCTTGAAAGAGAAGCAATTGATAAAGTTGCATCAGTTGTTCAATCCGAATGTTTCTACGATAAAAAGAATCAATTAATTTTTGACGCGATGCTTTCGCTGTATGAATCTAATGAACCCATTGATTCTGTCTCTCTCTATGAAGAATTAAAAAAGAACAATAAAATTGAAGCTGTAGGCGGACCGGTTTATATAAGTAAATTATCGCAAAATATTTCTTCAGCCGCAAATGTTGATTATCACGCCAGAATAGTTTTAGAAAAATGGATACTGCGAAAGCTCATCAATTCATCAATGGAAATTGCAACAAGCGCGTACAAAGGCAATGAAGATGTATTTGATATTTTGGATTCCGCCGAAGCAAAAATATTTGAAATTACAGAAGCGGGATTAAAAGAATCATACAAAACTATGGACCGCGCAGTTCGTGAAGCGATAGAGCATATTGAGGCAATTCATTCAAAGAATATTTCTTCATTTTCTGTTCCAACGGGATTTTTTGGTTTGGATGATATGCTTGGCGGTTTTCAAAAATCTGATCTTATTATTATTGCAGCAAGACCTTCAATGGGAAAGACCGCATTTGCTCTTTCCGCGGCAAGAAATGCCGCCGTTGATAATCAAGTTCCGATAGCGGTGTTTAGTTTGGAAATGGCAACTATACAATTAGTAATAAGATTAATTTGCGCAGAGGCACGCATAAACGCTCACAGTGTTAGAACTGGAAAATTTAAAGCTGAAGATGGCCCCAGAATTAGCAGAACAGCGCATAAACTTTCGCAAGCGCCAATTTATATTGATGACACTCCGGGTCAAACCGTGTTGGAAATTAGAGCAAAAGCAAGACGGTTGAAATCTGAAAAAAATATCGGATTGATTATAATCGATTATTTACAGCTTATGTCTTCCAGTACTAGAATGGACAGCAGAGAAAGAGAAATTTCTACAATTTCCCGATCTTTAAAAGCTCTTGCCAAAGAATTAAATGTTCCGGTTATCGCTCTTTCTCAGTTAAACAGAGCTGTTGAATCAAGAAGTGATAAAAGACCGCAACTTTCCGATCTTAGAGAATCAGGTTCAATTGAACAGGACGCAGATGTTGTAATTTTTCTAAATCGTCCCGAATATTACGGTATAACTCAATTTGCCGATGGAGAATCGACTGAAGGTATTGCGGAAATTATAGTCGGTAAGCAGCGTAATGGTCCCACAGGAGATGTAAGACTTAAATTTCTTAAGGATTTTGCCAGATTCGAAAACTTGGATTTATTTCATTCAAGTTTTGAACAGCAAATATCATCAAGTGAAGAAGAGGATTTACCAATATGAAAATGTTTTATTTTTTTGTTTTTATTTTAATATATAATTTAAGTATCTCTGCGCAATCAATTTATTCGGAAAATGACGTTGAGATATGTAATTCAAAATTTGAATTTGCGGTTTCAAAAAATTTACAAAAATTACCCATAAGTGAAGTTGTTGCCGCAATCGGTAAAACTTATTTAGGTTTAGATTATGAGGCTTTTACTTTAGAAAAAGGAGATTCGGAACAGCTTGTTATTCATCTTTCCGGTTTGGATTGCTATACATTTTTTGAAAGCTCACTTGCGTTTGCGAGATGCATAAAAGAAGGAAAAACTACTTTTCAAGATTATCAGAATGAAATTAAAAATCTTCGTTATAGAAACGGAATTATTAATGAATATCCGTCAAGACTGCATTATGCGGCAGATTGGTTATACGATAACTCAAAACGCGGAAATGTGAAAGACATAACTAAAGAAATCGGCGGAACTAAATTTGACAAAAAAATTAATTTCATGAGCACGCATTCCGATTTGTATAAACAATTAAAGAATAATCCTAAATTTGTAAAAGAAATAAAATCTGTTGAAGATTCAATGAACAGTCGAGATTATTATTATATTCCTCAAGAGCATATCGGCTGTGCCGAAAGTAAAATTAATAATGGCGATATAATTTTAATTACCGCAAAAACGGATGGCTTGGACATTTCGCATACGGGAATTGCCGTTAAAATGGATGACAATAGAATTCATTTTATGCACGCGCCTATCAAAGGGAAGAAAATTCAAATTACCGAACAGCCGCTTGCCGATTATGTAAAAAGTGTTGAGAAACATACAGGCATTATGGTTGCAAGAGTTTTAGAGCCATAAATAATAAGGTTTTTTGTTTTCATTAAATAATTGCGACCGGTCAATTCAATAATTTTTATAAGTTTGTTCTTAAGAAAATTTATTATATTAAAAAATATTAAGAATAAATTTTTCGAAAACAATGCAAAGACTTTTTGACCTTTCTAAAAAAGAAAAGAAATTTGTAATAGGAATTATGTCCGGAACTTCTTTGGACGGAGTTGATGTAGCGCTTGTTGAAATTGATGGAAACAGTATTTTTACAAAAATTAATTTGATTGGATTTTTAGAATTCCCTTTCCCAAATGGTTTGAAAGATAAATTGTTGAAAAATTCAATTAAAGAATCGAGTAACGTTGAAGATATTTCACAATTAAATTTTCTTATTCCAAATATTTATTTTGACGCAATTCAAGTTCTGTGCAGATCTCTCAATTTCCCCATCGAAAAAATTGATTTAATTGGTTCGCACGGACAAACAATTCAGCATTTGCCGAATAAACAAAATTATTTTGATTACAATATTTCTTCTACATTGCAGATTGGCGATCCCGCTGTATTAGCTAAGTTAAGCGGAGTTATTACTGTCGGGGACTTTAGATCTGGCGATATGGCTTTGGGTGGAGAAGGTGCTCCGCTTGTTCCATATTTTGATTATATTTTATTTCATTCGCATCTGAAAAACAGAGCTTTGTTAAACATCGGTGGAATTTCAAACTTCACAATCTTAAACAAAGAAAAAGGATTGAAAGATGTATTCGCTTTTGACGTTGGTCCTGGCAATATGCTGATAGATATTGTTACAAAAAAACTTTTTGATAAAGCGTTTGACAATGACGGAAATTTTGCCAGATCAGGAAATTTCAATGATGAGTTATTTGAAAGACTGAAACTGCAAGATTCTTTTATTGAAAGGCAGCCGCCTAAATCTACGGGACGTGAATATTACGGTGAAAGCTTTTTATCAAATTTATTTAAAGATTTTGAAAACTTAAAAAGTGAAGACTGGCTTACAACAATTACAAAATTTACGTCATACGCAATTTTTAGAAATTATAAAAAGTTTATTGAGGAAGAAACAAAAATTGATGAACTAATTGTAAGCGGAGGCGGAGCAAAAAACAAATTTTTGTACGAATGTTTAAGTAAAGATTTCGGACAAGAGATTGAAATAAAAATAATTGATGATATCGGCGTTTCATCTGACGCGAAGGAAGCAATTTGCTTTGCAGTTCTGGCAAATGAAACGGTTTCGGGAAATCCTACAAACATTCCGAGAACAACAGGCGCTAAACATCCTACAATTCTCGGTAAAATATGTTTACCATAATTTCTTGAAAATACAAAATGCCAATTCACGAAATAGAAGCTAAATCAATTTTACGTAAATACAAAAAAATTGATTCATGGTTCATTTCTCATTACGGAATGAACTTATATAGAGGCTGCACCCACGATTGTGTTTACTGCGACGGCAGAGCTGAAAATTATTTCGTGGAAGGTGATTTCGGCAAAGATATTGTGATAAAGAAAAACGCAATTGAGGTTTTAAGAAATGAATTAGATCCTAAACGAAGAAGAATTCCATTAAAAAAAAGTTTTATTTTACCCGGCGGTGGCGTTGGAGATAGTTATGAGCCGGTTGAGCAGAAATATGAATTAACGCGTAAAGCTTTAGAACTGCTTTACGAATTCGGTTATCCGGTTCACATGTTAACAAAATCTGTATTAATTAAACGCGACTTTGATATTCTTCAAAAAATAAATAAGCAAAACAGAGCTATAATTAGTTTTAGCTTCTCTACCGTTGATGATAAAATTAGTAAAATCTTTGAACCTCTCGCTGCTTTGCCTTCAAAAAGATTAGAAACAATTTCGTTCTTTAAAGATCATGGCTTTGCGTGCGGAATGTTTTTAATGCCTGTAATTCCCTTTATTACCGATACTCCTCAAATGATCGAACAATCAATTAGCGAAGGTCTTAAAGCAGGAATTGATTTTATAATTTTCGGCGGAATGACATTAAAAGCCGGCAGACAAAAAGAATATTTCATGAAAACTATTTTCGAACATTTTCCTCACATGCAAATTGAATATGAAAATTTATATAATAATGATAATTGGGGAAATCCCGCAAAAGAGTATTTTGAAACAGTGAATTATACTTTCCAAACATTTGCTCAGAGAAATAAAATTTCCAAAAGAATTCCGGCCTATTTATTCAACAATATTTTAAATGAAAATGATTTGGTAACTGTAATTCTCGAGCAAATAGATTATTTGTTAAAACTTAGAGGTTATAAATCAAATTTTGGCTATGCGGCATATGCGGTTTCAAAATTAGAGACAAGCATTTCAAGCATACGATCTGAACTTGGACAAATAAATGGAATCGGTCCAACAATAAGAAAAATCATTTGGGAAATTTTAGATACCGGAACTTCCAGGTATTATGAAAGATTATTGGTTGAGTAAAAAATAACCGGAACGCAAGTTATTATGATTTAATAAGAAATTAAAATATTATATCAAACTTGATGATCAGCATGTTATTTATCACTTTAATTTTTCTCTCAATAATTGGTTCACTATTTGAGGATTTGCCTTGCCTTTAGTTTCCTTCATAATTTGACCGACGAAAAATCCTAATACTTTTTCTTTGCCGGATTTAAATTCCTCAACTTGAGATGGATTGTTTTTAATAACATTATCTACAGCAGTTTCAATTGCGGAAGTATCGGTAATTTGAATTAAATTTCTCTCTTCAACAATTATGTTCGGATCTTTATCGTCTTCCAACATTATGGGAAAAACGTCTTTGGCAATTTTGCTGCTTATTTTATTTGCTGTAATTAAGTTAATCAACTTTCCCAAATTTTTTGCGGAAACAGGAAATTTAGTGAAAGTTAATTTTTGTTCATTTAATATTTTTAAAACATCCCCCATTACCCAATTAGCTGCAATTTTCGTATCAGCGGTTTCTTTTAATACTTCTTCAAAATAATCAGCCATTTCTTTTTGTGAAGTTAAAACTTCGGCATCATATTCGGTTAACTGAAGTTCGTTAACAAATCTCTCTTTTCTTTTTTTCGGAAGTTCAGGCATACTTTTAAATATTTCGTTTTTCCATTCTTCACTTACCACAACAGGCATTAGATCCGGATCGGGAAAATATCTATAATCATGCGCTTCTTCTTTTCCTCTCATTGAAGCTGCCTTATTTTGCTCAGCGTTCCACAATAATGTCTGCTGCACAACTACACCGCCGTCCTCAACTAAATTTATTTGTCTATCAATTTCAAAATCAATAGCGCGCTGAACATTTCTAAATGAATTCATGTTTTTCACTTCGGTACGCGTTCCTAGTTTAGAAGAACCTTTTGGTCTTATTGAAATATTCGCGTCGCATCTAAGCGAACCTTCTTCCATATTTCCATCACAGATACCGAGGTATGTAATGATCTGTTTTAAATTCGTTAAATATTGATAAGCTTCTTCCCCGCTGCTAAGATCGGGTTCGCTTACAATTTCCATCAGCGGCGTTCCGCATCTATTTACATCCACTAAAGTATCCGAACCTTGATCATGAATAGATTTTCCGGCATCTTCTTCCATGTGAATTCTTTTAATTCTTATTTTTTTCACTTCACTGGTATTTATATTAATAAATCCATTTTCACAAATAGGCAGTTCAAATTGTGAAATTTGATAGCCCTTAGGAAGATCGGGATAAAAATAATTTTTTCTTTCAAACGTTGAAGTTTCATTGATAGTGCAGTTTGTTGCCAATCCCATTAATGTTGTAAATTCAACAACTTTTTTATTTAAGACCGGTAAAACTCCCGGATGACCCAAGCAAACCGGACAAACATTTGAGTTTGCCGGATTCCCGAATTTTGTAGAGCAGCCGCAAAATATTTTTGTCTCCGTTAAAAGTTGAGCATGAACCTCTAAACCAATGACCGCTTCAAATTCCAATTTTAACCCTTTTGTAAAAATTTATGGGGTAAATATAATTATTTAAAAATAGAAAATTTTGAAATCGTTTATAATTTTATAATATTCGGTTTTAAAAATTGAGGTAAAAATTGAAATTAGATTTTATTGCTTTCGCTGCGCATCCGGATGATGCTGAATTATCAATGGGAGGCACAATCGCAAAATTAACAAAAGCCGGTTCAAAATTTGGAATTGCTGATCTGACCGGCGGTGAACTTGGAACAAGAGGTTCTAAATCAATTAGAAAAATTGAATCGAAAAATGCCGATAAAATTCTTAATGTTGCCGTTAGAGAAAATTTAGGAATTAAAGATGGTCATGTTTTTATAAATCAGGAAAATACATCGAAAATTGTAAAAGTTATTAGAAAGTATCAGCCTGAAATAATTTTTGCTCCATACTTTAACGACAGACATCCCGATCATATTGAAACAAGCAAATTAATTAAACGTGCAATGTTTCTTTCCGGATTGCCAAAATATAAGACAATCGTTAATTCAAATGCTCAAAAAGCTTACAGACCAAAAAAGATTTATTATTTTATGCAGACTTACGAATTTATTCCATCTTTCATTGTTGACATTTCTGAAACCTTTGATACAAAAATGAAAGCGGTTTGGGCTTATCAAACACAATTTTTCAATAAAAATTCGAAAACAAACGAGCCGGAAACTTTTATTAGTAATCCGGAATTCATAAAATATTTGGAAGCGCGCGCCAAGACTTTTGGATTTAAAATTGGGAAACCATTTGGTGAACCTTTCTTTTCTGAAGAAGCAATTGAAATGGATTTATTTAACATTTTAAAAGGGAATTTATGAAGTTAGGACTGATTGGCACCGGTTTAATGGGTAAGCCTATTGCGCAAAAATTAGTTGAATCAAATCATAAATTAAATATTTACAATAGAACAAAAAGCAAAACAGCAGAACTAGCAAAATTAGGAGCCGTCGCATTTTCAGATATTATAGAATTTATGCAGGAAACTGATGCAATTATTTTAATGCTTTCAAATTACGATTCAATAGATGAAGTTTTATTCGGCAGCAACATTGGAAATTTTGAAAACAAAACTATAATTCAAATGAGTACAATTTCACCATCGGAAAGTGTTGAATTAAACTCACGAATAAAAAGACTTCGCGGAAGTTATTTTGAAGCCCCCGTTTTGGGAAGCATTCCTCAAATATTAAATGGAGAATTAATTGTTTTAGTCGGTTCCTCTAATGAACAGTTTTCAAAATGGAAAAATATCTTTGATACATTTAGCAATAAGGTTTTGCATATCGGCGAAATTGGACAGGCTGCGGCAATGAAATTAGCACTGAACCAATTGATAATTTCCGAAACAGTTGCATTTGCTGTTAGTCTTGGCTTTGTAAGAGAAAATAATTTGAATGTTGAAACATTCATGGAAATATTACGAAACAGCGCGTTGTACGCACCAACATTTGATAAAAAATTACCAAATTATCTTAGCGGAAATTTTGATAGTCCAAATTTTCCGGTAAAACATTTACTAAAAGATCTGGATTTGATGTTAAATTCATTTGCGGAAAAAAATATTAATACGGATTCATTAAAGTCGATTAGAAAAATTTTAATTGATTCAATTCAAAAGGGCAACTCAGATAAAGATTATTCGGCAATATATAATTCGGTTCATCTCCAAAAGAGAAACCAATTTTGATTTTTGTCATCAAACAAAATAAAAAGGATTTAGTATGACATATTACATATCTAAAATTGTCGATTATTCATTTGATGATGCTTTAATAAAAGTTCAGGAAGAATTAAAAAAAGAAGGGTTTGGTGTATTAACTGAAATTGACGTTCAGTCAACATTAAAAAATAAATTAAATGTAGATTTCAGGAAATACAAAATACTCGGAGCGTGCAATCCTCCTTTAGCTCACAAAGCGATGAAAGCGGAAGACAAGATCGGAGTTCTTCTTCCTTGTAACGTTATCGTTCAGGAAACTGAAGATAAAAAAATTGAAGTAGCTTTTATGAATCCTATTGTTGCAATGCAGGCCGTTAAAAATGAAGCGCTTGGTCAAATAGCCGAAGAAGTGACAGGCAAATTGAAAAAAGTTTACGAGCTATTATAATTTTATTTTGTTAATCAAAATCACCAAAAATAAATCCGAAATTAAAAGAAATATTATTTAAGTCGGAATTACTGATTTTCGAATTTTTCTCTAAAAAATAAAAATTGTAAGCTAATCCTATTCTTATTTCAAGCCAATTAAGAGTTGGAATTTCTGCAAATAATTGCGGAGCACAGACTATTCCACCAAGATTGATAGCGGGATTTTTTGGCTTAAATAGCGGAAAAGATTTTTCATATCCAATTATTGAAACATATCCGAGATTTATTAATACTCCAGAGTAAACATTTTTAAAATTTGAGTAATAATAGCCGCTTAAAATCCCGGATTGGGCTAAGGAAAAATATTTCAGTTCATTTTTAAAATTAACTTTCAAATTTGAAACAAAACTTGAAGCATAAATTCCGGCTAAATATTTTTTCTCAACTAAAATTCCGCCCTCAATTCCTTGAAATGAAAAAGCTTCTCCAAAAAAATCATGATGCTGATGAAATAAAGAGCCATAAAAATTTACCTTAACTTTGCTAGAGTCTAAATTAAAAGGATTTTGCTCTTGGGCATAACAAGAAAAATAAATAAAAGTAAAAAGAATATATAATTTAACAGAAAATTTTAACATTACAGATTTATTAATTTATATGATAAGAGAAATGTCCACGTTTGTAAAATGCCTATATTAATTCTTTCAACTAATCCGAAGTAAGCTAATTTGTGAATAAATAAGTAAGCCGTAAATCCGCCGAAAAGAAATATTAAAATTCCTGCTACTATAGATAATACTCCAAATCTTTTCCAGAATGTGTCTTTTAAAAAACCAAGTCCAATTGTTACGGGTGTTAGAATTGTAATTGGCGCAATTAACGCAGTAACTACTAAATGCATAAATCCGGAAAAAGATTCTTTACTCCCAGGTAAATCTTCAGGAAATATTCCATACGAGATTGATAAAATATGAAGTGAGATAAAAAGTAATCCGCCTATAAAAACTAATCTGATGTGTTTTTTACTTTCCAGAAAAGTGAAAGCAAGTGCAAAAATTAGCGCGCAAAATCCATATATTGTTGTAATTGCAAGTAGTAAAAATCTGTTTGGAGCTTGGCTTGCGGTCAAATCACTTATAGGCTGCTGCAGATTATTATAATCCGGCCATAAAAAGCTACCAAGTACAATATGAAAAATATAAAATATTACAGAAATTATTCCGGCTGAAAATAACAGCTTTCTAAAATTAAAAGTTGCCATTACTTGAGCAAATTCCATGAATAAAAATTAATCTAAAAATTTTCTAATTATTTTATCAAGTTGATCAAACTCAATTAGAAATGCGTCATGCCCGTGTATTGAATCAATTTCAGTATAATCTTCGTTTGGAATTTGACTTTGATTTTCTTTTTGTTCTGCAACCGGATATAGAATATCAGAATTAATTCCAACACATTTTGTTTCAGCCTTTATTAATGAAAGTGCGTTTGTTATTCCGTTACGGTCTTTTCCAACGTCATGATAATCCATTGCCTTACTTAAATAAAGATAAGTGTTGGCGTCAAATCTATTTGTTAGTTTTTCGCCTTGGTAATTAAGATAACTTTCTATTTCAAAAATATTTTCTTTATGATTAAATCCACGGCCGAATTTTTTATTAAATGAATCAAAACTTCTATAACTGATCATCGCAATTTTTCGAGCTAAACCGATACCTTTTTCAGGCTGATGTTTGTAATTACCGTTATTCCAAACAGGGTCATTTATAATTGCATTTCGAGATGCTTCGTTCAAGCCAATTGCCCAAGCCGAATGAGCAGCTGAAGTCGCGATTGGCATTATTTTATCAACTAAATCCGGATACATAATAGCCCATTCCAAAACCTGCATTCCGCCAAGCGAACCGCCGATAGCCAATGTAATTTTGTTAATTCCAAGTTTAGCAAGCAATGCTTTTTGAACTTTTACCATATCTCTAACTGTTATTTCGGGAAAGTTCATTCCGTAAATAGAATTTGTTTTTAAATTCAAACTTGTTGGACCGGTTGTTCCGTAACAACTGCCTAAAATATTTGAGCAAATTATAAAATATTTATCCGTATCTAAAGGTTTCCCGCTTCCAATTAAGGGCGACCACCAGCCTTCTTTACCATCAAACATTTTATTATACGAATAAAGCTTAGGATATTTTTCAGAATTTTTAATTTCAATATCTTCAATAATTCCGGCTGCATGCGCGTTTCCCGTCAAAGCGTGGTTAACAATAATTACATTGTTTTTTTCTTTGTTTAAAGTTCCGTAAGACTGATAAGCAACAGTTACAGAATCTAATTCCGCGCCGCATTCAAGTTGAAGAGGAACTGACTGACTAAATAAATTTTCAAATTTAGTAATTACAATCATTTCCTCTCCTCACAATAAATTTTCATTACATTCCAAAATATTTATTGCATAAAATATAATTTATTTTCCATTTAATGCTTGTTCAAAATCATTAATAATATCATCAATATGTTCAATTCCAACAGATACTCTTATAGCTTCAGGTGCTACACCAGATGCTCTTTGTTCATCATCGGAAAGCTGCTGATGTGTTGTTGAAGCAGGATGTATAACAAGAGTTTTTGCGTCGCCTACGTTTGCCAGCAAACTTGCAAGTTTGACTTTATTGATAAATTTCTTTCCTGCTTCTAATCCGCCTTTTATGCCAAATGAAAGCATCGAGCCGTAGAAACCGCTGCGTAAATATTTTACCGCATTTATATGAGAAGGATATTCTTTTAATCCTGGGTACCAAACCCAATCAATTGCAGGATGGTTCTTTAACCAATTTGCCAATATTAACGCGTTGCTGTTATGCCTTTCTATTCTTAATGATAAAGTTTCCAATCCTTGTAAAAATAAAAATGAATTAAACGGACTTAAGCATGGACCCAAATCTCTTAATCCCTCAACTCTTGCACGAATAATAAAAGCAATATTTCCAAACTGTGATCCTTTGCCAAAAACTTCATTAAAATTTAATCCATGATAACCGGGTGAGGGTTCTGTAAATAATGGAAATTTTCCGTTTCCCCAATCAAAATTTCCCGAATCAACAATTACTCCGCCTATAGAAGTTCCATGTCCGCCAATCCATTTTGTTGCCGATGCTACAACAATATCGGCGCCATAATCAATTGGACGAACTAAATAGCCTGCCGCGCCAAATGTATTATCCACAATTAATGGTATTCCATTTTTATGCGCTACTTCGGCAATCTTTTCAAAATCCGGGATATTTAATTTTGGATTACCTATTGACTCAATATATATTGCTTTAGTTTTATCATCAATTAATTTCTCAAAATTCTCTGGTTCATCTCCATCGACAAATTTTACATTTATTCCGAGACGTGGTAAAGAAACTTTGAATAAATTAAATGTTCCTCCATAAAGAAAGCTTGTTGATACAATATTATCTCCGGCTTGCGCAATATTAGTTATTGCCAAAAGTTCGGCTGCTTGTCCGGAAGAAGTTGCAAGTGCGGCTACTCCGCCTTCTAATGCTGCTATTCTTTTTTCAAAAACATCCGAAGTCGGATTCATTATTCTAGTGTAAATATTTCCGAATTGTTTTAATCCAAATAAATTAGCCGCGTGTTCCGAATCATTAAAAACATAAGATGATGTTTGATAAATTGGAACTGCCCGTGAATTTGTTGCCGAATCAACTTCTTGTCCAGCGTGAAGCTGTAAAGTTTCATATTTATAATTACTCATTTTATTCTCCTTTCAGTTAGAATTTTTTTGTTTTGTGTTTTTACTTCAATTTTCTAAATACATTAATTTATTTCAATTCTATCGCAAATAATTAAGCTAAAAAATCTGTATATATTTTGATCAAGAAAAGATCATATTTTTGAAAGTATCAAGAGGGCAAAAAAAAACCTCCCGGGAAAAGATTCCAAAGGAGGTTTATAAATTCCGATATTATCTTTCCCTATTTACTAGGGCAGGATTTGGCACCTTTCAATAATGACGGTTGCCAAGGCTTCACAGGGCCTGTTCCCTCTGCCTTTCTTGATAATTGAATTACTTAAAGAACGTTCAAATTTTATTGATGGAGAAAATATAAAAATCTTCTTCTCAATGCAAGTAATATTTTAGTTTTGTAAAATTTCTTTTAAATCTTTATACTGATTAGAAATTTTAATTGTATTGCCAATTTTATTTAGACAACTTTTTAATCGGTCAGGAATTTCAGGAATAATATTTAAATTATCTTCAATTACATTAATAAATTTTGCCGGATGCGCAGTTTCTAAAACAACTCCGGATACATTTTCGTTTATTGTATTTTTGTATTGATCAAAAGCCAAACAACCGACAGCTCCATGCGGATCAATTACGTATTTAAAATTATCGTATAAATATTGAATTTTATTTAATGTTTCCTCATCCGAAAAACTTTTTGAAAAAATTAAATCCGAAATTACCTTGTGATCATTTTTATAAAGATCGATAATTCTTGCAAAATTACTTGGATCACCTACATCCATTGCGTTTGACAAAGTTTCAACCGAAGCTTTGGGCAAAAATTTTCCTTCACCAATAAATTTTGTGAAAACGTCATTTTTATTTGTGGCTGCAATAAATTTATTTATTTGCAGTCCCATTTCTTTGGCAAAAAGTCCCGCTGTTAAATTTCCCAAATTACCGCTTGGAACTGAATAAACTATTTTTTGATCTTTGTTTTCAATTTGTTTGTAACTTTCAAAATAGTAAAACGACTGCGGGATCAATCTGCCAATATTTATTGAATTAGCCGAACTTAAATTTATTTTTGATTTTAAATTTTCATCCACAAATGCGGTCTTAACCAAACGCTGACAATCATCAAAAGTTCCTTCGACTTCAACTGCCGTAATATTGTTGCCTAATGTGGTAATTTGTTTTTCTTGTATCTTACTTATCTTTCCGCTTGGAAATAAAACCAATACTTTAATTCCTTCAACATTTAAAAATCCATTTGCAACTGCGCTTCCGGTATCACCCGATGTAGCAACTAGAATAGTTATTTCCTTATTTAATCCTTTTAGAAAATATTCCATTGTTCTTGCCATAAATCTGGCGCCAAAATCTTTAAAAGCCAAAGTTGGTCCGTGAAATAATTCAAGTATGGAAAGATCGTCAGAAAGCTTAATAATGGGAGCTTCAAATGAAATTGAATTTTCAATTATAAAATGTAATTCATTTTCGGAAATTTCATCTTCAATAAAATTCCTTGCGACTTTAAAAGCGATTTCTTGTAAAGTAAGATGTGACAGATTTTTAAAAAATGTTTCAGGCAATCTCGAAATTTTTTCTGGCATGAACAAACCTTTATCGTTTGCCAATCCTTGCAGAATTGCCTGCTTAAAACTTACTTTGTTTTCTTTATTATTCGTGCTGTAGTATTGCATATCTCAATTAGTTATTTCCGAATATTACTATCGAAAATCAATTTAAAGCTCTGGATTCCCGGAGAAACCGGGAATAACAGAAATGATTATTAAATTATTTTTGGTCCGTGTGGATTTATTTTTGAAATATATAAAGTTGATTTGATTCCTGATTTATTTACGATTCTTTTCATTGCTGAACCTATTTTTTTTGCGTTATCAAGAGAACCGGAAAAAGCAAAAATTGAAGGTCCGGATCCGGAAATGGAACAGCCAAAAGCACCGGCATTTATTGCAGCCTTTTTAATTTCATAAAAATTCGGAATCAATACCGCTCTTGCCGGTTCTGATATTTCATCTTCTATTGATCTTGCAATTTTATCTAAATCACCTTCGTATAAACCCGAGACTAAAGTTCCGATATTACCAAAATGTTTACGAGCTTTTTTAAGCGGCATATTTTTTTTAATTAATTTGCGTGCTTGTTTTGTTTCAATAACAATTTCAGAATATAATACCGTGCAAAATAAATTTTTAGGAACCGGAAGTTTAACTACGTCTATTGGGTTATAATCTCTAATTAAAACAAATCCGCCAAACAATGATGGCGCTACGTTATCGGCATGTATTGCTCCGCTTGCAATTGATTCACCCAAAACGGCAAAGTTTAATACTTCCATTTCATTAAAGTGATTATTTAATAATCTGTTCATTCCGTATACTGCGGCAACAGAACTTGCTGCGCTTGAACCAAGTCCACTACCAATCGGCATTTTTTTGTGTATCTCAATATCCAAGCCTATTTTTTTATCGCCAAATATTCTAAGCATTTCCATTAAACCGTAGGTAGCTGTATTTTTTTCAATAGCGTAAGGAAGAACTCCGTTGTCTCCCGTTATTTTTTTAATTTTAACAATTCCGTCATTTCGTAAACTTAACGAAACAATATCTCCGGGTTTATCAATGGCAAAACCAATTGTATCAAAACCGCAGCCAACATTAGAAACTGTAGCGGGTGCAAAGACTTTTATTTTATTCATTAATAATTCCGTTTAAATATCCTTGCGCTTTCAATAATTCTGCAAGTAAAATTGTTCCTCCTGCGGCTCCTCTAATTGTATTGTGCGAAAGCACAACAAATTTATAATCAAAAATTTCACATTCGCGCAAACGACCAACGGAAGCAGCCATTCCATTTTCTAAATTTCGGTTTAATCTCGGTTGAGGTAAATGATCTTCTTCAAAAAAATGGATTGGAATTTTAGGAGCAGATGGTAAATCTAGTATTTGAGGCAACGATTTATATTCTTTCCAAACTTTTACAATTTCTTCTTTGGAAGGTTTTTTAGAAAATTTAACTTGAACATTTTCTAAATGACCGTCAATGACTGAAACTCTGTTGCATTGCGCACTAATATTAATATCTGCGAATTCTATTTCCGAACCATTTAGTTTACCCAAAATTTTTAATGGTTCCGTTTTCATTTTATCTTCTTCGCCGCTTATATATGGAATAACGTTATCAATAATATCCATACTTGGAACTCCCGGATATCCTCCTCCAGAAACTGCCTGCATTGTTACAACATTAACCGTTTCTATTCCAAACGCATCATGCAGAGGTTTAAGAGCCATAACCATTCCAATTGTTGAACAATTTGGATTTGTAACAATTCCGCCAGATTTATTTTTCAATAACTCCAAATGTTCATAATTTACTTCGGGAATAAGCAAGGGAACTTCTTTATCAAATCTATGGTTTTTAGAGTTTGAAATTACAAAGTATCCTTTGTTTGCAAAGTCGGTTTCTATTTGTCCGGCGACTGAAGAATCTAATGCACTAAAAACTAATTTTGAATTTAAATTTGGCTCGCATGCTTTTACTTCCATATCAGCAATTGTTTTATTAAGCTGAGAAGCCATCACCCATTTTGTTGCATCTTTGTATTTTTTACCCGAAGATCTTTCCGAAGCCGCAAGTTCAGAAATTTGAAACCAAGGATGATCGGATAAAAGCTCTATGAATTTTTGTCCAACACTTCCTGTTGCGCCTAATATTGCAACTGGTATTTTTTTCATTTTCAACCTAAGTAATTAATAATTCTTAAAATATCCGCAAAAATTCCTGAAGCGGTAAATTCCGCGCCGGCTCCTCTTCCTCTAATTATTAAAGGCTGAGTGGAATAATTTTTTGTTGTTATTGCCGCTATATTGTCATTTCCCTTAAGATTATAAAACGGATGTGTTTGATCAACTTCAACAAGTTTTACAGTTGCCTTATTATTTTCATAAGAAGCAATATATCTTAAAACTGATTTATTTTTAACTGCGGAAATTTTTCTTGCTTCAAAGTCTGAATCGGCGGCTTCCAAAATTTGGAAGAACGTTTCAATAGTTTTAACTTTTCTTGCTTTTGCGGGAACTAAATTTTCAACATCAATATCTTTCAGCTCAAAGTCAATACCAATTTCTCTTATCAGAATCAGTAATTTTCGTGCGACATCCAAACCGTTAAGATCGTCACGCGGATCCGGTTCGGTATAACCGCTTTCCTGTGCCGTTTTAACAATATCGGAAAATTTTTTATCTTCAACAAATGAATTAAATAAGTAGCTTAAAGTTCCCGAAAGAATACCTTCTATTTTAATTATTTTCTCGCCGCTGTTAACCAAATCTTTAATTGTAGAAATAATTGGTAAGCCAGCGCCGACATTTGTACTATAAAGAAATTTTACATTTTTCTTTTGCGATGTTTGTCTTAACTTTTTATAAAAATCTAATTCTTTTGTATTTGCGATTTTATTGGGTGTAGTTATAGATATGTTTGATTTAAGAATTTCTTCATAAAAAGGAATTGCGGTTTCGTTTGCCGTACAATCAATAAAAATTGAATTTGCCAAATTTAATTTTTGAATTTCTGCAACGAATTTCGATATGTCGGATTTGGTTTTAGATTTCTCCAAAATATCTACCCAATTATTTACATCAATCCCGCTTAAATCAAAGTGCATTTTTTTACTGTTTGCAATACCAATTACTCTTAGTTCAATAGACCTATCATTTTTAAGAAAGTCTTTTTTATCGGTTATATATTTTAATAACGCGCTGCCAACCAATCCAATTCCAACCAAGAAGATGTTGTATACCTTTCTTTCGGCAAGAAATAATGAATCATGCAGAACATTCAAAGCTTTAGACAATTCTTCATTCTTAATTACGCAAGAAATATTCAATTCGGATGAACCCTGAGCAATTGCGATAATGTTGATACCGTTTTTACCCAATGCTTCAAAAACTCTTCCCGATATTCCCGGAGTGTGACGCATATCTTCGCCAACAACCGCGATAATTGAAAGATTTTTTTCAGCTGTAATTTCCCTTACTCTTCCGTCAAAAATTTCTAAACGCAACGCGTTTTCAATCGCGCTTTTTGCTTTTTGACCTTCATCAGGAAGAACCGCGATACATATACTTAATCCGGAAGAACCTTGCGTTAACATTAAAGATTTAATTTTTTCATCGGCTAAGGAATCAAATATTCTCGAAGTAATTCCTTCGTTGCCGAAAAGTCCGCTTCCGCTGATTCTCAGCAAAGTTATATTATCAACAGAAGAAATCCCTTTTGCGCTGAATTTTATTTTGGGCTGTTTTTCTAGTATAACAGTTCCCTTAAAATTAGTATTGAAAGTATTTCGAATTCTAATTTTTATATTATTATCAAACGCAGGCTGCATTGTAGGTGGATAAATTACTTTAGCGCCAAAGTACGACATTTCCATCGCCTCCTGATACGTAACAGCTTTTAATGGAATTGCTTCTTTCACTTTTCTTGGATCAGCCGTTAAAATTCCGTTTACGTCTGTCCAAATTTCTATTTCTTCGGCTTTTAATGCAGAACCGATAATTGAAGCCGTAAAATCTGAACCGCCTCTTCCCAAGGTTGTAATTTCGCCTTCTTCATTTAAGCCGATAAATCCGGTCACAATTTGCATTAACTGATGTGCTTTAAAATATTTTACGATATTTGAATTTGTCTGTTCATAATTTACATGTGCATTACCGAAGTTGTTATCAGTTTTAATAATTTTGGTTGCGTTTAAATATTCACATTCAATTTTTTTACTTTTAATAGCTTCTGCAATTATAAAATTTGAAAGTCTTTCTCCATAACTTAAAATATTGTCTAAAATTCTGGGAGTAAGTTCTCTCAAAAGGTAAATTCCTTTTAGGATATCATTTAACTCATCAAAATGATCCGTAATATGTTTTTGAGCTGAGTTCTTTTTAGAATGATTTACTAAAACATCAAACGCGTCCAAGTGTTTTAAACGTAATGATTGAAATAATCCAAGGTAGGAATCATCTCTTTTTAAAGCTCTGTTGCTAAGATCAATAAGTTGATCCGTAACTCCACCGAATGCGGAAAAAACAACCGCAATTTTAATATTTTTTGAATTATAATCTTCTATAATATTGATAACTTGAGAAATTCTTTCCGCATTACCAACCGAAGTTCCGCCAAATTTTAATACTTTCATAATTTTGCATAAATTTTCATAAACAATCGGGTATTATATAAATTAACATCATTAAGAACAATATTTTAATTACAAATTGAGATGGAAAATTTAATTTATTTGAATATTTATAACATCGTATTCATTCAATATTCTAAAAAATTCTATATGATGAAAAAATCATTTTGTTCGATTTCTAACAATTTTCACTATATTTGGATTTTGTATAAAATCGAAATTTTAAAAACTTACTGAAACTTATTGAATACAACATTGTAAAATTTACAATTCTTAAAATAATTTAAGGGACTTTATTTTGGAGATCACAGAATTAAACGAAAAAATCAGTAAAGAAAGTGAATTCATTGATGTTCTTTTAGCTGAAATTGGAAAAGTTATTGTCGGTCAAAAAGAAATGGTTGAGCGATTGGTAATCGGACTTCTTGGAAACGGACATATTCTATTGGAAGGTGTTCCCGGATTGGCAAAAACATTGGCAATTAATACTTTGGCAAATTCAATGGACGCCAAATTCCAAAGAATTCAATTTACACCCGATTTGCTTCCGGCAGATTTAATAGGAACAATGATATTTAACCAGAAAGAAGGAAACTTTTCAATTAAGAAAGGTCCAATCTTTTCTAATTTCATTCTAGCAGATGAAATAAACAGAGCTCCAGCTAAAGTTCAAAGTGCATTACTCGAAGCAATGCAGGAAAGACAAGTAACAATAGGACAAAATACTTTTAAATTACCGGAACCATTTTTGGTACTCGCGACACAAAACCCAATCGAACAAGAAGGAACATATCCGTTGCCTGAAGCACAAGTCGATAGGTTTATGTTAAAGGTAAAAATAACTTATCCTACCCGTGAAGATGAAATGAAAATCCTTCATAGAAATGTTGGATCAAAACCGGCAGCAATAAATCCCGTTATAAAAATAGACAGCATTCTTAAAGCAAGAAATTTAATACATGATATTTATGTTGATGAAAAAATTGAAAAATATATTCTTGATATTGTTTTTGCAACAAGAAAACCAAACGATTACGGTTTAACAAAATTATCAAACTTAATTAGTTACGGCGCATCACCCAGAGCTACAATAAATTTAGCATTGGGAGCAAGAGCAAATGCATTCCTTAAACGAAGAGGATATGTTGTGCCAGAAGATGTTAGATCAATTTGTTATGATGTTTTACGTCATAGAATTGCCGTAACCTATGAAGCAGAAGCCGAAGAAATAACTTCGGAAAATATAATTGAAGAAATATTAAATAAAGTTGAAGTTCCATAGTAGATAATGCTTACTAAAGAAATTTTAAAACAAGTACGCCAAATTGAAATTAGAACAAGAGGCGTTGTAAATGAAGTTTTCTCCGGAGAATATCATTCCGTTTTTAAAGGAAGAGGAATGGAATTTTCCGAAGTTCGCGAGTATCAATTCGGCGATGATATTAGAAGTATAGATTGGAACGTTAGCGCCAGATTCGGTCATCCGTTTGTTAAAATATTTGAAGAAGAACGTGAACTGACATTAATGCTGTTGGTTGATTTAAGCGGTTCGCTTGTATTTGGAAGTGTTGAAAAAACCAAACAGCAGATTGCGGCTGAATTAACCGCAATTCTTGCTTTTTCTGCAATGAAGAATAATGATAAAGTCGGTTTAATTCTTTTTACAAATGAAATTGAAAAATTTGTTCCGCCCAAAAAAGGTAAAAGTCATATTTTAAGAATTGTAAGAGAAATTCTTTCTTTTGAACCTCAAGGAAATAAAACAAATATAAAAGGAGCTTTGGAATATTTTAATCATTCGATTAAAAAGAAAACCATTGCGTTTTTAATTTCGGATTTTATTGATAAAGGTTATGAAAATATTCTTAAAATCATTAGCAAAAAGCATGATTTGATTAGTATAATTTTAGAAGATCCAAGAGAAAAAAATTTACTTGACGCAGGACTTTTAAAATTTAAAGATTCCGAAACCGAAGAAATCAGATATTTGGATACAAGCAATAAAATGGTTCAAGAACATTTTAAAATGAAGATGCAGGAAAGAAAAAATTTCCAAAATAATCTTTTTTTAAAAAGCAGAGTTGATACAATTCCAATTGATATTTCAACGTCGTATGTAAAACCACTTATTGATTTCTTTAAACTGCGTGAGAAAAGATGGTAAAAATTTTTCGGATAATACTGCTATTTTACTTATTCCTGATTTCCGGTAGTTTGTTTGCTCAAAACATAAAGGCTTCTGCGGCAACCGATACTTCCGATTATCTCGTCGGCGATTATATAAAGTATAAAATCAGCGTTGAATTTGACGAAGGAATACGCGTAATTCCGCCAAAATTAACTGACCAGCTTGCGCCTTTGGAGGTTGTAAAATCACTTCCGGCAACACAAGAAGAAGATAAGAATATTCATAATTTTAATTATATACTTTCCGGCTATGATTCAACGTCGGTTACTATTCCGCCTATTCCAATAACATATTTCGTCGGAAATAATACCGATCCCAAAATTATAAATACAAATCCGGTTACAGTATTTATTCATACTTTGGAAGTAAATCCATCGGCTGATATTAAAGACGTAAAAGCGCCGATTAGAATTCCATTCGATTGGCTTTTTTGGTCAATTTTAGTTTTAGTTTTATTATTACTTGCCGCTTTGGCTTATTTCTTGTATAAAAAATATCATAAACCAAAAGAAGAAGTTAGAGAAATCAGAAAAGTTCCGGCATTGCCTTTACATATTTTAACACTTCAAAAATTGGATTCGCTTAAATCAAAAAAATTATGGCAACAAGGTTTAGTTAAAGAATTTCATTCCGAGATTACCGAGATAATTAGAAAATATTTTGAGGAAAGATATAATTTTAATTCACTTGAAATGACGACTTCCGAAACCGTCTCAATTCTAAACCGGGTTATGGACAATCAGAAAATGATTGATACTTCTAGGAAATTTTTGGAAAATGCGGATATGGTTAAATTCGCAAAATTTGTTCCACTTGCAACCGTAAATGATGAAATGATGAATCAAGCTTACGATATTGTACAAAAGACCAAAAAGGAAGATGAATTTGAAATGGGAGTAAGCCGTGTTCAATAACATTATATTTGCTTATCCTTATTTACTTTATCTTCTTGCTATTATTCCTTTAATACTTTTTTGGTATTGGAAACAAAACAGAAAAAGATCTGCGGCAATTACTTATTCTAACTTGGAAATTTTCAGCGATCTCGATAAAACATTAAAAGAGAGACTGCGTCATTTACCAATATTATTAAGACTTATTGGACTTTCGCTTTTAATAGTTGCTTTAGCACGACCTCAAACATTCTCTTCCGGAGAAAATGTTTATACTGAAGGTATTGATATTGCAATGTTATTAGATATTTCCGGAAGTATGCTGGCCGAAGATTTTAAACCAAACCGGCTTGATGCCGCTAAAAATGTAATTGATGAATTTGTTGCCGGAAGAACAACGGATAAAATCGGCTTGGTTATTTTTGCTAGCGAAAGCTTTACTCAATGTCCGCTTACAATTGACTATCCAGTTTTGCGCGGATTGCTAAAAGATATTCAAAGCGGAATGATTGAGGACGGTACTGCAATTGGAACCGCGATTGCAAACGGTGTAAATCGTTTGAAAGACAGCGAAGCTAAAAGTAAAATTATGATTTTATTAACTGACGGCGTTAATAATAGCGGAGAAATTGATCCAATAACAGCCGCTCAAATCGCGAAAAAATTCGGTATTAGAGTTTACACGGTTGGTGTTGGAACAATGGGTGAAGCTCCATATCCATTTCAAACACCGTTCGGCAAAAGATATCAAATGGTTCCGGTGGAAATTGATGAAAAAGTTCTTAACGAAGTTTCAAAAATTACAGACGGAAAATATTTTAGAGCAACAAATAATAAAAAGTTGGAAGAAATTTATAAAATAATTGATACGTTAGAAAAAACAAGAATTGAAGTTACAAGCTATAGGAAAGCAAAAGAGCTTTTTTATAATTGGTTAGGACTTGGATTATTATTTATCTTAGCAGAATTATTTGTTTCAAAACTTTATTTGAAAAAATTACCATAACATTATGTTTAGATTTGCACACGGCGAATATCTTTATGCTTTATACCTAATTCCAATTTTAATTGGTTTGATTTGGTATACAATTAGAAATCAGAATAAACTGCTGGAAAAATTTGCGAATGTTAAATTGCATAAAATTTTATTTCCTATGCGAAGCAAATTTAAAATTATTTTTAAAAACAGCTTAATTATTTTGTCAATCCTATTATTGATTTTAGCGTTAGCCAATCCGCAGATTGGATCTAAAATTGAAGAAGTAAAACAAGTCGGTATTGATGTCTACATTCTTTTAGACGTTTCATTGAGTATGAAAGCGGAAGACATTAAACCAAGCAGATTGGAAAAAGCAAAACATGATATTGCCAAATTGATTCAAAAACTTAAAGGCGACAGAATCGGTTTAATTGTGTTTTCTGGAAAAGCATTTATTCAATTTCCTTTAACAACGGATTACGCGGCTGCAAATTTGTTTCTTTCTGCCGTAAGTGTTAATTCAGTTCCGCAGCCTGGTACTGCTATTGGTCCGGCAATTAAACTTGCGCTTAATTCATTTAAAAAAGATGAAGAAACACAAAAGGCAATTGTTATTATAACAGACGGTGAAGACCACGAAGGCGAACTCGATACTCCAATTGAAGAGGCTAATAATTCAAATATAAAAATTTATGCAATAGGTTTAGGCTCACCGCAGGGAGCTCCAATTCCGGTTTACAGCAGCGACGGCGCGCAGGTTGGATATAAAAAAGATGCTTCGGGAAATATCGTACTCACTAAACTTGATGAAACAACACTGCAAGAAATTACAAGCAAAGCAAACGGAAAATACTATCAAGGCTCCAATACAGATGATGAATTGGGAATGATTTATGACAATCTTGCTAATCTAGAAGGATCTGAATACGGCGCAACAAAAATTACTGAATATGAAGACAGATATTATTACTTTTTAATACCGGCTTTATTAATTCTTATTGCCGAAATATTTATTAAAGAAAGAAAATCAAAATTATTTGCTAAATTTGAAAAGCAGGAAGAAGTTTCTGAAAATGAAAGCTAAATATTTCCTTTTATTTGGGTTTACGATAAGCTGTTCTTCATTATTTGCACAATCCACGCGCGGTTTGGTAAATGATGGAGTTAATGCTTATGAGGAAAATAAATATGCCGACGCCGAAACCAATTTTAAAAAAGGCATTGAATCAAACGTTGAAAATTTTGAAGCAAGATTTAATTTAGGCGATGCGGTTTACAAACAAGGACGTTTTGACGAATCAATAGAAGAATTTAAAAACTCATTTCCATTAGCTAAAACGGATACTGATAAAGCAAAGATTTTTCATAATATTGGGAATTCACTATTAAAAGCCAAAAAATTAAAAGAAAGTATTGGAGCTTATAGAGAAGCGTTAAAACTTAATCCAAGCGATATGGAAACAAAGTACAATCTTTCATATGCAATAAAACAAATGCAAAACCAACAGAATAATCAACAAAATCAGAATAATAAGAACCAAGATCAACAAAATAAAGATCAGAATCAAAATCAGGATCAAAATAAAGATCAACAGGATCAGAACAAAGATCAGAAAGATCAAAAACAAGATCAAGATCAGCAGAAACAAGATCAACAAAATCAGCAGCAGAAACCGGAACCTAAGGATGAAATTTCTAAAGATGAGGCTCAAAGGATTCTTGACGCGTTAAAAAATAACGAAGCTGAACTGCAGAAAAAAATGAGACAGCAAAAGGTTAGAAAGTCAAATGTTGAAAAAGACTGGTAATATAATAGTATGAGAAAATTTTATTTTTTCCCTCTTATTTTTTTAATCGCTTCAAGTTTATTTGCACAAAAATTTGAAGTCAGCGTCGATAAATCTACGGTCGGGCAAAATGAAAGATTCCAAATTTATTTTACTTTCGAAAATGGTGATCTTGGCAAGTTAAACAATTTTAGAACCCCAAGTTTTAAGGGATTAAAAATACTTAGCGGACCAAATGAATCGCGCAGTATGCAGATAATAAATGGACAAGTTTCGGGATCGATAACCTATTCTTTTATTGCGGTTGCTCCGGATTTGGGTACGGCGGAAGTAGGCTCATCTTCTGTTGATTATGCCGGAAGTAAACTCACGACAAATCCAATCACTATAAATGTTGTACAAGGAACTGCGACGAGTCAAAACATTGACAAACAGCTTGGAATCAGCAAAGAAGAATTGAATAAAAATGTATTCATCAGAGCAATTCCAAATAAAACTTCAGTTAAACAGGGTGAACAATTAACGGTTTCATATAAACTTTATACAAAGCTAAATATCTCTTCTCCGCAAATTTCCAAACTCCCAACATTCAACGGATTTTGGTCGGAGGATCTGGAAACTTCACAGAATATACAATTCGGCATAGAAATGTATAACGGAGAAAGATATAGAGCCGCGGTTATCAAGAAAGCAGCTTTATTTCCTACAAAAAGCGGTAACTTAGTTCTTACTCCATTTGAATTGAAAATTCCCGTAATTGTTAAAAGTAAAAGAAATAGAAATGATATTTTTGACGACTTTTTCAATGATTCATTCTTTGGGAGAACTGAAACAATTGATCATCTCGCAAAATCTAATAGTTTAACTATAAATGTTGATCCGTTACCGGAAAACGCGCCAAATTCATTTTCGGGCGCGGTTGGTAAATTTGACTTTTCAGTGGAACTCGATAAAACATCGGTTGAACAAAATGAAGCAATCACGGTAAAAGCAAAAATATCCGGGACCGGAAATATTGCGTTGTTAAAATTACCCGAAATTAACTTTCCTGCCGGATTTGAAAAATACGAACCTAAAACAAGCGAGAAAATTTTTAGGTCAAATCTTATATCGGGTAGAAAAGATATTGAATTTCTTATAGTTCCTCGCATTCCGGGCGTAAAAGAAATTTCACCCTTGGAATTTACTTATTTTGATCTCGATAAAGACCAATATGTTACGCTAAAATCAGAGCCATTTACTGTTAATGTTAAAGAAGGAACTGGAAATTATGCTCAAAATGCGACGGGTTATTCTAAGGAAGATGTAAAATTACTCAACGAAGATATAAGATATATTGTTAACTCTCCGTCAAATTTTATTAAAAAAGAAGAAATTGCTAGAATTAGTGTTTTATTTTGGGCAGGATTGATACTTCCGCTCGGAGCATTATTTACTTTGATATTTATAAATAAGAAGCAATTAAAGTTAGCCGGAAATTTATATTTAATGCGCTATCAAAAGGCTTTGAAAAATTCCAAATTGAAATTAAAAGAAGCAAATTTATCTTTGGAAAAAAATGATTTAGGCGCCTATTACAATAACTTATCCGCCGCATTATTTGGTTATTTGGGTGATAAGTTGGGTATTCAACAAGCTGAGTTTACTTTGGATAGAGCAATTGAAAAATTAAAGACTTTTGAAATTGACGATAATTTTATTGCCGGATTAAAAAAAATATCAGAAAAATGTGAATTTGCAAGATTCGCTCCTAATGCCGTGGGCAGTGATAGCGGAAAAACTTTGTTCAATGGAGTTGAAGGAATAATTGAAAAATTAGAAAGTTCAATTCATATCAAAAAATAATTTAATATGAAAAATTTATTAGTGATAATTGCATTATTTATAGTCGTTTCTAATTCTTCCGCTCAAGATTTAGAAACAATTATGAAACAGGGAAACGAATTTTATCAAAGTAAACAATATAATGAAGCAATTACGAGTTATGAGTCAATTTTAAAACAAGGTTATATCAGCGGCGATTTGTTCTACAATTTAGGAAACGCGTACTTTAAAATAGGACATTTGGGAAAATCAATTTTATATTATGAAAAAGCATTGAAAATTTCTCCTTCAAATGAAGATGCAGCTTATAATCTTAAAATCGCAAACTCAAGAACCGTCGATAAAATTCAAGATATCCCGACATTGTTTTTTATCCAATGGTGGAATATTTTATTGTCTCTTTTTACATCAGCTACCTGGCAGATAATTATAATTATTTTTTATCTTTTATTTCTCGTGTGCATTGGAGTTTATTTTTTAATAAGAAACCTTCAGTTACAAAAATTCGCTTTAATTTTCGGCTTTATTAATATTTTTTTACTTTTTTTATCCATTATTCTCTTTATCTCAAGCATAAACAGAGAAATGAATTTTAATAATGGAATTTTAATTCAATCCGTTATTTCAACTAAAATTTCACCGGATATACAAAGCAGTGATGCTTTTGTTATTCATGAAGGAATTAAATTTGAGATTGAAGACAAAGTTGATAATTGGTCAAAGATTAAACTTTCAGATGGAAAAGTAGGCTGGCTGCCAAATCAGAGTTTTGAAGAGATTTAAAAATAAAAAGGATCTTTAATTAAAGACCCTTTGATTTATTAAGAAGCTTTTTTTGTTTCAACAGATATTAAGAAGCTTTTTGATACTCTTTAGTTAACCAATTTCTTGATTGTAAGTAATATTTTTTAATTACTGATTCATCGAATTCCAATGCCCAAATTACATCAGGATTTACTTGCGAAATGATTTCTTCGTCAGTATTATTAAATTTTAATCTGTGATAATAGATATTTCCTTGAGGAGTTTTATATAAATTATGGTTTAATTTATTGCTTCCTCTGTTATCTATTGTCCAGTCAAATTTTTCTGCTTCGTAAATCATTTTGGCTCCTTTTGAGTATTCTATTTTGATATTTCCTTTTACTTTTCAAGTTTGGTGCCAATACCAAAAAGCCATAAAATGATTCAAATTCGCAATTTTTATTCAATTTTATATTGTATCAAAATGTAAAATCTCATTTTTGTGTTTCATTATGAATCAACTCCAACTTTTGATATTTCTGAACTTTCGATTTTATTGCCTAAAAACATGAAGAGAAATGAATTTAAAAAACTCTTTAAATAATTTCCGATAATGAACTTAGATTTAAACAAATTCAAGCCATTCACAATTTTATTTTTCCTTAATAATATTATTGAACAAATAAATTAGTTTTACGTCCAATTTGCATGAATAATCAGGTATCTTGATGAAAATAAAATTTACGGGAATTCTCTTTATTATTTGTTTTCAATTTCTCACCGCACAAAGCTCAGAAAAGGAATTAAATCTAAATTTCATAAAAGAAGAAATAAAAGTCGATGGATATATTGATGATTCATGGGATTTAGCTGATTCTGTTTCTGATTTTATAGAATTTTTGCCTTATAATTCAGTAGAGCCAAAAAGAAAAACAACCGCAAAAGTCATTACCAACGAAAATTCAATTTATTGTTTAATGATTTGCTATGATGAAATTGAAAATATTCAAAATTATACTGGCAAATTGGATGAATTTTCCGGAGATATTGTTTCTTTTATGATAGATACATTTGGCGATAAAAGAACCGCTTACAAATTTGGTGTTTCTGCAAGCGGAGTTAGAGTAGACTGCAGATTACTTGATGACGCGAGAAATAGAGATTACAATTGGGATGGTATTTGGTTTGCCGATTCTAAAATTTATAATTGGGGATTTGTAGTTGAAATGGAAATACCTTACAAATCAATTCAATACGATAAAACACTCAAAAAATGGGGATTGGATTTTGATAGATGGCGTCCGATAGACTCCGAAGATATTTATTGGGGAAAGTATGAGCAAAATGAAGGTCAAAGAATTTCTAAATTCGGCGTATTAAATTTAAATGACTTTTCGCCAAAAATTGACGGATTAAATTTAGAAATTTATCCTGTTGGAATTTCAAAAGCTACTTACTTAAAAAATGATAAATACGACGTCGATCTTGACGCAGGAATTGATATTTTTTATAATCCTTCACAAGCATTAACATTTCAGCTAACCGCAAATCCGGACTTTGCTCAAATTGAAGCTGATCCGTTTGATTTTAATATTTCAAGGTATGAATCTTATTTTGAAGAAAAAAGACCGTTTTTTACCGAAGGAAGTGAAGTTTTTTCACCCTCCGGAAGACAAAACAATTCAGGATTTTACAGACCTTTGGAACTTTTTTATTCCAGAAGAATCGGCAAGCTGCTGCCTGATGGAACAGAAGTACCACTGCAAATTGGGACAAGAGTTTTTGGAAGATACGATGATTTTGAATACGGTGGTTTCTTTGCTCAAACAGGTAAAACAAATTATAAAAATGACGGCGAAAAATTAACAGAAGATAATGCTGTTTTCGGTTCGGCTAGAATAAAAAAGCAAATTTTGGAAAATTCTTCTGTTGGATTATTATTTGTAGGAAAGCACAGTAATAATGAAGACAACGGTGTTTTAGATGTTGACGGCGCTTTTAGAGGTGCAAACTGGCAACTTGCATATCAATTGGCCCGTTCTTTTAAAAATGATGAAGGTGATTATGCGGTATCTGCCGGATATACACAATTTATGGAAAATTGGCTTAATCTTTTTAGAACAAGATACATTGGAAATAAATTTGATATTGATCAAATTGGTTATGTACCTTGGCGCGGGACATCAAATTCAGTCGGTTTAACCGGCCCCCGCTGGGAATTTAATGAGGGTCCGATAAATGCAATTCTGCTGTATTTTGGCGGATATTTAGGTTGGGAAAAAATAGATAATTATACCGATTACGGCGGCGTTTTGGGGTATAATATGAATTTTAGAAATAATTGGGGATTTGAAATTAATCTTGATGCTGGAAAATCAAAAGACCAAAAAATTTACTATTCTTCATACAGCGCAAGCTTAAGTTCATGGTTCGATATTTCACCCAAGTGGCATGCAAATTTAAATTTGGGGTATACAAACACTTATAATTTTTCAAGAGAATATTTGGCTTTTTATTCATGGGCAGAAACATACTTTAATTGGAATGTTCTGAACTTTTTAAATGTTGGAACCGCGCTTAATTTTTTCATTGAAGGAAATCCCGAACATAAAATTGAAGATATTACAATGAATGCAAGGCCATATTTTTCACTTACCCCAATTAACGATCTAAATATTAAAATGTATTTCGATAATGTATTTGTAAAATCAACGGATAAATTGGAGCAGTTGATAATAGGCTTTTTGTTTGCATATAATTTTTCGCCTAAAAGCTGGATCTATTTGGCTGTGAACGATGTACAAGACAGAAGCGATCGTTACGATATTAATAACAATTTGTTGGATAGAAAATTACACGTTAAAAATAGAGCCGGTGTTTTTAAAGTAAAATATTTATACTATTTTTAATTTTATTCCCCCGAATGAATAATATTAAGAAATGTTTTTTAATTAAAATTCTATTTAGTAGATTTTAGTAAATCACATTATAATAATATCTATTTTTACAAATTCAGTTTTATTGTAAACCTTTTTTAATTCTATTTGTCTAACGAATATTAAAAATTTTTGGAAAAAAATCTTCATGAAAAATTTTATACTTTTTGTTCTTCTATTAATGTCGGTTAACTCACAAATTTTTTCACAAAGAAATTTAGAAAATTCAATTAAAGGGAAAGTGATTGATAAAGATGCGAAAGTTGCTTTGGAATATTCTAATATAATACTATTCAGTCAAAAAGACAGCACGCAGTCAAACGGTACCGTTACAAATGCCGAGGGTAATTTTATAATTTCTAATGTCCGTCCCGGTGAATATTTTCTAAAAATTAGTTTTATTGGTTACGAAACAACTAAAATAGAAAATTTAAAAATTGGTCCGCGGACAAATATTGAATTAGGCGATATATTATTAAAAGCCGAATCTTTTAATACAAAAGATGTTGTTGTTAGCGGAGAAAGAGCTGCTGTTTCATACCAAATAGATAAAAAAGTAATAAACGTAAGCGAACAATTGACTTCCCTTTCTGGAAATGCGGTAGATGTTTTAGAAAATGTTCCTTCCGTAACAGTTGATATTGATGGAAATGTAAGTCTAAGAGGAAGTTCCAATTTTACTGTTTTGATTGATGGAAAACCAACCATATTAGAATCAAATGAAGCACTTCAGAATATTCCCGCAAGTACAATTGAAAATATCGAAATTATTACAAATCCTTCGGCAAAATATAATCCGGAAGGAACCGCGGGTATTATCAATATTATCACAAAGAAAAATTCACTGGAAGGAATAAGCGGAATTGCAAATTTAAATGGAGGAAATGGAACGCGATACGGTGCAGACGCAGTTTTTGAATCCAAAAGTGATCCAATTAATTTTAGTTTAGGTTTAGATTATAGTAAACATCTAATGGAAGGTGAAAATATTTCCGAAACTTGGACTTTATTTAACGGAAACAAGTATTACAGTTCTTCTGATGGAAATGGAAATCATGGCAGAGAAAATTATGGTATAAAGAGTTCTGTTGCTTACAGCTTAACTGATAATGACCTTTTTACACTAAACGGACGTTATGGTTACCGTGATGGAACGAACGGCTCTTCTCAAAATTATTCTCGTTGGAATGTTATTAATCCGGTGGAATTTAATTATTCAACCGTCAGCGATAGATCAAGAGGCGGTTATGATTATAGCGCAGGCTTAAATTATAATCATAATTTTGAAAGTAAAACACACACTTTAACAGCAGATTTAATTTATCAGCATAGTAATACAGATGAATTTACATCATACAAACAATATGATTTGAATAAGATTATTATTGACGGTCAGGAGCAAACAGAAAAAGGACCTTCTTCATCATTTAGAATTAAAGTTGATTATTCTTATCCAATTTCAGAAGCGTCAAAATTTGAAGCCGGTTATAGTTCAGATTTGGATTACTCAAATGATGTTAATGAATATTTTCTTTATGATTCATTAACTTCTGATTTTGAAATACAAGATCTTTTCGGAAAAGATGTAACCTACGATGACAATGTACACGCAATTTATTCTATGTATTCAAACCAAATAAGTGATTTTGGATTTCAATTAGGATTAAGGACTGAATACACAGATAGACTTATAAAACTAAATAGAACCAATGAGGACTTTGCGATTGATAAATGGGACTATTTTCCTTCAGCGCATTTTTCTTATAAAATTGATTCTGAAAATCAATTAATGACAAGCTATACAAGAAGAATTCAAAGACCTAGGGGTTGGGAACTTGAACCGTTTTTAACTTGGATGGATTCTTATAATGTACGACAAGGAAATCCCGCGTTGAAACCTGAATATATTGATTCATACGAACTTGGCTATCAAAAAATGTTCGATAGAAGTTTATTATCCGCAGAATTATATTACAGAATAAATAATAATAAAATTGAATTCTACCAAACAGCATATTCCGAAGATATAACATTAAGAGCGGTCGATAATATTGGGAAGGATTATTCGTTCGGAAGTGAACTAATGTTTAATTTCGATCCATTAAAAATATGGAATGTAAACTTAATGGGTAATATTTATAATTATAAAATCGTTGGTGAAATTCAAGAAACTAAATTTGATAGGGAAAGTTTTAATTGGAATACAAGATTAAACAATAGTATTAATTTTGGACCGTCAACTCAATTACAGTTGAATTTGTTTTATAATAGTCCTACGGTTTCTGCTCAAGGTAGACAAGAAGATTTTGTTATGGCGGGTGCCGCATTCCGACAAATGTTTTTTGATAAACAGCTTGCTTTAACTTTGCAAGTCAGAGATTTACTTGGTACAGGAAAAAGAGAATCAACCTCTCAATCAATTGATTTTTATAGATATAATAAATTTGTGATGGAATCCCCGGTTGTAATGTTAAACCTTAGATTTAATTTTAACAACTACAAATCAAAAAATCGCTCAGATAAAGAAGGCGGCGGAATGGAAATGGAAGGCGGTGGAGAGGATTTTTAACTCTCATGCATTTATTTCGATTATCGTTTAAGTAAATATTGATTTATTAAAATATTTCTATTCATTTCTAAGACTATTTTAATATTACAAATATGTGTTGTATATTGTAATATTTTATTTCGGTATTATTTATTTTATCATTATTCATATTAAATAAAAATAAATTAGGGAGAAATTATGAAACAACTAATTCAAATTACAAACAAAAATATTTTAAAACTATTTTTAGTAGCCAGTTTATTATTTATAATCTCTGCATGCGGAGATGATAGCAATCCAACTGATAATGATGATAATAAAAATTCTTCAGGTACAACTCTAACTATTAATGGCGATGGATGGTCTAACAAATCACTTACTGTTGAAACTTCAGTTGCGACTTATGCTACTGTTTCTCAAATGACTGTAGTTAATGTTTCATTTAACGAAGATGTTCAAATGTTAATTTATGTAAATGGAGGGAAATCCGGTACTTACAACTTTAAAGAAGTAGAATCCGGTCAAGGAAATGGAATAACTCTTACATCTGGAAGCGGTGAAACTGGAAAATATTATTTCTGGAAAGATAATTCCGGATCAGTTACTATATCAAGTTATGGCTCTGTTGGTGGAAAAGTCTCTGGTACTTTTACTGGTAAACTATACAATGCAACTACTGATGCCGAAATTACAATTACTGGAACTTTTAATGCAATGAGAACCGTTGATGTTCCTACAAGTGCATTAAATTAATTCTTTGTAAATCAAATTCAATTTTTGGAAGCCAATAGAATCTTTACATTAAATTCTATTGGCTTCATCATATCATTCATTCCAGGTCTTTCACCCATTTCACCTTTTCTTGCTCTTTGAGAGAACTCTCTTTCATTCGTATCGCCATCGGGATTTCTCATTCCTCCTCTTTTGCCTCCTTCCCGATCAATAAAATCATGTTTTTCAATTTCACCAGACGCAAATCTTAAATTGATTTCATCGTTTGGTTCTGCATCATAGTAAATTTTGTTTTTAATGTTTTGAGCGTAAGGAATTCTTAATTCGTATACTAATTGATTTTGTTCAATATTTACAAAAACCTCCAAGCCGGAATCATTTTTTAGCTTATAAACATTGAGCGGAAAATTTTCATCATCAACAATTAATATTTCATCCTGCTCCGCTTTAAATTTTTCAATTAATTTATTTTCAAATTTACCTTCATTACTTGGACTATTATTTTTTTGACCAAACTCATTTCTATCTTTCATTTCCGGAACAATTTCCATTTTACCGCTGAATTCTTTTCTTATGGGATATTGCACGCCAAAATTGTTTTTATCATTGTTCGGAGATTCAAACCAAATAGTAAAACCATTATTTAAAATTTTCATTACTTTTGATCTGTCCGAAGTTAAAAGACATATATAAATATTCTCTTCATCATTTGTAATACCAAGCGCGACTTTTTCATCATCAAAATAATTTAGGTTACCTTCCCAATCTTGTTTTTTACCGTCTATAGAAATTTCTTTTTCATTCCATTTACTTTTTAATTCTAATTCAGAGCAGCTTATAACCGAAATAATAATCAGTGCTAAGATGAGTTTTGCAAAATTGTACTTTATCATACCGTTAACCAAAAATTTATATAAATTCGACAATTAAATTTATATATGGGTTTAATTACAAAACACAATATTTTACATTCTTTCAACTATCAAAGCTGAAGCTTCTCCTCCGCCAATACATAATGATGCTAATCCGTATTTTGAATTGGTTTCTTTAAGTGAGTGGAGTAAAGTTGTTAATATTCTTGATCCGCTTGCTCCGATAGGATGACCCAATGCCACGGCTCCTCCTTTAATATTTACTTTCGCGGAATCTAAACCTAATTCTTTATTTACAACGAGTGAGACGACTGCAAACGCTTCATTGATTTCAAATAAATCAATATCTTCAATTTTTAGATCAGCTTTATTCAATACTTTTTTTATAGCGTCTATTGGAGCGGTTGTAAACCATTTAGGGTCTTTTGCTGCGGAACTTTGAGCAATAATTTTTGCAATTGGTTTTAGGTTCATCATTTCCGCTTTTTCTTTGCTGACAAGTAAAATTGCCGAAGCTCCATCATTAATTGAAGAAGCATTCGCAGCTGTAATCGTTCCATCTTTTTTAAATACGGGTTTTAGTGTTTTTAATTTTTCAAAATTTACTATTTGAGGATCTTCATCGGTATCAATAATAACATTTCCTTTTTTTGTTTGTATTTCAACTGGAATAATTTCATTCGCGAACTTTTTTTCTTCTATACTTTTTAATGCTCTTTTATAACTTTCAATTGCAAAGTCATCCTGCTCTTGTCTGGTAATTTTATATTCATCCGCACAAATTTCCGCAATATTTCCCATATGAATTTTATCATACGCGTCAACTAAACCGTCATCCAGCAAGCCATCAATTAATTGTTGATCTCCCATTTTATATCCATTACGAATGTTTTTAATATAATATGGAATTTGCGACATACATTCCATTCCACCTGCAATTATAGTTTCGGCATCACCAAGCGCTATAGCCTGTGAAGCCAGCATAACTGATTTAAGTCCTGAACCGCATACTTTATTTATCGTCATACACTGAACTGAATTGTTTAATCCTGCACCAAGAGCTGCTTGTCTTGCCGGTGCTTGTCCTTCACCGGACTGTATAACATTACCCATAATAACTTCATCAACATCATTATAATTAAGCTTATTTCTCTCAATTAAAGCTTTAATAACTATACTTCCCAATTTTACTGCCGGTAAAGTGCTTAAGCTGCCCATAAAGGAACCAACTGGTGTTCTTACTGCATCTATTATATAAACTTCTCTTATATGATTCATATTTCCTCTTTTCTTTTTTTAATAAACATATATTAATCTTTGAAAGAAATATTTACAAGAAATTAATTCGATTTTTATTACCTCATTTTGTAATTTCATTTAAACATTTTAATTTATAAATAATCTGAAATCAGAATTTTTTTATCATGAAATATTTTTTAATAATATTTTCCTTCTTTTTTTCACAATTGTATTCACAAAAAGATTCAACAACATATCAATGGCCGGTACCTCCTCTAAATTCGAGTCAAGGAATAACCGGAGCGTTTGCAGAATTTAGAAATACAGGCAGCTCGGATCATTTTCATAACGCGGTTGATATTTCAGAGCCGGACGGAAACCCAGTATTTCCTTCCATGGATGGTGTTGTATATTCTTTAGATAATAACGGTTATGATTCTTATATAAATGTTAAATCTATAATAAATGGCAAAAAGAAACATATGACTTATTATCATGTTGTTCCAAATCCTAATTTAGTTGTTGGGCAGCAAGTTTATACCGGTCTAACTGTTTTAGGAACAATATTCGTAACCGCAGGTCATGTTCATTTAATCGAAAGAGAATTTGTGAATGTTTCTTCAAGCAGTTTAGGCACTGAAATAAATCCGATAAGACCTGAAGGCGGATTGTATCCGTTTGAGGATACTTTTCCTCCAGTAATTGAGTCATCAACCTTAAAATTCTGCGTAGATAAAACAAACAAGGAAATTTCTTCAAATCAACTTTATGGAAAAGTGGATTTCCAGATTAAAGTTAGAGAGATAAACGGAACAAATTCGGTAAATGTAAACAACGGAACATACATTTTAGGATATAGAATTTTGAGCGAAAATGGAGATCAAGTAATTTATGAACCTGAAAACAATGGTGTAAAATATAGATTTTACTTTCTTCCAAATGATAGTTATGTTCATAACGTTTACGTAAAAAATGTGGCAACACTTTCTGATCCTTATTATTGGGTAACAAACGGAAAAGGCGAAAATCAAATAAATGCCGATCATACGGTTCCAAACAATTACTTAGATACTGATTTGCTTGACGCCGGAAATTACACGCTTGAAATTTTTACCGAAGATACAAGAGGCAGTTCTTCATCTAAAAGATTTCCTATATCAGTAAAAAAATTACCTCCAAAACTCAAATCTGTAATTTCAAAAAATGATTCAATTGAATTAAAATGGGAAAAATATAACATCAATAATCTTAAAGGTTACAGAATTTATTATTCGGATGATGGAAATACTAGTAATTGGAAAGTTGCTGCGGATGAAAAATTATTAGATAACGAGAAAACAAGTATATCATTTTCATCTCCAAGTGAATTTATTATTCCATCAAACAAATTCCAATTTTATTTTTATTTAACTGCAATTGATTCTGCAGGCAATGAATCAACCGGGAGTGACGTTTATTCTGTTGCTATTTTTTCCAATGATAAAAACTTTTTAATTGTAGACGGCTTCAGCAGATACGGAAATGATAGTCGCTGTATTGAACCTCAACATTCATATAATACTTTTTATTTTAATTCCTTAATATCAAATAACGGCAGTAATATTTCATCTTGTTTGGATGAAGTAATTGCCAACGAAGAATTGGATTTAAATATTTTTGATTTAGTAATTTGGTTTACCGGAGATAACTCAGCAGCGGATAATACTTTCGTAAATTTAGAGCAATATAAAGTCGCATTATATTTGGAACAAGGCGGAAAAATATTAATTTCGGGCAGCAATATCGGTCAGGATTTGGATGTGCAAAGTTCATATTCGGAATCTTCCGATACGTTGTTTTATCATCAATACTTAAAATCCGTTTTGATGCACGATGGACTTGATCTGCTGAATGAACTTCACGGAGAAGAAGGAACCAAATTTTCAGATTTCAATTCATCATTTGCTGATGCCGCTCCAGATGATATTGAACCGATAAACGGTGGCGCTACAATTTTAAATTATAACTTTGATTATGATAGAGAAGGTCTGCATAGAAAAGGCGGAGTCTCGTTTACAGGTCAATTTGGTGAAAGTTTGGAAACCGGACAAATGATTTATTTTTCTTTTCCGTTTGAATCAATAGAAAATGAAATTAACAGAAATAAATTAATGAGATTGGTTTTAGAATATTTCAATTTAAAAATAACAGATGCTGATAAAGAAATAGCCGTAAAAAACGAATTTAAGTTGCAGCAAAATTTCCCGAATCCGTTTAATCCAACAACAACAATTGAATATAATATTCATGCAAACGCGAGAGACGAAATGCAAAACGTTGAATTAAATATTTATGATGTTCTTGGAAGAAAAGTCGGTGTTTTGGTTAATCAAAAACAAAAGTCCGGAAATTATAAAATTGAATTTGACGCAAGTAATTTTTCAAGCGGAGTTTATCTTTACCGATTAAAAACCGGTAATTTTATTCAAACAAAAAAAATGATTCTTATAAAATAAAGTAACGTAATGAAAATATTTAATAAAATTTTATTAATAATCTTAATTATTAATTTTCCGCAATTATTTGCTCAAAGTGAGTTATCTTTTAATAAAAAAATAATTGGAGAAAATTATTTTAATAGTAGAAAATTAGTTTTAGATATCCAGGAGAATGGAATTACGAAGTACATTTTTGAAAAGGAACTTTTACCTTATCAGTCAATTCCTCAGGTATATTTAATAGACTCCGCAAAATTCTGTTTGACTTTTCCAAGTGATGGTTCGATTGAGTTTTATCAAAATAAAATAATGACTAATAAATATTTTTTCTACAAATCGCACCCAAAAAATGAACAAACTTTACACTTTGCTAATAATAGTTTTGAGTCCGCGATTTTATTTTCTGAAAATCAAAAAAACAAAATATTTATTTTTGATTTAGTTGGAAATTTAAAGGATTCAATAATTGCTGAAGATGGAATAATTTCTGGATTTACCATTTCTAACAAGAATAATTTTATTGCGTATTCATTTTATAATTGGGAAACCGAAGATATAAATAATAAATCAATTATATTTGATAGAAAGAACGATAAAATACTTGAGACCGAAGAAAAATTTTGGTGCGGAAAATTTAATTCTGATGATAATAATTTTTTAGGCTTCACAAATAAAAATTCATTTTGCTATAATATTTCAACCAAAAAACTTCTTTGGAAATCTGATTTAGCTAATGATGAGATTTACTTGGACGGAATTTGGTATAATAATAATACGTTGTTAATTAAAGCCGAAGCTCCCGAATTGAAAGATGGAAATTGGATTTATAACAAAGCTAATATTTTATCTATAAACAGTAACGGCGATGAAAATATAATTCAAATTGTTAATTCATCATTTTCAAAAATTAACTTTGAAAAAGCCCAAAACAAGATATTGCTTAAAGCTGATGAAAGATTAGTTGAATTAGAAAAATTAATTATTGACTGATTTTTAATCCTTTTTCATTGTAAAAAGTCTGTGAAACTAACGAATCTTGGGAAAAAATCTTTTCAAATTTCAATAAACCATTTTTCTGATATTCATAAAATTTACCGTCCATTTTTCCGTCTTTGAACATTCCGTAATTTCTTACTTTACCGTCTTCAAAAAATTTAGTACTTATTCCGTTGAGTAAATTATCTTTATAAACAAATTCCGATTCAATATTTCCGCTATCAAAATAAATATACTGCTTTCCATCTAACTTATCATCAAGGTAATTCAATTTAATTTCCAGAATATTATTCGATTTATAGAAATAAGATTCGCCGTTTAATTTATCATTACTATATTTTAATTTGGCTGAAATAACGCCCAAAGTATCATATTCATAAGTAATTCCGTCTTTATCTCCGTACATATAATTTACTTCTTTAAAGATAACGCCGTTTTCATAATAGTAAGTGCAAAGTGAATCGAGTTTTTCATCCCTGTAATTTAACACTGCTTTGATAAAGCCGCCCGGATAATAATATTTATTTATTCCGCTAATTTTACCTTCTTTAAAATTCAGTTCGGATTTTAAAGTGCCGTCTTCATAAAATTCTGTAAAGCTTTCTTCAAGTTTTTCAAATTTACCAACAATATCATATCTGACACGTTTTACTATTTGTCCGTTATTGTAAGTGTCAATTACTTTTATTGATTTATCGGGATAATAAAAATAAGAAGTTCCATCAAGAACTCCGTTTTTATAGTTTGCGTCTAGCGCTACGCCGCCATAATTATTATAAACTTTACTAATTCCTTCAAGTTTACCGTTAACATAATTTCTTTCCACTTCCAGCTTTCCGTTTTCAAAAAATAATTTGGAAATGCCGTTTAACTTGCCGTTTTCATACTGCCAAATACCTTGAATTGCTCCGCTTTTATAGAATGTTTTTGTAAAACCCTGCTGAACATTGTTTTCATAATGTGGAATTGACCAGATTTCTCCCGTTTCGTAATACCAAGTCGCGTCGCCTTCGAGTTTTCCGTTAACGTAATTCCAAATCATGCTTAACGAGCCATCCATAAAATACCAATTGGAAATTCCTTCTTCCTTTCCATCGATAAATTTCCATTCTTTCCATAGCGAGCCCGTATCATAAAATTCTTTATAAGTCCCATTTTTTTTGCCGTTTACATAAACGCCTTCACTTTCAAGTTTCCCATTTGGGTAATAAGTTTTCTTAATTTCACTTGATTGCGAAAATGCGAACGAGGATAATAAAATTAACAGCGGAATAATTTTGTTAAGCATAATTTTTGAATATTTTTTTATAGAATATCGAATTTTAGTGGAAACTATTTACTCAGACCAAACTTTTAAGTTTTTCTCTTATAAAATTTTCGTCTTTCACTCCAACATAAAACCCTTCAATAGTTTTTGTTCCCAAAAAAATTAGCGAAGGTGTGCCCATAATGCCAAAGGCTTTTGCAGTTTGTAAATCCTTGCTTACATCTATTGATAAAAAACAATTAAATTCATTTTTAAGTTTTTCAATTATAGGCGTCTGAACTTTGCAATTATGACAACTTGGAGAATGAAAATACAAGACACTTTTTTTATTTTTAATTTTACCGGAAATCTCAGAATTTATCATATCATAAGGAATAATTTTACCAACACTTCTTTTTGATTTCAAATACATAAAAAATTGAAATAAAATGAAAATTCCAATTAATATTATTACAACAGTAAAAAATAAATCCACAAAAAATCCTTTTTAAGCTTATAAATAAATACTATTTTACACCGGAAATATAACTAATATTTTTTTATTGATAATCGCTAATGAGTGAAAAATGTACAGTGTTGAATATAAAGTAATGTTTTCGGATACAGATCCGGGCGGAATAATGTTTTTTGCAAACTATTTTAAAATTGCTCATTTTGCGTATGAACAGTTTTTCGCGAGTTTTAATTTGAAGAAAAATTATTTTCAAAATGATGAGTTTGTTATTCCAATTATAAATTCTAATGGAGATTTTAAAGCTCCAGTCAAATTCGGCGATACAATAATCTGCGGAGTTTTTGTCGAAAAAATTGGAACCACTTCTTTTACACTTAATTATGAATTATTGGTAAACGACAGAATTGCGGCAGAAATAAAGACAACTCACGTTTTTGTAAAAAAATCAGATTTTAAGAAAGCTGAACTGCCGGAAGATTTGAAGGAATGTCTCAAGCAGCATTCAATTTAAGATTTTGCGTTAATTCTCCTTTTTAATTTTCCCCAAGGCTGTTCTCGGAAATTTTTTAACGAATAAAATTTCTTTGGGAAGTTTATATGATGCCAAATTATTTCTTAAAATTTGATAGACTCCGTTTTTAAATTTCTCAGAAGATATTCTTTCAAAAATTAAAATATATGATTCTCCCCATTTTTCATCCGCAATTTTTATTGTTTCAAATGAGTCAACATAATTATTTTGAATTACATTTCTTATTTCATTTAATGAAATATTTTCACCTCCGGAAATTATAATATCGTCTTTTCTGCCAATAATATGCAGATTGCCTTTTTCATCAATTTTGCCATGATCATTTGTAAAATATTTACCGGTTCTTAAATTATTATTTTTTTGATTTTTGTAATATGATAATGCAACTGAATCAGAAATTATTACAATCTCACCAATATTTCCATCTTTAATTTTTCTCCCGTTTTTTCCAATAATTTTTAAATCAACATTCGGGAAAGTTACACCTGCCGAAATTCCGTTTTCCTTTAAATTATTTATTTCCGCAAAAGTAACCATTGATGAAGTTTCGGTAGAACCGTAAACATTACAAATTGGAAATCCTTTTTGAATTGATTCGGATATTAAATTTTGAGCAGCGGGTCCGCCGCCGATAAATATTATTCTTAAATTTTTCCAAACATTGATTTCTTTATCCAACATTTTTTTCAGCATTGCCGGTACCAAAGAAATTAAACTAGGTTTATACTTTTTAATTGAATTAACTAATTCATTTTCCTTTAATGATGTTGGAATTGCAAGAACAGCGCCGGATAATATTGCTCTTGTAATTATCGAAAATCCGCCAATGTGAAAAAATGGAAGTGAGGCCAGCCAGATATCGGTTTCTTTATGTTTAATAAATTTATTGCTTGAATAAAAACTTGAATAAAGATTTTTATAAGTAAGTTCAACCAACTTTGGATTTCCGGTAGAGCCCGAAGAATAAATCATTACCGCGGTTTTAGATACATTAAATCTTTCAAAATCTCTAAAATTATTTTTCGATTTTAATTTATTGATTTCAAAATTTATTGTTGATTTTTCTTCCTTAAAGAGTTTATTGAAATGTTTTCCAATTGTTATAAGAAACTGCGAATCTGAATGAATAATCAAATTTTTTATTTCGTTTTCTTTCAGTCTATTATTTATTAAAATCGGAATTGCCCCAATAAACCAAAGCGCATTTATAACAATAACGAACTCCAAATTATTTTGGGAAATTATAGAAACGTGATCTTCTGATTTAATTCCCTTTTGAATAAAAAAAAGAGAAGTCAATTTCGACAATTTAAAAATCTGCGAATATGAAAACTGTTTACCGTTAGTTTTAATAAATATTTTATGCGGATTTTTTTTGAACTGCTGAACTAACCAAAAATTATTTTGTGATTTTATCTTCATGATTAAAAATTATTTTCAAAACGAAAAGTAATAAAATCTAATAGATTTGTATATGCTGAATTTAAAGAAGAATCCCAATTGCAAATAGAAAACCGTAAAAAGCCGAAAGTTTTGCGGTAAGTTCTAAAGTTTTATTAAGCTCTTTTCCAGTATAAGAAAATATCATTTTGATGAGTTTTACCGCGAGAGGCAAAGTTAATAAAGGAAGAAAAACAAACAATCTTTGGTTGTAAGTAAAGTAAACAACAAATAAAATTAAATAAGATAATATCATAAATACCAAATATTGATATTGTGTAAAGCGCCTTCCCATTTTAACCGCAAGAGTATTTTTACCAACTTCCCTATCTTCATCAATATCTCTATAATTGTTTACAACCAAAATGTTTGTAATTAATGCTCCCACTGGAATTGAAGCCCAAATTGCCAATGTCGAAACATCAACAACTTGAACATAGTATGTACCAACTGTTCCAACAACACCGAAGAAAAGAAATACAAAAACATCACCTAAGCCGTTATATGCAAGCGGATACGGACCGGCTGTATATGCTATTCCGGCAAATATGGATAAAAGTCCTATTAACAGTGTGATCCAAGTAGAAATGTATACTAAGTACAAACCTAAAATAAAAGTCGTAAAAAAAACTAAAACGATCGCTATTTTCATTTCATTAACAGTTATCAATCCGGAAGCCAAAACTCTTACCGGACCTTTTCTTGTTTCATTATCCGCACCTGACAAAAAATCATAAAGATCATTAACGAAATTTGTTCCTATTTGAATTAACATTGCACAAATCAACGCAACAGCAGCTGCAAGAAAATTTACTTTTGTTTCAAACGAGACTATAGAAGTTCCGATCAAAACTGGAACAACTGCCGCAGGTAAAGTCTTTGGTCTGCTAGCCAAAGTCCAAGTATCAAATTTTGTTAACGCTTTTAAAGTTTCAGTCATATTTTATGGTACTCGAGGAAATTTTGAAAAATCCGGCTTTCTTTTTTCGTTGTATGCTTTTTTTCCTTCTTGGGCTTCTTCGCTCATATAATAAAGCAGAGTAGCATTTCCTGCTAATTCCTGAATTCCCGTTTGTCCGTCAAGTTCCGCATTAAAAGCGGATTTCAACAATCTAATTGCAAGAGGGCTAAGTTCTAAAATTTGTTTCGCCCAGGTTATTCCTTCTTCCTCCAATTTATCAACAGGAACAACTTTGTTAACTAATCCCATTTTTTCTGCTTCTACCGCATTGTATTGTCTGCACAAATACCAAATTTCGCGAGCTTTTTTTTGTCCAACTATTCTTGCCAAATAACTTGAACCAAAACCTCCGTCAAAACTGCCGACTTTTGGTCCTGTCTGCCCGAAAATCGCATTTTCAGCTGCAATTGTCAAATCGCATACAACATGAAGAACGTGCCCTCCGCCAATTGCATAACCGGCAACCAAAGCAATTACGGGTTTAGGAATACTTCTTATTAATTTTTGAAGATCCAAAACATTTAATCTAGGAATTCCATCTCCGCCGACATAACCTTGATCACCGCGAATTTTTTGATCGCCTCCCGAGCAAAACGCGTATTTTCCATCCTTTGCGGGTCCGTAACCAGTAAGTAAAATAACTCCGATTTCGGGATCTTCCCTTGAATCCAAAAACGCGTCATACATTTCCAAAACGGTTTCCGGTCTAAACGCATTTCTTTTTTCAGGTCTGTTTATTGTAATTTTTGAAATGCCTTCATTTTTTTCATATATAATATCTTTATACTCATTAACTTTTTTCCAGTTAAAACTCATTTATTTTCCAATATATTTTGTAAAAATTTATTTATTAATTTAAGAAATTCTTCCGGTTTTTCTAAATGCGTATTGTGTCCTGCATCATGAATAATTTCCAAGTTTCCGTTTTGCAAAACCGGCAAAACTGTTCTTGCAATTTCTGTAAACTTCAAATCCAATTCTCCGGTAATAAGTAAAACTTTCATTTTAATGTTATTCGCGAACAGAAAATAATTTTTCATTTTTCCCGTACTAAAACCTATCAGCGAATTTTGCAATCCGATTTTATTATTAGAATTAATTCTTTCATTTTTAATTTGATTTAATTTTCCTTCCGATAATTTTTTTAATGATTGAAAAAGCGGTAGTTCAAACCAAAAATCTAAAAATTCATTGAGAGGCATTTCATTTAATTTTTCGGCAATTCGAATATCATTGTCTATTCTTTCAACACTTTCATTTTCATCTTTAATTCCAAATGATGTACTTTCAAGAATTAAGGCATTTACATAATTAGGAAACTCATAAGCAAAATCCAGAGCCAGTCTTCCACCCATTGAATATCCGCAAATAATAATCTCATTTAATTTAAGCTTATCAATAATTTTTTTTAAATATTGAACTTGAGAACTCGATGAATATAATTCCATATTTTCCGGTGATGAAGTTTTTCCATGCCCGATCAAATCTATAAATAACGGTGTAAAAACATTTGGAATTTTATTTTCTACAAATTTCCAATCGTTTAGATTTCCAGTAAAACCGTGCAAAAATAAAATTGGAGTTTTGGAATGAAGATTTTCAGAATCGTATTTTATATTGAATTCAATATCGTCAAATTTTAATGACATATTAATTATGAATTTCTTTTTTAATTTGCGTCCAATATTTTCTTCTAAGCGCAACTGATTTTTTTGTATCGGTTTTCAGTTCAATAACAGAAAAAACTTTTGTGGAAATAGCTTCATTAATTTTCTTGTCAAATTCTGCGTATGATTTTGGATTTGAATAATTTCCGCCGAAGCTTTTAACTAATTTGGAGAAATTTAAATTCAGCGGAGTATTAAAATAATCTTCAAAATGATCTTTGGAGTTGGCAACCGGAAGCATACTGAAAATTCCGCCGCCGTTATTATTTATCAAAATTATTATCAAAGGAATTTTAAAATCTATAAGTGATGAAAGCGCCGTTAGATTATGGTAAAATGCCAAATCGCCGATTACTAAAAATGTTTTCCGCTTTGATTGAGACGCAATTCCCGAAGCCGTAGAAATTATACCGTCAATTCCACTCGCACCGCGATTTGTAAAGACACTTAAATCATTTTTTTTCTTTGAAGCGAAATAATCAAAATCCCTGATGGGAAGACTATTACTTATAAACAAATTGGATTTATTTGGAATAAGACTTAACAATTCATTCGGCCAAAATGGTTCTAAAATAATATTCTTATTATTTAATATTGTACGTTTTATCTTTTCGGATTCTTTATCTATCTTGATAATCTTTTGTTTCCAATCATATTTATTTTGAGAATTTAGATTCTGAGTATTTAAAAACCTAAGAAATTGAGTTGGTTCATTTTCAACAATAAGCGGTTTATTTTGTGAAGGATCTTTTAAATCACCAAAAGTATTTATTAAAATTTTTTTGGCTTTCGTGTTTTCTAAAAATTTCAAAACAGACTGCGATGACGGAGCGTTGCCGAATTGTAAAATTAATTGGGTATCGTCAATAAAGTTCTGCAGAAACGCAGAATGATTTACAATTACGTTTTCATTATTCTTTTTTGTAAATCTTAAGTTACTCGTTCCGTCGGTAAAAATGGGTATATTATTTTTGCTCGAAAACTTTATCAATTCTGCATTAAAATTTTTATCGAAATTATCCCAAGCTAAGAATATTGAAACTTTGCGCGCTTCTTTAATTTTTTCAGAAATATAAGAATATTGATTCGTAATTAAGCTTGGTGCTTTCCCAATTTTATTTATTCGTATAAATATTTCAACATCAAGTACAATCTCATCGCTAAATGATTCTGGTTCCAAAGGTTTTTTAAATGGAAAATTAAAATGTATCGGTCCGGTATTATTTTCACTTCCTATTATAATTCCTTCGTCAATCTTTTTAGAATAATTATCCAAATCATTTTTTTCCAAACTTGGCAGACCAAAATCACAAAAATATCTTATATGGTTTTTATAAATATTTTCTTGATTTATTGTTTGGTTCGCCCCGGAATTTCTTAAATAATCCGGTCTATCGGCTGTACATACAATTATCGGAATTCTTTGATTATACGCTTCAATAATTGCGGGATAAAGTTCCGCGACTGCAGTCCCTGAAGTTGTAAGAAGTACAACCGGTTTTTTTATTTCCTTTGAAATTCCAAGAGCAAAAAAACCAGAAGATCTTTCATCAACTAAAATATATTTCTTAAATTTTTTATTTCCCGCAAACGCAAAAGTTAACGGTGTGTTTCTTGAGCCCGGAGAAATACAGACGTGCTTAATTCCAAATTCAGATAATTTATCAACAAATAAAGTTGACCAAAAATAATTACGATTGATAAACTTTTTCATCAATGAAAAGTGATAAGATTGGTTTAAGTTTTATTTCCGATTCTTCAAATTCCGATTGAGGTTCCGATCCTTCTACAATTCCACAGCCGGAATAAGCGAAAAGTTCATTGTTTTTAATTAGTGCCGATCTAATTGCAACGGCGAATTCACCGTTTCCCGTTAAATTAAACCACCCGATATTACCGGTATATAATCCTCGGTCATGTTTTTCAACTTTTAAAATGTAATTCTGTGCAACATCCCAGGGAGTTCCGCAAATTGCCGGAGTTGGATGAAGTTTTAACAGAACGTCAAAAAGCTTGTAATCCTTATTTAACTTTGCTTTTATCCTTGTCCACAAATGCTGAATATTAGGAAGTTTTCGTATTAGTGGTTTTTCATCAAAAGATATTTCGTCGGAAATATTTTCAATCAATTCTTTAATAAAATTTACCACCGATTGCTGCTCATTAATATTTTTTTCACTGTTAAGTAAAAATTGTTCATAAAAGTTATCTTCTTCCTGAGTTTTTCCTCTGGGCGCGGAACCAGCCAGAGCATCAATTTCTATCCAGCCGTTTGAGAATTTTGCCAACTTTTCGGGAGATGCACCAATAAATACTGACTTTCCTTTTTTATATGCATAAGTATAGCAGCGAGGAAATTTTTCACTCAACTCATTTAACAAATTAGAGAGTTTGGGTGAATCGGTCAACTTAAAATGAACTTCACGAGATAAAACAACTTTAGAAAAATAACCGCCGTTAATGTTTAGCAGCGCGTTTTCAACTTGCGATTTCCATGATTCATAAGAATTTGAATAGAAAGGATCTTCAAACTTTGCAGGTTTCAATTCATTTATTTCTTCCGAAAAAAGATCGTCTAAAAAATCAACAGTTTTTTGAATTTCATTTTCTAAATTATTTATATCGAAAGCTTTACAAATATTATAGATAATTAAATTGTTATGCTGATTTTTTAAGAATAAAATTTTAGGAATAAACCAATCCGAATCTTTATAATCATTCCATCTATTACTTTCCTGATTCGGTGAAAATTTAATTCCGCCCATAAAAATCGGTATATTTGTCAGCTCGTGTTCGTTCCAATTAGAAATAATTTTACAGTTAAAATTATTTACTTTTTCGTTTGTAATATTAAGTCTCTCCTCGCCGTTTTCTGAAATTGAGAAGATTGGATCGATGCCTAAAAATTCTTCCTTTTCATTTTGGATTTTCCAATAGAAGAAAATTTTGTCTTGTAAATATTTTGAATCAGTAAATTTTGATATTTCAAGATTATCTAACTTAAATAGGAAACTAAAAAGTGAATTTTTATCTCCATTTTCAAATAAATTTCTTGAAGAATTTAAAAAATTTATTAATTCTTTCTTAAATAATTTTATATTTTGCCGCACAATAATTTTTATAAATTTTTATAGTATTGACCAAGTAATATAGTTTTAATTTACCGAGCTTTCAACAAAATATTGATATATATATGAGAGAAGAAGAAATAGAAATTAATGGTAATTCGTATAAATACGAAATGCGTAAGTATGAATCTGCTAGAAATATTAAGATAAAGATTAATAAAGAAGGCATTATTAAAGTTTCCTTGCCGAATTATGTTTCATACTTGGCGGCTCGAAAAATTGTAGCCAATAATCAGAAATGGATCTTAAAAAAAATTAACGATTTGCAATTTCAAAAGAAGTACTATTATTTAGGTAATAATATTGATTTAATAAAAAAAGAATATTCCAATAATAAAAATTTGAAATATACGTTAAAAAAAGATAAATTAATAATCCTGAAAAATGCTGATGATGTAATTTCCGATAATGAACTGTTTTTGAAATGGTTGAAGTTACAAGCTGAAGAGTATATTCCAAAACGAGTTGAAAAATTAGCAAAGCTGCATAATTTTGAATATTCAAAATTACAGCTTAAAAATTTGAATACACGTTGGGGAAGTTGTTCTATGAAAAAAATATTGTCATTAAATGTAAAACTTATGTATTTTAATCGTAAGGTTATAGATTATGTGATTATTCATGAATTATGTCACCTAAAAGAAATGAATCATTCGGCAAAGTTTTGGAAATTGGTTCAAAATATAATTCCTGAATATGAAATATATAGAAGAGAATTAAGTAAAATAATCCTATAATCGTAGAGGGGGTTCTATGGCAAAATCAACAAAAGAGCAGCAAATCATCGAGCTTTATAATCTAGTTGGAAAAGCTCATGATAAGTTAAAAAAAGTTCAATCAAAACATTTAGGAGCTGAAAAACTAACTGCACCGCAATTTGGCGTTTTAGATGTTTTGATGAAGAACGGATCTATTCCTTTGAAGAAAATTAGCGACGAGCTATTAGTAACCGGCGCTAACATAACTTGCGTTATGGATAACTTGGAAAAAGAAGACCTGGTTAGAAGAGTTCATTCTAAAACAGACAGAAGAGTTATTAATGCAGAGTTAACTCCAAAGGGAAAACAAAAATTGGATAAAATTTATCCTGAACATGTTAAAAGTCTCAACGAAGTTTCTAAGAAATTAACAGAAGTTGAACTTAAACAGTTAACAGCTTTGCTGGATAAATTAGCATCTTAATTTTTAAAAACAATTCCAATCCATTCATCTTGTTGAAGGAATTCTAAAGCAGTAAACCCAATTTGGGTATACTGCTTTTTTATTTCATCATAATCGGATTCCAACAATCCGCTTAAAATTAAAATGCAGTTTTCTACGCAGACATTTTTTATTTGATTATAAATGCTTAATAAAATATGCTTATTTATGTTGGCTACAACTAAATCGAATTTTAATTCTTTAACTTTATCAATTTCGCCGTTTATTATTTCAACATTTTTAACTTCGTTTCGTTCAATATTTTCTTGAGCATTAATGTAACACCATTCATCATTGTCAATACAAATTACGTTTTCAGCGCCCAATTTAGAAGCCGCAATCCCTAAAATTCCGGTTCCGCTTCCTAAATCCAAGACCAATTTTTTATTATCGGCATATTTTTCCAATAATCTTAAAACAATTTTTGTTGTTTGATGTTCACCTGTTCCGAATGACATTTTGGGATCAATGGTTAAAATTATTTGACCGGGTTTTGCATTATATTCTTTAAAGGTTGGTTTAATCACAAGCTTTTCCGTTACTTCAATAACGTTAATTTTCTTTTCCCATTCCTCATTCCAATTTTTGCCTTCAACGTTTTCAACTTCAACGGAAAAATAATTTAAAAGATTTTGACGTTTTAATTCATTTAGTGAAACTTCTATTTTCTCAATATCCAATTCAGAATCTTCATAAACAAAAGCAGTTAAATAATTATCATATTCATTTATTCCAAGAATTTCCAAATTCCACAAATTACCGGATAATAAATCAATATTAAACGGATCGGCTTTAATAATAAATTGTTTGTAATTTTTCATTTGATTTAAATATTAAATTATAAACTAAGTTCACTTAAAAATGTACAAATTCTGTCTTGAATATTCCTTGCTTTTTTCGAACTTCCAATAAAATTTTGGATCATAATTGAAAATGTAATATCATGAGAGTTTGCCGATTTTAAATATCCTGATAATGAACTAACACCGCTTAAAGTCCCGGTTTTAGCGTTTACGTTTTTATAAGCTTTTGTATCTTTCATTCTGCTTGATAATGTACCGTCAACTCCCGAGAGCGGAAATGAATTTTTTAAAACTTCATAATTATCTGTGGAATTTTGAAACATATATTTTAATAAATCAACCAATAATTCAGTCGTAATTAAATTATAACGTGAAATGCCGGATCCATCGGCAAGCACGTAATCATTAGAGTTTAACCCTGTTTTATTAATTAAGCTATCAATTATCTTAATACCGTTTTGGGCTGATGCTGGATTACCTAAATTCTTTAGCGCAATTGCTCTCAATGTCATTTCGGCGCTTAAGTTATCACTTTCTTTATTAAGATTTACAATTACGTCTTTTAATTTTCTCTCGCGAGTATAGATCAGTTTTGCAAACTGAGGCGCAGTTGCTGTATCAAGTTTTCCTAAAAATTCAACATTTTGCTTCTCTAATTTTTCTTTCAATAAATACAAAAAGTATAATTCCGGATTAACGATATTAATTTTGACAGTATCTTTTTTACTGTTACTTGAAAGGCTTCCTTTTATTAAAATTTCGTTTCCGCGTGACTGCCAGTCGCGTGTAATTTCAAAATCTTCTGTAGCATTTTCTTTCGTTATTGAATTATTTAATACATCGAAATAATTTGTTTCTGGAATTATTTTATAATTTACTTCTTTATTTATTTCACCTGGTTCATATTCAATCTGAACGCATGCATCGTTAATTATCAACGGAGTTAAATAAGGAAAATCAGACGAAGGATCATCGTCCCACATCCAACCGCTTCCCCAAAAAAGTGAATCCATATTCGAAACATCGCCGTATATATTTCCGCGAATTTCTTTTATACCATAATTAACAATTTTCAACACTAAAGAATCCAGATCATCGGTTGTAAAATCCGGATCGAAACCGCCTTTTACATATATATCTCCATAGCAAATTGAATCCATCACAATTCCGTTATGAAAAACAGAAGTTTGGAAACTGTAATCTGTACCCAAAAATTCCAACGCTGTTGTGGTGGTTAATATTTTCATATTTGACGCGGGAGTTAAAAGCAGCTTTTCATTTTTTTGAAAAAGAATTTTATTATCCGTGAGATCATAAATTGAAACAGCCAGCATTGATGATTTCAAAAAATCATCTTTGTATATTTCATTAATTTCATCTTCAATTTGCTTATTGAAATTTTGCGCAAATATTGAGGTTGAAAAAAATAAAAATGCAAATAGAAATTCAGTGTTTTTTTTCATTAAAAATACTCTCGCTCTCTAAATTCAACGCCAATTTGATTTAATACAAAATCTTTCGCTTTTTCTTTATCAACTTCATCCAAGCCAACAATTGACAAAACAACTCTTGTATAACTTTTTGCTTTTTGAGCAAAATCTATCATTTCTTTGTGTAATTCGGGAGAAACTCTCATTAACTCCGCATACTGATTTGGATCGGTAGAATTAAGACTTATTGAAACTACATCAATTAGTCCGGCAAGTTCAGGAGTAATATCTCTTTTATTTATAAAATTTCCATGTCCATCTGTATTGATTCTGGTTTTTCCACCGTTATCCTTCACATACTTCGCAATCTGTTTTACAACGTCCCATCTGATTGTAGGTTCGCCATATCCGCAGAATACTATTTCATTATATTTTTTGGGATCGCCTATTTCACTAATATAGACGTCAGCTTCAGGTTCTTCGGATTTATTCATTTTTAAATTATAACCTTTCATAACAGCTTCGCCTTTTCTATCGCAAAAAACACAATCGGCGTTGCATCTGTTCGTTACATTTATGTAGAGCGAATTACCGATTTTATAAGTATAACTGACTTTTGCTTTTTCACCAATTCCATAAAGTCGATGCACATTATAATTTGTAATTCTCGAAACATCATCTAACGAAGTATTTTTTATTTCAGCAACAGTTTCTGCTATCAAAGGTATATAAGATGGCTCGTTTCTTTGTCCGCGGTACGGAACGGGAGTCATAAACGGAGAATCAGTTTCAAGAAGCAAATTTTCCAATGAAACACTTTTTAATATTTCTCTAAGATTATCTGCTTTTTTAAAAGTTATATTTCCGGTAAAAGATAAATAGTGTCCCATTGCCGTCAGTTCTGCGGCATCATTTTTACTGCCGGCAAAGCAATGAAAATGACATCTTAAATTAGTGTTTAAGTATGATCTTATAATTGTCATAATATCATCATTTGATTCTCTATTATGCACAATTATAGGTTTATTAACTTTCAACGCCAATTCAATTTGAGCTTTAAAAGCTTTTATTTGAATTTCTTTAGGTGAAAAATCATAATAATAATCCAACCCAATTTCGCCAATTGCGACAACTTTTGGATGCTTGGAAAATTCTTCTAAAATTTCAATATCAGAATCTTGCCATTCTTTTGTATCATGAGGATGAACGCCTACGGCAGCGTAAATTCCATCAAATTGCTCGGCTAATTCTATTGCTTTTTTAGAAGTCCCAAGATCTGTACCTGGAACCAATATATATTTAACACCGGCAAGTTTTGCTCTTTCTACAATTTGCTCAAGTTCTCCTTCAAAATTTGGATAAAACATATGAGCGTGTGTATCTACAAACATTTTTTCTCCTATCTAAATCTGAAGCACTTAATCAATTTCACCAATTACAATTGGATTTTCATTCAGATTTCTGCACAGATTTTGAATTTCACTTAAATCACTTTTGTTTATAATTGCTACTAAACCGATTCCAATGTTAAAAACCATTCTCATTTCTTCATCATCAATATTTCCGGTGTTTTGAATAAGATTAAAAATTGCCGGAACTTTCCAAGTATTCCAATCAATATTTATTTTAAGTTCTTGTGGAACTACACGTTTAGTGTTTCCAATAATTCCACCGCCGGTAATATGTGAAAAGGCTTTTATATCAAAATTTTGAATTAAGTTTTGAATTATATGCAAATATGATCTGTGAACTTTCAGCAGCTCAGTTTTTAAATTTGAATTTATTTCCGGAATTTTTTCGTCAAGATTATACTTCGAAAATAATACTTTACGAGCAAGTGAATAACCGTTTGTGTGAAGTCCGTTCGATTCAAATCCAATTAGTAAATTTCCCTTTTGAATATTTTTGCCATCAATTATTTTTGTTTTATCAACAACGCCAACAATTGTTCCTGATAGATCATAATCTTTTTCATTATAAAGTCCGGGCATTTCAGCTGTTTCCCCGCCAATTAAAGCAACATTGTTTTCTCTGCACGCTTTTGCAAATCCGCTTACAATATCAGCGGCAATATTTGCATTTAATTTTCCGAAAGCCATGTAATCCATAAAATATTTTGGTTTAGCTCCGCAGACGGCAATATCATTTACACAATGATTAACCAAATCTTGTCCAACCGTGTCATGAATTCCGGCATCAATCGCAACTTTTAATTTTGTCCCAACTCCATCAACACTGGAAACAAGAACCGGATTTTTACATTCATTTAGGTCAATTTCGTAAAAAGCCCCAAAATGACCAATTCCGGAAAGAACATTTTTATTAAATGTTGAATTGACTAATAATTTAATTTTTTCTACTGTTTCATCTCCGGTTTTTATATCTACACCGGAATCTTTATAACTATTTTTCAATCTAACTATTTCCTTAATATTTATAGAATTATATTTTGAAACATGTTTTATGTATATATGGTACAACGAGTTTAAATAATAATTTTTTTATACTTGCAATTTAACGTAATTATGTGAATTTTTTTAGGGATTTTGATAATTTTGTAAGTTTATTTAATAATAACTTTGTAAATGAATTCATCTGAATTAAAAGAACGCGAAAAATCTATATTAAGATATGTGATTCATCAATTTATTCTGACCGCAAATCCGGTCGGATCACGTAATCTTTCAAAAAAATTTGGTATTGGGTATTCTCCTGCTACTATCAGAAATATTATGTCGGATTTAGAAGATTCCGGTTTACTCGGACATCCGCATACTTCTGCCGGAAGAATTCCAACCGATTTGGGTTATAGATATTATGTTAATTCATTAATGGATTCGCCGAAACTAAATCCGTCAGAAGTTGATTTCATTGAATCTCAGCTTGAACAGTTGACATTTGATACAAATGAAATTCTTAAAGTTACTTCATCAATTTTAAGCAGTTTAACAAATCAGCTGGCTTATGTAAGTTATCCGAAATTTGGCAACGCCGTTTTGGAAAAATTAAGATTGGTTGAAGTTTCTAGCTCAAGAATTTTAGTCGTGATTACTATTAACTCCGGAATGATAAGAACAATAACTTTAGAAATTGAATCGGGATTTGAGAGAAAGAGTTTAAAGACAATAGAAAGGCTTCTTAACGAAAGACTTTCGGGATTAACATTTTCAGAAATTAGAGATACAATTAAAGAAAGAATAAAAAGTGTATCTTCATCGGAATTTAAACCCGTTATTCGTGTTTTTTTAGATTCCGTACCTGAAATATTTACTGATGTTAGATCAAATGAAGATTCTATAATTACCGGAACAAAAAATTTATTAACACAGCCGGAATTTATTGATCACAAGAAATTAAGCAGCATAATAGAATTGATAGAAGATAAAGACATAATCATTCACTTTATGGATGAAAATGTTATTAAAAATTCAGGAGAAATTTCGATAACAATAGGAAGTGAAAGCAAAGAAGAAAAACTTAATGATTACAGTATAATAATTAAAGAATATAATATTGGCCAAGTAGCCGGAAGCATTGGAATTATTGGACCAAAACGAATGAGGTATTCTCATACAATTGCCGCCGTTGTTGAAATGGCGGAAGTCTTATCAAAAATTTTTAATAAGTAATTAAATAATCAGAGGAAATTAATGAGTGATATACAACCAGAAAATAACGAAGAATTAAAAAATTCAGTTGAACCTAATGATGCAGCCAATGAAAAAACAGAGGAACCGACTGAAGAAATAAAAATAGAATCAGCTGAAGAAAAAGTTGAAGAGATAAATAAAATAAGTGAATTAGAAGATAAAATTAAATCGCTTCAAGATACATTGCTTAGAAAAGCCGCGGATTTTGAAAATTATAAAAGAAGAACCGAAAATGATCAATTGAATTTATTGAAATATGCCGCGGAATCTTTCATTTTAAAAGTACTTCCAATTTATGATGATTTAAATAGATCCGTACAGCATTTGGGCGAAGATAGTTTTGAATCAGTTAAAGAAGGCTTGAAATTAATTTTCGATAAGTTTACTAAAATACTTGAAGAACAAGGCATAAAAAAAATAGATGCCAAAGGTCAGGAATTTAATGTTGAATTTCATGAAGCTTTATTGCAGCAACCTTCAAAAGAATTTCCGGCAAACACCGTAATTGAAGAAGTTGATCCGGGCTATATTTATAAGGATAGAGTTATTAAACATTCAAAAGTAATTGTAAGCAAAGAAGTTGAAGAGTAGAAATATTGATTAATATGAATTTGAAATCGGGAAAAATATAAATGAATAAAAGAGATTATTACGAAATACTGGGTGTATCAAAAGATGCATCGAATGATGAAATTAAAAAAGCGTATAGAAAATTGGCAATGCAGTTTCATCCGGATAAAAATCCGGATGATAAATCTGCTGAAGAAAAATTTAAAGAAGCCGCTGAAGCATACGAAGTATTGAGCAATGCCGACAAACGAGCAAAGTATGATAGATTTGGACACAATGGATTAAGAGGCGGACAAGATTTTCACAGTTATCAAAATGTTAACGACATATTCAGTCATTTCTCAGATATATTCGGCGGAGGTTTTGGCGGGTCTTCAATTTTTGATGATCTATTTAATACCGGCAGATCAAGCAGAGGCAGACAAAGTTCTTCCGGAACTCCGGGTTCTGATTTAAAGGTTTCATTAAAATTGACTTTGGAAGAAATTGCTTCTGGTGTGTCTAAAACAATTAAAATTAAAAAACATTCCCAATGTACAACATGCAATGGAACCGGAGCCAACAGCAGCAATGGTTTTAAGACTTGTACAGTTTGCAACGGCGCTGGTGAAGTTAGAGAAGTTTCACGTTCTATTTTCGGTCAGTTTGTAAATATTTCCGTTTGTCATAATTGTAAAGGAACCGGTAAAATAATATCAGATCCTTGCAAAACATGTTCCGGTGACGGCAGAGTGTATGAAGAATCAAAAATTAAAGTTAACGTACCGGCCGGAGTAATGAATAATAGTTATATGACTATGAGAGGAGAAGGCAATGCCGGTAAAAACGGCGGACCTGCCGGAGATATAATTATAGTTTTTCAAGAACTTGAACACGAGCACTTTTTAAGAGACGGAGATGATTTAATCTATGATCTTTATCTCAGCTATCCAGATATTGTTATGGGAACTTCGATTGAAATTCCAACAATAAACGGTAGAGCCAGTTTGAAAATTGAACCCGGAACCCAGCCCGGCAAATTCTTAAAAATGAAGGGAAAAGGAATTCCCCATTTAAATCAGCATGGAGCGGGAGACCAATTAGTTCGGATTAATATTCATGTTCCGGAAAAAATAAATGCCAAAGAAAAAGAATTATTGAAAGAACTGAGCAAAATGCCAAATATAAGCGGGAAAAAATAAATAATTCATTAATTGAACATATAGTTCTATAATGCGAAATATTTTAGATTATTTTTCACATAAATTAAGTTTAACTGCACAAGAAATTAAATCTGCAATATTTATAATTTCTATTCTCTTTTTAGGCTTATTTGTGAAATTTACAAATTTGAAATTATCTGGTAGACCTGTTGATAATAATGAAGTTATTTTTTTCAAAAATTTGGAAAAAGCGATTGAAATTCAACAAAATTCAGCAGTTGAGCAAAATAAAATTATAGAAAAAAGAGTTGATTCTGACCTAGAACTTTCAGATTTTAGTGTAGAGAAATTCGATTTTAATAAGAAATTAGATAAAAATCTTAAATTAAAAAGTATTGATTTAAATTCTGCATCTGTTTCTGAATTAACAAAATTGCCTGGAATTGGACAAAAAACCGCGGAAAAAATTGTTGAATTTAGACAACAACTAAATGGTTTTAAAGTTATTGAAGATTTGCTGAAAGTTAAAGGAATTGGCAATAAAAAGTTTAATACTATAAAAAAATATTTATATATTGAAAAATAAAAATTCTATTATCCGGAGGAGAAATGAACCAAAAGAGTGAACCATGGTATATACATGCTGCGCTGTATGTAGTTATTGCTGTTCTGCTTTTTATTTTAATTAAAGTTGCAATTCTAGACCCAACCGATTTTATCGACAAAGAAAATTACTTTAAAACAGAGTCGCATTTAAGAATGGGAAATATTAGACAAGCTCAAATTTTATGGGAAAAGAAAAATAAAAAGTTTACTGATGACCTAGATGCACTAATTAGTTTTGTAAAGAATGATTCTGATGTTCAAAAAGTTATAAATGGCGTTGATACATTGACAAACAAATCTACAAACCCTTTTGAAAATTTAAGCGATGGTTTATTTGTACCGGAGTCCTTAATGTATTCGCCAAAATCTCATAAATTGTTTCTTTTGAAAATTGACACTACAACAACTGTAGATACAGTAATTAATTTGAAAGGGAAAATCGTCAGCGTTGACTCAGCAACAACTATTGGTTCGGTTTATTTTTTGGAAAGTCCTGATGGATATGGAACAATTGGAGATTTATCAAATCCAAAGTTGAAAAATTCTGCTTCTTGGGAATAAATTTTGGATGTCTGACTTAACTAATCAAGTTGGCATAAATATTTCAAATACTTCAATTCAATTAGTTGAGATAAGTAAAAAACAAAATATAGTTTATTTGGAGAATGTTGATGAGGAGTTTTTTGAAGAAAATTTAGATCCAAATTTCAAAGAACCAAAATTCATCCACATTCTTCAAAATTCATTTAATGAAATTGTTTTACGCAAACCTTTAAATACAAAGAAAGTTTCAGTCACTCTTCCATTAAATTTTTTCAAAATTTTTGAACTGCCCATAGATAAAAATTTAACCAAAAATGATCTCTCTGAATACTGCAATTGGGAATTTACAAAACTTTTTCCTACAGAAAATATAAAAGATTTCAGCTTGGAAAAAATTAACCTTGAAACTCCAACTTATCAACCGTTTTCCAGATTAATGATATACGCGATAAAAAAAGATTTGTTGAAGAGAATATTTAAATTCTGTTTAAGAAATAATCTTACCCTTAAATTGGCGGATATTTCTCACGTATCGGCAAATTCATTGTTGTTATATACAAATGCCAATTCAAATTACTTTTCATTTTGGATTGAGGATAAAAGCATTTCATTAATGTATGTAAATGACGGAAATCTGGTGTTTTCAAAATCAAAATACTATACTGATATTTCTGTTGTTCCTGTTTTTATTAAAAATATAATTTCCGAAATAGAAGATAAAAATTTATTGAAAAATAAAGTTACCGATCTTGTTTTTCTAGGTTCAACGATAAGCAATGAATTAATTAATTATTTCAATAGCATGCAGAATATCAATTTTAAAATTCTGAATTCATTTGAAGAAATGAAATTGAATATTTCACAGATTAAAAATTTTGGAAGCATAAATCCAATAAAATTCAATGCCGCGTTGGGAATTGCTCTTAGATATATCATATGAGAATAATAGCTGGAAAACTAAAAGGAAGAATAATAAAATTTCCTAAATCTGATTTAGTTAGACCAACTACAGATAAAAATAAGGAATCGATTTTTAATTATTTGAATAATAAAATAGATTTTGATGGTATAATAGGATGTGATCTTTATGCGGGAACCGGATCGCTTGGATTTGAAATTATTAGTCGCGGCGCAAAGGAAGTACATTTTGTAGAAAATAATTTTGTTGTTTATAAAAATATTTTATCAAATATTGAATTGTTGAAAATTGAAGAAAATTGCAAAACTTTTAAAATGACTTCTTTAAAATTTACAAGCTTGGAAAATCAAAATAAGTATGATCTAATAATTGCCGATCCACCGTTTTTCAAAGATGATATTTATCAAGTTGTTAAAAATATTTTGGAAAATAATATGTTGAAAGAAGATGGAATTCTATTAATAGAAAGATCAATACAAACTGAAGAAGAAGATAAGAAAAACTTTAAGATAGAACCGTTAAAAAGATTGGGCGATAGTTTAATTTATCAATTTTCTTTGTAAAGTTAAATATTTAAGAAAGAATAATATGAAAATAGTAATATATCCCGGCACATTTGATCCTGTAACAAACGGACATATAGATGTAATTAAAAGAGCTATAGATTTATTTGATAAAGTCGTTGTTACGGTAGCAAGAAATCCAATTAAATCGCCCATGTTTACCGTGGAAGAAAGATTAATTATGCTTAAGGAAAGTTTAAAAGAATTTCCAACTGTTCAAGTTGATTCTTTTGAAGGATTGGTTGTAGATCACGCTAAAGAAGTAGGCGCAATTGGCATTATTAGAGGACTTAGAGCAATAAGCGATTTTGAATATGAATTTCAAATGGCATTAATGAATAGAAAATTGTACGAAGAATTAAGAACTGTTTTTTTGATGCCTCATGAAAAATATACTTATCTAAATTCTACAATTGTAAGAAATTTAGCCCAGTTCAACAGCGATGTTTCTGATTTTGTGCCGTCAATTGTTAGTAAAATGCTGAAAGAAAAAAGCGCGATTTTCAATCCCAAGCAAGATATTAGAGATCAATAGTTTATTTTTTAAACATAGTGACGTTTTAAATTTACTTTTGCCTTTTTGCTTCTTTCATATTCGTATCCTAAATCGTCTGTATAATCTAATTTAAATTTATTAACAATTGCCTGAAGATTTTCTGTCAATTTATTTAAATTTTCAGCCGATTCACTTATTTGTCCCGTACTTTCTGTTGCCTGCTGCGTTACTGTTTGAATCAATTCAACATTTTGAGCTATTTGCTGACTTGTAGCATTCTGCTGTTCACTTGCGGCGGCTAGTTGATTTATAAGCGACGTAACTTCGTCTGTATTCATTATAATTTCCTGAAGAGCATTTCCCGCGTCAACAGCTAAAGCTTTACCTTTTTCAACTTCGGACTTGCCGATTTCTATTGATTCAACAGCACCTGTTGTATCTTCCTGAATACGTTTTATCATTTGTTTTATTTCATCTGTCGCGCTTGTAGTACGTTCTGCCAATTTTCTAACTTCATCAGCAACAACGGCAAAACCTCTTCCGTGTTCACCAGCTCGCGCAGCTTCAATAGCAGCATTTAAAGCCAATAAATTTGTCTGATCCGCAATTTCATTAATAACTTGAATTATGGCTCCAATTTGATTGCTTGATTTTCCAAGTTCTTCTATTGTTACGGCAGATTTAATTACAACGTCGGCAATTCTATTTATTCCTTCTACTGTTTCCTTAACAACTCTTCCGCCGTTTCTTGCCTTATTTCCGGCTTGTTCCGCAGTTTTTGCCGCTTCACTTGCATTTTTAGTACTGTCGGTAATTGTTCTGGTCATTTCATCAATTGAAGAAACAACTTCGCTTGTTTGTGAATTTTGCTCTCCGGCTCCGGCTGCCATTTCAATTGTTTTGGATTGTATTTGATTTGCGGATGTTGCTAATTCCTCAGTGCTAAGTTTAACTTTACCAATAATTTCGCTCAGCGAAATAGCGACTTGATTTACATCGTTCTTGATATTTTCATAATCTCCTTTGTAATTTCCGACCATTTTTGTTCTGAAATCACCGTTTGCCATTAGTGCCAAAACTTTTCTTGCTTCATCAACCGGTTCAGTTGTTGACTTTCTAATTTTATTAAATCCTTCCAAAATTTTTGCCCAACCTCCAGCAAAATTTTCCGTATTCATATTAAACTGTAAGTCACCTTTTTCATTTGCTTCCAGCATTTTGTCAATTTCTTCCAATAGACTTTCAATTGTTATTACCTCTTGATTAAAAGCTTTGGCAAGACTATCTTTTGGTGAAGCTTCATTTACTTTCTCTAAACTGCCTTCTGCAATTTTTTTAGCCGCGTTTATTTTCTGAAGTTGTGTTTGTTTAAATTGATCTGCAATTTCCGTTAATTTTCCAAATTCATCATTGGCTGTACTTTTAATTTCAAAATCAAAATTACCTAATGAAAATTCTTTGAATATATTCGTAAACTCATTGATTGGTTTGCTTAATCTTGGAGCTAAAAGTAAAACACTGAATAGTAAGACAATTGTTCCTGAAATCATTCCTATAATTAAAAATACAAAAGCATTTGATTCTGCCTCAGAAAACTCATAATTCAATCGTTCTGATTGCGATTGCAATTCACTTACAATTGCTTCAAAATTTTTAACTAAATTTGTACCATATTCTTCACCGGAAGTTGTGGATATTACGGCGGCCATATCAAACATGCCGGATGCAGAAGCGCTTATTATTGCGTCCGCTACAATATTTTTATAATCACTCCATATTTTTTTGATATCAGCAAATTTCTTCTGCAGACTGTCGCTGTAAATATCGTTGTTTAAAGAATCTATATAAGCTTCTATTTTTGATTTGTGAAGATTATATTCTGCGATGTTATTTGAAAACTCGTTAGAAAATTCCGGAATGGAAAGTTTCAGCATAATAAATTGTGCTTTCTGAAACTCACTGTATAATTGATCAATATGTCCTTTTGGAGTAATGTAATCCGTATATAATGCTGCTTTGGAATTCTTCATTTTATTAATTTGATACATATCGCTTAAAGCAATAAGAGTGGAAATTGTTCCAAGCAGTAAAAATCCAAGCTGAATTTTATGGACAAACTTTAAATCTTTTATAAAATTTATCATAAGGCTCTAATTTTAAGTTAATTTAAATTGAATTTGAAGCGACATTTTAACTTTGACATTCTTTCCCGCAGATTTACCCGGGACAAACTTACTTTTTTTAACAGCTTCAATAGTTGCTTCATCGCAACCAGCACCAATTCCTTTAACAATTTTTACATCTTCTACTTTTCCATCTTCATTTATAAATGCCAAAACATAAACTTTTCCTTGTACACCTGATTTAATAGCTAATTCCGGGTATTTAATTGCTTTATAAATTCCTTCCAAACCGCCAACTGGTTCAGGCATTTGTTCAGCAAAAGCCAAATATTCGTCATTCTGCAATTCCGATTTAATCTCTGTAATACTTCCCAAAATGATTAATATTAATAAATTAAATACTAAAATTATTTTTTTACTCATGAATTATCTCACATTATTTTATGTATAAATAATCGAGGATATTAAAACGAAGTTTAAAATTTATTATTATAATTTTGTGAATGGTAAATTTCTGTTGTGAACGGTAATGATGTGAATAAAAAATTAACTTTCTCTATTTTCAATAATTTTTATTACTTCATTTAAATCGTTTGCAGTTTGGTCAATTAAATGTAAGAATTTATTAGGAATTGGTAGCTTGGTTTTTCCGGTAAGAATTAATATTGTTTCGGCATTTATCAATTTAGAACCCATAATATCCGTTTCCAAATCATCTCCCAGCATTGTAAATTGTGAATTTGTTTCAATTCCTATCTTTTTTAATGCCGATTCAAAATATATTTTTGAAGGTTTTCCGATAATCATAGCATTTTGCGATGATGCAAATTCAATTCCATGAATAAATGTTCCGGCATCAAGCATAATTCCTTTTCCAGGAACATTCCAATATTTATTTTTATGTACCGCGACTAATTCCGCGCCGTTTCTCACGTAATCAAAAATTGTCTGCATTAATTTATAATTCCAATTTTCTCCAATATCGCCGATTAAAACTGCTTCGGGATTTTCATATTCCAAAAATTCCGAAAATTCGCCAACCACATTATGCGAGACATAAACAGCCACTTTTTTATATTTACCTTTTAGATAATTATATGCGGCATCAATTGCTGTTATAATTGGAATTTTAATCTCGATTTCATTTGTTTGAAAAAATATTTCTATCTGTTTGGAAGTATAAAGTGATGAGTTGCTTAAAATACATGCTGGAATTTTATTCGTCTCAATAAAATTTAAAAATTCTTTGATATAAGGAGCGGTTGAATCGCCAATTCTTAAAACACCGTCTAAATCTATTAAAAGTGGTTTTCGCATTTGATTAAACTATTTAATAATTACCAATATAAGAATAGTAAATAAAATGTTTTTATAAAATGGATACATTTAACTTATTTATCTTGACAAAATACTCTAATGTGCTTATGTTTATGTAGATTGAATCTAAATAATATTCATCCTTTATCGATTATAAAATATGAAAACTGCCGCAAAATTGAAATTCGGTGAAAAAGCAATTATAAATTATGTTGATGAAAATCATCCTTCATTTAGAAGAATAATTGAAATAGGATTTACACCGGGTCAGGAAATAGAATTAATGTGTTCATCAATTTTTAACGATCCACTTGCATTTGCACTTCGTGGAACAATGATTGCAATAAGGAAAAATGAAGCTGAATCAATCATATTATCATGAACAATACCCTTAATGCAACACAAACCTTAATTACTTTAGTCGGTCCCCCAAACTCCGGGAAGACCACTTTATTTAATTTACTAAGCGGTAAAAACTTTAAGACAGTTAATTATCCCGGTTCAACAATAGAATATAATTCTACAAAACTCTTAAGCAAATTTGAAATTGAAGCAAACTTGTTAGATTCACCGGGAATAATAAGCATTATCCCAAATTCTCCTGATGAAGAAATAACCGTAAATTCGTTATTTGAACATCCTGTATACGGAATTCCCAATATTGTAATTGTAACAGTCGATTCAAGTCAAGTATCTCGTCATTTGCTATTGGTCAAACAGCTTTTAGCCTCAAATTTTAAAGTAATAATTGTTTTAACAATGACAGATATTTTAAAGAAAAAAGGATTTTCAATTTCGCATTTAAAATTAGAAGAAAAAATCAATTGCAATGTTGTACAAATTGACGGAAGAACTGGAAGCGGAGTTGAAAATTTAGTTTCGGTTATTAAACAGATTTTAAATAATTCAAATTATGAAAAAAATAAATTAGTAAAACTTCTCCCCAGCGCTCACGCTGAAAAGATAATAAGTTTTTATAATGAAATTGAAAAAATTGAAAAAGAAGTTATCACACCAATTGCTTCGGAAAATAATTTAAAGAACGCAAATGAACGGTTGAATAAGTTATCTCAAAACTTTATTAATAAACCGGATAGTTTTACGTTAAAGCTGGATAAAATTCTTCTGCATAAAATTTGGGGAATAATTTTTTTCCTTCTAATAACCGGAACTATATTTACTTCAATATTTTGGCTGGCTCTTCCTTTAATGGAATTTGTGGATGAGTTTTTTGCAGTGCTTGCAAATTCCGCATCTTCATATTTGGGAAGAAATTGGTACGGAGATTTAATTTCCGACGGTTTGATAAGCAGCGTTGGCGCGGTTCTCGTTTTTATTCCGCAGATTGTAATTCTCTTTTTAATTCTCGGCTTTCTTGAAGATACCGGATATTTGGCACGCGGCGCAATGTTAATTGATAAACCACTTTCCAAAATTGGATTGAATGGAAGATCTTTTGTTCCCATGCTTTCCGGTTTTGCATGTGCAATTCCGGCAATACTTGCGGCAAGAACAATTTCCAACAGAAAAGAAAGATTGCTTACAATTTTTATTATTCCTTTAATGAGCTGCAGCGCAAGACTTCCGGTTTATGCTTTATTGATAGCATTTTTAATTCCAAAAGAAAATTACTTCTTGGGCGGAATTATTTTTTCATTTATATATTTATTCAGTATTATCAGTTCAGTTACAATTGCCGGAATAATAAATAAATTCAACAAGACAATCATCCGCGAGGAAGATAATTCTTCATTCATTTTGGAATTGCCCGCTTACAAAATCCCAAAATTAAAATCCGTAGTTCTTAATACCGTTTCTAGCACAAAGCAATATTTGAAAGAAGCCGGTCCTGTAATAATTTTATTTTCAATTGTGCTTTGGCTATTGACATATTTTCCAAATACAAATCCAAAAATTGAAACAAAAAATATGAGTCCAACAGAAATTGCAGACGCCGTTCAAATGGAAAGAATATCAACATCTTATGCCGCTCAAATTGGAAAAATTATAGAACCGGTTATGACCCCGATTGGTATGGATTGGAGAATCGGAGTTTCACTTATTTCAGCATTTGTCGCGCGTGAAGTATTTGTTAGTTCTTTAGCCTTAATTTTTAAAGTTACGGGTGATGAAGAAACTCTCAGGGAATCCATTTTAAATGCAATGCGAAACGCAAAAATTGAAGGTACAGATAAAAATCTTTTTACAACTTCAACCGCGCTCGGATTAATTATATTCTTCGTTTTTGCAATGCAATGTTTATCAACAATTGCCATAGCAAAAAAAGAAAGCGGAAGTTGGCGAATTCCAATATTTCAAATCATAATTTTTTCCGGAACTGCATATATTGCGACTTTTATTACGGTTAACGGATTAAGATTATTAGGAATTCAATAACTTATTTCAATTTTCCGTTTAGCAATTCCTCAACTAAATTTTCTGTTTTATAAACATATTTTAGAGCTTCAACTAGTCCTTTTGAATCTGTAGCAACCGTTCTATTATTTTCTTCTAAAAAAATTGTATCGCCCGCAAGACTTTCAATATTTCCGTCGTGAACCAAACCAACAACTTCTTTTTTCTCATTAATGATTGAACTTCCCGAATTTCCGCCAACTATATCATTTGTAGAAGCAAATCCAATAGAAGTTGAAAGATCTAATCCTTCGGGAATGTTCTGCCATCTTTCATGAAGTCCCCAAGGATATGTTTTTCTATTAAATGAAACATATCGATCATACAATCCATAAAATGTCGTTTTGCCAGGCGCTATTGTTCCGTTATATTCATAACCTTTTATTACTCCGTCTGAAATTCGTAAAGTCGATGTAGCGTCAGGAGGAATTTTATCGCCATATATAATAGAAATTACTTCCCCCAATAATTGATTTAAAACTTGTCGAGTATTGTTTAATTCCTTTATTTTGGGAGATATCTCGTCATCCATTTTATTTAGTTCAATCATGTATTTTATAAATGGATCGGAGTTATTTAATATTTCTTCACCGGATAATTCGGTTAAATCTTCAAATCTTTTTTCATCGGTAATTCCAGAAAATTTTATTAGTTCAGTTATTTCCATATTTCCATAAAGTATTTTGTACAACTCACTCTCTTTTCCGAGCAGCTTTTCCAAAAAGGCTTTATGGGCTTTTAAAAAACTATTTTCGAGTTCAATATTTATAGAATCCGGGAACATGTTTTTTATTGTTTCGCTTAAATTTTCATCTTTAAATTTTTCACTTCGATTATCATTAGGAAGTTTTTTTTGCTCAGCAAGTTCAATTAAATTTTCAGCTATTTTAAAATATATTGGTCCAATTATTCTATTAAACCTAACTGCTGTATTTTTTGCCGAATAATCTTTTAACTCATTCAAAACAATTTTCAAAGAATTCCAAGTGTTTCCATATTTTTCGTTCAATTCGGATATTGATTTTACTTTTGCGATTAGTTCATTCTCAAAATCCAATTTTTTCTTCATTATAAATTCATTATTTAGTCCGCTTATTCTTCCGGCATATGATTTTCTGGCGTTTCCAAAACCCATTACACGATTCAGCAAATCATCGCGCTCCGGATATTTTTCATACAAATCAAAATAGACTTTATAAATTTCATTAAATCCAATTAGACTTTGTTTATAAGTATAATCTCGTAAAAATTCCAATTCATCATAGGAAAGAAGTCTGTCAGTTTTGCCAGGGCGTCCGATAACAAATATCGGTTCATTTTCAACAGCGCCGTTTTTGCTCCATTTAAAATGATTTTTTACTTTAATCGGTTTATCATTTTCATAGGCTCTATAGAACATAAAGTCCAATTCATATCTTGGATAAGTAAAATTATCCCAATCCCATCCGGTTGCGGCAATTTGAAAATCCGGCGCCATAACCAATCGAATATCGTCATATCTTTTGTAACCGTAAAGAGAATATTTTCCGCCGTAGTAAAGTGTAACAATTTTGCAGTTCAATCTAGTTTCCTCGTTATATTTGCTAATCAGCGAATCTTTCATTTTATCGCGCAATTTTATTTTCTCATTATCCGAATTGCCGGAGTTCATATAATCTTTAATTTCGTTAGTTACGTCCTTAATTAACATTAACTGCTCAACATATAATCCTTTTATTTTTCTTTCATCTACTAATTTTTCAGCATAAAAACCATCTTTCAAAAGATTCTCGCCTTCTTTCTGAACCGTATAAAGTTCATCTCTTCCACAATGATGATTTGTCATTATCAATCCATCTTCTGAAACAAACGCCGCAGAACATCCACCTTCAAATTGCAATGCAGATTTTTGAACATCGTTCAACCATTCTTCTGAAGGCTTAAATCCATACTCGGCTTGAAATTTATCAACCGGAACTTTATCAAACGTCCACATTTTTCCAAAATCGTCAATTGACCATTTAACTTCATTTATATCAAACGGTTCATAAAAATTAGCTTGACCTAAAATTAATTTTGATGCAAAAAGAGCTATTATAAATCCGTAATTTAATTTTCTCAAAATCATCACTTCCTCATTTTTTTGGAAATTTATTTATTACTAAAAATTACAAATAAAATTTCAATCAATTTGAAGAAATAAGTTTTATTTTGCTTTATTGATTTCAATTTTTATTCAAAAATTATTATATGGAAATGAGAAAGGACATATTTCAACTTCAATTTGAAAATAAGCAGACACTAAGGAATACAACGGCAAAAGAAAGAATTGAAAAATTGATAAAGCTTGAGAAATGGATTTTAACCAATAGAGAAAGTATCAAGACTGCAATTTACAAAGATTTCAAAAAATCTTTTGATGAAACGGAACTGACTGAAATTTATCCGGTTCTATCGGAACTGAGACACGCAAAAAGAAATTTATCAAAGTGGATGAAATCCAAAAGAGTTAAAAGAACGTTAACTTTAATAACACAAAAAGCATATCTTAAATATGAAGCAAAGGGAAATGTATTAATTATTTCTCCGTGGAATTATCCTTTTTTATTATCAATCGGACCTTTGGTTTCCTCAATTTCCGCGGGAAATACAGCAATAATAAAACCAAGCGAATTTACAAATCATACTAGTGATCTGCTTGAAAAAATGATTTCGGAGTTGTTTTCCAAAAGTGAAACAGCTGTTGTTCAAGGCGGAAAAGAAATTTCCTCCGAACTTTTAGAATTAAATTTTGATCATATTTTTTTTACAGGGAGCTCAGAAGTTGGTAAAATTATTGCAAAATCCGCAGCCGAAAAATTAACAACCATAACTTTAGAACTCGGCGGCAAATCGCCGGTAATTGTTGATGAAACCGCGCATTTAAGATCTTCCGCGGAGAAAATCATTTGGGGAAAATTTTTGAACAAAGGACAGACTTGCATAGCGCCGGATTATGTTTTGGTGGATAAAAAAATTGCGGACCAATTTTCAAAATTGTTGATTGAGTCTATAGAAAAGTTATACGGAACTTCGATTAAAAATATAAATTCCAATGGCGATTATGCAAGAATCATTTCCGAAAAACATCATAATAAATTAACCGAAATGCTTGAAAATGCTTTAAAGAACGGAAGTAAAATACTTTACGGGGGGAAACATAATTCCAATGATAAATTTATAGAGCCGACTTTAATTTTAAGTGACTGCAAAAACTGCGGCATTGCTAAAGATGAAATTTTTGGTCCGCTTTTACCAATCATTCAATATGATGAAATTGACGGCGCAATTGATTGGATAAATAGCAGAAGTTGCCCGCTGACTATTTACATTTTCAGCAATAATAAAAAAAATATTGATAAGATAACTTCACGAACACAAACCGGAAGCGTTGGAATAAATGAATTGGTTGTACAATTCAGCCATAATTACATGCCATTTGGCGGAGTTAGAAACAGCGGATTCGGCAGATCTCACGGCTATTTTGGCTTTAAAGAATTTTCAAATGAAAGAGCATATTTAAAAAGCGGAAAAATAAATTTTTTAAAAATTATTTACCCGCCTTATACAAAATCTAAAAAGAAAATTATAGATCTAATGGTTAGATACTTTTGAAATAGTGCTTCGATAATTAGTAAAAATATACCGAAGCACAATAAGTTTAATCTGCAATTTTGCCCGTTTTTAATTCTTCAACAATTCTATCGGCTTTATAAATTTTGTCAAGAGATTCAACAATTGCTTGCGTGGCAACCGAAACCATTCTATTATCTTCCGGTAAATAAATAAAATTACCGATAATGCTTGAAACATTTCCGTCAAAAGCCAATCCCACAACTTCGGCATCTTTGTTAATTACGGCGCTGCCGGAATTGCCGCCAATAATATCATTTGTTGAAATAAAATTAAATGTAGTCGATAAATCAAAATCCGATGGAATTTTGGTCCATCTTTCTGGCAAATCCCAAGGATAATTTTTATCACTTCCATAATATCTATCATACATTCCGTAAAATGTAGTTTTCTCTATTGCTTTAGTCCCGTTATAATCGAAACTTTCCAAAACTCCGTCACTTATTCTTAACGTAAAATTTGCGTCCGGAGGAATTTCCGTTCCGTAAATTTCATAAATTACTTTTCCGAGCATATTTTCCAAAATGCTTTCTGTATCCGTAATTTCTTTTAATTTTTTGCTTAATTCATTGACTTTGTCTTTTGTATTTTTTACGTAATAAATGAAAGGATCGTTAGAATTCAAAATATCATTTGGAGAGTTTTCAAGAAAACTCAACGCTTTTTCTCTATTGCCAAGAGAAGATTTACCAAGTAAAAACTCAACTGCTTCACTGCTTTGGTAATTGCCGCAAAGTCTTTGAACATAATCATTATTATTTCCTAAATTGAGTCTTATATAGTCCAACTGAACTTCCAATTTTGCATTTTCAAGAATTGAATCGAAAGTTTCTGGAAATAATGATTTTTTGAGTGAATCGATATTTTTAACGTTAAATTTCGGATTTCTTTCATTTTCAGGAAGATTCATCTGTTCGGCATATTCAATGATGTTTTTTGCAATATCAAAATATTGCGAACCCATAAATCTTGTTTGCCTAAAAGCAGAAAGCTGACTTTCAATAGGCTTTAGTTCATTTCTCAATTTGCTTATAGAATCCCAAATATGGCTGTACTTTGCTCTCAAATCATCATTGGCTTCAACTTCATCTCTAATTTTATTTTCAAAATCTCTTTTTCTCGCAATAATATACGGGTCCAATAATCCGGCTTGCATGTAATGAAAAACTTTCTGACTATTTCCAATTCTCCTTCTAATACTTTCAAATTCATCTGCTCTATCGGGATATTGATATTTCAGATCTTCCAGTAAATTGTAATATGTGTCAAAAAGAAATGCTCTGTTTCTGTATGTTATATCTCTACTATATTCAATTTGAGAAACGGTATTTAATCTATCTGTTGAACCTGGATTACCGACAGAAAAAATAACCTCATCCTTTTGAACGCCATTTTTACTAAACTTAAAATAATTATCTGAAGTTAAAGGTTTGCCATTATCATCGTAAACCCTAAAAAAAGCACAATCCAAATCGTATCTTGGATAAGTAAAATTGTCCAAATCACCGCCAAAGGATCCAATTGATTCTTCAGGAACAAAAACCAATCTTACATCGGTATACCTTTTGTATCCGTATATTGAATGTTTTCCGCCGTTGAATAAAGAAACTAATTGACATTCAAGACCGGTTTCAGAATTATAGTATTCAATTAATTCCCTGGCTTTTTTATCCTTATTTGCAACTCTTTCTTCATCGGTAGCTCCCATGTCAATTGCTTCATTAATAGCGTCGGTTACATCAACCATAAACGCCAATTGTTCGGCAAACATGTTAGGGACTTTTCTCTCATCTTCAAGATTTTTGGCATAAAATCCGGTTTTTTCAAGATCCTCTCCTTCCTTTTCAACAGCGTCTCGGTGCCAAGTTGAACAATGATTGTTTGTCATTATCAAACCGTTTTCCGAAACAAAAGAAGCAGTACATCCGGGAATTCTTAATGCTGATAGTCTTACATCTTCAAACCATTCGTCAGTGGGGGTAAATCCATACGTTTCACTTATGTATTGAATCGGCGGATAATCGAATGTCCACATTTTTCCAGTATCGAAAATATCGGATTCAACAGCCGTTTCATCTTTTTTTTGCGCAAAATATAATTGTGAGACAAAAATAAATACTAATAAATAGCCAAAAAATTTGGAATAATTGCTTTTCATCCTTCTCCTTTTAGATTTAAATTAACCAGTAAAATTATATATTAGTCCACCATTTTACAAATAAGGTTGTGACGCCGAAAAATATTAATTTATTTAAAATATGTAAGACGGATATATACATTATATGAATAGATTATCTAAGCAGGTTAAATGAAGGATTCCGGGAAATAGTTTGGAATTAGCTGTTTTTCATCTTTAATTGTTCCTAAACAGTTTGAACATTTTTTAACGTAAAAAACTATAGCGGTTTCGTTTTTCATTAATGGAATGAAATTTAAAATTGATTGGCAGTTTTCACATTGTACCAAATGAGAATGAGTTGATTCCGATTTGCAATCATTACAAAGAAGCTCATGTTCCGTAAAATTATGATTTTGTTTAACTGGAAAAAAGGCTGAACAATTTTGATTTCCGCACTTTACTATTTTAGATTTTTTGATTTTATTTTTCCCAAAATTACCTAAGTAAAATATAACCGAAAATTAAAATTAACTATGTAAAAATTTATCCTAAATAGTATATGTTTTTGTATTTTTAGGAAAACGTAATTCATATTTAAAACTGAGGTAAAAATGACTAAAATTCCGGGATTTAAAGCTTACGACATTAGGGGAAAAGTTCCTTCAGAATTAAATACAGATTTAGCATATAAAGTAGGCATGACATTCGTAAAGCATCAAAATGCAAAAAAAGTACTGATTGGCAGAGACGTAAGAGTATCTTCGCCGGAACTTTCAAAAGCGCTCGCACAAGGTTTATCTGATGCGGGATGCAGTGTAATAGATTTAGGTCTCTGCGGAACAGAAATGATTTATTTCGGCACACCGTTTTTGGACGCTGACGGCGGAGTTATGATTACCGCAAGTCACAATCCGCCTGAATATAATGGACTTAAATTTGTTAAAAAAGGTTCCAAACCAATGGGCTATGATTCTGGTTTAAGCGAAATTGAACAAATGATTGTGAATAATGATCTCGGAGAAAACGCCTCTCAAAAAGGTGAAATTACTGAAATAGATATAATGGAAGATTTTACAAAAAGTTTATCAAAATTTTATGATGCTTCAAAAATCAATAAATTTAAGGTTGTTGTTAATGCGGGAAACGGATGCGTTGGACCAGCATTGGATTCGTTGGAAAAATATTTGCCGATTGAAATGATAAAAGTTCACCATAATCCCGATTCTAGTTTTCCGAACGGAGTACCAAATCCGCTACTTCCGGAAAATAGATATTCTACAATAGATGCTATGAAAAAATCAAATGCCGATCTCGGCGTTGCTTGGGACGGCGACTACGACAGATGTTTTTTCTTTGATGAAAAAGGAAATTTTATTGAAGGTTATTATATCGTCGGTTTATTGGCAAAATCATTATTGAAAAAATTTCCCGGCGAGAAAATTGTACATGATCCAAGACTAATTTGGAATACTTTGGAAGAAGTTAAAAATGCAGGTGGAATTGCGGTAGAATCCGTAAGCGGTCATGCCTTTATCAAACAAAAAATGAGAGAAGTGAACGCAATTTACGGCGGCGAAATGTCCGCTCATCATTATTTTAGAGATAATTTTTATTCAGACAGCGGATTAATTCCATTTCTTTTGATATTGGAATTATTAAGTACGGAAGGAAAAACTTTATCTCAGTTAGTTGGGAAAATGATTGAAAGTTTTCCGTGCTCTGGTGAAATTAATTCCAAAGTTGAAAACCCGATTGAGAAACTTTCTCAATTGAAATCAAAATATTCCGACGGTAAATTGGATGAGGTTGACGGTATTAGCATTGAATATCCAAATTGGAGATTTAATGTTAGAATGAGCAATACGGAACCATTACTTAGGCTGAATGTTGAATCGAGAAGCGACATAAAATTGATGGAAGAAAAAACAAAAGAAATCTTAGAATTTATAAGAAATTAAAAATAATTGTCTGAACATTTATAGTATTAAATGCGTCTAAAAAACACAGTTTTAGGAGAATAAAATGTCCGAAGAAAAAATTCCAATTGACGTTGATAAATTATTAAAGAATAAATTGAAAAATTTAAGCGTCGGCGAATTGGAAAAAGCTATTTCCGCTTCCGTTTCAAACTTAGTCGGCGAAGATTACAAATGCACAATTGACGAAGTAAAATATACTTTGTTCAGCGGTGCCGATTTTCACATCAAGATAGAACTAAGTTATAACTCAGACAAATAATATCTGATCATTTTTTTTATAAACTTATAAATGCTGCACTTAATGTGCGGCATTTTCATTTCATTGTAAAACAAAAATTAATCCAATCTATATCTTTAATTCCTAAAAAGAAATACTTATTCCATTTCAGCAGTTAAATATTATTAGGCTATAAGACATTATATTCTATCTGGCTTGATTTTTATTTAAATTTGAAAAAAAAATGAATAAACAAAAATGAATGAATTTAACTAAAAAATTTATACGGATATTTGTTTTGTTAATTCATCAACCACATAATTTATTTCATCTTTAGTATTGTAGAAGTGAGGTGAAAACCGAATTAGTCCTTCTCTTAAAGAGCAAGCGATTTTTCTCTCCTTAAGGTTTCTCATAATATTTTCAGTATTATTGATCTTGAGTGAAACAATTCCCGCAATATTTTTCATTTCAATATTTTTCAAAATCGGATTTAATCCATTATCTGTAAGCTTTTGAATAAAATAAGTTGAGTTTTCTAAAATTTTATTTTCAATTTGTGCATAACCGATTTTTTCAAAAAGATTTAATGATTCATCAATTGCAATCATCGCGATTCTTGAATTAGTTCCATTTTGAAATCTGTCGGCATTATCCAATAAATCAAGTTTATAATCCAAAAAATGCCAAGCGTTTTTAACTGAAGTCCACCCAATATTTTTTGGTATAATTTTATCAAATAAATTTTTAGAGATATAAAAATAAGAAAGTCCTTGAAGACCCATCAGCCATTTTTGTGTTCCGCCGGCAAAAAAATCAACACTATAATTCCGCAAATTTATATTAACATTTCCGGCGGCTTGAATGCCGTCCACACAAAAAATAATATTTTTCGATTTACAATAATCACCAATTGCTTTTATATCCGCGCGGTAACCGGAGAGAAACTGAACCATGCTAATTGAAATAAGCCGAGTTTTTGAAGTCACTAATTTTTCAATTTCCGGAAGGTCAACTTTCCAATTTTCTGATTTAGCAAAAAGAATTTCCACACCAATATTTTTCAAATTTAAAAATGGATACACATTAGCCGGAAATTCAATATCGTTTAATATTATTTGGTCGCCGTATTTCCAATCCAATCCTTGGGCAATAATATTCATCGCATTAGAAACGTTATCTGTCCAACCAATTGAATTAACATCGGAGTTAACCAATCGCGCAATTTTTTCTTTTGCAGATTTAACTTGGGGAATTGTTTCAAAGTAATTTTCTACAACCGTTTCAGACCGCTGAAGTAAATATTCATCTAATTTGGATTTTACCAACGTTGAAATTGGTCCAACTGCAGCATGATTAAAATACACCAAACCGGTTTTTATATAAGGGAAATAATTTCTTGCTTCTTCAATAGTCGTCATAATTTTTTCTCAAAATAAAAAACCCAATTCAAATGAATTGGGTTAATGTAAAGATAAATATTTTTATTCTTCTATTTTTGCTCTTAGAGAATCCCAAATAACATAAACACATAGCAAACTGAACATTATAAACGCAAGTACAACAGCGGTATTTGATTCAGCCCATTCGTGCATAAACCAATCGGGCAAATTATTTTCTTTCAGTACAGCTTTAATAATAACGCTAACAACACCCATTAAAGCTCCTCCGGCAATAAATCCAGATGCGATCAATGTACCTCTTTCCCTTCTGGAATTATTAAGTTTTTCGTCTTTACTTCTTGTTGATACAAAATGCGCAATTAATCCGCCAATCAATAAAGGTGTATTTATTTCCTGAGGAAGATACATTCCAAGCGCAAAAGCAAGAGCAGGGACATTTATCATCACAAGAATTAATGAAACAAAAGCTCCGGCAATATATAACATCCAAGGTGCCGGCTGATTAGACATTAAAGGCTGAATAACGGCAGCCATTGCGTTTGCTTGAGGAGCCGGTAATCCGCCGCCGGCAAATCCGTAAATTCTATCCAACAACGAAATGATCCAAACAACAGTTGCGGCAGAAGCAATTGTTCCTACAAATTTCCAAGCTTCCTGTTTATTTGGTGACGAGCCTAACCAATATCCGATTTTCAAATCCGTTACAAATGAACCCGCGACTGAAAGCGCGGTGCATACAACTCCGCCTATAATTAAAGCCGATACCATTCCAGATGCGCCTGATAACCCGACTGCAACCAATATAATAGATGATAAAACTAATGTCATTAATGTCATGCCGGATACAGGATTATTTCCGGTGATAGCAATTGCATTTGCAGCAACTGTAGTAAATAAAAATGACATTATCATTACAATCAATAAGCCTGCAAGCGCATGAACAATATTAAATACAACTCCATATAAAAAGAAAATAAAAAGTATAATTGCAGTTAATATTATACCGCCTACAATTATTTTCATTGAAAGATCTTTCTGTGTTCTTAAAGAAGATTCTTGACCGCTTTTACCGCCGAAAATTTCTTTAACTGCCAAAGAAATCGCGGAACTTATAACTTTTGATGAACGAACAATTCCAATAAAACCGGCCATCGCAATTGCGCCGATGCCGATATGACGAACATAATTTGTAAAGATTTGTTCGGCAGACATATCTTTTATCAAAAGCTGAACATTTGCTCCAATTGGAGATGTAATAAATTGGCCTAAATAATTTATAATTGGAATAAGTACAAACCAAGAAACAAACGAACCGGCAACAATTATGAGCGAATATTTTAATCCTATTACGTAACCTAAACCTACTACCGCGGCACTTACGTTCAATCTAAAAACAAGTTTAAATTTATCCGCTACGGTTTGTCCCACTTCCACTACTCTTGATGTAAAAATTTCAGCCCAAGTTCCAAATGTTGAAATTAAAAAATCGTAAATACCGCCAATTAATCCCGCGCTAATTAAAACCATAGCTTGTGAACCGCCTTTTTCACCGGCTACCAATACCTCAGTTGTCGCGGTTCCTTCTGGAAATGGAAGTTTTCCGTGCATTTCTGAAACAAAGTATTTTCTAAACGGAATTAAAAATAAAATTCCTAAAAACGCGCCGAATAATGAAGCCATAAACATTTGAAAAAACGACGCTTCAAGTTTTAAAATATAAATACCTGGTAATGTAAAAATTGCACCAGCAACAACTGCTCCGGAAGTAGAACCGATTGATTGAATAATTACATTTTGACCCATTGAATCTTTCTTTTTCAAAATATTTGAAAATCCAACGGCAAGAATTGCTATCGGAATAGCGGCTTCAAAAACTTGTCCGACTTTCAATCCTAAATACGCTGCAGCGGCAGAAAATAAAACTGCCATTATTAAACCGGTAATAACTGAATAAGGTGTTACCTCAGTAATTTTTGAATTTGGCGACATAACCGGAATGTACTCTTCGCCCGGTTTAAGTTCCGAATATGCATTTGATGGTAAACCAATTGGTTTGCCGCTAGTTGAATTTCCACTCATAAGCTTATTCCTCAGAATTTATTTTTATTACTTTTTTGAACTCAACTTCATCTGTATTTGCCGATTTAAAAATAATTTCGGCAAAATAATCCGCGCCTTTTTCTTTGGCAATTTTCGGTTGAGAATAATCTGCCTTTATTTCAATTTCATTGAAAGGAAAAAGGTTTAAGTTTTCTTTGTTGAATGTGATTTCTTCACTTTCGTCGTAATATGTTTTTTCACAAATATTAACTACCAGCTTACTATCAGCATTTGCGAAGCCAGGAATGAGATGATATTCAAATTTTTCAACTTCATTGTTTAACTTGTTTTGTTTATTTACAGACGACGATCCAAAATAATAAGACAAACCGTTAACATCAACCGCATTTCCTTTTTCATCATAAATCATTAATGCAAAATCAGTTACTTTATTAAAATCTTCTTTGCTCAAATTTATTTTAAATTCCTTTTTACTTTCGCCTTGTTTCAATTCGAATGGAATTTTATATATGTTGTTTCCGCTTATTTCAATTTTGTAAGATTTGGTATATCCGAGAATTTTACCGGAAATTTTCAAATTCTTTTCTTTATCAAAATAATTTACCAAGGACATTGAATTACTTTCCGAAAGTGAATTTTTTGAAATATTAATTCCATCGATTTCCAAATCAAGATTATATATTGATTCTTTGGAGGAAGTGAATTGTCCCAACACAACTAACTCATATACTCCGGGATGTAAATCATATATCTCTTCAGCAGTATTAGGATTATCTTCAGAATTAAAAATCCCAAAATGCTTTTCACGTCCATCAGGATCATGCAAATAATATCGCAATGAAGAGTAATCATTCTTCTTTGAAGATATATTGACTTTTAAATTAGAAGTGCCAAAAGGAATTTTAAGGAAATATCTTTTATGCATTCCCGGCATAATTTTTTCCGATTCAAAATTTAAATTGTAATGGTTCTTTAGATTAAAATCATACGGAACCGCAAAAGTCGCCATCAATTCAAATTCCGGAGTAGAAGAATTATCAGCTCTTACAGCATATATTTTTGCATTATACAATCCGGGTTTTTCTAAAATTTTAGGATCAATAGTTGCATTAACAATCGTCGTTTGATCATTCCTGATATGAATTTTTTTCTGTACTGGAGTTAACCATTCCGCGCTGCTTTTAAGGTTAAACATTCTATAAAATTTATCTGAATTTATTGTATTGTCTCTTGTAATACGAAATGAAAATTTTTCATTGCCCGTTAGAAAAGATGCGTCTCTTACATATAAGCATTGGGCGGTATTATTAGGCATATTCGGAGCAAACGCTTTTGTGGTATATGTTTCAAAATTTTTAATTTCACCGTTTTCGATATATTTTTTCAGCAGGTTATATGCGGCTTCAATATTTATCAAACCGCTTCCCTGATCCACAAAATCATAACCTTCCATTTTTGTCGCACTTTCTCTCAATACTTTATATAAAAATCTGGATGGAATTTTAACATCCGGAAATTCGGCTTTTGCTGCACCGAGTAAAACAGACATTACCCCGGCAGAATAAGGAGATGCCATAGATGTTCCCCAAAATCTATCCGCACCGCTGAAATTCGGAACAGTTGAAACGCAGGCACCTGGAGAAACTACATCCGGTTTTTTTACTTCACCGCCGCGAGAACTAAAATGAAGAACAATATCATTTATTAAAGTTGTTCCATATAAATCATTTCCCACCTCTTGCGCTAAAACCGCTCCAGATGAAAAGACCGAACTGCATGACGAAGGTAATCCTGTTGTTGAAATTCCCGGACCTTCATTACTGTTTGAAGTGGAAATATATAAATATGGATTATCCTTAACCAAATTGTCCAAAAACTTTTCAATTTCCGAATTTTGCTCAATTTCAGATCCAATTCCAAAACTCATATTAATTATGCAAGGTTCTTTCCGTTCTTTTGAAATTTTATCAGCGTATAAATAAGCTTTCTTCATACTTTCCGTTACAGTCGCACCACCCGCAAAATTATTATTGCCAATCTTCAAGCCCATTAGTTTAGCTCCCGGCGCGATTCCAAAAAAGTCATTGTTGCCAATTCTATTACCCGCGGCAATTCCCGCACAATGAGTTCCATGAGAACCATCATCAAAATAAAAACTAACTATTTTATTTTCCGGAATTATATTTAAGCCAAGCGTAAATCCCGGCAAACCATTTTCAATTGGAAATGTAAAAGCGTCGAACTTTTCCTTATAATTTCTTAAGGGTTTTTCATCATCAAGCTTTCCGTTATCGTTCAAATCCAAATAAACGACCCAAAATTTTTCGCCCTCATTTTGAGTTTGAAATGTTACAAAATAAAACTTATCATCTTTATTACCATTGCCATTTATGTCATCTACACCTGAACCCGAATTTTTCCAAAGCGATTCCGCTACAACGCCGATATAATATTTATCATCATCTGCTTTGAGCGATAATTTTCCGGCACCGGAAACTTTATAACCTTTTTCTTCATTTACAAAATATTCTACGTCATTTTCTTCATCAATTTCTGCAGAGAAAAAAGAAATATTTCCCTGTCCTGTAAAATCTTGGACATCTATAACTTTTACATCACCTGTTGAAGTTGTTGTTAATCCGTCAACTCCCATATCAACGCCGGTATCCAAAACTAAAATTATGGTGCCGCGTCCATCATAATCAGAATATTTTTCCTGAAACTTTTCTACTCCGGTATTTCTTAAAGAAATAAAAGTCTGATCCTTTGTTTGCGCGAACAAATAATTTACAGTTGCAATCACTAATAAAATTTTAATGAGATTTTTCATAATTAACCTTTATTCAATTATTTTTTCAATTGATTTTTGTTGTGATTCCAATTTATTATAATCTAGTTCTGACCCAAGCACACTGTGCGGAATAAGGTATACAGCCAATAAAAGAATTGATGCAAATACCGCCCATATTTTGGGATTTTTACTTTTCTTGTACATTAAAAATGCTACAAACCAGCCAAATATTGTAATTAGGGTTTTGTTATCTGTCAAATCTATTCCGAAAGGAAATCCCGTCCAATATTCACCAAACGCAAATTTCTGCATTATTGGACCAAGAATAAATCCGCCCACAATTAGAAATCCCAATGTCCAAATTGTTAATGATGAAATATTTTTCCCTTTGTTAAAATATTCAAGTCCGGTTCTTGTTGAAAGCAGCATGCCAATAAACATTGCCAAAATATGCGGAATTAAAACATAGTTGGGAACATCTCCTTTAAACCTTATGATAACCGGATGATCATCCGGAATTTTCTTTGATTCATTCAAACCTTTTAATACCGCAAAATATTGAAGTTTGCCAGCTGGAGGTTGATGAGGTAAATATGCAGTCAATTGACCATTAGAATTTTTCATTTCTAATTTCTGCCAATCATCAGCGGTTTTATATCTTTTAAAATATAATTCCCCGATAATGCTATTGTCATTTGCTTCAATCTTAACTTCATGATTTGTAGTGCCGCCGTGAGAACGCGCAAATTTATAAGCTATCATTTTATTATTGATTTCAATTTTATTTGATATTGGGTAGGTCGGACCTGTAACTCTTTGATAAACAGCTGTTACGGCGGTAATTACAAACGCAAGAATCCAAAGTAATACATTTTTTTTCATTCAAAGTTTGGATTTTTATTAGCAATAAGTATTTATGATTATAAACATAACCCTTTCTTATCAATGAAATCAACTTAATAATTAATAGAAATTGTTTTGAATAATTTTATGAATTTATAATGAAATGTATTTCGAAAAGAAATAATTGTTCTACGTTTATTTTGATAAAATAATCTTTACTGATGTGCCTTTTGCAATTTCGCTGATAATTTTTAATTCACCGTTCATAAATGAAATTAATTTATTTGCCAAGGAAAGTCCTAAACCTGCTCCCTCATATTTTCGCGTATAACCGACTTCCTCGCCCTGTTCAAAAATCTGCAGTATTTTTTGTAGATTATTATTATCGATACCGACGCCGTAATCTAAAATTTGGATAATTCCTTTATCCAAATTTGAAAATGTTGAAATAACGATTTTACTTTTTTCTTCGCTGTATTTAATCGCGTTATCAATAATCTCGTTTAAGGCTCTCAGTAATTTCTCTTCATTTCCCAATACGGTATTTTTACCCGAACTAAGTTGGCAGGTTAGTTCTATAGATTTTGCTTTGGCTTCCTTAATCCAGTAGTCTTTATTCGAATTTATTATTACATTTATATCAATTTCGGCTAAATCGATTGTTTCATTGCCGGATTCTAAGAGAGAAACTTCAACAATATTATCCACAAGTTTTAATAATCTGTTAACTCCTTCTTTTAAATAAGAAGTCATTTGTGAAGATGATTCAAAATTTTTGGCTTTTACATCGTCTTCAAGAAGATCGGAATAACCGACAATAGCATTCAGCGGCGTTCTAATTTCATGCGACATATTGGCGAGGAATGTTGATTTAAGTTTATTCAAACTAATTTCTTTTTTGTATGCATCCCTAAGTTTTCTTTCTATTTCAAGCTGTTCGGTAATATCCGTCATGTTAATTATATAAAGTTTGATATGATCGGAATTATCATCCGTAAAAGTAATTTTGCCTAGAAATCGCTTTCCATTGTTTGATGTGTAATGAAACTGTGAATGTATTCGTTTTGAATTATTCAGATTTATGATCGCGGTTTTAATAGAAACGAGTAAATCGCTGGAAATTATTTCATCAATAATTGCGTTGGAATTTATTTCTGTTTTGCTTTCAAGAATATTTTTGTAAAAACTATTATTGGCATTTTCAAAAATTAAATTATTTTTTTCTTTGCGCAGAATTAATATCGGATCGGAAATATTGTTAATAATCGATTTTTGTTTTTGCTCCGAAATTTTTAACAATCTTGCCTGCTTAATATGTTCTGTAATATCATTTGCGGTTACAATAAAGCTAATAGTTCTATCGATATTGTCATGAACCGTATTAAGCCTAATTTCTTTGTAAAAAATTTCTCCGTCATTTGAAACATTGGAAATTACTTTAACCCAATTTCTATAACTAAATATTGATGTCTGTAATTCATTTATTTCAACCGGTGATAAGTGTTTTTTAAACACTTCGACTAAATTTTTTCCATAAACTTCTTCAATTTTTTTATGAAGGAAATTTTCAAAAGAAGTGGAAAGATAATTTATATTTGCGTTCTTATCAGCCAGAAGAACCCCAACATTCACAGATTCCAAAGCCTGATTATAAGAATTTATTTTTTTAGTTATTCTAAGTTTGTTGTCTTGAGATTCTATATAAATAATAAAAACGTCTTCACGATTTATTATTACTTTTTCAATATTTAGTAAAAAACCGTTGTAAAAATTATTTTCATCTTTAACGGCAAAATCCGTAGAAAAGCTTGTAACCTTGCTTCTCTTTAGATTATAGAAAAGCGATTCAAGATCCGGGTCAGAATTGAATTCAAATAAATTATTACCTTCTTTGAATTTATGTTTGATTCTTGCTGAATTATTTGCATAAAGAATCAATCCGTTACTATCCGCAAGAACTACAGGTTTAGTATTTGGAAACTCTTCAAAGGATTCAAATTTACTAATTATATCTAAATCGAAATAGGAATAATTTAGGCTGTTTTTCAAATTTTTAATTTGTATTTATGATATCAATTTTCTGAATAATAATCGGAATATTCGGTTGGCTTTTTAGGATAAAATTTCTTTTAATTTTATCCATATTTTTAGTTGAAATAAATGTATATATAACTTTAAGAATATAGTTCAGTTCACTAAAAATGCCATTTTCCAATCCGAAAGTGAGCTCCTCGAAGTAATTATTCAGCAATGTTAAATTAGATTCTTGCGCTTCAATTCTGTTAAAAAAACGATTAAGTGAAGCGATTTCAATCCGTTCGGGGATAGCTAAAATATTTATTTCATCTTTTTTAACCGCAATAACCGTTTCATAATTTACATTTGTAAAATCCTTTATTCCAGGTTTCTGAATTGAAAATTCTTGATAATGTTCCGTATAAAGTTCATTAAAATTTATAATTGTGAAAAATTCCGTATCATCAACAAGAAAGTGGAAAAGCATTTCATCATCCGAAGGATATTCGAGATTGAGGATTTTCCAATTTATTTGAGACATTAATTTTGCTAACGGCGAAAAAAGTGCTGAATCTTTTTTTTGTTTATTGTAATCATTTGCGTGAATTATATATGGATTTACGGCATGAACCTTTGATCCGCTTTTAAACTTATCTTGTGGATTAATATTTAAAATTTTTTCTAACATTTCTCACCTAAATCTATAATCGAAAAGGCATGAAATAAGTTTAATGAATAAAATGCCGTAAAGACGTCTATAATTTTATCATTTTATTGCTTAAGGCGTAATCCGTAATTTCAGGATTCCTTAAATTTTGAAGGTCCTTAACAAATTCTTGAATTCTTTTAAGCGATTCTTCAATCACATAAAAATCATCATTGAATTTTTCTTTGGTGGAATCGATTTCATCTTTTAAAGATTCAACCGACATCTTTAAACTGCTGAGCGGATTATTGATCTTATGCCCGATTGTACACGCTAATTCTATAATTGCTTTATCATGCTCAATATTTTTTAATTCATTTTGAAGATTGTGAATTCGAATTCCGGATCTAATCCTGGCAACCAGTTCTTGATTATCGATCGGCTTAACTAAATAATCATCGGCACCTGTATCTAATCCTTCAACTCTATCTTTTAATGAGGTTCTGGCGGTAAGTAAAATAAAGTAAATTAATTTGTATTCTTCTTTGCTTTTAATAATGTTGCAAAGCTCAATTCCGTTCAATTTAGGCATTGTCCAATCAGCTAAAATAATTGAAGGTTTAAAATCTCCAATAATTTCTAATGCTTCTTCGCCATTATTAACGCTTTTGATTTCATAACCGTTTTTAACGAGAAGTCTTTCATATATAAATCTTGAATCTTCTTCATCTTCAACGATCAATATTTTATTTTTTTCTGCCATTTAACCTAAAGGATAAAACTTTTAATTGATTTTTTGTATTTGGAATTTAGCTAACAAATTTTTAACAAACTATATTAAAAGCTAAGTATTTTTTCAGTTTATGTCCACAAATTTGAAGCAGAAATGAAAGCGGGCTTAATTAGAATATTTTACAATTATGCTGATTCTGCGATTTACAACGTCGTTGGGATCCGCGGTATTTCTTAATCTGTTATCTGCGTATCCTCTTATTTCATCAATTCGGTTTGATTGCAAACCGCTCTCAATTAAGGCACGTCTTGCGGAATTTGCTCTGTCGGCACTCAATTCATAATTTGAATATCCGGCATGCCCGTTGGGAAATGGTCTTGCGTCAGTATGACCTTCAACAACAATCTTATTATTTATTTGAGACATCTGCTTTCCGATTATCGTAAGAATTGATTTTGCATTTTCATTAAGCGTAGAAGTTCCCACTTCAAAAAAAGCATCATTATTGGATTCCATAATTTCAATTCGTAAACCTTCGTCGGTTACTTCAATATCAATTTGATTAATGAGATCTTTAAAATCCTGATCTTTTAAATTATCAAGAAGTTCTTTTCCCATTTCTTCTAATCTTTCTTTCTCAATTTCTTTCTTTTGTAATTCAGTCAATGGCGCGGGTGTAGCGCTCTGTTTTCCCATGCCTTTTATCGCGCTTGGTCCATTGCCTACACCAAAACCGCTGGGATCATTAAAGTATCCGGCAATATTATCTTTTACGGCTTGATCCTGACCGAGAATCCAAAGAACAATAAACAAAGCCATCATAGCAGTAACAAAATCGGCATATGCAACTTTCCAAGCCCCGCCGTGATGACCATGACCGCCGGCTATGATTTTCTTAACAATTATCGGTTTGTCATTGTTCTGATCTGCCATTACTCTGATTTACCTCTTAGATAATTTTCCAACTCGGAAAATGATGGTCGTGTGTGAGAATTTATTGTTCTTCTTCCCACTTCAACAGCAACAATCGGCGGATTGCCTTTTGCATACGCAATAACACATTCTTTTATTGTTTCTAAATATCTAACTTCACCCTCTATCATGTGCTCAATATTTGTGGCTAAAGGTCCAACAAATCCGTACGACATAAGCACCCCCAAGAACGTACCAACCAAAGCGGCGGCAACGTGATGACCAACTGCTTCAGCACCGTCATTAATACTTCCCATTGTTACAATTATTCCTAAAACTGCGGCAACAATTCCCAATGCAGGAAATGCGTCGCCTAATTTACTTAATAGAGCATACGTAGGGTGAGTTTCGGTTTTATAGGTTTTAATTTCTATATCCATTAATGCTTCAACTTCATGAGGAGGAACGCCTCCGGAAAGCATTACTTTTAAAGTATCGCAAAGAAAAGTAATGGCGGTTTTATTTTTTACTAATTTGGGATCAGATTTAAATACATCACTTTCAGTAGGATTTTCTATATGTTTTTCAATTGCCAGCAATCCGTCTCTTTGCGCTAATAGAAATAGATCATATAATGCTTTTAAGAGTGCTAAATTTTCTGGTTTTGAATGATGCTTATGACTAATTGCTTTAGGAATTGCGCCAACAATATTTTTAATATCATCCAAAGATGCGGAAATTAATAAGCTGCCTATTGCAGCGCCTCCGATTGTTATAAATTCAGACGGCTGAACCAATACCAATAATTGACCGCCCGCCATTGAAAAACCCACTATTAAGCTTGCCAGAACTACTACCGCACCAATTATTATAAACATAATTTATTGTCAAATTTTAGTTATTAAATTCTGATTATTTATTTTGTTTAGTTCATGTGATATTTGTTTTATAATCAATTCAGCGAACATCCAATCAGATGGTTTTTGAAATTCCTTCTGCAATAAATCATTAAACAAATTTTTTACCATAGATTGTTTTTCATTATTACTGTAATCTCTTAAAATTTTGACGGTATCTTTTAAAACTTTCGGTTCTCTGCCTTCAATTGAATTTTCCAGTATTGATTTGTATTCTTCAAATTTTTCAAATACTTCTATTTTTTCATCTTTAGTTTCAATTGGTAACTCACATTCATTCTCAAAATCAAAACATTCTTTATTCAAAAGTTCGTTAACGGCCGCTTTTAACTGCTTAATATTAATTGGTTTTGCTAAAACTCTGTCGGCGCCCGCTTCAATTGCCGCAATTACATTATTTCTTCCGGCATTTGCGCTAATTACTATAACCGGTATATCTTTAATATCGTTCAGCACTTTTTTTAACTGAAGCATTTTGATACCGTCAATATTCGGCATCATCAAATCCAAAAAAATTATATCCGGCTTAAACTCCGCCGAATCTTGAATTCCCTCGTAACCGTTGGAACTGGTTTTTACAACAAACCCGTATCTTTCCAACAATGTTTTTAGATATTGTAGTATCGAATAATTATCATCAATTATTAACACTTTAATATTATTTTTAATCATTTTTTTTGAACTTATTTATCTTAAATGATTTTAGATTTTCGGGAATTTCTTTATTTAGTTTAGCCGTTGAATTTTTGTTATTCTCAATTATCTGCTGATAAACTTCCTCTCTAAAAATTGCCACATCTTTTTCGGCTTCAATTCCTATTTTAACTTGATTATCTGAAATTGAGATTATATTTAGAATTATGTTGTTGCCAATTCTTATTTTTTGATTTTCTTTTCTCGTTAGTATTAGCATTTTATTATACTCAATTATTTACAAAAAGTGGAAAGTCTAAGGGTAATTCTTCACTTTCGGATATTTTTTGAAACCCGATTTTAGCGTCATAATTTATATAAACCGGAGCTTTAAGATTTATTGTGATGTTTGCCGGATTTTTATCCAATTTAACAATTCCAAACGGTTCCAAATCATTTTCTTTCTTTGCGTCTTCGTTAAGAAGTTCAATTGGGAAAAGCGGAAAAATTATTTCGGGCTGTTCTACGGATGTTAGCCATGAAAAGTAACTTTCTTTTTCGGTGATTAAAATAAAATTACTCAATTCTTCAAAGCCAATTATACCGTCTTTGAATTTGAATATTGAATCTTCATTATACTCAATTTCACCAAATTGTTTGTTCTGAATTTTCATATTTTTTTCTCTTATTTGTTTAAAATTACAATATCAACTCTTCTGTTTAAAGATCGGGATTCAGGAGTATCGTTTGCTGCAACGGGCTTAAATTCTGAATTACCGACAACAGAAACTCGTTCCTGCTTCATACCCTGCTCATGCATTAAGTAATAAGCTGTATTAGTCGCTCTTGCCATTGATAAATGCCAGTTAGATGGAAATTCTGCCGTTTCAATCGGAACATTATCCGTATGTCCTTCTATCCTTATATCATTTGGTAATGTTTTTAAAAGTTGAGCCATTTTATTTAAAATCGGTTTTGATTCTTCGGATAATTCCGCATTACCCGAATTGAATAATATATTATCCAAAATACTTATAACAATTCCTCTTTCGTTTTCTACAATTTTAATATTATTCGCGTAGCCGTATTCTTTTACGAAACTTTCAATTGATGTTTTTAATTTATCTTTTCCGTCGCTTAAATCAATAATATCAGATTTTGTTTGCTGTTCTATGACTTTTGGATTTCCAAAATAGTCGCCCATATTTTCCATCATCTTTTCATATTTGGCAACATCAACATTCGAAATTGCATAAAGAATTATAAACAAACCAAGCAGCAATGTTATTAAATCGGCATAAGTAAGTAGATAACGTTCAGGATTTGATTCTTCAAGCAATTCTGAAGTGTCTTCGTCTATCTTACGCCTATTGAGCCTTGTTCTTTTTGAGGTAAGTAACTCATTAGTCTGGATTTGACTATCGAGGGAATTTCCCCACTTTGTATAGCCATCACTCCTTCTAATGAAAGCTCCATCATATGTTTTTCGTCTAAGTGGCATTGTTTTAATTTATCTGCTATTGGTAACCAAATTAAGTTTGCGCTAAGTATTCCCCATAATGTTGCAATAAACGCCGATGCAATATTATGTATTAATGTATTTGGATCTTTTCCGGCATTTGCCAGTGTCATAATCAATCCCATAACAGTTCCAATAATTCCCATCGTCGGCGCGTATCCGCCCATTTTACTGAACATAGAAATATTTTGATTATGCCTATTTGCCATCGCTCTCATTTCACCGAATGCGATTAACTCTAATTGTTCAATATCCGTACCATCCATTACAAAGTTCATCATTTTCTTTGGAAACGGATATATTAATCTGTTCAAATTGTTTTGAATCGAAAGAATTCCTTCTTGCCGGCTTTTTACGGCAACATTTACAAAACCATCAATTAACTGATGAATATCATACTTTGGCGGAAAATAAGCCAACTTTATTAGTGAAATAATTTTTTTAAATTTAGTAATTCCCACGCCAATAATTGTCGCGGAAAAAGTTCCTCCAAAAACGATTAACATTGCGGGAAGCAAAAATAATGTATTAAACGAACCGCCTTCAATTAAAAAAGCGCCGAATATTGAAATAAATCCGAGCAATAAGCCGTATATGCTTCCGCTTTTTCTCAACATTACATATAATCCAAAAGAGATTTAGGTAAAACCATAGATGATATTTTATAGCTTATATCTAAAACATATTGCGAATTTTCAAGGTCCAATAATGCTCTTGCAACGTCAACATCTTTTTCAGATGAGAGAAGATCCTTAAGTTCAATTTCTTTGTTCAATAAAATTTCTTTAGTAGAATTTAATTTATTGGAAATTCCTCCGGCTTCCGATAGCTTATCTAAAAGCAATTGATTAAAATCCGATACTATTTTTTGCTGTTCATCCGTCGGTTTTTCTCCTGCTAATAATTTCTCCTTAATTCCAATAAGCGTATTAAATATATCTGCTTTTTGATTCAATGTTGAATTCAAGTTCGCCGAAGAATTTTTTTCTTTTATTGAATTCAAATCCAAAACAAAATCAATTTTATTGTCCGAGTTTTGTATTTTAATTTCTCCAAAAACACTGCTTCCAATCGACTTAAACTCACCTGTCTCCGAATCAAAAGTAATATCGGAAACCGTATCGTTAGAAATAACATTGGAATCTTTGTCAACAATATTGTAATTCAAATTATAAGTATTTGCCGCAGTTGAAGTATAAGTTAAATTTAATGTATATTCGTTACCATCGGAATCATAAATTTTATTTGAAGTTGTTTGGTCAGTACCAATTCCGGCACTAGAATTCAAATTTCCTTTTTGTTCAACTACGCTTAAAAATAAATCCTTTCCCGATATATTAAATTTTTCGGTTATACTCGACGCTATTTTAACGTTTCTATCGCCGCCTATATGATCATTATTTGTAACAACAACGTTGTTGGCTTTATCGTAATAAAACGGTTTTATTCCGCTTTCTGTTCCGCCAAAATTATATTGACCGTTAAAGCTGCTGTTTGCCAAATCAACCAAAATATTTAAAGCCGAATCAATACTGGAAGCAAACGAATCAAGTTGATCGGAAACTATTGCAGAATTGACATTGGTCAATTGCACCATTACATCCTGAACGGTTGTCTGCATGCTTTCCATAGATAATATTGAATCGTCAATCATGGATAAGCCGTAATCAATATTACTTTTATAAGTATCAAGATTGCTGATTTGATTCTGCAGTCTCATTATCCTTGAATTACTTAAAGGATTATCAGAGGGTTTATTAACCTTACTTTGTGTGGTTAATTGATTTTGTATTTCTGCAAGCAAACTTTTATTTCTGCTTAAGTTCTTCATAAAATTTGTCTGCAGCATTGTATCCGGAACTCGCATATTTACACCAAGTTAATTAATGTTTCTAATAATTCATCTGCTACTGTTATCATTTTTGCGGCCGCATCATACGACTTTTGGTATTTCATTACATTTACCATTTCTTCATCTGTGGAAACGCCTGAATATTCTGATTTCTGATTAGCTAATTGGTTTAAAACCAAATTGTATGATTCTGCATTCTGTTCTTGTAAATTTATTTCATTGGCAATTCCGGTTACAAAATCGGAATATATAGTTGAAATTGTATCTCCATCCAATACTTCAAGATTTTGCAGTTCCGCTAACTGCAATGCAATTTCATTATTTCCGGTTGTTCCATCACTGCTTATTGCTATATTATCGTTATTCTTTAGGATATCTTCATTTATATATAAAACACCGTTTTCATATTTCGAGAAAAAATCAATTCCAGTTTCAGCAGGATCTGTTAAAGTATATCCTTTCTTATGTATATTATTTACATTTTCCATTATCACGGATGACAAAGTATTTAATTTATCTAATTGATCCGGTAATTTTTCATTAAACATTGTTATCAATCCATTAAGCTCGCCGCCATTTAAAGTAGCGGAAACCGATTTCTCCTCATTCATTAAAGATAAAGAATCACCATCCTGTACAAGTTCAAATTTTACGTGATGCAATCCGTCGACAGCAAACATTCCGCCAACAGAAACACTTGCCACATTGTTTTTGTCATAACTTACATTTATGCTCGCGTATTGACTTAACTCATCAATAAGAGATTCTCTAGTATCCACCAAATCATTTGCATAATGACCCACAACGTTTGCTTCATAAATCTGTTTATTTGCGATGTGAATCTGTTCAACAATTCTATTTACATTTTGAACCATTGTTTTTGCTTCATTCTTAACGTCTATTTTTGTTTGACTTATTCCTTTATATAGACTTCCAATTTTCTCCGATAGAGTTTGTGCAGATTGAACAACACTTGTTCTTAATGATGTTGAAAGCGGATCAACTGCTAATTCATCCCAAGAATTGAAAAAATTATTTATCAAATTAGACAAGCCATATTCAGACGGTTCGGAAAACATACTTTCAACTTGTTTTAGAACAGATGATCTTTTATTTGCATCATAATAACTTTGATTGTTAACTCTAATTTGGGCATCTGTAACTTGGTTTCTAACGCGCAATACTTTTTCAACGGCAACGCCGGTTCCAAACGAAAAAACCGCTCTGTTATCCGGAGGAGTTGATCCGAACATAACAACTTGTCTGCTGTAAGCCGGGTTATTTGCATTAGCCAAATTTGTTGAAGTAACTGAAAGCGCCTGTTGATGGGCAAACAAACTTGATTTAGCAATGGTAAAAATACTGCTAAGTGACATTTTAACCTTTCCTATCTATGATAGCTCTTTTCTGAGAATTTAACAAAGCTTTTATTGTTTCATTAATTAAACTTCTCGACTGTTGAATAAGAACTAAATTTTGATTATTTACTTTTTGAATTTCTTTAATTGTTTTCTTTATATTTTTTTCGAGTAAGGAAATAATTTCAACAATATTTTCATCAATTTTATTTTTAATATTTTCAATGAAAATTTCCAATTTGTATCTTAAATTTTCAATTTTATATTCCGCAAACAATTCTTCCATTATTTTTAATCTTGACTCTTCCGCCAATTGAATATTTAATAATAATTTTTCTTCATTTGAAATTGATTCTTTCAAACCTTCATTATTGCAGTTAACAAGAGCAATTTGTTTTTCCATTACAGATTTTAAAAGTTTCTGTAAATTTTTATTTTGTTTTTCTAAAACCACAATCAATTTTTCTAAATTCATTTTTATTCCAGAATATTTAAGTAATTATTTACTCTTGCAATATAATTTTGCGTTTCCTTAAACGGCGGAATTCCGTCGTATTTATTTACATTTCCGGGACCCGCATTATATGCCGCCAAAGCAAGATTAGTATCACCGTCATATTGTTTAAGCAATTTCGACAAATATTTAACTCCGCCATGAATATTGTCTTTGGGATCATAGGGATCAAGTACTCCCATATCTGTCGCAGTTGAATCCATTAATTGCATCAATCCTTTGGCATCAGCTTTAGATTTTGCGTTAACTATACCTGCTGATTCTGTTAATATTATCGATTTAATTAATTTTTTATCAACCTCAAATTTATTCGATGCTTCATTTATAATCGGTTCAAATTTTTCTAATCTTTTTATTGCATTGCTGCTAGGTTTGGTTTTATCTATTTCTTTAACAGTATTATTACTTGGTTTTGTATTTTCAATTTCCATAATTGCTTTATGAATATTAGGATCTACCTTTTCTGCTTTGGCTTTTGAAATAACTTTTTTGCTGAAATCAGTAATATTTTCACCGGTCATATTCCTAAAAATTTTATCCGCAATTCCCATTCCTTTTGCATCAGAAATATGTTTTGCCATTTCATTTTCAAAGAGTACGTCAAGAACATCGCCGCCGTAATTATCATCGCCGAATAGTCCATCGGTTGTTTTTGTCATACTTTTAATCATCATTGCAGTCAGCATACTTTCAAAATCTTTTGATGCCTGAGCTAATTTCCTCTTATCGGTTTCCGAATATTTCTCATTTAGGATTTTGCCCTGCTTAAAATGAGATTCCGGTTTCGTTATTTTTAATTCCAGAGATTCCATTTTACATTATCACTAATTCTGCCGTTAATGCGCCCGCTTCTTTTAAAGCTTGGAAAATCGCGATAATATCACGCGGTGAAACTTTTAATGAATTTAATGCCGCGGCGACTTCCTGAGCATTTGTAGCGCCGTCTATGGTATAAGTACTTGTTTCGTTTTCTTTTTCTTTTACGTCTGGAACTTGATTATTAAACAAAACAGTATTCCCTTGAGAGAAAGGCGAAGGTTGTGAAATCAACGGGAATGACTTAATTGTTATATTTAAACTTCCGTGCGAAATTGAAACGGGAGAAATTCTAACATTAGTTCCCGATACCACGGTACCTGTTCTTTCATTCAATACAACTCTTGCAATTACGTCTTTCTGTACATTTATTAATTCTATTCGTGAAAGAAAATCCGTTATATTATTTTCACCGGCAGGAATTGATAAACTAACTTCCGCAGCATCAACAGCTGAAGCAATTGTTGATCCGAATACCGCATTTATTGAATCTGCAATTGTCTTTGAGGTCGTAAAATCCGGATCCTTTAAGACAACGCTTAATTCTGTAGACACAAATCCTTCTTCAAGTATTGGTTTCTCCAAAACTCCGCCATTGGGAATTCTGCCGCTTAAAGCGTGATTTTTTGCAACTCTTCCGCCTGAACTTGTGTTTATATCATATCCGCCAATTGAAATTGCACCTTGGCACATTGCAAAAACATTTCCGTCGCTTCTTGAAAGCGGTGTCATAAGTAAAGTTCCGCCCATAAGACTTTTCGCGTCTCCCATTGATGAAACAGAAACATCAAACTCGCTGCCTTGTTTTGCAAGATTATTTACTTTAGCCGTAACCATTACAGCCGCAACATTTCTTGTCCGCAAATTTGCGTCAGGAACAGTAATTCCAAATCTTTTCAACATACTGGTAACCGATTGGACAGTAAAAGTTGAGCGGTAACTATCTCCTGTTCCGCTTAAGCCAACAACCAAACCGTAACCAATTAATTGTTCTGAATTTATTCCCTTGAAATATGTTATATCTTTTATTCTTTGTCCTAATATTACATTCGCAAAGATTATAAGTATAAGAATTGCATTTTTCTTTTTCATGTTAAACCTTTAAAATAACCAATGAAATAATTTTGTTATCCAACCCGGATCCTGCATACTTTTAATTTGTCCTTCGCTTTGGAATATTATTTCGGCATCTGAAATATTATAAGAATAAACGGTGTTGTCTGTTTGAATATCGGAAGTTCTAACAACGCCTCTAATTGTTATCATTTGTTCTTCATCATTTATAACAATTTTACGGCTTCCTTTAATTCTTAATAGTCCATTTGCCAAAACCGAATCAATCATAGCGCTCAATTTTGTTCTTACCATTCCTGAAGATTTTGCGCTTCCTTTCCCTTTAAAATCGTTGTTGGAACCCAAATCCAAATTTACATTGGGCAATGAATTTGCGTCCAGTCCGCCGTCTAAACCGAATCCTATATCACTTTCTCTTCCGGTAGATTTTTCTGCAGCGTTTGTTGCTTCAGATGATTCGACTACTATAATTGTTATTGCATCGCCAATACTTGCGGCTTTATAATCTGAGAACAATGATCTAAATCCATTTTGAGTCATATTCTGGGCATTAATCAATATTGGAATAAATAATAAACTTATAATTATGTTTTTCATATGTTACTCGACGATTTTTACTGTGTTAAAATTTATAATTTCTGCTTTAAAGATTTTTTTGTCATCCGTTCTAATCTTAATTATATCGCCAATTATACCTTCCGCTCTTGCAACCGCGCTGAAGCTTATGCTTACAACTCCTTTATTAAAAACTGCATTTAGATTGTCGCCAATTTTTATATCAGGAATCTGTTCGATCATATTTGTTTCAATAACGGTATTTGATGAAACACTTATCCTCATTCTGTATTTATCAATATTTCCAAAATCTAAAATCGGTTCGGATCTTAATGATGTGATTTCTTTTTCTTCTATTTGGAAATCACTTATGCTTAATTCCTCATTTTTTTTAATATCACGTATTGATACTAAAACATCATCATACAATTTAACTTTCAAAGTCACTATGCCTTGCTTTTTTTCACCATTATTTAAAATGAAATTAACCGGCATATACGCGTAATTTTTCTCTAATTTAAATTCTCTATTTTCATCCGGGAAAATTTTTTCAGTATAATTTTTAGGAATTTCATACTCATATCTTTTAAAATCTTTTAAATGATCTTTCAAATAATTATCAATCACATTATTATTTGATAAGAGAAAAACACTAAGCAATATTTGTAGAATTAAATTCATTATACTCGTTTTAAATTATTTGCAATCGACATCATTTCTTCAACGGTTTTTACTGTTTTGGAATTTATTTCATAAGAACGTTGTGCCGAGATCATGGAGATCATTTCTTCAACAATATCAACGTTTGATGATTCCAAAAATCCTTGATTTAATTCGCCAAAGCCTTCTTGTCCGGCTTGACCTAAAATAGGAGCGCCCGAAGCTTCTGTTTCATTGTATAAGTTATCACCAATTGCCTGCAATCCGCCGGGATTAACAAATTTAGCAAGCTCTATTGTTCCTAATTCAATACTGTCGCCGCCGACTTCAGAAGTTGTAATTACTCCGTCTCTGGAAATTGCTATACTTTTTACGTCTTCATTTAAAGTAAAACCCGGCTCCAGCACATAACCGTCTGATGTTACAATTGAACCTTCGGATGAAATTTTAAATGATCCGTCTCTCGTATATGAGAACGTTCCGTCGCTTTTTCGCACTTGAAAAAATCCGTCTCCGTTTATTCCCAAATCCATCTGCTGTCCGGTTTGCTGCAAATCGCCCTGAATAAAAACTTTTTGCGTTGATGATGGTTTAACACCGCTTCCGACTTGAATTTTAGTATTTGTATTTTCAATTGTGCCGGGCATTACAGAGCTTTGCGGATTTGCCGAAATCTCTTGATAGATTAAATCTTTAAATTCTGCCCGATTTTTTTTGAAGGCGGTTGTATTCATGTTCGCGATATTGTTAGAAATAACTTGAATGTTTATTTCCTGCGCGTACATTCCTGAAGCGGCACTTTTTAAGGCTCTTGTTGGCATTTGATTTTCCTTTTAATACTTACCAATTTCTTTACTTTGACTAAGCATTCCATCCAATGAAGTTATCATTTTTTGTGATGCTTCAAAATCTTTCTGCAATTGGATCATTGCCTGCATTTCTAATATGGGATTTGTGTTCGATCCTTCAATAAATCCCTGATGGATTTTAAAATCTTTTCTGTCTACGTTTGTAAAATCTTGTTCCTCATAATAAAATGTTTGATTTTCCGATCTTTCAAGCAATTCGGGATTTTCAACATTTACAATTCTTAAATTATCAATCAAAAATTTTCCCGCTTTAATTTGCCCGTCTTCTGTAATTGTTAATTCACCATTTGATTTGACTAGGGTTTCGTCTAAATTTATATTTCCTTTATCGCCAAGAACTCTGTATCCATCTTTGGTTGCCAAAAAACCTTCTTTATCAATTTCAAACTGTCCATTCTTTGTCAGTTCAATTCCTCTTTCGGTGTTAACGGCAAAAAAAGCTTTCCCGGATATCGCAAAGTCCAATGGATTATCAGTTTCAATAAATTCACCTTCCGAGAAATCCGTAACGTGTTTCATATCTTGATTTTCCGCTCTTTCCATATATTCCGCAAAAGGGATTTCTCTCTTAAATCCATTAGTGCTTAAGTTTGCTAAATTGTTCGCGACAATTTGAATATTATGAATTTTATCATTCATGCTTTTAGAAGCATTATATAAACCTTTGATCATCGTTTTTCCAAATTGTTATAAAGTCTCAAAATAAAATCAGAAAATTCTTTGGCAATTATTTTTATTGTTTTATCTTCTTTGTTTTGTGCCTTGAACGAATTTTCTAAAATCATATTTTCTTGTTTAATTATTCTATTACGCTTTGCTAATTCAATTATTTGATTTATCATAAATACTATTTAGGAAACGAGTTTATTCAATCCGTTTTTCTTATATTTTCTTTCAGCCCATAAAATATGTTCTTCGGATAAATTGAAATCAGAATTGATTTCCCACTTTTCTTTTAATTCACTTTTTAAATGGTCAATTTCTTTTATCAAAATATCATTCTCATAATTTTCCGCGTCTATACTTCCAAAAAGAAAATTATTTCGTAAATATCCATTAACTTTCACCGGAATTTCGTCATCATCAAATGTAAGTTTGTAAGAAGGTTGTCCGTTTGAAAGATAAAGCTTTTTGATGTTGTATTTTATTAATGCAAAACCGCTAGATTTTTTAATGATGACAAAATCGGGAAAGTAATCATAACTTTTGAATACTGATTTTTGCATAATATAAATAGAACTGAATTTTATAAATTCATCCGCCGGGGCTGAATTTAAATTAGATTCATTTAAATATTTGATAAGATTAAGCAAGGATTCCGATTTATTTAAAAGCGGAATTACATTTTCCCTATGCTGATCATAAATAAGTTTTGTGTTTATCTCATTTAGCAGATAAACATTTTCTTCACTTAATAGTAAATCCTTTATGGAATTGAATAAATATTTGCAAGTTGTTGAAAACGATACCGCAAATAAATTTTCGTAAAGATCAAGAATCATTGAAACGTCTTTTTCGGAAAATTTCCAAATTAGATTTATTAAAAGTGAAAGCTCCAATTCCTTGGCTTTAATTTTTTCCGTTACATTGTCTAAAGTCAAAAATTTTGATTTAAGCAGCGGTTTTTCTTCCATAATTATCTTTGTCAAATTTTCACGGCGTTTCTGTGAACCGCTTATTTTGAACTTTTCAAAAATCTGCTCATAAAGAGTGCTTTTGTTTTTCGACAATATTTGTCTTAAATTCAACGAAAGAGTGATAGGATTTTTTTCAACAACAAGCGCTATCAGTTCATCTTTTAATGGAATTTTCTCATCTATTTCTGCGACAAATATTTTTCCGTCAATTAAAACTTTTACTGAATTTCCGAAATATTCCAAAGCGACAATACTCACCAGGTTGTCCTTTTCCGGTAAAAATATTTCACTATTGACAGAGTTTCTTACCTTTGTCAAAGTTTCAAAATCGATCATATTTTTTAACGTATTTTTCATCCTGCTTGTCTAGATAGTTCTCTAATTTTTGCGGCTAAAAATATTTCACCTTTTCCCAGTTTTAATTCTTTGGCTTTTTTATTAATAACTGCGGAATTTATTTCTAAATTTTTAATTGCCTTTTTTAACGATTTTCTTTTTTTCGTCTCAACACTTTTGTCAATTGACAGCAGTTTTTCCTTTCTTAATGCATTTATATTTTTTTTATACAAAACACCCAACTTCTTTTTGGATTTACTTTTATTCTTTTTCCAATAAATCAATACGCTTAAAAGAACAACAATCTCAAATCCAATTACTCCGTTAATTAAAAGTTTCTCGGTGCTGTATTTAATTATAGGTCCGCTGTTTAAAATTTTTGTATGCTCTTTTTCTGTCGGCTTAACTTTTTCTTGACAAAACAAATCAATGTTTTGAAAGAGAATTAGAAAAAATATTATTGCTAATTTTTTCATTTTCTAATTTTCCTTTTCAAAGGGAATTTTAAAACCATTGCAGCTCCGCTATTTTCAAAAGAATCAAAATCCAAATTGCCTTCATGCTTAATCATTAATTTCTTAATAATATTTAATGATAAGTTTTTTTGGACGTCATCCTTATTGTTTAAGTCGTTTTCCGAAATATTATTTGTGGTTATTACTCTGAGAATAATATTATCCGATTTATATCTCGTTTGAATTATTATTCCGCCTTTTCTTGTTTTATAACTTTTGATGACCGTGAATACATTTGTCAACAATTGATATATATAATTTGGGTGACTAAGAATGGATGGAAGTTCTTCTTCAAAATCGAGTATAAATTCGAAATTCGCGTTCTCTAAAGTTGATTTGATAAGATGAAAATATTCTTTTATAATTTCATTTAAGTTGCAAGGTTTTATTTTGACTTCTTTATGATTTACATCGGCAAATTTTACCAGTCTGCCAATAACATCATTTATTTTCCTAATCTGAATTTTAATGTTATTAAGTTCAAGACTGTTTTTAATTTCTGATTTTACAATATCAACGGTACTGTTAATAACTTGAAGCGGATTTACGATATCTTCAACAATTCCTTCAGTCATTTCGCCAATTGCCGAAAGTCTGAAATCATTTGATAACTTTGCCTGGTAAGTTTGAAGTTCTTCAATTGTTTCATTTAATTTTTCACTCAACCGGATTTTTTCAAGTTTGCCAAGCAACAAGTTAAGCAGCATATTAATGTTTTTCTTTTCCAGCTCACTAATATTATTTTCGCTTAAAGAAGTCAATATTGAAAGTATTCCGTAGTTCTTTCTTTCATCATATACCGGAAATATTAAGTAAAATAATTTTGGTCCGTTTGAATTATAACTTTCCAATTCGGGAACCGTAATTATTTTTTTATCGGAGTAAACGGCATTGAAAATTCCTTCTTGATTAAAATGATTCATAGTTTTAACAATTGCCGAATTTTCTTCTTCTGTAATGGGAAGCAATTTTCTTCTGAATTCATTATAAAAAAGCAGTGATACAGTTTTTACCGGAATTATTCCTTTTAGATATTTAAGGAATTTATCCATTAACGGTTTTATGCTGCTTTCACTTTTAATTTCATTTTCAAACGCCAACAAGTTTTGAATGAAATAAGAATACTTTTCCAATTGTTTCAATTCCGTTGAAACAATTTCCGGCTGATATTTTTCTTGGTTAAAAAGTGATAAATCACCTAACGATTTTAAAAAAGGTTCAGCTCTTAAAGTATTTTCTTTGTGTAAAATCATTTTATAAATAAGTCTGATTTAACTTCGTTAGTAAATAATTCTCTATAGCTTTCAATAAATGAATTCAATTCTTCTTCCGAAGAAATTCCCAATGTACCAAGTACTGAAGTATCCAATGCGCTTCCTTTATCTAAATAAAATGTACCTATATCTAATTTCTGCGTCATATAATCAACCAAATGCACAATTGAAGTAAGCACGTCATTTTCAAGTGAAGAGCCCGGAACATGATGATAAAGAATGCAGTTCGATAAATGCTCTGGCAAATGCCATTTATTCGCCAGGAAATTTCCTATTTCCTGATGGTCCAATCCTAAATATTTTCTTTCGGTTTCTAATAATGACGCATTTTGATTTCTAACTTCATCAGAAATTAATTCAAATTCGTTTCTGAAAAACTTATGCATTACAGGAACACCAAGATCGTGAAGCAATCCGGCAACAAACGCTTCGCTTCCTATTCTGAATCCCAAATCTTCTGCAACTCGTTTACATGCGGTTCCAGCAAGCATTGAATGTACCCAAAATTCTTTTTGATCAAGATATTTGTCAGATTTGTTCTTAAATGAATCTACCATTGTTAACGCAACAACGATATTTTTAATATCCTGATAACCGATAATTAATATCGCAAAATCAATTGTCGATACTTTTCTAGTCAATCCGTACAAAGGCGAATTGGCAATAGATAAAATCTTTGTCGATAACCCTTGGTCTTTGCCAATCATTCTGCTGAGTGCGGCCGTATTCGTCGAAGGATCGTCAAGAAGTTTTGAAACTTCCAGCATAGTTGCGGACATTGCCGGCAGATTATAGACATTGGATAATGCTATCTCAGATTTTCTACGTCTGTCCTGTTTTAGTTGGTCTTCCATTTTTAGTCACCTGTTTGTTGTTGTTTATAAATTTATTGTTTCAACTTGTTCATTAAAAAGGTCTTTATAACTGAAAATAAAATTTTCTAAATATTCCGAATCTCCTAATCTTAAAATCTCAATAATTGCCGGATCCAATGAAGAAGTTTCATCCCAATTAAAATCACCGATCATCAATTGTTTAGTCATGTAATCAGCTAAATGCACTAACGCTGTTAATTCCTGATTGTTTTCGGCTAAAGATGGTTTGTGGTGGAAATTTATTACGTCGGCAATTGCGATCGGTAAATTCCATCTATCAACCAAAAATTTACCAATCTCCTGATGTGTAAATCCCAAGTGTTTTTCTTCGGCTTCTAAAAAAGTAATATTTTCATTTTTTACGGTATCAATAATTTCTTTGAATTCTTTATTGAAGAATTTATTTATTATTACAATACCAAGATCGTGTAAAAGTCCTGCCGTAAAAACTTCTCCACTTGCTTGATAGCCGAGATCATCAGCAATTTTCTTTGCTGCTGCTGCTGTAAGAATTGAATGCAGCCAGTATTTTTTATGATCAAATTTAGTATCGCTCGATATTTTTAATGAATCCATCATTGACAAAGCAAGAACAATATTTTTAACCTGATTAAAACCGAGAACAACAATCGCAAAATCAATTGTTGAAACTCTTCTGGGAATTCCATGAAGTGGAGAATTTGCGACCGTTAAAATTTTTGTAACCAATCCTTGATCGTGACTTATCATTTTTCCTAAAATATTAGCGCTTGTTTTCGGATCGTCGATAACAGTTGAGACTTCGGAAATTACCTGAGGAATACTCGGTACTGTATATACAGTGGAAAGTATTCTATTTACCCTTTCTTTTTTGGCTTCAATATTTTCGATTGGGTTAGTCATATTGATGTTCAATTTGCTTTTTTAAGTCTTTCATTATTTTGCTGTGAAGCTGAGAAACTCTAGAAACCGTAATATCTAATGCTTGAGATATTTCTTTATAATTCATGTGTTCGTAATAATAAAGTGTAATTATTAAACGGTCTCTTTCCGAAAGATTTTTAATTGCATCAATTAAAAGTTCTCTTTGTTCATTTGAATTATATTCATCATCCGGAGTTTCATATTCAGACGGTATAATTTCGGAAAGTGTAAATCCATCATCGTTATCATAAGGCTGGTCTATCGAAACATTTTTGTAAACAATTTTGTTCGAATCTTGATTTTGATAGTTAGCTCTCGGTTTTATTTGCAACTTTCTCAATTCATCAATTATTTTTCCTCTGATTCTCTGAATAGCGTAAGTTTCAAATTTTGTCCCGAAATCCGGATCGAATCTGTCGATTGCCTCACTTAAACCTTCAATTCCAAACTGAAAGTAATCCTTTTCTTCAACAACATTAAGATTCATAAATTTTGAATTATGGATTACGTAATGAACTAGATTGGTGTAATTTACCATAATCTGTTTTTTAACTACACTTGATGGTTCTGTTTTGAATTCTGTCCAAAGTGTATTATTATCCATATTATTACTTCCTTAAAGATTAGCCCAAGAAATTTTTTTGTTTATCAATTGACGCTTTGTTAATTGCTTTAATAAAAGTGAGGGCAAGAATTGTTAGTAATACCGTTGCTACAAAGAAAATAACAAAAGATTTAATTAGAATATCCTCAACAAACATACCTTGCTGACTAAATATTATAACCGAGATGAAAAATACTAGAAGCCCGATGTTTAATATAATTTTGTTCATTTTTGTCCTCCGGTACATCTATTTTCAAAGAATATACCAACATTATTTTGAGGATTTTACTCGAATTTAGCTTGTTTTTAGGGCTTTTATTGTTGGAATGTGGTTATTATTAACCAATTGTTTGTATTTTAATTTTTGACGCAATTTGGTTAATCTGAGATGTAATCCCAGATGAATTATTTGATTTAACTATAGGAATTTGATTTTGTATCGATTTCACTACTTCTTTGGAAAACGAAATTTCACCTAGGTAATTTATGCCAAGTTTTAAAAAGTGATCCGAGGCCTTTTGTAAATTTTCAAATGCCGTAAATCCTTCATTTTCTTCAAAAGTTTTATTTACAATTACGTTTATTTTTGATTTATATCCGAAATTTTTCAGCATTTTAATAATAACATAACCATCCATTACGGACGTAGGTTCGGCGGAAGTTACAATTATAACGTCATCGGAATAATTCAGCAAATGAAGCATAGATTTATTAACCCCGGCTGAAGTATCAAAAAATATATAATCATATTTGGGAGAAATGATTCTTAGTTCATTCATAAATAAATTGATTTTTTCTTCGGTAAATTCCGGATGATCAATTTTACCTGAGTCGCCTAATATCATGTCCAAATTTTCAGAATAATTATGCACAACTTCGTCAAGATTGTAATCATAATTAAGATAATGAAAAAGATTTTTCTTTGAATGAATATTAAAGAAAGTTCCAATGTTCGATAGATTTATATCAAGATCAACAATTAGAATTTTCTTCCCTTCATCAGATAGTTGAAAAGCCAAATTGCTGCAGAGAAATGATTTACCGGTTCCGCCTTTTCCTGAAGTAAATGAAATAATTTTTGTCGTTTCTTTTACTTCTTCATTTGCGTGAAGCAGGCTGTTCAATTCATATAATCTTTTTGCTTGTCCAAGCATTAATTTATTTTCCCCGTATATATCATATTTGCAATAAATTCGCTGTCTGCCGCTATAATATCATCGGGTATCACTTGTCCGTTTGTTAAATATTTTATTGGGGTTTTAACTTCCTCAACAAGGTTAAACAAATTTCCAAAGGAAACAGCTTCATCTAATTTAGAAAAGATTATTCCGTTATAATTAAGTACTTTGAATTTTTTGGCAACGTCCAGCATTATTTTATAATCACTCGTGCTGTTTAGTACCAAATAAGTTTCGTCTATCTTAACGGTTTTCAAAAATTGATTTATTGATAGCAGAAGCTTTGTGTTATTCTGACTTCTTCCAACGGTATCAATAAACACAATATCTTTATCTTTAAATTTTTTCATGAATTTAGGAATATCTTTAGGTTCGTATGCTACCAAAAAATCAATATTAGATATTTCAGAAAATATTTTCAGCTGATCCAAAGCACCTAATCTGTAAGTATCAATTGATATTAATCCAATATTTAAATTGTGCAGTATTTTAGATATTACCGCAAGCTTTGCTATACATGTAGTTTTTCCCACACCGGTTGGACCAACAATTGAAATAACTTTTTGTCCGCTGTTTTCGTTAAATTCAAAATCGCTTGTAGGAATTAATGAAGCCAATGACGAAATAATAAATTCATCTTTATTGCTTTCGTTTACTATTGCATCATATTGTGAAATTAGCTTTAAAATTTTATTGATATTTTTTTCCGAAACATCTTTTTCCAGCAATGAGTTTTGTATCGTTTGAAAATGAATATTTTTTTGCTCGGCTCTCTTAGGCTTATGTGTTGTTTTTGAAACGGTATTTATCTGGTTATTTGAAATTCCGTAAATTTTTTCGGTAAGTTTTTTCATCTCCGATTCAAAACTTTTAACCTTTGGAACTTCAATTTTTATTTGAGAATTAGAATCGTCTTCATCTAAACTGGCGGTTATTTCAAATAGTTTTTGTTCAACACCTTTGGAATAATCTTCAATTACTTTTGTGCCCAATACAATTGCGTCCTCGCCAAATTCATTTTTCATTTGGGAAATCGCGTCTTTAAGTGTTGTTCCAATAAATTTTTTTATCTGCATTCTAAGCCTCTAATTTTCCAATAAATTCAACTTCAATATTTGCAGGTAATTCTGTAAATGATAAAATAACAACATCAGGGAATGATGAATTTATCAATCTGAATAAATAAGGTCTAATTGTAGCTGATGTAATAAAGATTGGCAAATAGCCAAGTTTTTTAAACTTTCCGGTTAAATTTATTATAGAATTATTTAATGAATTTAACATATCGGGAGTTAATCCTAAAGTATGGGTCGCGTCTCCCTGCTTAGATAATGAATTAGTGATGTATTCTTCAAGACCTTCGCCGATAGCAGCGGCATGAATTATATTATGACTATCTTTGTAAAGCGCCGCGATAGTATCGCCAAGCGAATGTCTTACATATTCAGTAAGTACTTCAATATTTTTCGTTACTTTAGAATAATCAATTAGCGATTCTAAAATCTGTACCAAATCTTTTATCGGCACTAATTCCTTCAATAAATTCTGCAGTACTTTTTGGATTGATCCAAGTGGTAAAGTTTCCGGACTTATATCTTCTATTACTGCAGGATATTCCTGTTTTAAATTTTCCAATAATTGTTTAACAGATTGACGTGTTAATATCTTATCAAAATTCTTCTTAATTGTTTCCTGTAAATGTGTTGATAAAACCGATACTGCGTCAACAACAGTATAGCCAACTAATTCTGCCTTATCTTTTTCCTGGTCCGAAACCCAATATCCGTCCAATCCGAATGCGGGATCTTTAGTTGGTATACCGCTTAATTTTTCACTTAGGTTTCCTGAATTCATTGCTAAATATCTATCGGCGTATATTTCATATTGTGCTACAATATTTCCTTTAATTTTTATGATGTATTCATTTGGTTTTAGCTGCAGATTGTCTCGTACTCTAACAGGTGGTACAAGTACGCCAAATTCAAGCGCTACAAATTTTCTAGTAGATGATATTTTTTGGAATAAGTTTCCGCCTTGAGTATCGTCAACGAGTGAAATAAGTCCATAACCAATTTCAACTTCAACCGGATCAACTTGCAAATAACCTTCAACTTTTTCCTCTTTTTCTTCTTTCGTAGATTCAACATTAGCAGTTTCCGAAAGAAGTTCGGTTTTTTTATTTTTATTTACAAAAAACGTTGCCGCCGTTAAACCGCCGCCTAACATAAGAAAAGGAATTGTAGGCATTCCGGGAATAATGGAAAACATTAATACAGTGCCCGCAACCGTACCTAAAACTCTTGGATTTGATAAAAGCTGAGTACGCATTTGACTGTCTAAAGATTTTCCGCCGGAATTCTTAGTAACAACCATACCTGCAGCCGTCGCAATTAATAATGCAGGAACCTGAGAAACTAAACCGTCACCTATTGTAAGAATTGTATAAGTCTGCAATGCGTCTACAATTGAAAGATCTTTTTGAAATACTCCAATTAAAATTCCACCGACAATATTAATCGCATTTATAATAAGTCCGGCAATCGCGTCACCTTTTACAAATTTGGAAGCTCCGTCCATAGAACCAAAGAATTCTGCCTCACGTGAAATATCACTTCTTCTGCTTCTAGCTTCAACTTCGGTAATTATGCCGCTGTTTAGATCGGCGTCAATTGCCATTTGCTTACCCGGCATAGCATCCAAGGTAAACCTTGCCGCAACTTCCGAAATTCTTCCAGAACCTTTAACAATTACCATGAATTGTATTATCACTAAAATTAAGAAAACAATAAATCCAACAATGTAACTTCCGCCTACAACAAAATTTCCAAAAGTTTCAATTACTTCTCCGGCATATCCGTCAATTAATATTAGTCTTGTAGAACTAATATTTAACGAAAGTCTGAAAATTGTTAAAACCAATAACAAGCCGGGGAAAGCGGAAATTTCAAGAGGTGAATTTATATATAACGACGCAATTAAAATTAATATCGCTAAGGTAATATTGAGAGCTAAGAAAAAATCCAAAAGAAAAGCCGGCAATGGAATAACCATCAAACCAAGAATGAAAATAATTCCAAACGCGAAAATTATGTCGGTATTTTTAAGAATGCTTTTCATGTTAGATTATGCTTCTCTTTTTACTTTCATTTTTTAATTTGAATATATAAGCCAATATTTGCGCGACAGCTTTAAATAATGTTTCAGGAATTTCTTGACCAACTTCGCACGCTTTGTATAATGCTCTTGCCAGTTGAACGTCTTCATGCAAAGGCACATTATTTTTCTTCGCGATTTCTTTAATTTTTTGAGCCAAAAGATCCTGACCTTTAGCGACAACTTTTGGTGCGGCACTTTTTCCAATATCATATTTTAACGCTACGGCAAAGTGAGTAGGGTTTGTAATTACCACATCCGCCTTCGGCACGTCATCAAGCATTCTTTTTCTTGCCATTTCAAATTGTTTGCTTCTTATTTGAGATTTAATAATTGGATCGCCTTCGGTTTGTTTATGCTCTTCTTTAACCTCCTGCTTTGTCATCATCATATCTTTTTTATGTTTGAACTTTTGATATGCAAAGTCGGAAAAAGCGATTACAATATATACTAACGTAACTCGCCAAATAAAATCTATTGAATTTTCAATTGTGTAGTTTACAATTTCCTGAATTGTAAAATTCACCAAACCAATCGAATTAAGAACCATGTCTGAAAGAAAAATATATGAAAATATTCCAATCGCGCTTAACTTCACAATTGATTTTAATGTTTCAACTAATGGACGAGTAGTTAAAAAATTATTTTTAAAACCTTTGATTGGATCTAATTTTGAAAATTTTGGTTCGAGCGCTTTAGGTGTAAATCTAAATCCGACTTGTCCGTAACCTACAGCCAGCGATATAACTATTATTCCGAGAAAAACCGGCATCATTGACATTACAAAAAATGTTAATCCCTTTATCGCGTACATACTTAAAACGTCCATACTTAAACTTAACGTGTCTAGTGATGAGAAAATATAAACGCTTATTTCCCATAATTTACCGCCCAAATATTCTTTGGTAAAAAATAATATCAGCAAACCAGTAGTGAACACAGCGAGTGAATTCAACTCTTGACTTTTAGGAGCAACACCTTTGTTTCTGCTATCCTGAAGTCTTTTTCCGGTTGCTTGTTCGGTTTTTTCTTGTCCGTCTAATTCTGCCATTTAATTAGCCAACGCTTTTACAATTTCAAAAAGTTTATTTTCGTAATCATAGATCAATGTTCTAAATAAGTATATATATAAAGGCATTACCAATGCAACCAGAAATAATCCCAAACCAATTTTTAAAGGAAGCAGTACGAAGAACACTTGGAAAGAAGGGCTTACTCTTGCAATTATTGCGCTTGCCAAGTGTATTAAAAAGAACGCGACCAAAATTGGTGATGATATTTTTATTGCAAGAATAAAAATGCTTCCGCTGAATTTTATTATTAAATCCAAAGCGCTTTGCGTGATTTTAAATCCGCCGAGCGGAATTACTTTAAATGAATACGCAATTGATTCAATTATAAAATGATGTCCGTCTATTAAAATGAAAACTATTACCGCCGCCATTGAAAGCAATGTTGCGATAATATTTCCATCATCTCCAGTAACAGGATCAAACATAGAAGACATCGCTAAACCCATATCCCTGCCTACTAGCAATCCGGCAAATGAAATACCTTGAAAAACTATGCTTATTACAAATGCCATTGTAATTCCAACCATTGCTTCTTTAATCGCGAAAATTGCTATATAAATTAAACTATCGGTTTCCTTAAATGGATATGAGGATACATTAAAGAAGACTATATATGTAACGACCAAAGCAAGTGACAATCTCAATAAATTCGGAATCGCGGTATTGCTATACAAGGGCGCAAAAAGGAACATCGCGCCAATTCTTACAAATATCATAAGTCCGGTTAAAAAATCCGAAATTAATAACGACGTCATTTTACCACCGTTTCAATTAGATTAAATATTTTGTGCGTAAACGAAATCATCTTATCTGTAATAAAAGGTAAAGCAATAATTATCGTTACTGCCGTAATAATTAATTTAGGAACAAATGTTAACGTTGATTCTTGTATTGAGGTCGCTGCTTGAAAAATTGAAATTATTACTCCAACTATCAATCCTGATCCCAATATTGGAAGTAGAATTATTAGTACGGCAAAGAAAGCTTCGCTGAGAATTTCTATAACTAAATCTAAAGACATTTAATTTATTCCTCTTACTATTGATCCAATTACCAGGCTCCAGCCATCGACTAAAACAAAAAGAAGTATTTTAAATGGCATAGAAATCATCATTGGCGGCAGCATCATCATTCCCATCGACATTAAAATACTTGAAACTATCATATCAACCATTACAAACGGAATGAATAAAAAGAATCCAATAATAAATCCAGCTCTTAATTCGCTTAAAACAAATGCAGGAATCAATACGTGTATAGGAAGATCTTTATGATTTTTCGGCTGCGGCATATCTGCAAGCTGAATGAAAAATTTTAATTCTTCGGGTCTCGTATTTCTAAGCATGAAAGTGCTGATCGGCTCTATACCTTTTTCATAAGCTTCTTTTACGGTTATTTTTTTATCTAAATAAGGCTGTAAAGCTTTATCGTTAAATTCGTTCCATGTTGGAGTCATTACAAAAAATGTGATGAACAACGCGACTCCGGCCAAAAGCTGGTTAGGCGGCATTTGCTGTGTTCCAAGAGCTGTTTTAAGAAAATTAAATACAATAATTATTCTTAAAAAAGAAGTAGTCATTATTAAAATAGAAGGAGCTAAAGATAAAATTGTTAGCAGCAGCAATAATTGTAAAGTTACCGCTAAATCTTCCGGCTTATCGGATGATCCTACGTTGACGCCTATACTTGGTATGGTAATTGACTGCGCGCTTTGTGCGTAAATATTTTGCTCAAAAGAAGAAACCGAAATCAACAAAATTAATAATAGGGCTATTTTTTTCATTTTAAGCCCATGTTGGTTTTTAATAAGCTTAAAAAATTGGGTTTTGGCTTCTCAGAGTTTTCGATACTTTCCTGATTAAATATTGTTTCATCAATCTTATCTATAAGATTTACAGATTGCTCGCTTATGCCCAACAAATAAACATTATTATTAAATTGGATTACGGAAACAAATTTTTTTGGTAGAATTGTCTGAGTAGAAATAATTTTAATTTTAGAATTGTTTTTTCCATTTTTATCGAAAGTATATAAATATTTTTTTACTAAAAATAATAGTCCGTACATTATTCCCGCCATTACGGCAAGAATTACAAATATTTGAATAATATCCCAAGTTTTCACTATTTAACACCTTGTAATCTTTCCGAAGTTTCTAATAGACTTGTTATTCTTATGCCGAAATGCTTATCAATAACTACAACTTCCCCTTCAGCAATTTTTTTATTATTAACAAATACATCAACCGGTTCGCTCGCCAATTTTTCCAATTCAATTACATATCCTCTTTCCAATTCCAATATATCTTTGATCTCCATTTTGGTTCTGCCAAGTTCAATGTAAACATTCAGCTGAAGATCTTTTAGAAATTCAAGTTTATCGTCTTCAAAAAAACTTTTTTTCCTGGATTCATTGAATTTCGGAAAGTCCGCGATACTTGCGTTTACAGAAGATTCGTTATTAGCAGTTTCCAAGGCAGCTAACATCTGAGCTTCAGCCTCTTCTTCGCTCATATCCACGTGACCTTTAAGTTCTAGATCTTCAGACTTTTTTGAATTGTTCTCTAAATTATTTGCCATTTTAGTTTTTCCTTTTATCTACCTTTTTTGTAATCTTAACAGCTTTATGATTATTAACAACTCCGGAAACTCCATAAAACATGTGTTTCTTTTCTACGCTGACTTTTACTTCGTCGCCGACTTGAGAATTTAATAAAACAACATCCCCTAATTTTAATTTTAACAACTGACTGAATGATATTGATGATTTCCCGAATTCAACTTCTAGATTTAGTTCGGTTTTCTTTAAATGTTCCGTTAAAATATTCTGGGCGGTTGTACCTTGATATTTAATAGGTCTAATTGATGATAAATTCTGATTTGATAGTTTTGATAGAATTGTGTCGAATGCGTAAGTCGCAAAGCACAAATTCATCATATAACTTTGCTCTCCGAAATGAACTTCAAAAGTAATAAGCAGTACGCTTTCACTTTGAGATGTAATTTGTACAAAATCAATATCCGGTTCAAATTTATCAATTTTAAAGGTATAATCGCCGATTATCTGCCAGGCTTTGCCTAAATCACTTAGAATTTTATTAATTACTACTTCTAAAACTTTTTGTTCAATTGGAGTAATAACTTGAGAGTTTTTCGTTCCTTTTCCATTTCCGCCCAATAATCTATCAACTAAGGTAAGAGCAAATTCGGAACTGAATTCCAAAATGCCCTTTATATCTGTTTGGTTAATATCAAATGTAAATAAGCATGCAGGATTAGAAACAGAAAGAACATATTCCGAATAATAGATTTGGTCGACTGAAGTTACATTACAATTTACAATTGTTTGAAGTTTTGACATCAAAAAAGAGCTGAACATTTCCGCAAAGTTTTCGTTTATATTGTGGATAGTTCTAAGCTGATTTTTAGAAATACGATTAGGCAGCCTAAAATCGAAAGGAATAACTTCCTTTTCCAATTTTAGGTTTTCAAGTTCTGTTTTTGAAGAGCCTGAATCAGCGCTGTTTAAGAGCGCGTCTATTTCTTGTTGCGATAGTACTTCTGCCATTTAGTTTATCACATATTTACTGAAATACACATTTTTAATTTTTGCTTTGGGCAATAGTTTGTTAACCTGACCCATAATTTCTATTTTCAATGAATCTTTTAATTCAACTCTGCTAAGTTCCGCTAACGACTTTTGGGACATCGAATTTAAAATTAAATCTTTAATTACAATTTCATTTTCTTTAAGCATTGTTACTTTTTCTTCATTAGAAACGCCGAATCCAACAGAAAGAAGCAATAATCTTTGTCCGCTTGTTCCCGCTGGGTTAATTATCAAGTCATCTATGCTAAAAATTTGTACCGGGCTTTTACCTTTACCTTCTTCCCCTTCAGATTCTTCAGAACTTTCTGATTCTTCCGTATCTTCAGATTCCGATGAGTCCGAATTTTCAACTTGTTCACCTTCAGAATTTTTATGAGATTCCGAGGCGCTCTTTACTAAAAAATTAGCTGTTATAAAATAGACTAATACCAATTGAACAATAAATAGCGGAAGTCCGAATAAAATAACCTTTATATTAAAACCTTTTTTTGCGGGTTTTTCAGCTTTTGCTTCTTTTTTTGCTTCTTCATCAGCCATTATTCATCTCCAATTTTTAATAATAATTTCAATTGGTATGCCATTAAATAAAGGAGAAAAACTTAAGCAGAATGCCTAAAATGCGCTTTTTTGAAGGGAATTAACTTTTACAATTGTAGAATATTGACCACTTGCCCAATTCTAAAAATTTATTCTTATTTATGGAGTTATAAATTTTGGGGATCAAGTATGATCCCCAAACCTAATAATTTTTACTATCTAACTAAATTTGTTATTTCCTGAAGCAAGGTATCCGATACGGTAATTACTCTGGAATTTGCTTGGAAACCTCTTTGCGAAACTATCATTCTTGTAAATTCTTCAGATAGATCTACGTTCGATTGTTCCAGCGCTCCGGATTGAATTGTTGTATTGCTTGATTCTCCGGGTTCACTAATATATGGTTCGCCGGCGTTTGCGGAAACAGTGTACATGTTTTCGCCGACACTTGTCAACGCGTTTCTATTGGGAAATGTTGATACCAAAATCTGAGCTAATTTTCTTGATTGTCCGTTTGTAAAAACACCTTCAATATAACCGTATTGATCGATACTGATATTTGCTAAAGATGCAGCTGCCGAACCATTTTGTGATGCCGCGGAAACTACCGAACTACCTGAAATTTGAGTAATTCCTTCAAAACCTTCTCCAAGATTTAATTCGATATTTTCTTGTGAAGCTCCTCCGATCGGTGAAAAAGTCAATACCGGCGGATTCGGCGCGATTGAAGCGATTGATCCATCTGAATTAAATGAAATTGTTCCTTCGCTTCCGGCTAATGTACCGCTTGATGCGGGAACATCTGTTACCCACTTCCAGTTATTATCGGCGACCTTAGTAAATTTCAACGTCATTGTATGAGCATTTCCCAAAGAATCAAATATAGATACAGTACCTGAAACTAAAGTCGGTTTTCTATTACTGTCAACAACCGAACTTAAAGTTTTTGTAGCGCCTTCTTTTACGGCTGTGGGATTAAAATTAAAATTAATTCCTAATGTTGGCTCAACTATATTTATATCAGTAGGCGCTGCTCCACCTAATGTCGTCATTTCTCCAGAAGTCGGATCAAATTCAACTTCAACGGTTGTTGGTCCTATTGCGGGAGAAGTCGGATTTCCCTCACTGTCAACCAATTCATAAGTCATATCATAAGTATTGGCTGCGGTTTTAACATAACTTGTATTTAAAGAATATTCATTACCGTAATCATCATAAACTGTTGCACTGCTGGCTTGTTCGGCGCCAACTGCGACATTATTCTGTAAATTTCCGGTTTGAAGAAATTCTTCGGAACGTGTCATTGATGAAGTACTGTCAAGATTTCCATCCCAAACCACATCGGTTGTAGGTACTGCGGGCAATCTTAATTTTGAATCAATTACAATATTTTCAAGGTTATTTCCGGGAGGAACTGTTCCGTCTTCCGTTGCTACTTTACCTTGCACAATTGCTCCATTCTGCGGATTTACCAATTGACCATCGGCATCAAAAATAAACGCGCCGGCTCTTGAATAAAATGTTTCGCCGTTTTTCTTAAGCACAAATAAACCGTCACCCTGTAATGCCAAATCGGTTGTAATACCTGTTCTTTCAAATGTGCCTTGGTTCCAGTTTCTATCAACAGAATTAAGTTTCATTCCTAATCCAACTTGAAAAGTGTTTGTACCGCCGGCTGTATCAGTTGGATTTGTACCATATCGGATGAATTGGTTAAAAGTATCGCTGAATGTAACACGGCTGCCTTTGTAACCAATTGTGTTTACGTTAGCAATATTGTTGCCGATAACATCAAGCATTGATTGGTGATTTCTGATACCGGAAACTCCGGCGAATAAGGAATTAATAAGAGACATCTTAACCTCCTAAGGATTATTTTAATGTATGATTCAACATCAGTCGGTCAGTTGAACCAGGGCGTCCTATGAAGGTCCCGCCCAATTTATTTAGTTATTTAATTATGCAAAAACTACGCTGTCAATATTTGTGAAAATATTTTCATTGCTTTTTTCAACATTCATTGCCGTAATAACTGTTTTGTTAGGAATATTAACGATGAACGCTTTATTATTCATCATAACCAAAGAATCTTTTGCCCCTTTGGCTTCCGCTTTTTGAACGGCATTCTGCAATTTATTCATATCTTCATTCGATAATTCCAATTCTCTTGATTCAATTCTTTTTGAAGCATGATTAGAAAATTTTAATTTTTCTAACTCCGTTTTGAAAATTGAATCAAAACTGGAACTACCTTCTTTAATATTGTTAGCGGGATGTTCTGGCTTAACTATTGGAATAAAAGGAACATTTATTCCATTAATCATATTTGCCATAAATCACCTTTATTTAGATTTTTGTTGATTATCCAAAATTTCAAATACATCTGAAACCAAATATTCTTGATCGTTTATCAGTAAAGTTGTTCCCGAACTTCCGAATCTTACACCGTCAATTGTACCTATTAAATATTGAGCTACTGTCATATCTTCATCATTTAGAGTTGTAGCCGTTAATTCAAAAGTATAATCACCTTCGGTAACTTTGTTTCCATTATTATCGGTAAAATCCCAATCAAGTTTATAGATACCTTCAGTTTTTTCAAGATCATTAAATTCTTTTACTACTCCGCCCGATGAATTTTTTACCACAACTTTTAAATCACCAGCATTTGCCGGCAATTCATAACCAAAGGTTGTTTTATCTTGTCCCGCGTAATTAATTGTATCTCCGGCAATTTTAGCATTTTTGCCAATCAACGTTGCCGTCATAGTATTATTTACGGATTGTGTAAGAAGATAATTCGCGTCAATACTGTTGTTTAAGCTGTCGTTAATATTCTTTAACTGCTCAAGCGAACTGAATTGAGCAAGCTGTGCGGAATAATCGGAACCGTCCATCGGCTCCAGCGGATCTTGATTTTTCATTTGAGCTATCATCAATTGTAAAAACGCGTCTTTGTCCAGCGCGCTGTTGCTTTCAGTTGCGTATTCTGCAGTCGAAGTTGTTGCCGCTGTTGATGCTTTTGTTGTAATACCGTCAATCATTTAATTTTCTCCTATGCTATATATTCATAAGTATTGTAGCCTAACGATTTAGATTTTTTGTCTTCATTATATTCAATGTTTTCCGTTTCATATTGATTTTCATTTGAATTGTTTTTTGAAACAGAGCGTTTTTCACCCTTGTTATTTTTTGGCTGACCCAATGAAATATTAAGTGAATTTAATTGTATTCCGGTTTTTGATAATTCCTCTTGCAGCTTATCAAGATTTTTTTCAACCAGGGTTTTTGCCTGTTCGTTTTCTACCTCAATTGACGCTTTAAGCGCGTTTTCAACGGTTGATAAAGTGATCTTCATTTTACCAAGACTTTCAGGTTTGATATCAAACGTCAGACTTCCTTTTTCCTGATTTGAAATGAATTTGCTAAGCTCTTTTATTATTTCCGTTGATTTAACCGCTTTATGCGCTTTTAACGTCTCATACTCTAATGAAGATTTATTTGTAAGTTCAAAATCTTTTTTAAGTTCATCTTTAATTAGGGAATCAAAATTTGCTTCATGATGAACTTTATTTATTATTTTTTCCGAATTTGCTGAAGATTGTTTGAAGCTTTCGGATAAATTGTGTTTCGTATCTTCCTTTGTCTCGACTTTTTCTGACTCAACTTTATTTGATTTCACCGTACTTATTTCTTCATTTTTATCAGAAACATTTTTAATTCCGCTTTTTACTTTTACGGATATTTTTTGTTTTTCTTCAATTGGAAGTCCATACAATTTTGACGCTTTTTCAGTTACATTATTTTCTTCTTTTTTAACCGCTTCGGTTTTATCTTTTATTACAATTTCATTTACGTTATCAACAACACTTTTTTTCACTTCTGAATTTTCATTCTTAACCGTTATTTTTACATCCTTTTGATCATTTTTTTCAAAAGCGTATATCTTGCTTTCGCTCTTTAATTCAGTTGGTTTAACTTCTATAACTTTTTCATCATTTTTTCTAACGGTGATATTTTCATCTTTTACATTTTTATTATGTACATTTCGCTGAGATTCATATTGGTTTTTAATTATCACTTTTTCATCGTTAGTTTTTAATTCCGGTTTTCTCAATTCATCAATGGGTTTTGATTCTTTTACTTCTAACTTTTCCGTTTTTGTATTTTTTGGCATTTCAATTTTGTTTTCATCTAGCGCGATTTTATTTTCCGATTTTTCATTTTTAATATTCTTAACGTTATCAACTTGTTTATCCGCATTGATTTCTGTCTTAAGTATTTTCAAATCGCTTTTTGTTTCCTTAATTTTTTCCAATTCCGGAATTACAACTTTTGCCGAAGTGTTTTTAATTTCTTTTACATTTTTATTTTCTTCATTTAAGACAGATTCATTTACAATTGATTTTATTTCGCCGGATTGATCTTTACTGATTGTTTTATTTTCTGCTTTTATTTCAGCTTTATTATAAGCCTTAATTTCAGTTTTGTTATCAGATATAACTTCAATTTTATTATTTATCTGTAATTTTTTATCAATGGAAGGATCTGTTTTTATTTCATTTTTTTCCGATGTGTTTAATATACTTTTGACTTCAGATAATTCTTGCTTTGCCGGTTCAAATAGTCGATTTGTTTCTTTTCCCGGTTTTGTTTCCTGATTATTTAATGAAATATTTTTTATTAGGTTCGATTTATAAATTGCGCTATCATTTATTGTTTTTTCAGACTTCTGGTTTTCGGAATTCGCAGACGCTGCTTTTGAATTTTCGGCAGTCGAATTATTATTAATTACTCTAAGATTACTTTTGGAAAACAGTTCATCCTTTAATTCTGTTGATTTATTTAAATTCACATTGGAATTTATCGCGGTTAATTTCAAACCTGCTTCAGAATTATTGAGAATATTTTTCAGCAATCTAAATTCCACTTTATCGGATTTATAAATCTCGCTCATATTAATTTTTCTCAAGTCGGGCGTAATTCTGTTTTCGCTGTTTTTATTTTTTTGAATTACTTCGTCAACCAAATTATCTTGTTTCTTCACAATTGTTATTTTACTTACGCTAAAGTCATTTTCCGATGTTTTTTCGACAGTGGAATTTAAATTCGAGATCAAAGAAATAAATTTAGAATCACCGGTAGAATTATTAACTTCTGTATTGCTCACCTTTTGTTCACTTGGAACAAAACTTATTTTCTCAAGAGGTATTTTAATTGAATAATCATTTTTAATTGACGCGACTAAATTTGAATTAATTAACTGAAATTTTAAGTTATCCTTATTTTCACCAATTAAAGGCTTTGAAGTTTGTTCTTCATTTTTAAATGAAAATACTGAAAGCGTTGGTTTAAAGGATTCTTGATCAGAATTTTGAATTTCATTTACAAAATTGTTTGCCGGAAAATCAAATACAGCTTTTTCCGATGAATTTGACATAGCCGGGTTTTCTTTGTTACTAAATAATGACATAAGCCTCGACTTTTCCGGAACAACCAAAGTTTGAACAATTACTTTTTCACCGGTTTGTTTAGTATCCGCTTCTTTTGATAATTCAATATTTACCGCTGATTTTACGTCCTCCAAATGAAGAAACAATCCGGTATTTTCGGTTAGGTTCTCTTTTATAACATCCTGACCAACTAAATTATTTATAAAGTTTTCCAATTCTCCGCTGAGCGGTTCTTTGCTTATGTATGATATAATTTGATCTTGATTTAACACAACATTTTCGCTGACAAGTAAATGCGCGATATCCGGAGGCAATATGTCGGCAAGATCAAGTTTTACTTTTTCATTATCCTTTTCGGAAAGTTCTGTGCACTTAATTTGCGTACTTGAGTTTTCAATTCCCGCTATCGACGGCAATTGATTCTTTACAATTTCTTGAAGATCTGTCTCCAATAATTTTTTCTGCTCTCTTTCTGAATTCATTACGACTTTTACAATATCCGAGAACAAATATTTATTGTTGGATAATTTTCCGGGTTTTGCAACTAACATTTTGCTGCTGCCCGTTTCGCTGAAATATAATGGATTGAAAATCATTATTCCGCCTTTGTTAGTCTTTGAACTTTTTCGGTATCTAATTTCGAAAGTATTTCTGCCGCTTTTTTCTGCTTCATAGAATATATAATATCTCTAGCTTCATCTTCCGACATTGATTTAATATATTCCGCGGCTTTTGTAGCTTCCATCGCTTCATATAATTTAATCGTCTTTTTTAACCAATCTTGATATTTAGCGCTGTTCTTTTGCGTCATTTTATTTTTAAGCGATTCTATTTCTTTTTCCTTTTCGGAAATTTTTTGTTCATACTGATTGATTAAAGTAGAATCAACTTTATTTACGGTTGTATCTTTAACCGCAATAGAATCCGCGTTTTGTAATTTTAGACTATCTGCAACAGCTAAACTATCCGACGTGATTTTTGCCAAACTATCCTGCAGAGCTTGTTCAACAACAGCTTTTTCCCTAAAGTCAAATTTGAACATATCAACATATTTATTGTTGTAAGTATAAATTCCAATTGTGGTGCCTATAAAAGCGGCACTAAACAAAACAGCATAAATGATAATGTTTTTCACTTTTTTACCTATTAAATTCTTTAACAGCAATTTCGTCTAATTCTATCTGCTCAAGTTTATCTTGAGACTTGAAAAATTCCGCTCTATGCTTTTCTTCAAGTTTTTCAAAAGTTTTTGTCTCTTTAGATTTTTTAATTAATTCTTTCACTTTGTTTTCTTTTTCTATATTCTTTTTAGCCAAATCTTTCTTCAAAATATTAATTTGCCGCTCAATAAAATTTTCATGTTTGGAATAAAATTGCAATTCGTTCATTTTAATTGAACTCTTCTTAAGTTTCTTTGATTTAGTTTCCCATAATTCCCGCTTAAGGTTTTCAATTTCTTTTTTTATCCTTTCTATTTCCAAATTGATAACAGAAAGTTCTTTCATTACAATCTTTTCGAATCTTTCCTTTATTTCTTTAATTGTTTCAAATTTATATTTGAATTTTGTCAACTATCATCCCAAAGGTTTTTCAATTAAATTATAAAGTTTTTTAACCGTATCTGAGTAGGAAGCTCCTTCTTTAATATCTTGTTTTAAGTATGTTCTTAAACCGGATATTTTGCTTAAAGCATGATCAATTTGCGGATTGCTCCCTTTTACGTACGCACCAATATTTATTAAATCCTCAGCTTCATTGTATGAAGAAAGAATTTCATTAAATTCCAAAGCTCGTTTTCTATGGTCATCAGGAATTATATCCGGCATAACTCTGCTTATGCTTTGCAATGGATCAATTGCAGGAAACTGTCCTTTGTTTGCTAACTTTCTCGATAGTACAAAATGTCCGTCCAAAATAGATCTTACGCTGTCGGCAATAGGATCTGTCATATCATCACCGTCGACTAAAACCGTATAGAATCCCGTTATACTTCCCTTTGTTGAAGTTCCTGCTCTTTCCAATAATTTTGGAAGCACGGCAAATACAGAAGGAGTATAGCCTTTTGTCGTTGGCGGTTCACCGATTGTAATACCAACTTCTCTTTGCGCATGGGCAAATCGTGTTACGGAATCCATCATCAAAACAACATCTTTTCCTTGATCGCGGAAATATTCCGCAATAGTTGTTCCAATATACGCGGCTTTAATTCTTGCCAGCGAAGGCTTATCGCTTGTGGCAACAACAATTACCGATCTTTTTAAACCTTCTTCTCCCAAATCTTTTTCAATAAATTCTCTAACTTCTCTGCCTCGTTCACCCACAAGAATAATTACGCTTATATCCGCGGTTGTGTTTCTGGCTATCATGCCGAGCATTACACTTTTACCAACTCCGCTGCCGGCAAATATTCCAACTCTTTGTCCTTTACCAACTGTTAAAAGTCCGTCTATTGCTCTTACACCTGTTTGAAGCGCTGTGTCTATTCTTTTTCTTGTTAAAGGATTCGGCGGTTCTCTATGTGTATTTTTAAATATTGAAAAATTTATTTCGCCTTTATCATCAATCGGATTACCGAATCCGTCAATTACTCTTCCTAATAATTGATCGCTTACACCGATTGTAAAACTTTTTCCCGATGAAACAATTTGGCATGAAGGTGCGATATTTTGAATTTCACCCAAAGCAATTGAAAGCACTTTTCCGTCTTTAAATCCAACTACTTCCGATTTACAAATCTCTTTACCGTTTCTATCTATTATCGTACAAATTTCTCCCAAGGAAACATTCGGTCCGACCGAAATAATAATAAATCCAATAACATCCGTTACTTTTCCGTTAAGTTTTATGGAATCTGTCGAATCGATTATTTGAGCATAAGTCTCGGTAATATTTTCCAAAAGATCTATCATAGATTTTCTGTTTTTAGTATTTTGTTTTCTAATGCTTTAGTTATTTCATTTAATTGACTTTCAATTCTTGCGTCCAAATTCCCAATTTCCGTTTCAATTAAACATCCGCCTTTGCTGATACTGTCAGAAGTCTCAAATCTAATTTTTGAAATTCCGATACTGCTTAAAAATTCTTTGCTTGTTTTCTCAACAATTTTAAATTCAGAAGGATTTAGCTTAATTGTTATTTCATTTGCTCCAATAATTTTACTTAAATTTTGTTCAAGCATTTCATTGATTATACTTTTCTGTTCTAATTCTTTTCTTAATATTTTTTCCGCAATTTTATTAGAGACCATAATTACCGTTTTATGAAAATTGTTCTCGTAAAATTTTTGATTATCCTCAAACGATTTAAGTATTTTATAAAATTCTTCCGCTTGTTCAATCAATTCTTTGCTTTGTTTTTCATTCAATTCTTCCGCGGCTTTTAGTCTGCCTTGTTCAAATCCTTTTTGATATTCGTTTTCAAGTTCAATTTTATGAGAATTTTCAATTTTCTCTTTTTCCAAAAATTCCGCGTAATCGGAAAATGCTTTATTTTCCTCATCTTTTTGGGCAATTACCGCTTTAAGATTACGAGCTTTTATATTAAGCCGAATTTTCTCAGACATATACTTCTTCGGAACCACCGCCTCTAAAGCTGATTGTTACTTCTTCCTGTTCTTCTAACTTTTTAATTACGTCTACAATTCTTCCTTGGGCGGCTTCAACTTCTTTAAGTTTTACCGGACCCATAAACTGTAATTCTTCTTTCAATAAATCTGCTGCTCTTTCAGACATGTTTCCAAATACCTTTTCTTGAACTCTTTCTTCCGCGACTTTTAACGATAAGGCTAAATCTTTTCTATCGACTTCCTTAAGAATTCTTTGAATATCTCTATCTTGCAAATGAATTATATCGTCAAACAAGAACATTAATCTTTTTATTTCAAACGCAACGTCTTCATCTTTAGTTTCAATTGCGGATATAATCTCTTTATTCATTGAAACATTTATTCTATTAAGAATATTGGCTACACTTTTTGTTCCGCCTAATTGTCCCATTGTTTGGTTTATTGAGAAACCGGCAAGCTCGTCAACAACTTTTTCAATTTGCGTAAGTGTTTGCGGAGAAATTTTGCCCAAGGTTGCAATTCTATAAATTACGTCTGTTCTAATATCTTCAGGTAATTCAATCAAAGCCTGTGCTGTTTGATCGGGATTCAAATGCGATAAAATCAATGCGATGGTTTGAGGATGTTCTTTGTTTAAGAAATTAACAAGCTGAGTTGAATCCGCTTTTTTAAGTACGTCAAAGCCGTGCAATGTGGTAAGATTTTTTACCTTTTCAATAACTTCCATCGCTTTGGAAAGTCCGAAAGATTTTTCCAAAACTTGCTGAGCATATTCTAAACCGCCTTCCAGAACATATTCACGAGCTGTAACCAGATCATGATAGTCATCAATAACTTGTTCAACAATGTGAGACGGAATATTTTTAACTTTTGAAATTTCAGCGGATATTGCTTCAACATCCGTCGGTTCCAAATATTTAAAAACTTGAGAAGCCGTTTCAACGTTTAGCGCAATTAATAACAAAGCTGATTTTTGAATTCCATTTAAATCTTTTTTTGTAATTGCGGGACTTTTTAATTGCTCACTAGTACTCATCTTCTTTCAACCATGAATTAATTAATTTTGCAGCTTCTGCCGGATTTTTACTTACATAATTTATAATCTTATCTTGCTTCATTTTTTTCATTACCGCTTCATCAGAAATTTCATCTTCTATATCACCCATTTCAAAATGAGTTTTCTTACTTTTTTTGCTCTTTTTAATCGCTGTTCCGGGATCCCAAATAGGAGCTTCTAACCTTGATTCAAACGAAGTATCCGTAAAGCTTCCAACGCCCCCGCCGACTGTTCCAATCATTATCTTTTCTTCTTTTAATTTTGTGAGCAGCGATTTCAGAATAAACGCGGCTCCAAGTATCCCGATCAGCAGAAGTAAATAATTCATATAATTACCGATGTTATCTAATGGCGAACTGCCGTCATCTTCCGAATCCAAATTATTTGTTTCAAATGGAATACTTACTATTGAGATTTCATCGTTTCTTGTGGGATCAATTCCAACTGCTTGTTTTAAAAGTAATTCCAATTGCTGCAATTGTTCTTCCGATCTAGGTTCGTTTACTATTGTTGTTTCTTCGCCATTTTGAACTTCGGATTTTACTCCGTTTATAACTGCGGCAAGCGTTATTCTTTTAATTGTGCCAGTTCCGCCGATCATATGTTCAATTGTTTTGCTTAATTCATAATTGGTTGTAGTTGATTCGGAATAAACAGCGTTTGAATCGCTTACGCTTTTTCCGTTGCTTGTGTTTTTGGAAGACTGCTCGCTTACCGCTACTTGTGATTCCGGATCAATTGTTTCTAAAGTTTTTTCAAGCTGATTAAAATCCAATTCAACATTTACTTTAACATCAGAGTTGTCATATCCTAAAATTTTGTCAAGTATTGTCTGAGCTTTTTTCTCAAGATATTTTTCCACACTGCTTTTAATTTCATACTGTTTGCCGCTATTTATAGCTAATTCGCTGTCTTCCGGTTTTTTCGAAAGTAATCTTCCTTTATTATCAATAATTGTTACATTACCGATTTCCAATCCTTCCACACTGGATGCAACAAGATTTGTAATAGCAAAAATGCTGCTTTCGGGAAGCGTATAATTCGATCTTAATTTTAAAACAACCGACGCGGTCGCCTTTTTTTGATCATCTTTAAATACTGCTTTTTCAGGTGTAACAATATGAACCCGCGCGTTTTCTATTCCTTCCTGTTGAATTATTGTTCTTGCGATTTCTCCTTCAAGCGCTCTTTTAAAATTAAGCTTCTGCATGAACTCAGACATTCCGATTGTATTTTTATCAAAAATCTCATAACCTATCATGCCCGTTGAAGGAATTCCTTTACCGGCTAAAGCCAAACGTACTTCGTATACAACTGTTTTGGGAACACTGATTGTATTTCCGTTATCTTCTAATTTGTATTGAATTTTTTGGTTATTTAAGTAGTCAACTACCTGCGATGCTTCTTCAGGCGCAAGGTTGGAATATAATGTTGTATAACTTGGTTCATTAAACGCAATTAAAATAAATATTAAAAGAATTACGGCAACAACACCAATTCCGCCAAGCATTAATCGCTGCTGAATTGTTAATTTGTTAAAAATATTAACTATAGCCGAGAGAGAGTCTTTTGCCTTGTCCACTTTATTGCATCCTTGTTAATTCTTTGTACATATCTACTGTTTTATTTCGTATTTGCATTAATAGCTCTAAACTTGTTTTTGCCTTTTCTCCTGTGATCATCACTTCGTGCAATTCAACATCTTTCCCTTCAATAAAATCGCTCGTTATTTGTTTGCTGTCCAATTGATCGGTATTAACGCCTTTTATAAAATTGCTAAGCATTCCATCAAACTTATTATTAGCGGAAATTTGTTTTGTAGAATTCTGCTGTGGAAATTTCGGTATTAAATTGCCTAAACCTACTGCTTTCATTTTAACCTCTCTTGTCGAATAAAGAACCAATTAAAACTGTTTTTCTGTCACCGTCTTTATTGTAGAATTGATAATTTTCAATTTTGCCTTTTTCATTTGGATACATGTTTGTGAAATATTTTTTTTCTTCTTTAGTAATATCATTTACCATTTCATTCTTTTTGCTTTGAATATTATTTACGTTATTTACAGTTACATTATTTATCGGTTTATAATTTCCGATTGAGTTTGTAGAAATTTTCATTATATCTCCAACGAATCTTTTGCTATCTGCTTAGCGGAATTAAATGCCGTTAAATTTGCTTCAAAACTTCTTGATGCCGATATCATATCAACCATTTCGGTTACAACGCTAATGTTGGGCATTGAAACATAACCTTCTTCATTTGCGTCCGGATGATCGGGCATATAAACTAATTCACCTTCGGTATTATCTGTTTTTACTTCAACTTTCAAATTCAATTCGGGTTCAAAACTTTCTACACCTTTAGCCTGGTTTTTATTTTTATAAACGCTCTCAAGGGAAAAACCGGAATTTTTTAACGGCAGAGAATTTTTAAGTGTTAAGTTATCTTTATCTTTTTCAACTCTAATAAATTTACGCTGATACGGAGTTCCATTTTCTGTTTTGGTAGTGCTCGTATTGGCAATATTTTCGGTAATAAGCTCCATTCTTTGTTTTTGAATGCTCATACCTTTTGAGCTTATTTTAAATGAAGAAAAATTCGGTCTTATTTCCATTAGTTACCCCCTCTTATTACTCTCTGTAACGTTTGGTAATAATTATTAATTTTCTTTGAGCCAAATTTGAACATTATTGAATTCTGCGCCATTTCCGCCATTTCTTTATTTACGTCAACATTATTTACGCCTGATATATTTTCCATATTTTCATCAATTGTTATTTCCAGATCGTCTTCGTTAAAATGATCGGTTGAAAGAGTCTTCATTCCTGCCTGCAGCATATCTTTAAATGCCACATCTCTTCTTTTATAGCCAATGGTTTCCGAATTGGCTAAATTCTGGCTCACAACTTTTTGTTTAAGAGCCGTAAAATTCAGAAGGTTTTCTAAAACTTTATTTTCGGAAATTGGCATATTACCCCACCTTTTTTTAATGATTGGTCAAAAGTAATGCCAGTTAAAAGACGTGTTATTTAATAAATTTAAGATATGTTTTTGTTAAAAATGGCTAAAATTAGGCAGTTGGAAATTATTCTTCACTATAATCCAATAATACTGATTTAGTTTCACCGCAAGAACAAACAAATTTTATTTCTTTTATATTGTCATTTTCATCTTTATTCAATATTATTTTTATTCCTTCATGACTTTCTTCTTCAAAGGATATTTTACTTGTTCCAATTACTTCTACTTCTTCCGCGCTAATTAAGTTACCGGAAACTATATCATTTCTATATGAGATTTCTCTAAATACTGATTCGTTAAAATTTTCCATAATTATACCGCTTGATTTAAGATTTTAGGTATTTCTTCTAATGGCGCTATTACGTCTGCCAAACCATTATCAACAATAGCTCTTGGCATTCCGTACACAACGCATGTTTGTTCATTCTGCGCAATACAATATCCGCCGGAGTTTTTTAATTTTTTAATCCCTTCTAATCCGTCCTTACCCATTCCTGTCATTATTATACCCAGCATAAATTTTCCGTATATCTTTTGAACCGAATCAAGCATTACATCAACCGAAGGTTTATGCAGAACATTTTCAGGTGTCTGCGATGTTTTAATTTTAACTAAACCTTGCGGATCTTTTTCCAATGTAAGGTGAAATCCGCCGGGTGCAATATAAACAACCCCGTTTCTTACAGTTTCATCATTTTGAGCTTCTTTAACTTCCAAGCCGCTTAGCGCGTTAAGTCGTTCTGCCAAAGATGCCGTAAATTTAGGCGGCATATGCTGTACAATAAATATTGGAATTTTGATTTTATCTGATAAATAGGGAATTACCTTTTGTAATGATATTGGTCCGCCTGTAGAAATGCCTATTGCAAATGCTTTATAATTTAATTTTGGAAGCTGAGCCAATGTTCCGGCTGATTTTACTGTTTGACTCTTTGCATCAAATTTAGAATTTAAACTAGTCAATCTGTTTATAACATTTTTACTGCTGTAGATTTCCTTTACTTTTCTAATTAAATCTTCTTTAATTCCGGCAATTGCGACGCTTACAAATGACATTCCTTTAGGTATAAAATCAACGGCGCCAAGTTCTAAAGCTTTTAATGTTTCCTGCGCGCCTTCAGTAGTTAATGAGCTAACCATAATAACCGGAGTTGGCGATTCACTCATTATTTTCTTTAATGCCGTTAGCCCGTCCATCCTCGGCATTTCAATATCCAATGTAACAATATCAGGTTTTAATCTTTTAACTTTTTCTACTCCTTCAATTCCATCAACGGCCGTATCAATTACTTGTATCATTGGGTCCGATTCTAAAAGCAAACTAAGCGATTTTCTCATGAAAGCTGAATCGTCAACAACTAAAATTCTAATTTTTTTATTCATATTAATTTTTCAACTTATTTATTATTTCGGCAATATCCGCTATCATTACAACCTTTCCGTCGCCCATAATTGTTGAGCCTGCAATGCCTTCAATATTTCCCAAATATTTACCAAGAGATTTAATTACGATTTCTTTCTGACCAATTAAACTGTCGACTTTTATACCATATCTTTTTTCAGCTAAACCGATAACTACAATGAATTGATGATCGCTAGTATTCTGCATTGTATCCGAATGATATAGAATTTGATCTATATTGATCAAAGGTAAAACTCTATCTCTAAGCTTTATGCATTCGGTTTGATTGATTGTATAAATTTCATGCTTATTAATTTTAACAACTTCAATTACGGAGTTTAAAGGAAGTACAATGGTTTCGCCAATTACTTTAACCAGCAATCCTTGAATAATAGCAAGTGTTAAAGGAAGTTTGATTAAGATTCTTGTACCTTTATTCACCTCGGATTCAATATCTATAATTCCTCTTAATCTGGAAACGTTAGTTTTAACAACGTCCATTCCAACGCCTCTTCCCGAAACATTTGTTACTTTTTCGGCGGTTGAAAATCCAGGCGCAAATATTAAATTATATATTTCTTGTTTAGATATATCGTTTGCTTTTTCTTTCGTTAAAATTCCCTTTGAAATAGCTTTTTCAACAATAACTTTTGGATCTATTCCTTTTCCATCATCTTCAATAAGAATAATAATATGGTTTCCTTCGTGTTCCGCTGAAAGTGAAATTGTGCCTTTTTCAGGTTTACCTAAAGCTTTCCTAACTTCCGGTGTTTCAATTCCATGATCTACGGAATTTCTTATAATGTGAACCAGCGGATCATTAATTTCTTCAATTAATGTTTTATCGAGTTCTGTTTTTTCTCCGCTAATTACAAGATTTATATCCTTACCGGTTTCTTTACTTAAATCTCTAACCAATCTTGGAAAGCGATTGAAAACTTTTTCAATCTTAATCATTCTTGTTTTCATCACCGCTAACTGAAGTTCAGTTGTCAATAGATCGATTTGTCTTGCGGTATCCGCTAAATTTCTAGATACTTCCGTTCCTTCATATTTCATCGAAACATCGGAGTTTAATTGTGCAAGTCTGTTTCTTCCCAGCACAAGTTCAGAAACTAAATTTAATAATTCATCTAATCTTTCAACATCAACTCTAATAGTTTGTTCAACACCATTGCCGCTTTGTTTCTTTTCATCTCCTTGTTTCTTTGCGATGGATTCGGAAATATTTTTTGCATTAATTTCTTTATTTATTTCGTTAATTTCTTGGAAGGTAGGACTTTTATCAAAATTAATTACTTCTTCAAAATGAAGCTCTTCTTTTTCATTTGCTTCAGTTATTATTTCAACGTTTTCAATTAAATCTTCTACCGGTTTATTTTTTTTACTTTTGCCTTTGGCTTTTTTCTTTAAACTTTTTGTATTTTCTAAAAATGCTTTTTCAATTTCTTCATCGCTGAAATTTGAATCTCCGCTTTTAACTTTTGTAATTATTTGTTCAACTAATTGTTCTTCTTGAACATGTTCTTCTTTAGCGGGTTGTTCTTCAAAACTGTTATTATTAATTTGATCTATTATTTTTTCAAGTTTCTTTACTTCATGTTCAATGTCAAATTCTTCGTTTTTATTTTCTTCTACAATTACCAAAAGTTCACTCAAAGCGTCATATCCGCTTAAAATCCCATCCATAATTGCTGAATTAAGTTTAACTTCACCTTTTCTTAATTTATTTAAAATATCTTCCAAACGGTGAGTTAATTCCTGCATTTTTACTAAACCAAGAAATCCGGACGTTCCTTTTACAGTGTGAAATGATCTGAAAATTTCATTTAGTAAATCGGTATCTTCTGGTGTACTTTCAAGCTTCACCAAATCCAAGTCTAATTTTTCAAGAGTTTCTTTTGTTTCAACAATAAAACTCTCAAATATTTCCGTCATATCCGGATCAGTGAGCAAAGAATAATCAGCCATTGTTTTTTCTTTTTTATTATGAAAATAATTTATCTATTTCTTCTTGTGATGCTTTTTCGCTGCTAATGATTGAATCAACTTGATCCTGCTGATTTTCAGAAGGATTATATGAAGCTCTCGCGTCAAAATGTACATCCGGTAATTTTTTGTGTTCTAAATTTTCTTCAATATTTATTCCGGAAGAATCAACCGTTGAAAGCAAATTACCGAGTTTTTGCTGTACTGAAATAATCAAATGATTAACCGCGGCAAGCTGCTGAGCGGTAATATCTTGAACTTGCAGTGACATCGTTATTTGATCCGTATTTGCCATTATATTGGAAACTTTATTCTTCATCAATTCTAATGTTAAACCAACATCAATTGCTTCCATTAACTTTTTAAATATTGTTTTTGCTTTTTCGTTGCCTTTAATTTCTTCACATAATTGAGAAATCAAATATTCAACTTTTGTCCTGCTGTGAACCATTTCATCAATGCATTCGGTTAGTTCGTTTAACTGTAATGTTATTGAATCAATTTTATCAAGAACTTCGGTCATTGCCAATTCTGTAGCGTTTGTAACTTTATCCAGTTGGTTAGACGCTTCGGGAATTTTTGATCTGCTTTCTTGAATAGAACCACTGACTTGTTCAATAAAAGGAATAAAATCACTAATGAAGGAAACAAAACCTTCAATAACGGGAATCATTTTTTCGCCGAATTTAAAAACGTTGTCTACATCATGCAACCGGCTAACAATATCGTTCAAATTTTTTGTAGAATTACTCATTCTGTTTCCTCTTTAGTTTGCTAATATCAAATCAATTTTATCTTTTAAGATTTGCGGCGTAAAAGGTTTTACAACGTAATTTGATACTTTTGCCTGCAAAGCTTGAACTATATCTTCTTTAACTCCGCGTGTTGTAACCATTAAAATAGGCATTGTCTGTGTTTTGTTATTTGAACGAATTGCTTTTGTCAATTCCAATCCAGACATTACCGGCATGTTCCAATCTGTTATAACAAAATTTATTTCGCCATCGGCTTCAAGTTTATCTAAAGCATCTTTTCCATGTTCTGCTTCTGAATATTTACTGTAGCCGATTGATTTAAGGGTATTAACAACAATTCTTCTCATTGTTACCGAATCATCGACTATCAAAAATTTTGTATCCATTTTATACTCTTATTTTTAGTTTATATATTTCGCAACTTCGTATTGTATTCTTTTAGGATCGAATGGTTTTACCATATAAGAATTAGCTCCAGCAGTTAAACCTTTTCTTATTTCCTCACTTCCTTTTAATGATGAAAGAATTATAATAGGAATATTTTTATTTGCTTCGTTGTCTCTAATTGCTTTAATTAATTCGAATCCATCCATATTAGGCATGTTCAAATCAGTAATAATTAAATCGATATTTGTTGTCGGCAACAATTCTATTGCTTCCATACCATCACATGCGGCAAGGACTTCAAATCCTTGAGCTTTTAATGAAAATGATACAAATTTTCTAATTGTTGGAGAATCATCAGCTATTAGTATAACTTTTTTCATTTGATTATCCTTTTTTATATCCAATTGTTTTACTAAAACTTACTAATCTAAATGCTTTGGAAATTCCATGGAGTGTTTCTGAATATCCAATAAATAAGTAACCTTCAGGGTTAAGATTATTGTATAAACTGTTTACTACTTTAATTTTAGATTCCTGATCAAAATAAATGAGAACATTTGCGCAAAAAATAATGTCTGATTTATTAAGAATTCTTATTGCCGATTCATCATATAAGTTCATGATTTTAAAACTAACCATGTTTTTTATTTTAGGATCTATAACGTAGTTATTGTCAATCTTATGGAAATATTTTTTTAGATACATTGGGGGAGTGTTTCTAATTGAATATTCTTTAAAAATTCCTTTTTGTGCCGTTTCTACAACTGCGTAATTTATATCTGTTCCAAAAATTTCTATACTTAGATTCGGATATTTCGGAAGAATCATTTCATTAAGCATCATTGCAATAGAATATGCCTCTTCACCGGAAGACGAAGCGGCGCTCCATATTCTTAGTTTTTGTATCCCGAAGGTTTTTTTTGTCATTAGTTCCGGAATGATGCTTCCAACTAATGCATCTAATTGCGGCTGGTTTCTGAAAAAGTATGTTTCATTAATTGTAATGGCTTCAAATAATTGTTTCTTTTCTTCTTCTTTCTTCGGATTTGTTTTTAAATATTGAAGATATTGTTCAAAAGTATCAATTTTAAGATGTTTAATTCGCTTTTGTAATCTGCTTTCTAATAAATACTTTTTATTATCTTGGAAATAGATTCCAGACAGATCATAAATATATTTTCTCCACTCTTCAAAACTTTGCGGAGAAAGTTTTTGTTCAGGTTGAGAACTAAAATTAAAACTTAGTTTGCTCAAAGGATTTGGATTTAAGGTAGCAGTTGAATTAAGCATTTATTAATCCTTTAATTGAAAATTACTAATTCCCCTTTCCGATAAAATATTTTGGGCATTCTCTCTAACCATTTCATCGTTGTCTTCGGATAATTTTTTAATTATTTCTATTATTCTTGTATCATCGCCGTATTGAATAATTTCAAGCAGTCTAATTCTATTCCATGAAACTGTATCTTCTAGCATTGTATCTGAAAATACGAATGCGGTTTCAGAATCTAAGAAGAATAATAATTCCATTGATGATGCTCTAATTTCTTCATCCGGATGTGTTAATAGATTTGAAAATATTTCAACATAATTTCTCATTTCCAAATCATTTAGAGCCTGCATGCTCAAACCGCCGTCATACTGAATCATTTCTTTGATTAACCCAATGAAAGATTTTAAATTCCTTGGATTTTCTTTTAAGTATGGAATTGCTTTCTTAAAAAATGTTTTAAGATTGTTTGAAAAATATTCCCTTAATTTGTTGTCAATTTCTTCATCGTTGCCGAATATTGAAAATAAATGTTCAACAATATTCTCGCCTTCAAATAAACTAATTAATCTTACAGCCGATTTTTTATACTGCAGATCCGCGCTTTGCAAAGTTTCCAATAATGAATTTTTTAAGGCAATGTCGTTTGGCAATAGTAAATTTTTCTTTTCCTCAAGCTTTCCTATTGTTTCAATAGCCACCCATTTAAACGGACCTTCCAAATACTTTATGTCATTTATCAGCATGTTGAATGATTTTTCATTACCGATTCTTCCCAAACTTTCTATTAAAGAATATTTCGTTAATTCGTCAACACCGTAATAATTATCATTTATAAAATCAATACATTCGTCTGTGCCGATTTTACCCAACGCTTCAATTATTGTCGGTCTGAAAAGTTCGCTTCTGTCATAAGCCACAATTATTTCATCAATTGCTTCTTCACTTTTAATATTTCCAAGAGCTTCTATGCATGCAAGAATAACGTTTTCATCTCTAGAATATTTTAGAATGCTGATGATTTCGTATGCTGGTGCAGGATTTCCAATTAATCCCAATAAATCGATTATGAATTTTTTATCGTCGTCATTTGCGTTCGGAAGATATTCTATCATTGCTTTAATTGATTCATTCTTTCGTTTTAATAGAATTTCACCGGCTAAATTCCTTGCGGAAATATTTTCTGATGAAACATAAGGAACGAGATATTTAGGAATGTTTGAATTCTTGTTATTAGATAAAATCCTTGTTAAAGTATCTTTTACACCATTATCGTCAGAAGTCAATTTTTGAGTTAAATATTCAACAACTTTATCAGGCATTTCAACAAGTTGAAAGTTTTCAGCGGTTGTTCTTATTTTTTCAGAATCATCCGTATCTAATATTTTTTTTATAACTTCATAATTGTTGCCCATTTTTACCTCAGATATTGCAGCTGATGGAAAAGTCAATTTTCATTTTTATAGAATAACTATCGTATATTAAATTTATTTTTTTAAAATATTTTCAAGAAATATGCCTGAAATAATTCGATTGTTCGGCGTAAAATGAGGGTTTTAAAATAAATTAAGGCTGATATTAGCCAAATGAATGAAATGTTAAAATTGAAGATAAATAAAACGGCTTTTAAATTTTATAAGAATTACTCTATAAATTTTTTATAATTCTATTGAATGGATTTTGTGACTTCAATTCCAAGTTGTTCCATTCTGTATCTTAATTTTGATCTGGAAAGTCCCAATACTTTCGCTGCTTTAACCTGATTGCCTTTTGTAATAATGAGAGTTTTCAAAATTAAATCTTTCACAACGGTATCAATTTTAACACCTTCAGAAGGTACTTTAAGTTCAAAAGAAGAATTTTGAGATTTTTCCGAACTGTCACTTTTCTTTAGAAAACTAAGATGCTGCTCTTTAATTTCATCGCCTTCCATCATCAAAACCGCGCGTTCCATTGCGTTTCTTAATTCTCTTATATTCCCTTTCCAAGAATATTCCTGCAAAAGTTTAACGGCTTCTTCACTAATTCCTCTTATGCTTTGTTCAAATTTTTGGGCAAATTCTTTAACGAAAGATAATGCCAAAACGGGAATGTCTTCTTTTCTTTCCTTTAATGAAGGAATATTAATATTGGCAACATTCAATCTGTAAAATAAATCTTCTCTAAAAGTTCCTTTTTTTACTTCCTCTTCCAGACTTCTATTAGTTGCAGCAAGAATTCTAACATTAACGCTTATTTCTTTTTCACCGCCTACTCTATAAAATTTCTTTTCCTGCAGTACGCGTAAAAGTTTAACTTGAATATCTAAATTAAGCTCACCGATTTCATCAAGTAAAATTGTTCCGCCGTTAGCTAGTTCAAATTTACCTAGTTTTGTTTTTTGTGCGGCGCCGGTAAATGCGCCTTTTTCATGTCCGAATAGCTCGCTTTCCGCCAAATCTTTCGGTATTGATCCGCAGTTTATAGAAATAAATACATTATTTTTTCTTGGTGAAATTTGATGGATATATTTCGCGAAAACTTCTTTTCCGGTTCCGCTTGCGCCTTCCAATAAAATTGTTGTATCGTCGCTTTTTGCCAATTTTTCAACCATATTTAAAACACGCTGAATAGGCTTGCTCTTTCCGAAAAAGTCTCTTGTTAAATTATCAGTATTCAACATTGCCTGGAGTTCATTAACTTCTAATTGAAGCCGTAAATGTCTTACACATTTATCAAGTACTATTGAAAGCTGATCAATTTCTATAGGCTTAAGCAAAAAATCGAAAGCTCCCGATTTCATTGCCTCAACGGCAATTTTTACATCCGCATAAGCGGTTATCATAATTACCGGAATATGAAAAAATTTTTGCTGAAGAATTTTTAATATCTCTAATCCGTTGTGAGTAGTTAAATAAATATCTAGCAGAATTATATCGGGTGCGAAGAGACTTACTGATTCTTCAACTTTCGCTCCTTCCATACAAGCGTCAACATCGTAACCTAATTTTATTAAAACTTTCTTAAGTGAAATTACAACCAGATTGTCATCATCAACTAATAATACTTTAGCTTTCATTATTCCTCACAATCACAGATTAAATTGAATTGTAAATATTGTTCCTTTTACAGAGTTATTTTTCAGCTCAAAATCGGCATTATGCTCTTCAAGAATTGTTTTGCAAACACTTAAGCCGAGTCCGGTTCCGTTGTCTTTACTTGTATAAAAATCGTCGAAAATTATATTTTTCTTCTCTTCGCTAATGCCTAATCCTTCGTCAATAATTTCAACATTAACTTTACCGTTATTTTCAAATGAATTTATTAAAATTTTTGAGTTTCTGTCGCTGGCTTCAATTGAATTGGAAATGATATTAATTAACACTTGAAGTATTTTTGATTCACTGACTTTAATTTTTGATAATTTGTCAGCTAAATTTAATTGAAAATTAATATTTTTTTTATTTGCATTTCCTTTTGTAATTTGTAAAGATTTTTGAATGATCTCGTTAATACAATAATAATTATATTCATCTTTAGATCTTCTGGAAAATTCCAAAGTTGAATATATCAGTTTGTCGATCATATCGGCGGCTTCAAGCGAAGAATCTATGCACTCAATAGTTTCCTGATCGAATTTTTCAACGTTCATTTTAAGAAATTCTAAGTTGAGCTTAATAACGGAAAGTGGATTTTTAATTTCGTGTGTTAAACTTGCAGCGAGTTTACCAAGTATCTGAAGTTTATTTTCATGCACATTGTTAGTCAAGTTAAACCTATAATTTTCTTTTAAAAGAATTGGCGGGTTAAATTTAACTTTTTTTCTAAAAAAATGTACAGAATTGATTTGAAGATTTAGGAGATTTAAAATGAAAATGTCTCATAATCATTTTAAGAATAAGAATTACCGCAAAATTTTAAACAAAAATTCTAATCATAAAATAACTATGAGACAATTATAAGAAACTAATTTTCGTCAGCAAACTTTTTAATTATTTCATCAGCAACTTTATTGATGACTTCATCTCTGTTGTAATAACCCGAGTCTATTTTGGTTTTAACATCATTTAACAATTTAGCATCAACACCTTCCGATTTCAATTTCTTTGCTGCGTCGGAAAGTTCGAGCTTATCTGTTTTCTGCTGAGTTTGCCGACTCGAAGCTTGTTCCTGTTTTTTGTACAGTTCCGTATAACGGCTGTAATTATTTCCCACTCCTCTAATATCCACTTATTACCTCTGATAATTTATTAGTTTTTTTTTGTTTACTGTTTTTGATAATTCTTCACTTATGCTTTTCAAATTTTCTTTTTTTGCTTCTATAATATTATCGAATTTAGCTGTAATTTGTTTAACCTCGTTGTGAATTTTATCACATACTGCTAAATAATAGTCATTTGTAGCGCTGTTTTTAATTTCTGTTTTTTTTCTATCAATCTGTTTAATGAACGAATTAACATTCTTTAATTTAATATCAAGGTTTTCATCATTTATAGAGTTTACTTCTTTTGTAATAAAATACAAATATTCATCAATTTCCTTAAGATTTTTTTCAATAATTGTCATTATTAACTAAAAATCCCCAAAGTAGAAAGTGAATTCTGCGTAGAATATATTTGTGCCAACTGCATCTGCATTTGTTCATATTTTTTTCGTAATACTTCCGCATTTTTATCAATTTGTGTTTCCTTATAACCTATCTTATCATTTAAATATGAAACAGAATTATCATAATTATCGATTAAATTTGAAATGGTTCCTTTATTTTTAATATAGGAATCAACCATGTCATAAAGTTTATTGGCAACACCATTTTCGGAATTAAATAATTTGCCAACTTGTTCAGGGTTGGTATCTAATGCGTCTGTTAACAAGTCGTCATCTGTTATACTCAAACCCGACATTGGATCAAATCCAATTCCAATTTCCGATAAATAGCTGTAATTTCCATCTGATAAACCCTGAACTTTTTCATAAGAAATTGTTCCAAATGACTGCATTAATCCTATTGCGGTTGCGTTTCCCACAAAAATTCCGCGCTGACCATCTTTATCGGCATAATAATTATTTTTCACAAAAGAATAAGCTTCATTAAAGGAAGAAATCAAATCTTCAATATCTGATTTTATGGCTTCCCTGTTGTTTTTAACAATTAAGTTAACCGTTGGAATTCCTTCTTCCATTTGATTTTTAAGTGTTAAGGTCACGTCGGAAATTAAATCATCTATTACATTAGAACCTCTTATAACTGTTACTCCGTTAAGGTTTAAAACTGAATCGAGCGCACTTTGCGAAGTTGCATAGCCGCCGGTTCCATTATCAGAAAGCAAAGTTCTTGAAGTAAAATTCATTCCTATGGATTGAAGCAGATTTCCTGTTTCATCTTTAATGGTAATAGCATTATCAGATCCGCTTTTTTTAGAAATAATTGATAATTTTGATTCGCCGTTTTTTGGTGAAAATACAGAGGCGGATACCACATCGCTTAATGCGTTATTTACCGCTTCCGCAATAATTTTCATTAATTCATCTTTAGTTTCGGACCCTTCTAATTGAACATCAATAATTTGATCATATTCGCCGGTCGCGACTTGAAAAGAATATGTCCCGGCCGATAACCCTGCAGAACTGCTTGAACTAACGGTATTTGACATTACTCTATCGCTTTTTGCCAACTGCTGCACTCTTATATCATAAGTGCTTAACGCAGCGCCGGAACTTGCGTTTGCAGAAAAATAATCTTCTGAACTAAGTTCTGTTGCTTTCGCGGTAAAACTTCCACCCGCATTAACATCCTTTAAATCCGAAAGTAATGATTTTAGCGAACTTAATTTAGTTTTTAAATTTCCCCAAGTAGATGACAAATTTGTAAATTTAGTTTTCTTCTCAAGCAGCGGAGATATTTTTTTTGAATATTCCGATTGCTTTGAAGAATTAATTAAATTACTAATTGATGAACTACTTAAAATATCCATCTTTGTAACTCCTAGCCTTCCATACTAACAAACGCCTTAATCCATGTTTCACGTAATTCAGTTAATATTTTCAATACAATATCATAATTTTTCTTTCTCATCTGGTCTTGACAAAATTCATATAACTTTTTAAGACCGATTGAAATTTCATTAACTTCATTATTGCCGTATCTTAAGGCATTTATTAACTCTGCTAAAGCTTTATTTGTTTTTTCTAAGTTCTCATTTTTACATTGAGCAATTGCAAAGTCATAAACTTTTAATAATAATTTCTGGGGAGAAGAATTTACAATTTCATTTACTAAATAGGCATTAGCTCTATTATTAACATCATTTAATTTTAACGCCGCAGAATAATGATACATATTTCATCCGTATTAAAAAGGTTCTCCCTTTTCAAGGAGAACCTTTGATTAAAGAAAATTATTAACCAAATAATTGAAGTACTTGCTGTGGAGCAACGTTCAATTGTGCAAACATTGCTGAAGCAGCTTGTGATCCAATTTGTGATTTTGTAGCATTCAAAGATTCAAGTGCAACGTCAGCATCAAATAATCTTGAATAAGCTGATTGCGAGTTCAAAATAGCAGATGATAAGAACTCTTGTTTTGCTTGCAATCTTTGTGAATAGTTACCAATTGAGCCAAGTGAAGCATCAACAGCATCTTCAAAACCTTCTAATTTTCCAGCGCTTGCATCAGTAATATCGCTGATTGTTGTTGAAGTTATTCCTTTTAATTGATCAAGTGCTTCTTGAACACCTTGTGATAAACCTGTCAAACTGGAATATGAAGATGAAGTATGACCTGTTCCAACTAATTCGTTTCCGGATACATTTCCATAGTTAATGTTAATTGTATCTGAAGAAGAAACGCCAGTCTGGAATGTAAATCCTGCTCCGGCACCATTAGTTACGGATTGTAACAAAGTTGTTTCGTTAAATTTAGTTGTACCAAAAGCAGAAGCAATTTCATCAGCTATTGCTTGAATATCTTTAGCAATTGCTGCTTTATCAGATGTAGGATTACTTGCGTCAGCTACTTTTCCTCTGATTTGGGTAATCATATCTTTTATACTGATTAACTGACTTTCTGCCGTAGCCAACATATCTTGAGCTGAACCAACGTTACGTTGAGCAGATTGCATAATTGTTACTTTTGAATCCAATGATTTACCTACGTTGAAACCAGAAGTATCATCAGCAACATTGTTAATTCTTCTTTGTGAAGCTAAACGCAATTGAGCTGTTTGCGACTGTGCATTTAACTTTGCAAGAGAATTGTATGCTCTTAATGCACCAACGTTTGTGTTAATTCTAAATGATTGTGACATCTAAACCTCCATGTTTATTGATATTTTTGCGGGCATCCTTGCCCACTATTGTTATTTTCAACTTTTGTTGAAATTTGTTAGTTAATAATTTGCTTGTGGCATATTATCGTGAGTCAATTTTGAAAGTTTACAGCTTGAAGTAATTTTTTTTCAGGAATATTTAACTTGTGATAAATAGCAAGCAAGTCTCTATTTTAGAACTGGAGCTATTTTATTCACTAATATTTTAAATTTATTTTTCGAAAAAAGTGATGTTGAATCATTATTAATTTTTTCTTCTATAATAATTAATAAATCCTCAAGTTTTTGTGTCTCATTTGTAGAAAGATAAATGGATGCTAAGTAAAATAATGTCGAATCTTCAAAATCATCGTTTAATAATGATGATTCCAATATAATTTTAGCTTCAGTTGTTTGGTTTATTGAAATTAGAAATGCTCCGAAATCATTAAGAAATTTTGAGTTTGTTGAAAATCTGTCATATAAGTTTGAAAATAATTCGAGTTTTAAATCAGCGTTTCTTATAAAATTAAATATCCTCAAAAAATTATTTATGTTAACAGCATTTATAGCAGTTGAATGAATAAGAATTTCATTCTTATTATATTTATTAATAAACAATATTTCTATAAAATTACCTTCGTCTTTATTATTTTTTTTTAAATTTTCGATAAAGTAATTCAAACTGTGCATATCGCCGAATTGAAGCGAAATTAAAATTCCTTCATAAATTATTTTTTCGGCGTCGACAAATATCTCTTGATCTGAACTTAAATTTAATTTGCTCTGCTTTAACGCGTTTATGCAATGATTAATTGCACTAGAAAGATTTAACTTTGCATATATTTGGGCTGCAACAATATTTATAAGAGATTGATTTGGGTTTAATTTTATTGCTTTATCAATATACTCTTTTGAACTTGAAATATTTTGATTCCGCATTTCATAATCCGCCAAATTCATATAAGATATTGCCCTTAATTCTCTTATTAAATTTTCGTCAACAATCGCTTCCTTAAAATATTTTAAAGCATTTGTTGAATCGTCAAGCGCCGAATATGTATTTGCGAGCTGATAGGCGTTATAAGACGATTTATTGTTTTTATATTCATTAAGCAGCAATTTTAAATTTCTTTCCGCCTTAAATTTTAATTCTTCTTTAGGTACATTATATCCTTGATGATAAATTATAATCTCTGAATCAATGATTTTATAATTATTCTTAATTAGCGAGTTTTCAATTTGCTCATGTACTTTTCCCTCAAATTGAATATCAGAATTATTTCTGAACAATCGAGTATATTTCATCGATTGAGAAATGCCCAATTTTTCATCTAAGCTTACAACAACGCATTTAAAGCCAATTAATTCATTTATTTCAACAAGATTTTTTAACTTCTTAACAGATTCGGAAGATAATCTTTCATCGGCATCCAAGTACAAAATCCAATTTCCCGTCGAATTAGAAAGCGCAAAATTACGAGCCGCCGAAAAATCATTTATCCATTTAAAATGAAATATCCTGGCATTATAGCTTTTTGCAATTTCTACTGTTTTGTCTTCAGAACCTGTATCAACAATAACAATTTCATCAACGGTATCTTTAACCGATTCCAAGCATTCCCGAAGATATTTTTCTTCGTTTTTTACAATCATGCTTAAGGTTAATTTTGGCATTACATTCTCTCAATCAAAGTACATTCTTCCAATAATGAATTGTGATTTTCAGGTAAATTTAATTTTTTATTCACTTCATATAATTTCGCTTTTGCGTTTTGATTTTCGTTGTCATTTACAACCGCCCATTCAAGCATTGTTTTAGCTTCTTCGTACAATTCAGCCAAATTAAAAACTTCCCCCAAACCAAAACAAGCTTTTGAAGAATTTGGCGAAGACTCCAACTGTTTTTCAAAATATTCCTTTGCCAGTTCAAGATCATTTTTTGCCAGAGCTAAATTGCCGGCTATATTTAAAAGTTCATCTTTCGTAATTTTCTCAAATCCAATTCTATTTGAATTGTCAAAATTATCTATTGCGCTTTTTACATTTATAATTGCAGAATCATATTCACCGTCTTCAATATTTTTAAAGAGATTTTGAACGCTCAAAATATATTTATCCGAACTTAACGGGTATCTTATTGAATGATTTTTGTATGGTTCTCCGTTCAGCCAAATTCCTTCAGGTGTATTTCCCCATTTGTTAACAAACTTCTTTTTGTTTGCTTCAATTCTTTCGGCGTAACTATTTTCGCCGTTCGCCTTAAAACTTACAGAACCGTAATGGTAAATGAAAACGTCAGTTGCTATATATGATTGATAACCGGCAATTTGCGCTCTTAAACAAAAGTCGTCGTCTTCATAATTTCCGGGAGAATATATTTCGTCAAGTCCGCCTATTTTATTTATTAGTTCGCCATTTATTAAAACACATACAAATGCAACTCTGGGATATTTTATCCACGCGTACTTTCGACTTTCTGAAATCTGCTTTGCGTAATTGTTCATTTCATTTAATGTTTTACATTTATATTCTTTATCAATTTGTGTCCCGCTGATCGCATTGGAATAAATTCCTACAACTCCAACATTTTGATTGGAATTTTTTATCATAATAAGTCTTTCAAGCCAGCCATCGGTTACAATTGTGTCATTATTTAATAACACAATATCTTTACCTTCGGCTATTTTGATACCCTGATTAATTGCCTTGGGATAACCGAGATTTTCTGCATTGTTAATACATTTAACATAACTTAATTTTTCCAAATATTTTTTTGTTCCATCGGTAGACGCATTGTTCACAATTATTAATTCATAATTCGAATACGTATTTAATTCGATACTTTCGATACATTTTTTTGTTAACTCAAGTTGATTATATACCGGAATAATTATGCTGACTTCTGGTTTTACGAGATTCTTAATTTCATCTCTTTTTATTTTATTTTCCCACTTTTGATGAAGCAGATTTACATTTTCTTCAACATATTTAAATCTTCCTTCAGATTTTGATTCATGATGTATTACTACCGATTTTGGATTGTAAATAACTTTATAACCTTTTTCGCGAATTTTAAAACATAGATCGACATCTTCGTAGCCGTTAACAAAAGCTTCATCAAATCCTTCGGCTAATTCAAATAAGTTTTTCTTTATTAAAAGACAGGCGCCTGTCACAGCTTGATATTCTTTTATGAAATTCGCGTTTCTAAAATCTTCCGCTTCATTTTGAAAAATATGCAATGGAAAAATTTTATGCGGTTTATCATAAATGACAATTCCAGCATGCTGTATTTCATTTTTTCCGGGATATAATAATTTTGCGCCAACAATTCCAACTTTATTATCATCAATGGTTTTAACCATTTCATCTAGCCAATTGCTCTTTACTGAAGTATCATTATTTAAGAATAACAAAAGATCGCCTTCAGCGTTTTTTGCGCCGATATTATTCGCTTTTGAAAACCCAAGATTTTCTTCGTTATAGATTACTTTTAAGTTGGAATATTTCTTTGACGTACCCAACAACTTTTCTTTAGTACAATCTGTTGAATTATTATCAACAATTATAACTTCGAACTTTGTTTTATCTTTTGCCGAATATATGGATTTAATACATTCTTCTGTTAAATGCCAATTGTTAAATGTCGGGATTATAATTGAAACTAAATGCTCGGGTTTAAAATTCAATTTTTTATAATGATTGTTTGAGTTTTGCTGTTTGTAAGTTTCAGAGAAATGTACCAATTCGTTATTTGATAATATCGAATTTTCTATATTCAGCTTAGTCAGTTTTTCCAATCTGTCAAAGAAAATATTTTTACTACAATTTGATTTTAATAAATATGGTTCAATATTAATTTTAGTTTTGGAATTATTATTTCCGAATATTACAAAACCTCCAACCCGCTCAGCATAAATTATTGATTCAAGCAGTTCAATATCTATTTTGCATGAGATAACCAACAACAATTCTACGTTGAACATCTTTCTAAAGTTATCATATTTTGCTATAAAAAATCTGGCATCGGATTTATTGATATTATTTATTTCAATAATTATGCACGTTTTTTCTTCATTTTTTTCTATTGATAAATCTTTGCTTGTGATTTTTAATCTGTTATTATAATACTTTACCGGATCGGTAAAATATAAGCCTGTCATTTGATTTTTCGCGGTATTACCTTTACTTCTCTTTCTAAAATATCTTGCGGTAACAGCATTTAAAAATTTCGGATTTGAAATCTGCGCTAATCTGCGATACATATCCCAATCGATTAAAACGTTTAATGATTCGTCATATAAACCGGCCTTCGCAAATAAAGATCTTGTATGAACCGCGCACAGATTTGGTATGTGATTCATAAGCCGCAGCATTTTAGCGTCAACTTGTTTGGCATATCTTATTGTCGATTCAACTTCATGCCATTGATGATTGTTTTCAACTAAACTTACTTCTTCCGCAATAGAATAAACGAATTGATGTTCTGTATGAACATCCAAATATGTAATTAAAACTTCCAAATGATTTGGTAAATATTGATCGTCATCATCGAGGTATGCGATATATTTGCTTTTTGAATTTTGAATAGCAAAATTTAGAGCCGCAGCTTTTCCTTTATTTTCATTCGAAAAATATTGTATTCGCGGATCGTTGAATAATTTAACAATATCCGCTACATCTTCGCCGCCATCATTTACCAAGATCAAATTCCAATCTTTGTAAGTTTGATTTACTACGCTTTGAATTGCGTCAGCTAAATTTTGTCTTCTGTTGAAAGTTGTCATCAAAACACAAACCTTGGGATCATTTTTGTATTCTAATTTTTCCCAAGAACTGCTTCTGTACAAACTATTCTCCAATTCCTTAAAGGCAGAACTTGGAATGTCAATTCTATCTATTTCAAGCGGATTATAATTGTGATTAATTTGTGAAGGTAGAACTCTTGTAATTAATGTATGATTTTCAGATGCTTTTTTTAATGATTCTTGATTATATAAACCCCAAGGAAATGAAAACGCAAAAATTGATTTGTTAAAGTTTTCCGATAATATTTTATACGAATTATTTATTTCCGATTCAATTCTTTTGTTGAATTCTTCGTCATTTTCAAATTGACCCAAATCATTGCCGAATTTTTCATTTAATTCATTTTTAAGCGAACTGATATATTTCTCAATGCCTAATTCATCCAAATTATTTTTTATATAATATTCTAAACAAAAATCTATTACTTCCTTGTTGGGGATAAATGATTTGTTTGCCAAATTCGATGAATATTCAAAAATTGGAAAACCTTTTTTAGTTTCGGCTTCCACTAAATTTACATGTTTATATTCACCTTTGTAAACATCAATCAATTTATTACTTATAAAAGTTTGTCTATGATTTAGTGAATGATTTTGAATATCTAAAATTCTTTTATTTGCGGAATTTTTCCATTGATCTATAATTGAATCGTTTAATTTATTTGGAATTAAAAAACTTGTCGCTACACTTTGAGTATTGCTCAAAATCGGCATTGCTGAATTTATATCAGCCTCAGTTCCATCGTCTAATGTTATCCAATATGGTTTTTTATAATTAACATTTTTGTAAAGAAGGTTTTCAACTTGATAGGTCGTCAACGAAGTAAATCCTTTTTTACTAAGAAGTTCTATCGCGTTTTGAAATCTGTTCGAAAAATTCTCAGGCTGATATGATGGATGATCCAGCAACACCGGAAAATTTAGTTTAGTTTGAATTTCTGATTTGCTGAAAACGCTGAAAGTCACTCCATCTATAATTTCTTCAAATTGAGTTTTAAAATATTCACCGGTTCTATTATAAAAATCAACTCCATATTGCCTTACATTACCAAACTTTTGCGGCGAATCATATTCAATAGTTTTTCTCAGCCATTTATCGTGAGGAATTTCAAGAATTGCTATTCCGTCTTTTTTCAGCACTCGGGATATTTCCGAAAACGCTTTTCTGTCATCTGGAACTTCTTCAATTACGTGCTGCATTATGATTAAGTCAAATGTTTCATTTTCAAATTTCAAATCGCATACATCCATTTCAAAATCTATCCATGAAGTATCTCTTTTATCCAAAGGATTTCCCGATTTCCATTTATCTATACAAATATATTTACAGCCGTTTTCCTCAAAATATTTTCTGAATACCAAATTGTTAAGCGGAGCAATTTCTAGAACTTTTTTACCCGGTTCTATCACATGATCGCGTTTTAATAAAAACCATAAAGCTCTTTGTCGTTCCAAGCTGTTGCAGTTTGGACATCTAACTTTTTCTCTAACTCCCATGTTTAAAAAATCGCTGCCTTGATATCCGCAAATATTGCAGCATTCATATTTTGATTTATTGTTTTTTATCTCGTTAATTCTTAAAATAATTTCCGCTGCTCTGTTCTCAAATGTGCATGACTCGGTTTTATTAAAATTATCTTCCGCTTTTAATATTCTTTGCTTTTCTTCATTTAAATAAAATTTCAATTTATCTCTCAGCTCATCAATTGAATTATAACTTTCAATGCCAAATTCAACCAATCCTTCAACATAATTGCTAATTTGAAGTGTCCCGGTTTGAGCAACGTCAAAAGTTCTATTGTTTACAAATCCGTTTTCGCGCATGGATTGCTGGTGGTCGTTTAATACTATTTTTGCTTTTGAATATAATTCGGGAATTTTTTCCCATTCTACAAAATTTCCACCAATATATTTTGGATCTACAAAACCATCCCAATTTTCGCCGAATATCTTAAGATTGCAATTAATTTTTGTTTCTAACACATCACTAATTATTTGTCGGCATTTATTATTCTTAGACTCATAATTGTTGCCTATAAATAAAACGTCAAATTCTTTTTCGACATTATTGCGTTTATTAAAATGTTCCTTTTCTGTTGCTTGGGAAAGATAAAATATCGGGACCGAAACTTTTTTCGAAATTTGATCATAGTATTTTTTTGAAGCGGCAAAGATTAAATCATATTGATTTAGTTCCTCAATCTTATGTAGTTCAGGATGATTTATAACCCAAATTATATTTACATTATTTGGTTTCAATTCATAGTTAGATAAACCTTTTATGTGAATACAAACATGAATTGCTTCATCCAACTGATTCCATTCTTCCAAATAATGTATTACGGCATTATGTCCTTTTGCTTTTAACGCGTTTGCCAATGAGTTTGCGTAATAAATATCTCCCCAATTTTTATATGTTCTATCGGGAACCCCAATTTTAATCGCGAAATTGATTTTGTCCGGCATGTCATATTTTGAATTAATTGATTTTATTGAAGATATTTTTTTAATTTCATCAAAAAACAAATTAACGTCTGGAACGATATAATTTTCCCATCTCTTTAAAAATAACTGTCTATTTTGAAATGCCTTTTCCAATCTATTTGCCGATTGACTTTCAAGATGATATATCCAGGCATCTGGCGAATACCAAATTTTAAGACCTAAACTTTTTATTTTCATGCAAAGGTCAATATCTTCCTGTCCGTTTATAAATGCTTCATCAAAACCGCCAAGTTTTTCAAATAAAGATTTCTTTATAAAGAAACACGCACCTGTAATTGCGGAAACTTCTTTGCTGAAGTTTGCCGGAGGATAATCTGAAGGATAAAAATTAAAAATATGCTGAGCTAATTTATTGCCGCCGAAAGCCAAACCCGCATGCTGAATCAATCTGTCTGGATATAATAATTTAATCCCAACCGCTCCGATATTTTTTGAATTTAATATTTCAACAGGCTTGTTTAAAAAGTCAATTTCGGCAATTGTGTCATTATTAAGGAAAAGAATATTATCATATTTGGCTGATTTAATCCCAATATTATTTGCCTTCGCAAATCCTAAATTTGATGAATTTTGAACTATTTTTAATTCGTATTTAAGCGAATCTTTTACTTTATTTAATATTTCACTCGTGCCGTCAGTCGAATTATTATCAACAACAATTACTTCAAAAATATTTTGAGAATTTATTTCATTTAATGAATTTAAACATTGAAGTGTAAGCTCAATTTTGTTAAAAACGGGAATTATAATTGAAACTGAAGTGGAATTGTCAGAATTGAAATGTATTTGATCATGCATTTCGTTTTGTTGATTGTTTAAAATATCATTGATGAATTTCAAATTATCTAATGCAATTTCGTCATTGGGATTCTTTTCTAAAATTTGCGACAACAGATCAATCGCCTCTTCATATTTCTTTTGCATAAGCCAAGCAACAACCAAATTATTTGCGGCATCAATTGACTCGGAATCAATTTCGCTCAATATTTTGGTTAAAACTATTTCTGCATTTTCAAATTTTTCTTCAAGAATATAATTCTCCGATTCCGCCAATAGTTTTTCGAGATTATTTTCTTTATTGTTGTTATTATTTTTTCTTTCATTCATAACTTCATTATACCGTGTTGTTTCAATAACTGTGTTAAATATTGTTTCAGCAATATTTTTATTTAATCCATTAAGTTTTACTGCGTTATTATTTTTAATTGCATTGTTATAAATATTTATTAACTTATCGACATTAGTATGTCCAAAATTTTGTTTTGCAATTTCCAACAATTCTGCAATATCGTTCTTGTTATACTTTTCAATTTCTGAAATCAATTCTTGTGTGTTAAACATTTTATTATTTGTTCTTCCGGAAAAATTCTTAAGAATAAATGTCGCAATATTTTTAGAAGTAACTATCCCGTCACCGCCGTTTCGGTCAAATACTATCGGCACTCTCCCGCACATCATTGTTTCAACAATTCCTCTTCCCAACGAGAATACCAAATCAGATTGATTGATATAGTTTCCCATTTCCAAAGGTGAAACATCTTTAAATCTTCTTCCGATAAATTGAACTTCAATGTTTAACCATTTACATGCTTCTTTAATTGTTTGTTCAACTTCCAGGTTCATCTTATTTGTAATAACTAAAGCATTTTGCGGTTTAGTATTAATTTCGGATTTAGGATAAAATATTTCCGGGTCAATTATATTTCTTATTATCTCAACATTATCACTTGAAATTCCATTTGAAATTAAATTGTTTTTAACTTCTTCACTTACGGCAACAAATTTTGATATACCTAATTCGATAACAGGCGGCTGTTCTAAGAAAGGAATAACTCCATGAGAGAGAAATATGATGGGTAATTCGGGGAAGTGATATCTAATTTCAATTGCCATTATATTATGATGAACGTGAGCGACATCAAAATTAATGTTTTTTATTTCATCAATTTTTGTTGTTACCTTTACTCCGATGGACTCAAATAAAGTTAATATTTTATCGGCATATTTTGTATAAATTAAAACTTCATGACCTTTTTCAACTAATAGTTTTGCCAATGTGTATGTGTAAATTTCAGAACCGGTTAAATCCAAAAGCTGGTGGTTTGTTATCAATATTTTCAATTTGTTTTCCTTTATATAAAAACCCATTTCCTTTGAGCAGGCTTTGCACATTTTATATTTTGAATAATCTCCGTCAATGAATTGTGTTTCCAATTTTTTTATTTCGTTATAGACTTCAACTATGCTGGAATTATTTATATTAAGAAAATCTTTTTTTGACTCATGCATCCAGTCCATACAACACGCTATTGTACTGCCGTCAAATAAAATGTTAAAATTCTGAGAGGGCTGATTGCAGTAATTATCGGTTTTAAATCTGCTCCCTTTTTCTTCGTGAAAAAATTCCGGTAAAAGTCCGCCTCTTGAATTTGCCCAATAATCCAAATTGACTTTCACATCGGGGAAAATCTGTTTTAATGACGCTACGTCAAAACCTTCTATAACCGGACAATTAATTTCAATATCTATTATTCCTTTGGCTTTATCAATGAATTTTCTGCAATTTGTAATTGTAGTTTCATAATTCAAGCCTTTCATAGATGATTCGTATTCTTGTTTGTTTCCCGAGTTTATATTAAGGTGGATTTTTTGTGGTTTTGCTTCTATTAATTTGTTTACGTTCTCTTCCGTTAATAGTTGTCCGTTTGTGGAAAGAACAACATAAGCTTTTGTTTGTGAATTTATGTCTTTAATTTTTTCATAAAGTGTTTTATCAATTAATGGTTCGTGATGTAGATAAAAACCGACCTGACCCGAATAATTCATTTCAATGATATCGGAAAGAATTTTACGCCAAGTTGAATCATTCATTCTTCCATTTGTATGAATTGAGTTATATGTAAATTCGAAAGGACAATTAATACATTCTGAATTACAGTATGTGTGCAGTTGTATGAATATAGCTTCTGGATGCATGTTTTTAGTCATATTTTTAACAAGTTTATTAAGTTTATATAAACTTGCTAAAATCAAGCCAAACGAAATCTTTACTTTTTTGAATAATTTTGAGGTTTTTTTTGAATGAATTTAAATTTATGGCTATTATTAGCCAACGTTTTCAAGGGAGTTTAAAAGTTCATTTAAAGGTGTGATATATTGGTCAATTTCTTTTTTAGCAACGTTAAATTTGTATTTATAGTTTAATTCTCGTTCTTCTATAAAGCTATCGATTATCTTTTCTTGTGCACTTATACGCTCTCTAAATTTTTGCTCGTAAACTTTAGATTTCATTTGCGTATCAATTTCAAGGTTCTTTTTTTCACCGGATTGAGCGGATTTTAAATAATCTAATTGAGCAATAAGTTTTTTCTTATGCGTGCCCTTTTCCCAATAGGATGAAAACGCGGTAAAAACAGAAATTGCGATTCCAATAATGAAAGTTATTCCGCCCCATCTAAATCCGTTTACAATTAAAAGTGTTAAACCGCTTCTGCCGTCCTCGCCGGAACCAATAATAACTGACATGAAACCAACCACAATAAATATTAAAAACGATATTGCCGATGTAAATATCATTGAACTGTAAAATACTTTTATAGGATCAAACTTTGTTCCTTCATCAATATTTTTGATTTTTTCTTCAATGGCTTTCTGATGTTCCAAGGATGTTTCATCCAAAAGATTAAATGCTTCTTTTTCGGTAATTTTCACTTTTTTGAAAGCATCGTCTCTTTCATGTTTTATTAATTCCAATTGCCTTTTATTTTGTTCAATTTGCTTATCAAAAACAATAATATCATCTTTAATCTGATCGAAATAATGTGATTCGATTAAGTTTCTTATGTATTCAATTAAAGTGACTAATTTATCTCTGAATATTTGTTCAACTATTCTGATCAAACCGTTTCTTTTATTCTTATAATTAGCTAGAGCTTTTCTAAGAAATTCAATTTCTGAATATACTTCCTGATTAAAAAATTCTTTTATTCTCAAATTATCCAAGTTAATTAATTTGCCATAAGTAATATCCATGCTGTTTGAGTCGCTGGAAAATAATGACCTCAATAAAAAATCTATATCCGGAAGCATTTGGGCAAAACCCAACTCTGTAAATACGTTATAAAAGCAAGCGTTGTTATAGAAAAATGAAAACAATTTTAGGAAATTATAATTAATCGCGTATTGAAAACGCATTCTGTCAAACTCTAAAACGTTTTTAAGTCCGTCAAAAGCCGTATCAAAATCATCTAAGTATTTGCTGCACAACGCAATGTAGTAAAATGAATTTACTCCGTGAGAATTATAATCCAGAGCTTCATTAAACGTAATTCTTGCTTTTTTATAATTATATTCAAGCAAGTAAACAAAACCTTTGAAAACTTTTACGTAATAAAGTAAATTCTTCTTTAGAGAAGAATCCATATCGCAATTACTTACAATTGAAAATGCTTGATCATATAACTCAATTGCTCTATTGGGATTATAAGCGTTTTTATCAAATGTTAATATCACACCATAAATTATGAGATTGTAAAAACTTTGATACGAAATGTTTCTTTCAATTTGATTGCTAATACTGAACGCGTAATATTGTTTTTCTTTACTTGTCTTTAACGTTATCCATTGTGTATAATATTTTTTAATTTCCCTAAAATTCGCGACGTAATTAAACTTGCTGTTTTTGGTAGTTAAAATTTCTTCCATTTTTTTTATTAATGGAGATTCAGAAAGCCAGAAAAATGGAGCGGTATCCAATCTTAACAAATAATCTGAAATTTCATTCGGAAGGTTAATTGAATAAAATTTGGAAGTATTTTGAAAAAAATGATCAAAAGATATTTCATCATGCAAAAGATCCGAAAAATGTTCTCTTCCGTAATTTCGGAATTTTGCGATTTCAAGTTCTCTTGAAAGATTAACTTCATCTATATTTTCAAGTATATCCATTCGTTTAGCGAACATTCTTCATCCATGAAGTTATACAATTCCCTTATTAATTTAATTGTGAAAATCCTTTTCTCCGTATAATCGTATTTTGTGAGTATTTTTTTAATGTAAAATGATGATAAAAATTTGTAATTGTTGTTTTTTTACACAAAACATTATTAATTAGCAAATAACTATGTGGATTTTGATTATTGATAAGATTGGTATAAGTAAAAATTTACGTCAAAGATTTTCCAAAAAAAAATATATTTTCATAATGAGAATTCACAATATATTTATTATTAAAAGGAATTTGTATGGATTATAAAATTTCAATAAAAACCGGAAGCGTTAGTAATGCCGGAACCGACGCGGATGTAACAATTAAAATTTACGGAAGTTTATTTAATACACAAGATTTAACGCTGAACGAACATAAAAATAAAAATGTTTTTGAAAAAGATAATATCGATGCTTTTTTAATTGAATCTCAAAATATTGGCGAAATTGAAAAAATAGAAATTTGGCATAATAATAAGTGGCTTGGCGCCGATTGGTTTTTAGAATCTGTTACGATTGAAAATATTACGGATAATAAATCATATTTCTTTCAGGTTAAAAAATGGATTGAAGGAAATAAAAAATATGAATTTACTCCAATCGAAAATGTAAAATATGAAATAGAAATTGCTATTGGTACTTTGTCCGGTTCGGGAAGCAATTCAAATTTATATATTTCAATTATAGGTTCTAAAAGTCATACCTATTTCTTCAATGTAAAACCATATCTGCCAAATAAAGAATTTATAACTGGTCATTCCTATGTTTTTGAAACTCATAATGAAGATGTTGGACAAATTAATGAAATAAAACTAAAGTCCGATTCGGAAGGATTTAATTCAAATCTTTTTATAAACAGAATCAAAATTAAAAAAACGAGCGAAGATGAACCGCGAATTTTCCCCATTTTCCGCTGGCTTAAACCAAATAACGAATATTCTTTTTCTCCGAATAATGTGGAGTACTCATTTAAAATAAGCACCGGAAATGTATCGGCTGGCGGAACCGACGCTAATGTTTCCATGATATTATACGGAACAAACGGCAATTCCGATGAAATCAAATTAAATGATTACATAGCAAAAAATGCATTTGAAGCGGGACGATATGACTATTTTAAAATTTCATTAAGAGATTTAGGCGAGATAAATAAAATTAAAATTTGGCATGACGAACAATTTTTGGGAGACGGCTGGTATTTGAATAAAATTGAGATAAAAAATGAGAAATCCAGCTTGAAATTGGAATTTCCCTTTTACTCATGGTTAGATAAATCAGAAAATCCGCAAAGTATAAATGTTGAATTAACAACGTTACCGCTTATACCAAGACCATTTTACGCGATCGCGCATATGGTAAATACTCCGGCTTACGTAGAGGAAGCTTTGGATATGGGAAGCAACGCGATTGAGTTTGACATTACTCCTTCATTAGAAAAGGATGATAATTTTTCATTTACGGTTTTTCACGGATTTCGTCCCGATTTTGATCCCGACAAAGTAAATTTAATGGAGAGAAGTTTGGCAAAAACCGATCTGGCAATTTTCCTCAATAAACTAAGGGAATTTGAAAAACAATATCCAAAATTTTCACTTTGCATATTTGACTGTAAACTTGGCGGCGTTCCCAAAAGTAAATTAAATCAGTGCGGAATGCAGTTGGCTGAAGTTATTGAAAAAAGCTTTTGTAAAAACGATCCTAATAACAGAGTCAATTGCATTATGTCGGTTGGTAAGAAAAATTACACTGCTTTTTTTGATGGATTTTTTGAAACTCTTCCAAAAGAATTTAGACGGTATTTCGGCGCAGATCTAAGCGAAGAAAGTTTTCAAATAACTGAAAAAACATTTGAAAAAAGAAATGAAGGAAACTTTTGGTGGGGAAGCGGAATTGCTTCTCAAGCTCCTAAAGCTTTGAGAAATTATGTGCCTCAATTTTTAATTGCCGCTAAAAAAAGAACAATTCGGGGTATTATTAAAAAAATTTATTATTGGACTTTGGACGATCCTGATTCAATGGAAAAAATGCTGGTTACAAAATTAGACGGAATTATTGTTAATAATCCCCTGAAACTGCTTCGCGTATTGGAGAAGGAAGAGTTTAAGCATACGTATAAATTAGCCGAAAGAAACGATAATCCGTTTATTGTAATTTAGATATTCTCGAATTCAAATTATTTTGATACAACTGCTAATAATCAAAAAAATAGTTAACGAAAGAAAATATCAAATTGTAATACAGCTATAAAAAGTAGTAATTTATTTTTTGCGTTATTGATTTTACCCGGGCAATTTAATTATTCGTAAATATTTTTATTTATATCAAGGTTGAATTAAATTTTTATACTGCTAAATTTACCATCCTAATTTTCTAATTATTGAATAAAAATTTTCAAAAGGTATTTCATGAACATCCCACAAAATATTGCAAAAGTATTGAATATTAAACACAATCAAGTTGAAACCGTATTAAGTTTATTTTCCGAAGATGCGACTATTCCGTTTATCGCAAGATATCGTAAAGAAAAAACCGGCGGCTTAGATGAAGAACAATTACGCGAAATAGAAAATCTAAATAATTATTTAACTCTGCTTGAAGAAAGAAAATCGACTGTTATTAAAAGCATTGAAGAACAAGGAAAATTAACCGACGAATTAAAAGAGAAAATTTTGAACGCCGATAAATTGCAGGATGTTGAAGATCTTTATCTGCCATACAAACCAAAACGAAAAACAAGAGGAACTGTTGCAAAGGCAAAGGGATTGGAACCTTTGGCAAATTTTATTATTGATAATCCCAATTTTTCGGGTGATTTTAATAAAATTGCCGAACAATATCTAAATGATGAAAAAGAAGTGCTTACAATTGAAGATGCCGTTAACGGAGCGAAAGATATTATTGCCGAAATGATAAGCGAAAACGCCGAAGTAAGAAAATTGGTTAGAGAAAGTTTATTGAATTCCTCAAATGTCTGCTCAGCGAAAGTTAATAAAAAAGAAGAAAATACGAGCGGCAAAAAAACAGATGTATATGAAATTTATCATGAATTTAAGGCCGAAATTACAAGAATAAAGCCGTACCAGGTCTTGGCTTTAAATCGCGGTGAAAGTGAAGGATTCCTTAAAGTTTCATTTCAATTTGAAAAAGATGAGATTATTAAAAATATTTACCAATCTCACTTTAATTATAAAAAATCATTTTTTGAAGATTTATTAAACGAAACAACAACCGATTCTTTTAACAGATTGATACAGCCATCTATTGAAAGAGAAGTAAGGAATTATTTAACTGAAATTGCCGATGAGCATGCCGTAAAAATATTCGCATCAAATTTAAAACAGCTTTTGCTTCAGCCGCCGATAATGAATAAAATAATTATGGGAATTGATCCGGGATATGTTTCGGGTTCAAAAGTCGCGATAATTGATAAAACCGGAAAATACTTAGAAGGCGAAACCGTATATCCGCATCCTCCGCAAAATAAAAAAGATTCAGCGGTTCAAACAATTTTAAAATTCATAAAAAAATATAACGTAGAATTAATTGCAATAGGCAACGGAACTGCCAGCAGAGAAACAGAATTATTGGTTTCAACAATAATTAAAGATCATAAACTGAATTGTCATTACTTAATAGTTAATGAAGCCGGCGCGTCTGTATATTCGGCTTCACCAATCGCGAAGCAAGAATTTCCCGATTTGGAAGCGAGTCAAAGAGGAAATATTTCTATCGCTCGCAGAGTATTGGATCCGCTTGCCGAGCTTGTAAAAATTGATCCTAAATCTATTGGAGTTGGTTTATACCAGCACGATGTTGATCAAAAATTGTTAAATAAAAATTTGGATGATGTTGTAATAAGCTGCGTTAATTATGTTGGTGTTGATGTAAATACCGCCTCATCTTCTCTGTTAACTTACGTCTCCGGATTAAGTAAAAGGATAGCCAACAATATTGTAAAATACCGTGAAGAACACGGCAGATTTGAAAATCGAAATCAATTAAAAGAAGTAAGCGGAGTCGGTGATAAATTATTTGAGCAAGCCGCGGGATTTTTGAAAATAACTTCAGGAATAAATCCATTGGATTCGACATTTATTCATCCCGAATCATATGAAGCTACTGAGAAACTTTTAAAAATGTGCGAAATTTCTTCTACTCTAATAAATGAAAAAGGATTGCTTGTTAAACAATTTGTGGAAAAGCGCGGAGTAGAAAAAATCGCAAATCAGTTAAACGTTGGCGTGCCTACGCTCGAAGATATAATTCAGAATATTGTAAAACCGGGCAGAGATCCGCGCGAAGATATGCCTAAACCAATATTAAGAAGCGATGTTTTAAAAATTGAAGATTTGGAAATTGGAATGGCACTTAAAGGAACAGTAAGAAATGTTGTTGATTTTGGTGCTTTTGTGGATATTGGAGTTAAACAGGACGGATTGCTTCATATTTCCGAAATGGCAAATAAATTTGTTAAACATCCGATGGAAATTGTAAGTGTTGGTGATATTATAGATATAAAAATAAAATCTGTTGATGTACAGAAAAACCGAATTGCTTTAAGTATGAAATAATAAAGACATTTTGACCAAAGTTTATTATTTTATTTTAAATGTTTTTCCTATTTATTTGATAAAATGAAAATATATAATAAAGTTGAAAATATAATTCATCTAAAAGGTGCTGCATATTTTATCCTAATTGATCCGGATAAGCTTCCATTAGATAAAACAAAACCATTTGTTCAGCATTGTGAAAAAAGCGGGGTTGATGGTTTTTTGATTGGCGGAAGTTTAATGATTAACGGCAATTTGGATGAATCAATAATTGAAGTTAAAAAATATACAAATCTGCCCGTAATAATTTTTCCCGGAAGTGTAAATCAAGTTTCAAAATTTGCAGATGCAATTTTATTCTTATCTTTAATTAGTGGAAGAAATGCCGAACACTTAATTGGAAAGCACGTTCAAGCCGCGCCTTCAATAAAAAAACATAATATTGAAGCAATTTCAACGGGATATATTTTAATAGAATCCGGACAAACAACAACCGCAGAATACGTTAGTGGAAGCAAGCCAATCCCAAGAAACAAACCGGAAATTGCAACGGCAACCGCACTTGCCGGAGAATATTTAGGAATGAAATTAATTTATTTGGAAGGCGGTTCCGGCGCCGAAAAATCTGTCCCAAATGAAATGATAAAATTAGTTTCTTCGCAAGTTTCAATTCCGGTTATTGTCGGCGGCGGAATTAGAACTCCCGAAGAAGCGAGACAAAAAGTTGAAGCCGGAGCAAAAATTATTATTACCGGAAACTTTTTTGAAGATGAAAATAATTGGAAGCTGATTGGTGAATTTGCAAACGCAATACATAAAAATAATTCGATAGAAATTTAAACATGTTTTAAGAGATGCCATCTTTTTAGAAGATGGCATATTTTTTTGAATCAAATTTATTTAGTAAGAAAAAGTTTTATAACATTACTGTAACCGCTAGATTGAATTTTACAAAAATAAATAAAATTAGATATAAGATATAATTGTCAATCGCGTTTTTATTTACCCTTCCATACTATTGTTTTCTGTATTGATTGATCTAAATATAAACCAATTATTGTAGTCGAGGTTTTTGTCATAAATACCCCAGTATAGTGGAAATTATCATCATTTGGTATATCAATGCTTTGCCAATTACTGCCATTAAAGTGATATATCTCTCCAAAACTCCCTACAATAAGCATATTATTTTCATCCATTTCATAAAATCCTCTAAAATCCTTTTTATATTCAATCATATCCGTCCATTTACCAGTTTCTCTTTTCCAAAGTCCGAAACCCATCGTATAAAGATTATTATTTAATGACACAATCATTTTATTTGTACCAAATTTCTGAAACGTACTATTTTTATCGTATTTAAATGAATCAATAGTTCTCCAATTATTACCATCATTTTCAAAAAAATAATATGTGTATTTTAAACCATATTCCTCAGAAATATTTCCATATACATAAGTTTTACCATTCATACATCCGATTGAATAAAGACTATAATCCCCATCCTCTGGTATTTCAATTTTTACTGTATCAATTTCCCATTTATAATAAATATGGTTATAATGACCCACAATTCCATTACTTCCACAAATCCATACATCATACTTATCTTTTACATAAACTGAATATAAAAAAGATTTAATATTCGCTTCCAATCTGTATCTTTGCCATTTGATTCCGTCATACCTAATAATAAATGGATTATAAATTTTTTTTTCATAATTTTCTAATTGCCCTCCTACAACCCAAATATCTTTTTCTGATAAACCATGAACTGCATAATAAGAACCACCCTCTCCTAATAAATTAAATATATCCACTACTTTCCATTCTTTTCCGTCGAAATGCCACAAACCTCCTGGAGAACATGAAGAATGTCCACACATGTAAATATCATTTTCACTGGATTCACACTTTCGTGGGAATGACAAGAACTTATAATTTAATTTTTTAGAAGTTTCTATTAACTTATTTTACATTCTAAAGAAAAATATTTGGAAATTAGTTAACTTTGTAAAAATTATTAAAATAAGTTGGGAGAAAATAAATGACTGCAAACTTTGATATGATTCAAAAAGTTTACAATAATTTTGAAGCAAAAATTGATGCTGCAAGAAAAGTTTTGGGCAGACCAATGAGTTACGCAGAAAAAGTTTTATACGCTCATCTTTGGGAACCCGCAAATAAAGAATTTATTCGCGGAAAAGATTATGTTGATTTGGCTCCGGATAGAGTTGCGATGCAAGATGCAACGGCGCAAATGGCACTTTTGCAATTTATGCATTCTGGAAGAAAAAGCGTTGCGGTTCCATCAACTTCTCATTGCGATCATTTAATTCAAGCGCAAGTTGGAGCGGAAGCAGATTTAAACAGAGCTAAAAGTGAAAATGAGGAAGTTTACAATTTTATAGAAAGTATCTCAAAAAGATTTGGGGTTGGATTTTGGAAACCCGGCGCCGGAATTATTCATCAAGTAGTTTTGGAAAATTATGCTTTCCCGGGCGGAATGATGATTGGAACAGATTCTCACACTCCAAATGCCGGCGGATTGGGAATGATTGCAATCGGTGTTGGCGGCGCAGACGCGGTTGATGTTATGGCCGGAATGGCTTGGGAATTGAAATGGCCTAAGTTAATTGGAATTAAACTAACCGGAAAACTTTCGGGCTGGACTTCACCAAAAGATGTGATTTTAAAAGTTGCGGGAATTTTAACTGTAAAGGGTGGAACTGGCGCAATTGTAGAATATTTCGGCGAAGGAGCAAAATCAATTTCATGTACCGGAAAAGGAACAATATGCAATATGGGTGCGGAAATTGGAGCAACAACTTCTACATTTGCTTTCGATGAAAAAATGGCGGCATATTTAAAAGCTACAGGTCGTGAAGATGTTGCTGAATTAGCAACTCAGCATGCGCATTTGTTAAATGCTGATGATGGCGTTTATGAAAATCCGGAAAAATATTTTGATCAAATTATTGAAATTAATTTAAGCGAACTTGAACCTCATTTGAACGGACCTTATACTCCCGATAGAGCAATTCCAATTTCAAAAATGAAAGAAACCGCGAAAGAAAATGATTTTCCGGAAGAATTAAGCGTAGGATTAATAGGCAGCTGCACAAATTCAAGTTATGAAGATATTGACCGTGCGGCAAATATCGCAAAGCAAGCAATGTCAAAAGGATTGAAGGCAAAATCTCAATTCACAATTACTCCGGGATCTGAACAAGTTAGAGCAACTATTGAAAGAGACGGACAATTAAAAACTCTAACGGATTTTGGTGGAATTGTTCTTTCAAATGCTTGCGGTCCATGCATTGGAATGTGGCAAAGAATGGATAATCCCGAACAAAAAAGAAATAGTATTGTTACTTCATTCAATAGAAATTTTGCAAAGCGCCAAGACGGAAACCCGAATACCTTGGCATTTGTCGCTTCACCCGAAATTACAACCGCTTTAACAATTGCGGGAAAAATTACTTTTAATCCCGAAACAGATTTTTTGAAAAACGAAAATGGCGAAGAAATAAAACTAGATTCACCTTACGGCGATGAATTACCTAAAAATGGATTTAAGCCCGATTTGGAAGGCTTTATCGCTCCATCCGAAAAATATTTTGATACTGAAGTTATTATAAATCCCGAAAGTAAAAGATTGCAGTTCTTAGAAAGATTTACAGAGTGGGACGGAAATGATTTTATTGATTTGCCTCTTTTGTTAAAAGCAAAAGGCAAATGTACAACAGATCATATTTCTATGGCTGGTTCTTGGTTAAAATTCCGCGGACATTTAGATAATATTTCCGATAATTTATTTTTAGGCGCAATTAATGCTTTTACAGATAAAGCCGGCGAAGTGAAAAATGTTTTCACTCAGGAATATAAAAATGTAAGCAAAGTTGCCCGCGAATATAAAGCTCAAGGTTTGGGTTGGATTGTTGTCGGCGATGAAAATTACGGAGAAGGTTCTTCGCGCGAACACGCTGCAATGGAGCCCAGATTCTTAAATGGAAAAGCTATTATTGTTAGAAGTTTTGCGAGAATTCATGAAACAAATTTAAAGAAACAAGGAATGCTTCCGTTAACTTTTAATAATCCGGCTGATTATGATAAAGTAAAAGAAGATGATAAAATTAGTTTAGTTGGTGTAAAGGAATTAGCTCCGGGTTCTCAAATAAAAATGATTATGAAACACGCTGATGGAACAACAGACGAAGCAATGTTAAATCATACTTTTAATGCAAATCAAATTGAGTGGTTTAAAGCCGGAAGCGCATTAAATTTAATTGCGGCACAAAATAAATAATTAATCATAATTTTTATTTTAATTAAAATCCCAAATTCTATACAGAAATTGGGATTTTTAATTTTTTGCCAACATTAAATCCCTGTATGATTTTTTAATTTGATCTTCAAAATCCAATTTTAAAAATTTTACGACTTCATCAAATTCAATTTTTGCTTCCTGCTGAGAAATATTATTTACAACAGTTTCTAGCTCTAAAAAATTTCCCAAACAATTTACTTTATCCAAATGAATTCTTGTATTCTTGTAAATATACAATTCTCTAGTTTTTTCAACTATCGTTTCAATTTCGAAAAGATCGTCAAAATAATTTTCCACATTTTCTCCGGAAATATTTAACACAAAATAATTGCTCCATCTTTCTCCGTCTTTTTCATTACGTAAGTATTTTATCAATTCACAACCGTCATTATGTTTTCGCAATTTCAGCAAACCGTTTTTAACCTTATAATAAATATCCTTCTGTAAAATTTTTTTATTATGCATAATTTTTTTTCATTAAGAATTTTCAAAATTTTTTCGAACGATTCCAATTTAGTTTTTATTTCCAGATTTACTGCCATATTGTCCCCAAAATTTGCATGGATTTTTGATTTTCTATTGTATTATTATTGTATTGATTTTTCCAATTAATTATATATTTTAAAAAGTAAGCAATTTTGAGAAAACGATGAAAAAATATTTTTTGATTTTACTAATTATTCCATTTTTGACAAATTATTCGCAAAAAATCGGTCAGCTTAACGATGAAAAACCAAATATTGAATTTCCCGTCAACGCTGTGGGAATGGATTTAATGATTGGCGAAGGCGGTTTTGGTTTTGGCGGATTTTACAGATATAACTTAACCAACGTTTTAACGGTTTTTACTGATTTTTCGGTTTCCGAATCAAAAGATGAAAGAGAAATTGAACGCTATGATATTTTTGGGTATCCGCTACCAATATACGGTAAAAAAAACAGATTGTACCTTCTTCCTTTAAATTTTGGACTGCAGTACAGACTTTTTCCTAAATCTCTTACGGATAATTTGCGTCCTTACGTTTCAATTGCTTTTGGTCCCACAATGTTTATTACTTCGCCGGCGGAAAAGGAATTTTTCAAGTCGTTAGCCTATGCTCATGCAAAATATGGAATTGGCGGTTACGTTGGATTCGGCGCTAATTTCGGCACAAACGTAAATAATCTTACCGGTATTAATATTCGCTATTATATCAATCAATTATTTGGCGAAGGAATTGAACAATATTATGACAAATTCAAGAAAAATGTTCAACAGGTTTCCTTAACCATAAATATTGGGATAATGTATTAAAAACGCAATTCGTAAAAATTTAGGTACATATTCATCCGCATCTTATGATTTTAATCACAGCTCGTATCTTTTTATTCAATAAATTGGTGTATAGATCTTTAGGAAAGGAGACAAAATGGAAACCAATTTATTCGAAAGAAAAGAATTTTTAAGTCAACCGTGGATTTCACAAAATTCAACAAATATGTTCACAAAAACCGAAATAAATCAAAATACAATTGTTCATGTAAATTTACTTAGAGCAACGGCAAACGAATCGGAATTCTTTAAAGATTTTCTCAAAGTTTTTGAAAATAATTATGGAAATAAAGTAATATTCGATTTAAGCGTTTGTTCATTTATTGATTCTACATTTTTAAGCGCAATTATAGCATTCAATAAAACTTACAAATCAAAAGTAGATATTGTTGTTAAAGACATGAGGCAATTGACAATTTTCAAAATTACCAAGCTCGATAAGATATTTGATATTCATTCTGATATAGAAGCTGCAACAATTTCTTAAATCGCAAATACGGAATTTCTGCTGATAAGTTCATCGGCTAAATTTTTATAAGCTAATGAAGCTTTTGCTTCAGGATTGAAAATTAAAATTGGTTTATTATGAAATGTTGATTCGGAAACTTCAACATTTTTTGGAATTACGTAATGAAACAAATAGTTGGGAAATTCCTTCATTAAAACTTTTTTCGTGTAAAATCCAGCCCTTGTATGCGGCTCGTACATTGTCAATAAAATACCTTCAATTTTCAATTTGGAATTGTATTTGCTTTTTACCAATTCTATATGCCGCATAACTCTAACTACTTCATTTAGGGAATAACGCGCGGTTCTAACGGGAATAATAACTGAATCGGCAATCATTAAAATATTTGTTGTTGTTCCAATTAAAGATGGTGGACAATCAAAAATTATATAATTATAAGAATAAATTTCCGAATCCAATATATTTTTAAGAATTAATTCATCCGAAGTAATTTTAGAAAGTTTAACTTCCGAAGCATAATCAAGCTGCCGCATTGGAACAAAATCCAAATTATTCTCAAATGTTTTATGGATTACACTTTTAAATGCCTTGTTAAAAGTAAATACATCAAATAAATCACCGGTTATTTGCGATAACTTAATTCCTAAAGTAGGAGCACATTGTCCCGAAGGATCAAGATCAATTAATAACGTACGTTTCCCTTTTTGGGCGAATGCAACCGCCAAATTAACAGCGGTAGTGGTTTTTCCTTCACCGCCTTTAGGTGTCGTTATAGAAATTATTTTTCCCATATATCAAAAATTTATTTTCTAATTTAAAGAAAAATTTCAAGTAATTTAAAAAATAATATTTCTATTATTTATATAATCTAAATTCGATTATAATTGAAACTTTATTAGGGAATATTTTTATGAAACTGATTTTAACTTTAATTATTTTATTTGTAATTTTAATTGATTCAGGAATAGCTCAAATGAACAATGATCAAATCGTTTTCGAAAATTACTCTAAATATAAATCACCTTATTTTGATAAGAAAAATTTTTCACATCAAACATTGCGGTCTGCAATTGAAAAATTAAAATCAAACAAAAAGCTTAAAATCAAAATTGCCGGGAAATCAACGGAGGGTAAAAACATTTATTTAGTTTCCGTTGGAAAAGGAAAAACTAAAGTTTTGCTTTGGTCACAAATGCACGGCGATGAATCAACAGCAACAATGGCATTATTCGATATTTTTAATTTTTTCGGGGCGGATGATGATTTAAATAATATTCGAAAGCAAGTTTTAGATAATTTAACTGTTTATTTTATTCCTATGTTAAACCCGGACGGCGCTGAAAAATTTAAACGAAGAAACGCATTGGATATTGACATTAATAGAGACGCGCTTCGACTTCAATTTCCGGAATCGCAAATTTTGAAAACTGTTAGAGACAGCATTTGCCCAAAATTTGCATTTAATTTACATGATCAAAATACAAGATATTCTTCAGGAAGAAGCTATAATTCGGCTACACTTTCATTTCTTGCACCGGCATTTAATTATGAAAAAGACGTTAATGAAGTTAGAGCAAATACTATGAAACTGATTGTTTGTATAACGGAAACGCTAAATAAATTTATACCCGGACATATAGCAAAATATAACGATGATTTTGAACCTCGCGCGTTTGGTGATAATTTTGTAAAATGGGGAACGGGCTCAGTTTTAATTGAATCAGGCGGCTGGAAAAATGATCCGGAAAAACAATTCATTAGGAAATTAAATTATATTTCAATATTAAGCGGCTTGTTTTCAATTGCTGATAAAAATTTTGAAAATGCCGATATAGAAAAATATCACCTAATCCCTTTTAACGACAAATTACTTTTCGATGTTTTGCTTAAAAATCTTACGGTTGCTAACAATGGGAATAATTATTTGATTGATGTAGGCATTAATAACGAAGAGCAGTTTGATAAATCAAGATCAGGTTTTTATAAAAGTTCAATTGAAGATTGGGGCGACCTTTCTATTTTCCATGGATATGAGGAATTGAATCTTTCCGGTTTCGAAATCAAAAGTTCTCAAGTATTTTCCTCGGCAGATCAGGATTTAGAAAAGCTTAATTTTACTGAATTGATTAAAAACGGTGTGGGTTTTATAAAAGTCAACAGCCTACCCAAGAATTTAGATATTACAAAATTGCCTTTAAATATTTTTATTGATGAAAAAAATATCGACCTTAAACCGGGTTATTTAAAAAATGCGACTTTCACCATTTGGAAAGACGGAAAATTATCTTTTAACGTTATAAACGGGTTTGTTTACAATTTAGAGAGCGGAATTAAAACTTTAGGGAACGGAATAATTTTCGATTAATATTATTTGAAAAAACTAATTTTCTACTTATTTTAAGGTTCACATTTTTTTAAACTTAAAAAAATACCAAAAACGAAGGCAGGTGAATTTACTTGGTTGGAATTAATATTTCGGAAAACGAAAACATCGATAGAGCATTAAAGAGATTTAAGAAAAAATATGAAAGATCCGGTGTGTTAAAAGAATTCAAAAAAAGAACTTTCTTTACAAAGCCTTCGATTGAAAAAAGAATGGAAAGAATTAAAGCAAAAAGACGCGCTTACAAAGAGAACTTGAAGAATCAAGCTTAAATATAAATCCAGCAAATGCTGGATTTTTTATTTATTCAAATAATATTTCTCAAAATAAATTACAATTTTATTAAAAGCTTCATCCACAGAATTACAAAAATCGAATAATTTCAAATCTTTTTCCTCTATCATTCCATGTTCGATAAACGCTTCAAAATTTATCATTTTTTTCCAATAATTTTCGTCGTAGACAATTACTTTCATATCTTTTTTAATTTTTCCTGTTTGCACTAAAGTTAAAATTTCCATAAACTCATCAACCGTTCCAAAACCTCCGGGAAAAACAATTAAAGCTTTTGCTAAATACGCAAACCAGAATTTTCTCATAAAAAAGTAATGAAATTCAAAAGCCAATTCCTTTTTTACATATTTATTTACAAACTGCTCATAAGGAATGCTGATATTCAATCCGATTGATTCGCCTCCGGCAATTTTGGCGCCTTTGTTTGCTGCTTCCATTATTCCCGGTCCGCCGCCCGAACAAATAATAAATCTTTTTTTATTTGTTGTTAAACCCATAGACCATTTTGTCAACTTTTCGGAAAGTAGAACCGCATCTTCATAATATTTCGACATTTTAACGAGATTTTCCAATTTGGCAAGTTTTTTTGCATAATCTTTACTTTCCTTTTTTGTATTTTTAACAAAATCACGAAGCAAGGTTTTTGATTCTCTCGCGGATTTTAGTCTTGCCGAACCAAAAAACACAACTGTATCAACAATATTTAATTTATTAAATCTCGATTTTGGTTCTAAAAATTCCGATAATATTCTAATACTTCTGGCATCTTTGGAAGTTAGAAAATCAATATTTCTGTAAGCTTTGGTTGGGAGATTGTTTTTACTCATATACGGTTCCACATTTTCAGATATTTAAGACAAATATAAAAATATATTTACTAATTAAAGAACTTTTAATTTTTCTTAATGTAAAAAAATAATAATGTAAATGAATTTTACTATTTTTCCGAACACTTTTTTGAGCGACATGAAAAAATTTTTTACTGTTCTTTTACTTCTAGTAACAACTTCTTGTTTTAGTCAATCACTGAAAAAAATTCAGCAGATAATTTCAGAAATTCCGGCTTCAACAAAACTATCAATAAACATTACAAATGCAAATACCGGTAAAATATTATATAGTAAAAATGATTCGGTTCCAATGATACCGGCATCAAACACCAAATTATTTACAACTGCAACAGCTCTTTATTTAATGGGAAATGATCACATTTTTGAGACAAAGTTTTTAACAGAAGATTTGGATATTTACGATTCAAGAATTGACGGCAATCTTTATGTAAAAGGATACGGTAACTCTGTATTTACTGAAAATGATCTTGATACAATGATATTAAAACTTAAAGACTTGGGAATTAACGAAATTACCGGAGATATTCTTGCCGATGGTTTCTATTACGACAGCCTATATCATCGAGACGAATGGATTGAAGATGAAAAAGCAAATGTTAAACTTCCACCTATTTCTGCACTTGTTATAAATAAAAATCAAATAATTGTTTCGTTAAATTCCAACGGTAAAGTTGGAAGTAAATTAAATTATTCAATAAGACCTGAAGCACCATTTATTAATGTGAATATGAAAGCTAAGGTTACAAAATTGCGCACGAATCCTTCTTTTAAAATTCAAAGCAATGATGATAATTTCGAACTAACAATTTCAGGCGGCTTAAGAAAAAAGAAGTCGCAGAGCAGTTTTGTAATTGATATTGATAATCCAACATTATTTTTTGCTCTTCTGCTGAAAGAAAAGCTGATGAAAAATGGGATTGAAGTTAAAGGGAAAGCTAAAATAGGTCGTTCCCAATTAAACTTAAATGAAATAGCTTCAAACGGAATTCCAATAAATGAACTTATTTCACTTATAAACAAGCATAGCAATAACTATCTTGCCGAATGTTTATTTAAGGCGGTCGGCGCATTTTTCAGCGGCGAGCAGGGAAATTCCTTTTACGCGACTCAAGCAGTATTAACTACATTTGCCGCCGATAATGTAATTGACAATCAGACAGCAGTTGTTGATGGATCAGGCATATCCAGATTTAATACAATTACAACCGGATCTATTTCTAGACTGCTTTATAAAATTTACAAGGATAAAACTTATTTTAATAATTTTTACGGTTCTCTTTCAATTTATGGAATTGACGGAACTTTAAGATCCAGAAGTAATTTTCAATATTTGGAAAACAATTTTAGAGGCAAGACCGGAACTTTAAATGGAGTTACCGCGCTTTCCGGTTATTTAAAAAGTATTGACAATACTGATTATATTGTGAGTATAATAATGGAATACAAAGATAAAAGTTCTTTTTATTATAAAAATGTAGAAGATAGAATTATATTTGAGCTGTCAAAATAAAAAGGGGAAAATAAATTTTCCCCATAAAAAAAATTTTATTTAGATTCAGGAGTTTTATTTGTACTTGCAGGTGGTAAAGTTGTTGTTGCTGGAACATTTTTAGCTCCCGAACTTTGAATTATACTTTCTCTTTCGCTTGATGTTGATTGTCCAGGAAGAAAAAACAAATTTATAACAATCGATAAAACAATTAAAGCGCCGCCTAACCACCAAGTAGCTTTACTTAAAAAATCTGCGGTTCTTCTAGCGCCGAAAACAGTTCCAAATCCACCTGCGGCACCGCCAATTGTACCCGATAGACCATCACCCTTACTTGCTTGTAAAAGAACGACAATAACCAAAATAATTGAAATAATTATTGATAGTGTAATTAATAACGTATACATATTTTCCTCAAATTTTTGTAGCGAGGGAGGGATTCGAACCCCCGACACGTGGATTATGATTCCACTGCTCTAACCTACTGAGCTACCTCGCCACATTGTTTTTAACAGAACATTAAAAATATTGAAATAAACTTCATTTTTCAAGTAAACAAATTATAAAATATGCGGACTTCGTTTTAATAAAAAAATAAAAATCGGTGCTCCAATTAATGCAGTAATTGCACCAACCGGTAGTTCGGATGGAGTAATCACTGTTCTGGCAATTGTATCCGATATTGTTAAATAAATTGCGCCAATAAAAAATGAAAGTGGAATTATTATTCGATTATCGTAACCCCAAATTAAACGGCAAATGTGTGGAATTGTAAGTCCTACAAACCCAATTATCCCGCTGACGGAAACAACTGTCCCAATCAAAATACTTGATATAAAGTAGGCTAATGTTTTTTGACGTTTTGCGTTAATTCCCAAACTTTTTGCGGTTTCATCACCTAAAGAAAGAATATTAAATACGTTGGAATTTATTGAAAGGTAAATTGAAGAAACTGATACAACAAAAATAACAATAGTTAAATTTCCGGAATTTGCGAAAGAAAGACTTCCAATCATCCAAAAAACTGCGGTTCTAAGCGAATTATCCAAAAGTATTACAAAAAGTAAAATAGCCGCAGAAAAAAATGCTCCAATCATAACACCGGAAAGAAGAAGTGTATTGCCGCTAATTTCGCCGAACCTTCTGCCTAAAAAAAATACTAGGAACATTACTAATATGGCACCGCAAAACGCAAGAATTTGTGTCCCAATAAATGCTGCACCAATTAAAATTGCCAAAACTGCTCCAAAAGTTCCGCCGCTTGAAATTCCTAAAATATACGGTTCAGCTAAAGGATTCATCAAAATAGATTGAAAAACAGCACCGGAAATAGACAGTCCGCCGCCGACAAATATCGCGAATAAAATTCTCGGCAGTCTGATTTGAAAAATGATTTGACTTAATTTATCGTCAGTTGAACTTCCAAAAATTATTTTAAATGCTTCAGTAATACCTATATCCACTGATCCGATTGTTAAACTTATAAATCCCACAACAACGGTTACAGCGGCAAAAAATAAAATTTGAATGAAAAGTGAAAATTTATTTAGCGGTTTAAATTTGACCATAATACGTCAATCAATTGCGTAATATTTATATTTGCGGCTGATGAGAAAAAAAATATCTCTTCAGTAAACTTTTTCTTTAGTTTCTTTTTCAAACTATCAATTTTCTTCTCATCCAACAAATCTATTTTGGATATTCCAATAATTTTCTTTTTCTCAGCTAAAATTTTACTGTAACTGTTTAATTCGCTTAATAAAATTTTATAATCTTTAGGAATATTTTCAGATGTTGAATCGATCAAAATAAAAAGTATTGCGGTTCGTTCTATGTGCTTTAAAAACTCATGACCAAGACCTTTACCAAGATGAGCGCCTTCAATTATTCCGGGAATATCTGCAACCGTAAAACTTTTAAAATCTTTGTATTTAACAATTCCTAAATTGGGTTTTAAAGTTGTAAATGGATAATCCGCTATTTTAGGTCGTGCCGAAGAAATTGTAGAAATAAGAGTAGATTTTCCGGCGTTTGGAAATCCAACAAGACCAACATCGGCTACAAGTTTCAGTTCAAGAGCAATACTTAGTTCTTCTCCGGGTTTCCCTTTTTCCGCGTAACGCGGAGCCTGGTTGGTTGAAGTTGCAAAATTACTGTTTCCTTTTCCGCCTTTTCCGCCTTTTGCAATTCTAATTTCAGAATTATCTTCGTTTAGATCGGCAATTATTCTATCATCAGTTTTATCAATTATTAAAGTTCCTTTTGGTACCTTAATTATTAAATCAATACCGCTTTTCCCATCCTTTAGAGAATTTTCACCATTATTGCCGTCTTCGGCGTTATATTTCTTTTTATACCTTAAATCTAACAAAGTGTGTAAATTGTTATCGACCTTAATAATTACATCGCCGCCTTTTCCGCCGTTCCCGCCGCTAGGACCGCCTTTAGGGACATACTTTTCCCTTCTAAATGATACGGAACCGTTTCCGCCGTTTCCGGCTTTAACTAATATTTCGGCGTAATCTATAAACATGATCTTATTAGGATTGGGAAAAATACTCGGTTATATAAGTTTTAAACACAATTACATCATTATGAAATATATCCACATGATTATTTTTACAGTAATCATTGGTCAATTCCAAAGCCTCTTTTTCATTAAACGCATTGGAAATTTTACCCGCAATTCCATAGAAATCTTCCATGTCGTAATCAAAAATAGTTTCAATAATATTTGACATATTTCTTGAAGAAATCAGTTCGTTGAACGTAGAGTAAATAACTTTTACCTCATCTTCAGTATTATCCATTTCTTCTCTGTAATTAATATTTCCGATTAAATCGGATTGTTCAATTTTATTTATAATTTCCAAATTCTTTTCGTCATTTTCCGAATTTTCTAAATAATTCAAGTCGGAAAAAACTTCGGTAATTTCATCATTATCACTTAGTTTTAATTTTTTTTCATCCAATAAATTTTCCAGTTTTTGCTTTTCGTCGTTGTCCAGTTCATTTATACTTATATTTGTATTATACTCTTGAAACTCCTCTTCATTCTGACTATCATTTATAATTTCATCAATTGAGTTGTTTAAATCAAAATTTTCTTCGGCAATTTCATTTTCAATTTCGTCAATAACTTTTTCATTTATATCATTTTCAATTACAGGCTGCTGTTCCGAATTAAGCAATTCTACTTCTTCATCATTATATTCTACTAAATCAATATGTCTATCATTAATAATTCCGATATATTCTTCTTCAGATGGGATATCAACAATAATTTCTTCGCTTATATTTGATACATCAATTTGAAGATTTATTGCATTTACATTTTCAGTTAAGCTGATATTATCTTGAATTTTAAAATTTTCAAATGGTAAGTTTTTTTTAATCAAAGAATCGTAAATATTATTCACATCGATTAAATTCTTTATAAGTTTTTTTACATCCGGTTTTTCATCAATACTTAGTATATCAATTGAAGTTTCTTCTTCATTCTGAATTTCAATTTCAGATACACTGCCGGTTGCAGTATTCTTTTCAACTTTAACATTTTCATTTTCTTCAGATTTTTGCGAATTCAAGATGCCGCTTACTTCAGGTTTTTCCTCTATTACATTTAAATTTTCAGCGCTCTCAGGTTTAGGAATTTCAGCTTCTTCAGATATATTGTATTCATCATATGTTTCAACTTCACTTTCAGCTACTATGGGATTTTGGTTTTTCAAAGTAAATCTGTCAAAACTACTTTCTTGATTTTCAGAAAAATTAATTTCATCGAGACGAATTTTATCATCAGCTAATTTTCTTGTTTCAGATACTGAAATTTCAATTCCGTCAAAATCCGACTTAAATAAATTTTCAATATCGGTAAAGTTCAATGTGTCAGGTTTCTCAAGTTCATATTTGAGTTGAAGCCTTTGCGAAAAATTGCTTAATTCTTTATCTTCCAAAAACATTTGAACTGCGTCAAAAGGCAAATGAGATTGTTCTGAATTTGTCTGATCAAAGAAATTCACTATCGAATTTAACGAGCTATTTATCAAATTTTGAAGATGATTTTTTTTAGTAACTTGTTCTATCTTGTTCAGCAAATGCGCAAATTCTTTTCGTGAAATTGTTTTAACTTTTTTCTTCTCTAAAAATAACAGAACTAATTTTACAATGTATTTATAGTAATAAACAAATTTAAGTTTCGAAAATATTTCGTCATAAGGAAGTTCCTTATTATCTTCAAAAACAAAATTAGTTAAAGTACTATTCGGTTTTGTTAAATAACCAACGTTAAACTTCACAGCTTCTTCGATGAGAACTTTTATAAATGCAGATGAAAATTCTTTTTCCTTTTTTACTTCTTTTGAAATTAACTTAAAAAGTTTTTCAATTTTTTCACCGGAGTAATCAAATTTCGAATTTTTCTGAATAAATTTTTTTTCTTTCTGAATCTGGTAATCTATTGTACTCAAAATATATTTTACAATTGCAGGATGCACTTTGGCATTTTGTAAATCATATAATTGAAATCTATCGTTAAGATCTTTAATCTTTGCAAAATTAAAAGAAATAATATTTTGAATTTCTTTTTGAAGCATAACACTCTTCCAAAGTTATAATTTGGCAAAAAAAGTAAAACTGCAGAATTTGAATTGTAATATATGATAATTATAAAAATAGAACAAATGATTTGATTTTTGCGACTTGATATGAGAAAAAAATCGAGGATCGGACAAAATGATCTTTAGGAGAGAGCATTATGGCTTTGCCCGACCCGAAAAAGAAACTTTTAATTGTAGGAAGTATTTAAAGCATCAAATAAATTTGGATATATTTCAAAAATTCCTTCAAACGTACTTAATGACAACAATTGTGGTTTGCTCTTAAAATCAACTATAAGTTTAATATAGCCGCTTTTTTTGTTAACAATTTTAAGATACTTAACCAATGTCCCGAAAAATATTGAATCCATGAAATAGACGTTTTCAAAATCGATAATTATTTTCGTTTTGCCTTCGTCAATTATTTTAGAAATATAATCCGAAAAATCGGTTACTTCGTTTACAGTCGCGCGCTCATTATTTACCATAATAATCGCATTCTGGGTTTTAACATCAAATATATTTCTATAATGATTTCTTTTATTTGAAATAAAGAAATCTTTGCCAAGAATTACATTATTTTTATTCAAAGTCTTTAATGTTTCATTATTCATTTTTATTTCCTTTTGATAATTATTTTAAAGCTAACTGACTATTTGGAACTTTTTTATTCTTTGGTTCTGATTTTTTATCATCATCTTTTTCTTTAAATCTTCTCTTAAAAATTTTTTCATTTTTGATTAAATTCCAAATTGCGCCGTTATCAACATTTATTACTTCATTTCCGACCATTATATACTTTACTTCGGCAAAAATTTTAACGTTATTAACTACTGTAGGACTATCAGCCGAATAGAATTGAACTGTTTTTCTAACATTATCCGGCATTTCTTCATAAAGTCCGGAATAAACAAAATTACTGTCCATTCTCATCGTCATAAGTAACGAGCCTAAACTATTTTTTGATTTTTTATAACCGGTTTCATAGCTTGCAAAAATTAAAAAGGCAATTCCCACAACAATAAAAAACAAAACAATATATGCACTTTTTTTTGATTCCACCATTTCCCCCTTGCGAGATAAAGTTTGTATATTTTTGATACTAATTAGGTGGATAAAATTTAGACTGCTGTGTTCTGTGTCAAACATCAATGTGGGGAAATAAAAAACCCGCTCAAATGAACGGGTTCAAAGAATAATTATTTGGAATAAATATTAATATCTATAATGATCAGATTTAAATGGACCTTCTTTGGAAACTCCAAGATAAGCAGCTTGATCATCAGTAAGTTTTGTAAGATTCACTCCTAATTTTGATAAGTGCAATCTTGCCACTTCTTCATCCAAATGTTTAGGTAATCGATAAACATCAATTTCATATTTATTTTTCCAAAGTTCCATTTGGGCTAAAGTTTGATTTGTAAATGAATTGCTCATTACAAATGACGGATGTCCCGTTGCGTTGCCTAAGTTTACCAATCTGCCGTCGGAAAGTAAAATAATTGAATGACCATCAGGAAAAACATATTGATCAACTTGCGGTTTAATATTAATTCGTTTTATGCCAGGATATTTTTTTAATTTATCGACTTGTATTTCATTATCAAAATGTCCGATATTGCAAACAATTGTTCCATCTTTCATTTTTTCCATATGCTCAATTGTTATAATATCTTTGTTTCCGGTCGTTGTAACAAAAATATCTCCTTTTGATAAAAATTCCTCAACGGTTTTAACTTCAAAACCTTCCATTGCTGCTTGAAGAGCGCAAATCGGATCAATTTCGGTTATATGAATTCTTGCTCCAAAACCTTTTAAAGATTGCGCCGAACCTTTACCTACATCACCGTAACCGCAAACTACAACATTTTTGCCCGCAACCATAATATCAGTTCCGCGTTTTATTCCATCCGCCAATGATTCTCTGCAACCGTAAAGATTATCAAATTTTGATTTTGTAACTGAGTCGTTTACATTAATTGCGGGAAATAAAAGTTTACCTGCTTCTTTCATTTGGTATAATCTGTGAACACCGGTTGTTGTTTCTTCGGAAACGCCTTTAATATTTTTAGCAATTAGTGTCCATCTATTAGGATTTTCTTTGTAAGATAATTTTAATTTTTTGAATAATTCAATTTCATCTTCGGTAGTTTTTACTTCGTCTAAAATTGAAGGATTTTCTTCTGCGTCTTTTCCAATATGGATCATTAAAGTTGCATCTCCTCCATCATCAACAATAAGATCCGGTCCGCTTCCATCAGGAAACACTAACGCTTGTTCGGTACACCACCAATAATCTTCCAAAGTTTCACCTTTCCAAGCATAAACAGAAATTCCATTTTGTGCAATTGCCGCTGCCGCATGATCTTGGGTAGAATAAATATTACAGCTAGCCCATCTAACATCAGCTCCAAGTTCAACCAATGTTTCAATCAGTACCGCGGTTTGAATTGTCATATGAAGAGAACCTGAAATCTTTGCGCCTTTCAGCGGTTTAATCTTTCCATATTTTTCTCGTAATGCCATTAGTCCGGGCATTTCTTTCTCTGCCAAAACAATTTCTTTTCTTCCCCAATCGGCTAAAGAAATATCCTTAACTTTATAGGGTAATAATTCAATTTCATTCGTTGTAATGCTCATTTTTAACCTTTCTTATACTTTTTAAATTTTTCTACTAAATCCAAATTTTCCCAAGAAAATCCTTCTCTACCAAAATGACCGTAAGCCGTTGTATTCTGATAAATCGGAGTTCTTAAATTTAATCTGTTAATAATTCCGCTGGGAGTTAGATCAACTTCTTTTTTGATCATTTCGGAAATTTCATTATCGGAAATAACTCCGGTTCCTTTAGTATCTACAAAAATTGAAACAGGTTCTGCAACGCCAATTGCATAAGCCAACTGTACTAAACATTCTTTTGCTAATTTAGCACCAACTACGTTTTTTGCAATATGACGTGCAGCATAGGTTGCGCTTCTATCCACTTTGGATGGATCTTTTCCGGAAAACGCGCCGCCTCCATGAGGAGCCCAGCCGCCGTAGGTATCTACAATAATTTTTCTACCGGTTAATCCGCTGTCTCCGTGCGGTCCGCCAATTTCAAATCTGCCTGTTGGATTTACAAAGTATTTGGTATTTTTATCCAAAAGTTTTGACGGTATTACTTTTTTAATTACATGCTTTATAACGTCATCTTTTATTCTTTTTTGACTTACTTTGGCATCATGCTGTGTTGAAACAACTACTGCATCAACTCTTAAAGGTTTATTATTTTCACCATATTCAACCGTAACTTGTGATTTTGCGTCCGGCCGCAGATATGGCATTAGTTTTTTATTTTTCTTTCTTATATCTGCAAGTTTTTTTACTAATTTGTGAGCGTAAATAATCGGCATCGGCATTAATTCGGGAGTTTGATCGCAGGCATATCCGAACATTATACCTTGATCGCCGGCACCGCCGGTATCTACACCCATTGCAATATCCGGAGATTGAGAATGAATTGCGTTTAATACCGAACAAGATTCCGAATCAAATTTATATTCAGCTTGAGTATAGCCGATTTTTTTAACTGTATTTCTAACAACTTCCTGAATATCAACATATGCTGTAGTAGTTATTTCTCCGCCCACGAGAACCAAGCCCGTTGTAACGAATGTTTCGCACGCAACTCTTGCATTTGGATCTTGCGAAAGAATTGCATCAAGCACGCCATCCGAAATTGCATCCGAAACTTTATCGGGATGACCTTCACTTACTGATTCCGAAGTAAAAAAGTAGGACATTTAAACCTCTTTTATTATTTTTCTAAAGAAACTGATTAATTTAATTTTATTTAAGTTCAAAATTAGAGAAAACTCGTCTTTATTCAAAGTTTGAAAAATAGTTGCATTTTTTTAGGATATTCATCAATAGAATTACTCAAATATTACAAATTAAATATCCAATTATACAAGGCGGAATGGTTTGGGTATCCGGATGGAAATTGGCTTCCGCCGTTTCAAATAATGGCGGCTTGGGTTTAATCGGCTCTGGATCTATGAAGCCCGAATTATTGCGGGAGCATATTCAAAAATGTAAAGATGCGACACAAAATAAATTTGGGGTGAATTTACCTTTACTCAGAGGTGATGCCGAAGATTTGGTAAATGTAATTATCAGTGAAGATGTAAAAATTGTTTTCACTTCCGCGGGTCATCCGGGAAAATTTATTGATAAATTTAAGAGTCAAAATATTACCGTTGTTCATGTTGTTCCAAACATAAAATATGCTTTGAAAGCTGAAAGTGTTGGATGCGACGCAATTGTCGGTGAAGGAGTTGAAGCCGGAGGTCATAATGGTATTGACGAATTAACAACATTTTCTTTAATTCCACAGCTATTACAAGCTGTAAAAATTCCGGTAATTGCAGCGGGCGGAATTTCAAACGGAAACGGAATTCTTGCCGCATTAGCTCTTGGTGCTGAAGGTGTTCAAATTGGAACTCGTTTTGCGATAACTCAAGAATCTTCTGCTCACGAGTTTTATAAATCAGCGGTTATAAACGCTAAAGATTGTGATACACATTTAATTCTTAAAAAAATTGGATTAGCCCGAGTAATAAAAAATAAGTTCAGCGAGGAAATTTTAAGTTTAGAACAAAATTGCGCTGATCCGGAAACACAAATGGAATTTTTAGGTAAAAAACGTGAAATGAAGGGAATTTTTGAGGGAAACATAAATGAAGGTATGTTGGAAGCAAGTCAAAGTTCCGGATTAATTGAAGGTATTCCAACAGTTGAACAACTTATGAATGCATTAATTTTTGAATATAACAATTCATTACAAAAACTAAGAAATTTATAGAAAGGAAAACATATGCAGCATTATCAAACATTTGTTGCTTTACATATAATTTTTGCCGGTATGTGGCTTATTTTTTTTGCGGCTGACATTATAATTAAAAATAAAATTACAAAAGCTGTTAATCATGAAGTAAAAAATGAATTAATTTCACTTTATTTGCAATTAACAAATTTATTCGGAATTGTAGGAGCAATAGGAATCGCTGTTACCGGAATTATTCTTGTTATGCAAAATCCAGGTTACGGTTTTTTTGATATGAGTCACGCGCATTGGCTTGCAACAAAGCAAATAATTTTAGTTATAATTTTAATTTTGACTTTTGCAAAACTTATCCCTGATTCCAAAAAATTAAGAGTTTCGTTAACCGGCTCAAATTCTGAACTGATTTCAGTCAATTTAAAAAAAGTGTTTAATACAAATATGATTATAAATTCTCTTGTATTACTTAATTTTCTTTTTGCTATTACTCACAGATTCTATTCATAATTATGTTTATAATAGCAACTTTTAATGGTATTTTTTGACAATGAATTTTCAAATTTACTTTTAAATGAAAAAAATCCTTATTCTTGGTTCCACCGGTTCAATTGGCGTTAGTACTCTGGATGTAATCAGAAACTTTAAAGATCAGTTTGAAGTTTTTGGTTTGACCGTAAATTCAAACATCAAACTGCTAAAAAGGCAAATTGAAGAATTTAAACCAAAATTCGTAGTTGTAAAAAATGGGAATTTTGAAGAATTAAAGAATGAAGTTAATGATTGTAAAGTATTAAATGGCGAAGACGGTCTGATTGAAATAACAAGAAACGGTGATTATGATATTTTAGTTTCTTCTTTAGTTGGTTTTGCCGGACTCGCGCCAACTCTTGAAAGCATAAAACGAGGAAAAAGAATTGCACTCGCGAATAAAGAAACTTTAGTTGCCGCAGGAGAAATAGTAATAAAATCGGCTGAAAAATTTAATGCGGAAATTATACCGGTAGATTCTGAACACAGTGCAATTTTTCAGTGTTTGGTAGGCGAAAAAAAACAGAATATTGAAAAATTATTGGTAACCGCTTCTGGCGGTCCGTTTCTGAAAAAATCGATAATGGATTTGGAAAAGGTTACTGTTGGAGAAGCTCTGAATCACCCAAATTGGAATATGGGAAACAAAGTTACAATTGATTCTTCAACAATGATGAATAAAGGCTTAGAAGTTATTGAAGCTCATTGGCTTTTTGGATTACCGAAAAGAAAAATTGATGTTGTGGTTCATCCGCAGTCAATCGTTCATTCAATGGTGGAATTTATTGACGGCAGTATAAAAGCTCAGTTAAGTTTGCCGGATATGAAACTGCCTATTCAATATGCGTTGACATATCCGGAAAGATTTGGAAGTAAATTTGTAAATACGCATTTTCCGTCATTAAAGGAATTGACCTTTTTTGAACCCGATTTAAATAAGTTCAAATGTTTGAAATTGGCATTTGACGCAATGGAACAAGGCGGAACTGCGCCTTGTATACTAAATGCCGCAAACGAAATTGCGGTTGAAAAGTTCTTTACGGGAAAAATTAAATTTACACAAATTCCTGAATTGATCGAATATGGGTTAAATAATATTGTAATAAATCATAATATTGATTTTGAATCAATTTTGGAATGTGATAAAGCAACAAGAGACTTAATTAGTAAAGTATAATTTTTAGAATTTTTAATAAAGGGAGAGATTTTTGGTTAACTCGATTATTTATTTCATTATAACAATTGCGATTTTGGTTTTTGTGCATGAATTGGGTCATTTTTTGGCTGCAAGAATTTGCAAAATGAGAACTGATGCGTTTGCGATTGGATTTGGTCAAAGATTATTAGGCTGGAATAAAATTAACAGCTTTACTTTTGGAAATCTTCCAAAAGATTTTGATCTTCAAGGACATACCGATTATAAAATTTGTCTGCTTCCGCTTGGCGGATATGTTAAAATTGCTGGAATGGTTGATGAAAGTTTTGACACAAAATTTGCAAATGAAGTACCTCAGCCTTATGAATTTAGAGCAAAGCCAACATATCAAAAATTATTTGTAATTACCGCCGGAGTTTTAATGAATTTGATTCTTGCGATTGTGATTTTTTGGGGCGTAAATTTTATCCAAGGAAAGCAGATAATGAAAACTACTTCCCTTGGAGAAGTTGCCGACACAACGCTTGCATATGAAGCAGGTTTCAGATCATTTGATAAAATTATTTCTGTGAACGGAACAAAAGTAGATAATTGGGAAGGATTGTTGAATTCTTTGCTTATCGAAAATCTTGGTAAAAATGTAAATGTTGTTGTAGAAAGAAACGGAAGCGAATTTACATTTACCGCGCCCAGAGAAATTTTATCAAAGGCATCGCAACAAGCTGATTTCTTTCCAATCGGTGATACAAAACCTTTAATTAGCAATGTTATGAAAGATTCACCGGCTGAAAAATCCGGAATTAAATCTGGTGATGTATTTTTAGAAATAAATAATGTTAAAATTAAATCTACTCAGCAAGTAATTTCAATAATTTCCTCTCACAAAGAAGTTGAATTACCGGTTAAAGTGCTTCGTGAAAAAGATACGGTTTTAGCAAACGTAACACCTAGCTCAAGCGGATTGATAGGAATAAATATTGGCGATGCTTATTTGGGAGTTGTAGAAACTAAAGATTATTCATTAGGTGAATCATTAGTTAAAAGCGTTTCAAACATTGGCAGCTATACCGCGCTAACTTTTAAAATGTTCGGAAATGTAATTCGCGGCGATATCGCGTTTGAAAATTCATTCGGCGGACCGGTAAAAATTGCGAAATTCGCTTCTCAATCTGCAGATGCCGGAATTATTCCTTTCTTAATGTTTTTGGCATTGTTAAGCTTAAGTTTGGCGATTATTAATATTATGCCTTTTCCTGTTTTAGACGGCGGACATTTTGTAATAATTTTGATTGAAGGAATTATTAGAAGAGAGCTTCCGATTAAAGTTAAATTAGCAATTCAAAATTTTGGTTTTGTAATTTTATTAATGTTTATGGCGTATATTATTTATTCAGATATCGCAAGTTTATAAAAATAATTTCGTTCTTTGTTTTTATCCCTAGAATTTAATTCTAGAATTTTTTCGAGACAGCTCTAAAAGGTTTTGAACTGTCATTGCGATGAAGTATGACGAAGCAATCTTTATTCAAAAAAAAGATTACTTCGCTTCATTCGTGATGACAGAAATCTTTCTGCATATAACATTTTATATTACTTATAATCTTCACTAATTTTTTCCAAACTCATTTTTTTACACAATAAAAAAACAATTCTAAACCTGCAAAATCATTTTAACATTTTTACTCAATTTATTTTTCAATTTTTAAACAAGGTAATAATGAAACAATATTTTTACATTACATTTTTTCTGCTAATTGCTGAAATATTATTTGCACAAAATATTACGGAATATAAAATAGATTCGGTCGTTATTTCTTCAAACCGTATTCCATTATCTTTTTCAGAAATTGGAAGAAGCGTTAAAATAATTTCAGATTATGAAATTCAAAATCTACCGGTAGCAAATATTCCGGAATTGATAGATCAGATTAGCGGAATTGATGTAAAACAGCGCGGACCCGAAAACGTTCAAGCGGATGTTTCAATCCGCGGCGGAAGTTTTGAACAAACTCTTATTCTAATTGACGGTATTAAAATAATCGATCCGCAAACCGGACATCATAATTTAAACTTGCCAATAAATTTTTCTCAAATAGAACGCGTGGAAATTTTAAAAGGACAAGGCTCGCAAATATACGGCGCTAATGCTTTCAGCGGTGTTATTAATTTTATAACAAAAAAAAGCGGAGAAAATAATTTAGGAATTGAACTTAACGGCGGAGAAAATAATTTTTACAATTTAGGTATTAATACATCGCAAAAAATTGGCAGTACATTTCATAATTTGTCTTTCAGCAAATCAAAATCTGACGGATACCGCAAAAATACCGAGTTTGAAAATTATATTTTTTCTATGAACAACTCATTTAAATTTACAAATACAATCATTAACACGCTTTACGGATATTCAGATAAGGATTTTGGAGCGAACAGTTTTTATACAATTCGATTTCCGAATCAAGCGGAAAAAGTAAAAACAAATTTTGCTTCAGTCTCCGCTGATGCAGATATTTCAAGTATTAGATTTAAACCGAATTTATTCTGGCGTCTGAATAAAGATGAATTTGTATTGAATAAATTCGATGAATCGTTTTATAAAAATATCCACTCTACAAATTCATTCGGCGGTGAAATTCAAGCTTCCATAAATCAATTTGGTCAAGCAACAAGTTTTGGAATTGAATTTTCAAAAGATTTAATTGAAAGCAATAATCTTGGAAATCATAAACGAGAAAAGAAAGGATTTTTCATCGAGCAAATTATCAAACCAATTGATAAAATAAATATAAGCATTGCCGGGTTTGCTTATAAATATTCATCACTTAATTTTAAGTTTTGGCCGGGCGCTGATGTTTCTTATACTCCAAACAATAATTTAAAATTATTCGCAAATTTCGGAAAAGCATTCCGCATACCAACATACACAGAATTGTTTTATAAAGATCCTGTTACAATTGGGAATGAAAATTTAAAACCGGAAGAATCAATCAATTATGAAATTGGTATGAATTATACATCAGATTTTTGGGAAACTAATTTCTCTGTTTTCAGAAAGGAAGGGAAAAATTTAATCGATTACATTTTGAATGAAGATACAAATTTTTGGAAAGCTGAAAATCTTACTAAAATTAATACAAACGGTTTTGAAATAGGATTTGTATTTAATCTTACAAATTTCACCAATAGTATTTTATCTAAATTGAAAATCGATTACACTTATTTAAATTCCGATAAAATTAATTTGGGAATTCAATCCCGTTATAATTTAGAACATTTAAGAAATGATTTGACAATACAGTTTTTCAACAATCTTCCGTTTGATATTCAACAAAGCTGGGCTGTAAATTATGAAGAAAGAGTAAGTTTAAAAGATCACTTATCAATTGATACAAAACTTAAGAAAAACTTTACTCGCTTAGAAATATTTATTGAAGCATCAAATTTATTGAATAAATCTTTTCAGGAAATTCCCGGAGTTCCATTACCGGGAAGATGGATCATTGGCGGCATTTGCGTAAAATTATTCTAAAATTTATTCACAAGATCACATCTCTAAAACAATTTTGCTTCGCTGAGATGGGATCTTTTAGATTTGCTAAAAAAAATAAAGATGTAATCTCATAAAGAGATCCCATCTTTTTAAGAAATTATTTTTTTTCTTTTTTATCATCCAACTTAAAATGTATGGGAATTACAACTTCAGCTATAACAAATTTTCCGTTTTTTTCACCGGGTATAAATTTTGTTGATTTTATTGCAGATATTGCGGCTTCATCCAAATCTTTACTTACACTTTTTACAACTTCGGCAGATTCAACATTTCCAGCTTCATCAACATTTGCTTTTACAAAAACTTTTCCTTCAATTCCCTCTTGTTTTGCTGACTCTGGATATTTAATATTTTTAACAAGTTCTTGAATTCCGCCCTTAATTTCCGGCATTTTATCAATTTCATCTTGCGCAAAAATTATTAATGATGATAACAATAAAATGATAAATATTTTATTTAGATTTTCCATTTTTCGTCCTTTTATTTTTTTACTTCTTCATTACTTAATTTGAATAAAATTGGAACAGTAACTTGAACACCAACCGGTTTGTCTTTTAAATAACCAGGAATAAATTTTGTTTGTTTAACTGCTAAAATTGCCGCATTATCACACTCAGAATCAAGTCCTCTAATAATTTCAGTCGCTGAAACATTCCCAAGAGAATCAATAAATGCCTTAATATACACTCTCCCTTCTATTCCATTTTGTTTTGCATTTTTAGGATAAATAATTTTTTGCTGAATTCCGGCGACGCCGCCAATAGGTTCAGGCATTTTATCAACCATTACAAAATATTCACCGCCATAATAATTTTCTATTAAAGGAAAATTTGAAGAAATTCCCGAACCATTTAACTTTTTATTTTCATTTGATTTTGAAATTGTTACGACCCATTTTATTTTATATTTTAAAAATTTATCATCTTCTATGTACTTGTTCATTATCCAACTTTCCATATTTTGTGCAACCAATTTATCAATTTCTTTAGACCCACTAATTTCGGGTCTTATTTTGTCAATTTTCCCATTCTCATTAATAAAAATAGAATATATAAATTCACCATCTTTCTTATAATTCTCTTTAATTTTATTTGCAGTGGTACTCATTAATTTAATTTGATTATATGAAAATGATAAAACTGATGGTTTGTCTGGTCGCCAATATTCTGTTTGAATATTTTTATAGTCAGATTCATAATTTGGTAAAATTTCTATACCTTCATTTTTATTGCATTTTGTAAATACAATAAAAGATATTAAAATTATTATTATACCAGTTGCTTTTTTCATTTTCCCCTCACATTTTTGATGTTACTACAATTTGACTTTCGACATTTGCTTTTACTTCTGCTTGCGGCAATGTGTTAAATAAAACTTGTATCATTTGGTTTTGCTGATTTATCTGCTGAAACGACAATTCCAATTTATTTCTATACTGCAATGATTCGTTGTAAAAGAAAAATGAAATTATGAGAAGCAAAACCGCAAAAGCATATGTCATATAACTAAAAATTTTATTCTGATTTTTAACAGGAATTTCATCAGTTGTTTTCAAATTAGAAAATATCTTTTCATCAAGCTTTTGGGGATATTCTTCCGCACTTTCCTCAATTATTGTTTTAAGCAAATTCATTTCCTTAAAATAACTCCGAGCTTCTTCGTTCCCCGACAGTTCCGTAAATAAAAATATTTCCTCACCTTTACTAAGCTCATTATCAAAATATTGATTAATAATATTTTTAATGTCTTCAGTATTCATTTCAGTTCCTTAAATTTTTGCAATGCCGAATTTATTTCCGCGACATTGAACAGCATTGATTATTTTTTTTCATTCCGGAGCAAGTCAGGAATGATATTTCTATTAAACTATTTTTGAAATTTTGCTAATTAATTTTTGTCTTACTTTGTAAAGTCTGCTTTTAACCAAATCAATATTAATATTCATAGTTTCTGAAATTTCTTTGTAGCTCAAACCGCCGTATTCTTTTAGCAAATAAACTTCTTTTTGTTCGTTTTCCATTTTATCTAATTCTTCAAAAATTATTTTTTTCATTTCCTTAATTTCAACATAATATTCCAATTCGAATTCATCCTTTTTCCTTTCTGTAAATTCTTCGTCAAATTTTTCAATTCGCTTATTACGTTTATGTAAATTGTAATATTCATTTCTCGCCGTTTTGAAAATCCAAAAATTTACGCTTTCGGAATTTTTAATTAAATCAAAATTCTCATAATATTTTAAGAAAACAGACTGTACAATATCTTCGGCAATCATTTTATCACCGGATAATTTTAGAAGAAAATTGTACAGGTTCTTTCTATATCTATTATAGATAATTGTAAACCGGATAATTTTACTGTTCTCTTTTTCCAAACTGATTTATTTTTGTTTATATAAAGACAAATGAGATTATAAAATGTTGCTTTTGATTATTTATTGGAAAATAAATAATTTATAAAAAGAATACCTGCGCAATTTATTATTCCGGGATTTATACTAATAAGATCACATCTCTAAAACAATGTTTGCTTCGCCGAGATGGGATCTTTTTCATTTGTGTGAAAATACAAAGATGTGATCTCCTAAAGAGATCCTATCTTTTGGCTAAATTCATGAAATTTCCGTCAAAAGGTTCAGGCATTTCTTCAACCGTAAAAAAATTTTCTCAATTGGTATTGATTGCTGTAGTGCTTTTATTATTCTGTATTTTTTTTCAGCATTACTAAACAACCATTAATTAGTTGAAACAACTTTAATAGTTGATTGAATTCAATTATAGAAAATTTATATCTTTTTGATAAGCGATTTCCAATAGATCATTATATTCGTCAAAATCGATTTCTGTTGTTCCGAACATTTTTAAGTGTGGCGTGGGAAATTGTACATCGAGAAAAATAAATTCTTTATTATGAAGATGAACAAGTAATTTTGCGAGGGCAGATTTACTTGCCTGCGAAACTTTTGAGAACATTGATTCGCCAAAAAATACTCCGCCGATCGCGATTCCATATAATCCGCCGACCAATAAATTACCTTGATAAACTTCAACGGAATGCAAATAACCGAGTTTTGCAAGATCTTTATAAGCCATAATTAATTCTTCGGAAATCCAAGTAGTATCTCTATCGGCACAATTTCTAATAACTTCAATAGTTTTTTCGTCCACTCGATACTCAAAATCGGCAGACGACATAAATTTTTTAAGTGATTTTGGAATATTGAAATTTTCCATCAAAATAACGCATCTTTCTTTCGGCTGATACCAGCTAATCTCACCTTTTCATCAGCCATTGGAAACGCGCCTTGCGAATATAAATTTATCATATTGACAGGTTTAAGTACATCTTTTGAATTCAATTTTAATATTTCTTTTTATATTAACAGCGTAAATATTTGAAAAAGATAATAACAAATTATTCAGTCTTTATCATACTTTATTTGAAATTAATATTTAAAGTAACATTTAAAATTGATCAATAATATTTTTAATTATTAGTTTATCAAATTTCTTAAATAATAAAACGATTTGGATCAGCAGAAAAAATCTATTTTATATACAATCAGCGCTGTGCTGTTTTGGTCAACAGCCGCGACTGCTTTTAAAATTACGCTTTCCGGAATGAATTATATTCAGCTTTTGTTTTACTCCTCCTTAGCAAGCACAATTATACTTTTTATTATTCTATGTTATGACAAAAATTCTAAAATTATAGAAGTGTTTAACCCAAAATATTTTTTAACCAATTTAATTCGCGGTTTCGTAAATCCATTTTTCTTTTATATGGTTATATTTAAAGCATATTCAATTTTATCAGCTCAAGAAGCAATGACGTTAAATTATATTTGGCCGATTACCATTTCTTTTTTTTCCGTAATATTTTTAAAAACAAAACTAACATTTAAAATATTTCTTGGACTAGTAATTGCTTTTTTGGGGGTTTTCATAATTGCCACAAGAGGTGATTTTCTATCGTTAGAATTCCATAATATTTATGGAGTTTTTTTAGCCGTCGGAAGCTCAATTATTTGGTCAACATATTGGATATTAAATTTGAAGGATGAGAGAAATGAATTAACAAAATTATTCGGCGCGTTTTTCTACGGAACAATTTTAATTTTTATTTACATTTTATTTTTTGACGAAATTATTCTGCAAAATTACAAGTATTTATTCGGCGCAATTTATATCGGCCTGTTCGAGATGGGAATTACTTTTTATTTGTGGCTAAAAGGATTGAAACTCAGCGCCAACAAAGCTAAAACCGCCACGTTCGTTTACCTTTCACCATTTTTATCAATTATATTTATCGCAATAATTTTGAAGGAAAAACTTTTCGCCTATTCAATTATTGGATTGATTTTTATACTTTCAGGAATTTTTATACAGTATTTGTATTTTGAAAATGGAAAGGTCAAAATCAAACTAAAGTAAAAGTTTGTCCAATTGAATTTAATCCCAATTCAATTTTATAATTTTCCGAAGATTTAATAAGCCAGTCAATTGGTTCCTCAAAGGATTCGGCGCCAAGTTTAAAAGTTTTTGTATGAATTGGAATAAAATATTTGGCTCCAATATTTTCCGCCATAATTAAAGCTTCTTCCGGATTACAATGTGCGTAAGTCCAAGGATTATATGCGCCGATCGGCATAATTGCGATATCAGGATTTTTATTTTTTAATAATTCCAACTTTGTTGTTTTTCTTGTGTCTCCGCCGAATAAAATAGATTTGCCGTTCTTCTCAATTAAATATGCGTTATAACTTCTTCCGTCTTTAAGATATCCGCGCGATCTGTCTTTTTCCCATGGATATCTCCAGCCAAAATGTTCAACTTCCAATGCGGTAATTTTTAAGTCATTAATTTCGGTTTGTTCATTCCAATCAATTATTTTGACAGATTTCCATTTGAGGTCTTCAACAACATCAATTGTTAAATAAGCGACAACCACATCAATTTGATCGGGAAATTTTTCCGTTAACTTTTTTAACGATTTATAATCAGTATGATCAAAATGTGCGTGAGAAAGAAGAACCAAATCGGGTTTTGGAATTTCATCAAAACTTAATGCGGGCGGTGTTAATCGCGAAGGACCGAAACTTAAGCCGAGAAAATTCATTCCAATTCTATCAAATAAAATTGGGTCGGTTAATATAATTGTTCCGTAAAAATTTATTAAAATTGTTGAATGACCGATCCATGCTAAATTTATTTGATCATTTTGCCAATTTTTCGGTTCGGGTTTGAAATCCAAAATATTTTCATTTTCTTCGGCAACTAAGAGTTTTGGAAAAAAGATTGTACCTATTGCCGCAAAAAAACTTTTTCCTATAAAATTTCTTCTGTTCAACATTAAGAAAGCTTTCTAATTTGGCAGGATAATTTTGTTGGTCAATTCGTTTATGTCGTCGGGTTTAATTGGAAAATGTTCGTTTAATATTTTTCCAACCTTTTCAATTCCGGAAATTATTCCTTCGGCAAAATATCCGTTCTTAAAATTTTGCTCAATTTCCATACTTACATCTTTCCACACATTCTGCTCTACTTTTTCATTAATGCCTTTATCGGCAAGAATGTAAAATTTTCTTCCCCCAATAAAAAGAACAGCAATATTCCCGTTTTATCTTTTGTTTGATGCATATTAAGTTTATAAAATTCTTTTTCACATAAAGCTCTTAGAGTAGAATTTCGTTCACTTAATTTTCTTTCCTCTTTTATACTCACACGTATTTCACCCGAAGTTATTAATTCAACTTCGGAAATTTTTCCTGAAATTCTTAAAAAATCATCATCATCAAAAAAGTGATATATTATTTCGTTCATATATTTTCAAAGGTTTATTCAAATATATAATCATTTGGAAAATTAAAAAAGGTAAAGAATGCTGATGCGGTTTAAAATCTGCATTATAGTTTTTGTATGTAAAAGATAAAATTTAAAATTTTTATCAATCTAAGTTTACTATAATGTTGATTTAATTTTTATCTCATTTAGTATCAAATTGTTAAATGAACTCAGTAATGGTATATTTACACAGCAAATAAAATATTTTAGGAAAAAAAATGGACTTAAAGTTAGAAAAATTAAAAAATTTCAAACCAAGAAAAGGTACCGTTTTATTAGTTGTAATGGACGGAGTCGGTTTTGGAAAACAAGATGAAAGTGACGCGGTTTATTTGGCAAAAACTCCAAACTTAGATAAATTATTAACTCTTCCAAATCAAGTAAGATTAAAAGCGCACGGAACGGCTGTTGGATTACCAAGCGACGATGATATGGGAAATAGCGAAGTTGGACATAACGCGCTCGGCGCGGGTCGCATTTTTGCTCAAGGCGCAAAACTTGTAAATAATTCAATTACATCGGGTGAATTCTTTAAATCAGAAAATTGGAATAAAATTTTAGAAATAGGTAAATCCGGAAAAACAGTTCACTTTTTAGGATTACTATCTGATGGAAATGTTCATTCAAATATTAAACAGCTTTTTATTTTGATAAATAAATGCGCGGAAGCCGGCGTTTCTAAAGTAAGAATTCATGCTTTGCTAGACGGCAGAGATGTTCCAGGCAGATCTGCTTTAAATTATGTGAATCCAACCGAAGAATTATTAAATAAAATTTCCAATGAAAAAGGTTACGACTATAACTTCGGATCAGGCGGCGGCAGAATGATTACCACAATGGATAGATATAACGCTGATTGGGATATTGTTAAACGCGGTTGGAATGCTCATGTTTTAGGTATAGGAAGAAAATTTAAAAGCGCAAGTGAAGCCGTTAACACTTATTATGCCGAAGATCCAAATAAAATAGATCAATATTGGGATCCGTTTGTTATTGTTGATAACAATGAAAAACCCATTGGAACAATTGAAGACGGCGACGCGGTTGTAATGTTCAATTTCCGCGGTGATAGAGCCATAGAAATTTCACGAGCATTTGAAGAAGAAAATTTTAATATATTCAATAGAGTCCGCGTGCCTAAAGTCTTTTACGTTGGAATGATGGAATATGACGGTGATCTGCACATTCCAAGAAATTATTTGGTTAATCCTCCCAAAATTGATAGAAGCATTAGCGAATATATGTGCGGGGAAGGTTTAAATACATTTGCGATTTCAGAAACTCAAAAGTTTGGACACGTGACATATTTTTGGAATGGAAACAAATCCGGTTACGTTTGCGAAGAAAAGGAAACTTATATTGAAATTCCTTCAGATAAAATTGAATTCGACAAAGCGCCAAGAATGAAAGCCGACGAAATTACAGATAAAACAATTGAACTTTTAAGATCGGGAAAATATCAATTCGGCAGAATAAATTATCCGAATGGAGATATGGTTGGACATACCGGCGTAATAGACGCAGTTATAAAAGCTGTTGAAGCGGTGGATGAAGGATTAGGTAAACTTCTTCCGGTTATTGATGAAATCGGCGGAATTGCGTTGATAACAGCTGATCATGGAAACGCAGATGAAATGTTTACCGAAAGCAAAGGAGTTAGAACTCCAAAAACCGCTCATACTTTGAATCCTGTACCATTTATAATTTATGATCCAAACTTTAAGGGCGAATATAAAATGGCAACTTTAACAACACCGGGATTGACAAATATTGCAGGAACAATCTTAAATCTTCTTGGTTATGAAAATGTACAGGATTATGACAAGTCATTAGTAGAAATGTCATAAATATTAATTATTGTAGAGATTTGGTTTTCCAAATCTCTACAAGTTAAAACTAAAAATTAACTTCCTTTTTCAACAACAACAGAAGCATCTTCAATTATCATATCATAAAAATAACCGGCGCCGAAATCTTTATCTAATGCTAAAAATCCTTCAACAGTTATTGTGTTTCCAACATTCGCTTCTTGGTTAGATGTAACGGTTATATCTACTGTTTCGCCAAGCTTTGTTCCATCTTGAATATGTATCCAATTTCTACCCATTATTCCGCCGTTGTATTTTGTTACAACACCTCTAATTTTAACTTTTTTACCGGAAAGGGCTTTTTTCTCTTTAGCAATTTGTTCAACTGTTTTTCCGTCTGATAGATGACTAACAGAAACATTAGTAACTTCTACTTTTGGTTTGGTATGATCTCCTGAAACTGCCATTTCTGCCGGAGGCATAGTTTCTTTTTCCGAAGTTAATGTTTTGGAAATATCATTTACAAATAAAATACTGGCAAAAGTTCTATTAAGAGATTTGCTTTCAAAATTTTTCATTTCCATTGCGTCTGTAAAATAATATGTATCACCGTTTTCAACTGGCATTTGTCTAACTGCAATCCATAATTCCTTACCGTTTTCTTCACCTTTTAAGAATGTATAGCCACCGCCATTCAAATGTTCGGCAACGGTAATTTTTTGCGTGCCTGCAGGAAGATTTTCATTGCTTTCCTTTTTTTCGCCGCATGAATATATGAAAATTAATAAAATCGATAATTTGAATAATAACTTCATTTTTTCCCTTTCAATAATTATAATATTTTAGAGGTAAATTTATAAAATTATTCCATCACTCGGTTATTTAAATAAATATCATTTTAGAGAAATATTTTTGCCACAATTTGATTGAATATTAAAAAAAAATTGCTTTATATTTGTTAAAAGAGATAAATAATCTTGTTAATAACTTACTTTAATTAGGGAGAAAAAATGCAACAAATAAAAATTCTTTTTACCGCCGTACTATTCATATTTTTAGCTTCATCTGTTTTCGCGCAATCGGAGAATACAGCTTCTAAAAGTAAAGCAGCATGCTCAACTTCAGCAACAAGTTCGTGCAACACAAAAGAAACTAGTCCTACAGGAGTTTCAACAATTTCTAACAATACACAGCAATACAGCAAAGCAGTAGATATTCCGGCACCCGCAAAAAGCGAAGCAGGCTGTTGTGGTTCTGAAAATAAAGCTGAATGCTCAAAAATGTCTGAAGCAAAAAAAGAAAGCTGCAATTCATCTGTAACTAAAACTGCTTCAGTGGAAACCCATAAAGATCATAGTAAAGATTGCAAATGCGCGGATTGTGCAAAATCATAAATTATTTTTAATAAATTATTCCGGAAGATTTTACAATTTTCCGGAATTTAATTTTTCATTTTTATTTCTCAATTATAAATTTTTCTAAAATAAGTTTTATATTTAGATCATTTCCATAACACAACAACGATAGATTCTTTTGCTTTTTATCTTTTTTCTTTCACGTTTTCAATTCTAAACGTCTTACGTTTCACATCTTTCGTTTACTATTCCCCTTGCTCATTCAGTTCTATGAAAAACAATTGCGCTTGCCTGTTGAGTCGGCATCATAATAATTTCAGCAATGTTTGCGTGCGGCGGTCTTGTTGCACAAAATAAAACAGCTTCGGCAACGTCTTCCGCCACTAATGGAATAATTCCTTTATACATATTTTTTGCTTTTTCTTTGTCGCCAAAAAAACGGACATTACTAAAGTTAGTTTCAACAGCTCCGGGATCAACTGTACTGACTCTAATATTTTTATCAACAACATCCATTCTAAGAGCTTTAGTGATTCCATTTACCGCATGTTTTGTTGCGCAATAAACATGACCTTTGGGATATGCTTCATGTCCGGCTGTTGAACCGATATTAATTACGTGACCTTTTTCTCTTTCTACCATTCCCGGAACAACCGCACGTGTTACATAAAGTAATCCTTTTACGTTTGTATCTATCATGTTATCCCAATTTTCAACATCATCTTCATAAATTTTAGCCATACCTTGTGCTAATCCCGCGTTGTTTATTAGTATGTCAATTTTCTTCCATTCTTCCGGTAAAGAATTTATCATCCATTCTACTTCCTTTTTATTTTTAACATCAAGTCTTTGCGCAAAAACCTCAACTTTGAATTTTTTTCTTATTTCTTCAGCAATGTTTTCAATAATGTTTGCTCTTCTGGCTGAAATAATTAATTTTGCTCCTTCCTTTGCAAAAGCTTCGGCGCAAGCTTTCCCAATTCCTGATGAAGCCCCTGTAATGTAAACGATTTTGTCTTTTAATTTTTTCATGAAAAACCCTAAAATAAATGAACAAATTTCTTATCATTATAATAATCAATTATTACAAAAATGATAAGAATATTTTTTTGCCGCTTCATATTCGTAACATTTTACTTCAAAATCAGATTTAATCCAATGGTATAAATATTGACCATAATAAATAAGTTTAATAATGGAGAAAGGAAATTGAAGAAAATTTTTTCAATTGTTATCATTTTAATTTCAACAACTATAGTTTTTAGTCAAACTTATAAAAACCCAAAAGCTAATATTGAAGACAGAATCAATGATTTATTAAACCGTATGACTTTGGATGAAAAAATAGGGCAAATGCAGCAAAATACTTTTTGGAATGTTACCGACGAAGTACTTGAAGACGTAAAAAAAGGAAATGCCGGCTCTTTTTTAAATACCGGCGGAATTGAAGAAAAAACCAAATTGCAAAAAGCCGCATTGGAATCCAGATTAGGAATACCGTTGATTTTCGGCAGAGATGTTATTCATGGATATAAAACTATGCTGCCTATTCCATTAGGACAAGCCGCTTCATGGAATCCGGAGCTTGTAGAAAAGGGAGCGAAAATGGCAGCTCGTGAAGCAGCCGAAGATTTCGTTCATTGGACTTTCGCACCAATGCTTGATATTTCGCGCGATCCACGCTGGGGAAGAATTGCAGAATCATGCGGCGAAGATCCTTATTTAACTAGTAAAATAGGTATCGCAATGGTAAATGGTTTTCAAGGGAAAGACATAAGTGATCCAAACTCAATTGCCGCTTGCGCTAAACATTATGTCGGTTACGGCGCCGCTGAAGGCGGAAAAGATTATAATACTACTTTAATTCCCGAAGGAGAACTTCGCAATATTTATCTTAAACCTTTTCAAGCAGTAGTAAATAATGGAATCGCGACTGTAATGAGCGCGTTTAATGATCTTAACGGTGTGCCAACTTCTGGTAATAGTTTTACGTTGAAAAAAGTTTTAAGAGACGAATGGAAATTCGACGGATTTGTTGTTAGTGATTGGGGTTCAATTGATGAATTAATTCCTCATGGTTACGCAAAAGACGGCTATGAAGCCGCGTTAAAAGCCGCAAGCGCGGGCGTAAATATGGAAATGGTTTCGAAAAATTATGTTACAAATTTAAAGGATATTGTTGAATCAGGTAAAATAAGCGAAATGTGGATTGATGAATTAGTAAAAGGAATTTTAAGAATTAAATTTAAAATGGGACTTTTTGAACAGCCTTTCCGTAAAATTACAAAAGATTTAACAACATTAAGCGAGCAGAATAAGGAAATTGCCAAACAAATAACTTTAGAAAGTATTGTACTTCTTCAAAATGAAAATAATTTTTTACCTTTAGATAAAAGTAAAATCAAAAAACTTGCTATTGTTGGTCCTTTAGCAGACGCGCCTTGGGATCAATTAGGATGCTGGACAGTTGACGGTAAACCCGAAAATACAATTACACCACTTACGGCTATAAAAAATGAATATGGAAATTCCATTGAAATAAATTATTGCAAAGGATTAGAAACAACGCGCAGTAATTCGAACGAACTTTTTAATAAATCCATAGAAACTGTAAATAAATCTGATGCCGCCATTTTATTCCTTGGAGAAGACCAATTACTTTCGGGCGAAACTCATTCAAGAGCTTTTATAACCTTACCCGGCATTCAAGAGCAATTAATAAAAGAATTGGCAAAAACCGGCAAACCTTTGGTTTTAGTAATTATGGCTGGAAGAAGTTTAACATTCGGTGATCTTACAGGCGACGTAAAATCCATACTTTATGCTTGGCATCCCGGAACAATGGGCGGACCGGCTTTGGCAGATATAATTTTCGGTAAAGTTTCACCTTCAGGAAAATTACCGGTTACAATGCCAAGAACAGTTGGACAAATTCCGCTTTATTACAATCATAAAAATACCGGAAGACCGCCGGCTCCAAACCAATTGGGAAGAGTATTGGGAACTCCTGAAAATCCCGAAGGATATGCAAGTTATTATTTGGATGTTGATTTCACACCGGCTTATTATTTTGGTTATGGGTTAAGCTATGCCGAATTTGATTATTCCGATTTAAAACTTTCATCAGATAAAATAGACATGAACGATAAATTGGAAATATCCGTTAATGTAAAAAATACCGGCGATGTTGAAGCAAAAGAAACAGTGCAGCTTTATATCCATGATCTTTTCGGCAGTATAACCAGACCGGTAAAAGAACTAAAAGGTTTTGAAAAAATATCTTTAAAACCGGGTGAAGTTAAAAATGTTAAATTCACAATTACCGCGGAAGATTTAAAATTCTATGATATCAATATGAACTATACCGCTGAAGCCGGAGATTTTGATTTATTTGTCGGTAGCTCAGCGAATAATAATGATCTGCTGAAAGCCAAATTCACATTGAATTAATCTATACCAATTCTGCCTTCTATACCTCCAAAGTAATATTACAATTTTTGATATTTTGGAGGTTTTTAATTTTAAAACTCTACTCATTCACTTTGCCGCCGCTTTGATACTATATTCAAAGACCGCAAGTCAATTCTTTTTTTTTGCTTTTTAATATATACGTTTAAAATTTCATTAGTTAAAATCTTTTAGTCAGCCACTCTCACTTAAAAACATAACTGTTTAGGTAGTGATCCAATACCTACTGCAAGTAATCAAGTAAGATTAATATTACAGTAACTAGTATTGAAGGATATGCGCGTTTGTCAAATATATCAGATGGTTGATTTATGTATAATACTAAAGAAAATATTTTTGGAATTGATTTTAATTTGGGACTCAGACCTCTCAGCTATAGTATGGATTTAAAAGCTGCTTCAGAAAAAATAGGTGAAAACAAATTAATTGAAATTTAAAATAGAAATAGAACTGGCGGTTTGGCCTCCGCTTCTTCTGAAACCGAAAAATGAACAGAGTATGTACAGATTGCGCAATAGTGAGTTTGTTGTTCCGTTGGTTAAAGCTGTTCAAGAACAACAAAATATTATTGAAAAATTAACTAAACTTATTGAAGATTTGGAAAGCAGAAAATAAAAAAGTTAACATTATTTCAGATATTTCAATAGAAAATTTTGATAAAATAAATATTATCAAAACTGCGAAATAAAAAAAAACAATTTTGTTAAAATGGATGAAGTCAAACGAAATCCTGGATTCTAAAAAATAATTTTCAGATACAACGATAACTTTTCTTGAAATGGAAATAGCGCAGGAAATTTAGATGCTGAAAGTATCATTTCATCACGACTAAAAATGTAATTTGTCATTTATGTTATTTTGACGAAAATTATATAAAATTTTATTAGTAATATAAAATTTTTGGGTTTGGTAAATTATTTTTTTATTGTATTTCCTAAAAAAAAGATAGGTTCATTTTTTTAAAAATGTAAATGTAATTACTTAAATAATAATAAATATCATTTCAACAATTATTCTTAAATGTAAAAAATTAATTATTGAACTATTCTTTAAAACTTTTCGTTTTTTATTTCTTTCTACCCTTTTGTGTAGTTGTTTTCTTTAGGTATAATGACTTAATTTCTTAAGAAGACAATTTGGCTTATTTAAATTATACGGAGTAAAAATGATAACAAAAATAAAATTCCAAAATCATACGGTAAAAATTAAAACCTTAAAACTTAATTTGAAACTAATCATATTTTTATTTGGCGGCTTTACAATTTTTATAAATTCAAATTCATTCGCACAAGTTGAATCTGTTTCTCAATCTAAAACTGATGATAAAATAATAAGTCATCCAAATTCCACAGAAGCAGTTGGAAATCAAATAAATTTTAAAAATGAAACAGGAAATTCTATAATTACAATTACAGACGAAGGAAGCAACAAAGGATCTTTAACTTTACCGCAAATGACTTCTTCACCAACTTCTACATCAAACAAACTATATAATTTAAATGGTTCTCTATACTTCAGCGGTTCTTCGCTCAGCAGTACTTCGTCAATAGACGGACTTTCAGATGGAATTAGTACTTCCGGAAGCAACAGCGTTTATCTTGGATTAAATTCCGGAATAAACGATGATAGTCGAATTGGATCTGAAACCGAGATTTCTTATAACACGGCTGTAGGTGTAAGTGCTTTAAGAAAAAATGGTCAATCTGCTTCACCGTTTGGAGTTAAAAATACAGCTGTAGGATTTGAAGCATTAAGATATTTAGATAATAATGCCGCAGATGAAAATACGGCTGTTGGCTATCAATCGCATTTAAATAATGAAAGTGGATATCAAAATTCTGCCTATGGCGCACAAGCAATGTTAAATTATGTTGGCGGCTATGGAAATATAGGTATTGGTTACCAAGCCTTAAAAGGCGGATCTGGAGCAAATGGTCAATATAATGTTGCAGTTGGCTACAACGCATTAAATGATAATGTAACTGGAAATAAAAATGTTGCTATTGGTTACAAAGCAGGCGAAACGCATACGGGAAGCAATGAACTTTTTATTCAAAATAATAATAACGGAGTTGCAACTCCACCACTTATTTGGGGAAGATTTGCACCGGGAACAATAAGAGTTCAAATAAATGCAGAAGATGTAATAACAACTGATATGTTTTATGTTAATGGTTCGGCTGGCGGAACCTCAAATTGGAGCAGTTCGAGTGATATAAGATTAAAAAAGAACATTGTTACAATTCAAAATGCTCTTGAAAAAGTAAAAAATCTGCGGGGTGTTAATTTTGAATGGAAAGATCCTCAAAATCACAAATCCGGATTACAAATGGGATTTATTGCCCAAGAAGCTAATAAAGTTATTCCAGAAGTAGTTGATGACGTTTCGGAATATATGTCAATTGAGTATGGTTCAATAACTGCCTTATTAGTTGAGGCAATTAAAGATCAGCAAAAAATGATTGAAGAACTTAAAAAAGAAATTGATGTACAAAAAAGCAGAAAGTGAAGAAATAATATTTTGTCAATTATAAATATTAAAATTAGTATAACAGAATTTTAGGTCTTGATAAAATTTTCATTTTATTATTTTATCTTTCTCACTTAATATTAGGTTTTTCTTGTTCATTGACATATTAAAATAGATATTAAATCGTATTATATAAGTTTTTGTTATTTGTGATTTAGCATATTGAAATTATAATATTAAATTTATATTTTTTTCTCCGAGAGTTTTTCTCCACCTTGTGAAACTTATTTTTTTTCTATTCCTCTTTCCTCCAAGGCGTTTCTGTTTTTTGTTTGAAATTTATTTTTTATTTCAAATATATATTAAATAGGAGTGCGCCATGTTTGCTTACATTAGAAGTATTATTTTTATTTTTATTTTATTAAGCACTATAATAGTTGCCCAAAGTGAAAAAAGTATTAAACATAAAACTGATGATAAGGAAAAAATCAATTCAAACAATAGTTCTAATTCAAAAGAAGCTATTGGAGAAACAATTTCATTTAAAAATGAAACTGGTAATTCAATTTTAACAATCACTGATGAAGGCAATAATGCTGCATCATTAACTATTCCTTCTGTTGGAATTCCGTTTTCAATGACTTCGACTCAAAATAAATTATATAATGTTGGAGGCATATTAAATTTTAATGGTATTGCACTGGGCTCAATTGGAGCGACTTCGATAGATGATTTAAGTGATGCAAAATTTGATGGAAATAATCTATTTTTAGGTTTGGATGCCGGAAATAATAATACTGGAGTTAATAATACCGCTGTTGGTTTTGAAGCGCTCTTAAACAATACATCTGGAATGGATAATACGGCAATTGGTTATCAAGCTCTTAAAGAAAATGTATATGCAAGTCACAATGTAGCAGTGGGTGCCCATACTCTAAGCTCTAATATTTCAGGAGAAGAAATGATAGCAATCGGAAATTACGCCCTTACATATAATACAACTGGTAACAACAACATTTCTCTAGGAGACAATTCGTTAATGAAAAATACAACTGGAAGTAGTAATGTTGCAATTGGTTCTAGTGCAATGAGGGAAAATATTTCAGGGCGTGATAATACCGCAGTGGGTTTGTTTGGTCTTTTTGCAAATACAATTGGAGAAAGAAATTGCGCGTTTGGTTATAAAGCACTGGATAGAAATTCAACTGGAAATAATAATGTAGCAACCGGATCCGATGCACTTTATTATAATAATGATGGCAATAATAATACTTCAAGCGGATTTGAATCACTTTACAATAATACAATAGGAGATGGCAATACTGGTATGGGTTATCATTCACTTTATTTTAATGTAACTGGAAATTATAACACAGCATTTGGTTACAATTCAGGAACATCATCATCAACAACAAATTTAGAAAATACAACTTGTTTAGGTTATAACGCTAAATCATTTTCAGATAATACAGTAAGAATTGGCAATATCTCGGTTACAAGTATTGGCGGTTATGTTGAATGGTCAAATTTATCAGATGGAAGATTTAAGAGAAATATTCAAGAAAATATTTCCGGGTTAGATTTTATTATGGGACTTAGACCCGTTAGCTATAATATGGATTATAACGCTGTTTCGGAAAAACTTGGAGAAAACAAACGTATTGAAAATAAAGATATTAAAGGAACAGACGGTTTAGCTTCCACACCAATTGAAGCCGAACTTGCGGCAGAAAGATACATGAAAGAAGTAAGAGATAAAAAATCAGCGGTAAGGGAAGTTGGTTTTATTGCTCAAGAAGTAGAAGAATTAGTAAACAAACTTGGTATAGATTTCAATGCAGTAGAAAGACCGGAAAATGAACAAAGTATGTACAGATTAAAGTATTCAGAATTTGTGGTTCCATTAGTTAAAGCTGTTCAAGAACAGCAAGCTATTATTCAAAATTTAACAAAAAGAATTGAAGAATTGGAAAGCAGAAAATAAAAAGAACTAAGAATTCTGAATGAAGTAGAGATAATTGATTCTGGCAATTTCATATTTAAGATAAAAATGTTGGAAATTTCCCGATTGAGAGTTTGGGGTTTGCAAAAATCTTGAACATTTAGAAAGCTCCGAGGTTTGAGAACCTCTTCTATTACTAAACCTCAGAGGTTTGATCTTTTATCGTTTCACTTTTATTTTTTTTACTACCCTTATAGGTAGTTGTATTATTGACAATTATTTGGTTAACTTTTAAAGAAGATAAATAGACTTATTTAAACTCGTGAGGTAATTATGAAAACTATTTACACAATTATTTTATTTCTATTGGTAACAATTTTATTACAAGCGCAAATAGATTTAGAAATAAACAACAACATGCTTGTGGAAACCTCAGGGGGAATTTACTTAGAAGTTTCAGGAGATGTTATTGAAAATGGAACCGGTTATTTAAAAGGAGTTGTTTCTTCAGGCGCAAGAACAGGCGAAACTGAATTTGCCGGTTTAACTTTAGGAAACGGTTTTACCGGAACAATTAAAAGAACTACCGGAACAGCCCTTTCAAATGCTTCGCCAAAAACTTTTTTAAGAAGTTATAATTTTAATAATACCGGATCAGCTTTAAATACAAACGTACAATCGGAATTTATTTCTTCAGGAACAAATGATGAGGAAAATGCAATTACAACTGCATTTATTTATAAAAAAGTCGGCACAAATTGGACCGGACACAATAATACATCCACAACACCAAATACAATTGTAAGCGCCGCGAATGTTAGTATTCCGGCAGGAAGTTCTGATATTACAATTGCCGAAGGTATTGGAGTTGCCGCAAAAATTTATTTGCAGGGTCCTTATTCAGTTTCAAACAATAATATGTCCAATTCTATTCACGGTTCGCTGCCTGCTGTTTCACCTTATTCCGAAGATCCCAGAACAGCGCAAAGTATTCCTGCAAACGCGGTAGATTGGGTATTGGTCAATTTAAGAAATCCGTCTTCGCCATTTGCCGTGATTGCTTCAAGATCAGTATTTGTAAATAGCGACGGATATATTATTGATGATTTTGGTAATCTTCATACCGGCATTCCGGCTTCAGTTGCGGGAAGTTATAATATTTCCGTAAAACACAGAAATCATTTACAGATTATGACTAATTCCGCACAAAATCTTAACTGGGAAAGTAATTAAAATAAATTCTTATAAAATGGAAGGATGTTTATAACTACATTTATTTAAAGGAAAGGATTAAATTTTTAATATAATTTAAAACTAAAAGTATGATTTAAAGCACAATTTTCTCTAAAGTGGTTTTTTATATTGATACATCTTATCCTAATAAATGTTAACCAATTATTCTTAATTTTTGCATTTGAATTTGAGCTGGATAGTATCAAAAAATTACATGATTTCGCCTACTTAATAATTATAAGTGACAGGAATCACCAAGGTAAAATTTTAATAAACTATATTTGAAATATCTTTTGAGGAGGATATGAAAAACATAATTTTACAATTTGTCTTATTTATTATTTCAGTATGTGTGATAAACGCGCAAACTGATAAAATAACAAAAATCAATTCAAATAAAATTGAAAACGCCGCTGAACGGACCCAAACTTCCGCAGGTAAAGTAAACGGATCAAATTCAACTCAAGCTACAAATACCGTACTATATGATTTTACAACCGGATCTGATAAATATTACGGCGGTGCTGCTGCCGCTGTTGAAGTTGAACCGGGTGTTTGGGCTATGATTGCCGGGGATGCAAATGGAGATGGTGGAATTTATGCCCAAGATTATTCAAATTATAAAACTAATCAAGGAAATGAAGGATATTATAATGCTGACTTTAATATGGATGGCGGTGTTTATGCTCAAGACTATACACTTTATAAAGCCAATCAAGGTAAAGAAACATTAGTTCCATAAAATTGATATTTTAATACAAAGGAAAATATATATGAAAAGATTATACTTGTTTTTTTAATAATTGGATTAAGTAATATTTTTGGTGCCGTTGATATAAGATTGACTCAAATTAGCAACACAGGAGGCACTCTCATATTTGATGTAAAGCTATGTCAAATGCAGGAGATGTTACAATCAATTCTTTCCAGGATGCTATTCAATTGAATGCAGCATTTTTAGCACAAAATCTGTAGCATCGTTTTCCAATCAATTATTTCCCTCTCCAAATTATAATACAACTCAGGATTTAAGATTATCAGACGGAAGATTAAGATTTGTATATACTTATGATTCTGGTTCTAAAGGCCAAATTAGTGGTTCTTCTTGGACAAAAGTTTTAAGAATTACTATTACTTATACTCAATCTGCATCATCTGGATCTATTGGTTGGTATTCAGGAATTCCTGATTATTATGTTACAAATACCAGCGATCAAGAAATAACTGGGAGTGAAGGTTCTACTTTATCAGATGTTCCTCTTCCCGTTGAACTTTCATCTTTCAACGTAAATGCTGTTGAAGGTACAAAAGCTCAATTAAATTGGGAAACAGCTACTGAAGTAAATAATTACGGTTTCGATATTGAACGATCTCTTAAAACCGAAACTGTTAAAGATATGCCGGAAACAGAATCAAAATGGGAAAAAGTAGGTTTTGTTAAAGGCAACGGAAACAGCAACTCCACAAAAGTTTATTCATTTACTGATAAAAACTTGGTAGGCGGCAGCAAATTCTTATACAGATTAAAACAAATTGATATTGACGGAAAATTTGAATATTCGGAAGAAGTTGAAATTGAAGTTTTGCCTACTAAATATGAATTAATGCAAAATTATCCAAATCCATTTAACCCAAATACAAATATTAAATTCTCTTTGCCTGAAGACGCGAAAGTAAGCATCAATGTTTACAATGTTTTGGGTGAAAAAGTAGCTTCTGTATTAAATGGAGAATTAAAAGCCGGATTCCATGAAGTAAATTTCGGTGCTGATTCTTTTGGTTATCAATTATCCAGCGGTGTTTACTTATACACAATCGAATCAAAGAATTTCACTCAAGTGAAAAAAATGATTCTTATGAAATAATAATTAGAGGACTATTAAAATGGAATTTACAAATATGTACTCGGAAAATTACTTAAAAGAAGATTTTGTTGCAGAAACTGATGAATACATAAATGTTTTAAAATTACAAAAAAAGAAAGATTTGTATTTAAAAATTGGGATGGCATCAGTTTATGTTTTACTTATAATAGTTTCCGTTATTGTAGTATAAAAAGAAAATCATTAAGACCTGCATTAGTGCAGGTTTTTTTTATTATTAAATAAGACAAGATGGATTATTAATTATTTTGAATATTTCGTATTCCAACTTTTCTACTTATAACTTTATAAATCTCACATCAAAAACTATTTTGAGGTTTCATGAAAACTTTTTACAATTTACGAATGTGTTTTTTTAATGGAATTTTTTTATTTTCCACGATAATTATTGCACAACCGGTTTTTCCTCCACCACCTCAATCAACTTTTGTTAGTCAACAAATATTAATTGAGCCGAGTTCACCTTCTGAAAAAATATCGCGCTGGGATAATGTTCCTGAAGCATTAAGAAATAAAAATTCTTTTAAAAGATTAGAGTGGTTTTACAGAACAAGAGAAAATGAAGCCGGAATATTTCCAAAAGAAGAAATTGAAATTCAGAAAAAGTTGGAAATGACGAAAATTAATGGAATTATACAAAAAGGAAATAAATTACAATTAACTTCGGATCAATGGACTAGTATTGGTCCAAAAGCAATAGATATGTCTTCAAGTTTTATTCCACATTGGGGAAAAGTTAGCGGTAGAGTTAAAGGTGTGGCTGTTCATCCAACTAATCCGAATATTGTTTATATTGGAGCTGCAGCAGGAGGGATTTGGAAAACAGAAAATGGTGGAAATAATTGGTCAGATATGAGCGGTGATTTGAATCTTCTTACGTTTGGCGCAATTGCAATTGATCCAAATAATCCTAATACAGTTTATGCAGGAACAGGTGAAGCTATGGCTGGACTTAATAATGTTACTTTTGAAGGAGATGGGTTATATAAATCCACCGATGGAGGGATCAGCTGGACAAAAATCACTAATGGATTTGGTGTACAAACTCAATTTTCTGATATTGTTGTAAGTCCGCATAATTCAAATATTATCTTAGCCTCAATTGGATCGGGAAATTGGAATAACTCAGCTCCAACAAACGAAGGTGTTTGGAGAAGCAGCGATGCAGGAATTACATGGACAAGAGTGGTAAATCTTGGTGATGCTTTTGATGTTGCATTTCACCCAACGGATGTAAATAAGGCATATGCAGGAATTGGCGGGAAAAATGCTAGCGGTGGATTTTTAGTCTCAAATGATGCAGGAATTAATTGGACTCAAAGCAATACAGGTTTACCAGCCCCAAACACAATTACTAGAATACAGTTTTCAGTCTCACCCTCATTATCTTCAACAATTTATGCTTTATTATATAACAATGTTGCGTTTTCAAGCGGACATAATACGGTTGTATTTAAATCAACAGATTCCGGTTTAAATTGGAGTCAAATTTCCTCTGGAGTACTGATCTCCGGAACTTATAACGGATCAACAATTAGTGATCAAGGGAGTTATGACTTATGTTTGGATGTAAACCCAACTAATGTAGATAACGTGTTTTTTGGAAATGTTGAATTAAGCAAAACTATAGACGGAGCAACAATATCATTTGTTAGAAAAACTCCCTCAACATTTGCAAATCCTGGTGCTTGGGATGCTCCAATTCATGTTGATATTCATAAAATTGCTTTTGCTCCTTCAAATCCTAATATAATTTATATTGGTTGTGATGGCGGTATCTATAAATCAATTGATGGTGGACTTAATTTTACTGATATTAATAATAACTTAAATACAGTTCAATTTTATAATATTGCCTCAGATCCAAATAATGAAAATATACTTTATGGCGGTGCTCAAGATAATGGAAATTTCAGCACTTCAAACAAAGGGGCAACTGATTGGGAATTTGAAACAAGCGGTGATGGAATGCATTGCTTTGTTGATTACAACAATTCAAATAACATTTTTATGAGTACACAAGTTGGCAATCTTTTAAAAAGCTCAGATGGTGGAATTAATTGGGTACAAGCTGATAATTATTATAATAGTGCAGCATGGAATGCACCGTATTGGCAACACCCTACAACCTCTACTACTATTTATGCCGCTATAAATGGTAGACTTCGAAGATCAACAGCTTCTGGTGCTTTAACAACATGGTCATTTCTTTCAGGACTAATAAGTGGATATCATATTTCATCTGTAGCTCAATCACCTATAACACCAGATAATTTAATTGCTATTTCAAGTTATTATAAATCTGATCCTCCAATACATAAATCAATAGATGGCGGTTTTAGTTGGACAGATATTACCTCAAATTTATTAGCTTCATTTACACACAAAAGTATAAATAAGGTGGTTGCAAGTCCAACAGATGCTAACACATTTTATTTATGTAGAGTTTCTTATAATGATGGACAAGTTTTAAAAACAACAGACTTTGGAGCTACTTGGATAGATATTAGTGGAAATCTACCAAAAATATCTCATAATGATCTTTTTGTTGATCCGCTAAATACAAACCATTTGTATGTTGCAAATGATTTTGGTGTTTATTGGACAAATAATGGCGGAAATGATTGGCACAAATTAAGTAATGGGATGCCATTTGTTCCGGTATTAGATTTCGACTTTTATGAAAATGGTTCAAAAAGGTTATTAAGGGCTGCATCTCATGGAAGAGGTATTTTTGAAATGCAAATTGATTCACCCTTAGAAAAAGTCTATGTCGATTTGAGAGTTTTTCTAGAAGGAGCATATGATAATCAAAATATGAATTCTAATATTACCATTCCCTCGGCACAGCCTTTTAATACAGCGCCTTGGAACTATTCTGAAACAATTACGGCTAATATTGGAAATGATATTGTTGATTGGGTTTTAGTTGAATTAAGAACCGGGGCTTCACCGGCAACCGCAACAACAATAATTAAACAAAAAGCTGGTTTACTAAAAAACGACGGAACAATTGTTGATGCCGATGGATTTACAAATTTAAATTTTGATGTTGCCGCTGGTGATTATTACATTGTTATTTATCATAGAAACCATTTACCAATAATGTCACCAACGACTATAACTATAGAATAGAAATGCATTTTATCATTTTTAGAAATAAATTGTAATTTTATTAAAATGTATTAAAGCTCTGTTAACTCAGGGCTTTTTTGTTTTAATAAAATGATTTTTATAGTTTATAAAAATCATACATCATGATTTAAATAAAGAAAACTAAATTAATTGTTTACAACACAAAAACGAATTGATAAAATAAGTACGACTTATATCACCGATTAATATTTTTTTTATAAAAATAAAGTAATGGACTATATAGCAATTGGTTAATTAAATAATTTAAAATAATATCCCTTCGATAAAATGAAATTTGAAGCTGAATTAAAAATGTTAATCTTAAGTGACAAAGAATTTGCAGATTTAGTTTTCACAATAAGAAATTTAAGGTGCAAAATATTTTTTAATAGCTATTTATATTTTTCAAATAGTATTTTCACTTTTTGTAATATAGCAATTCAAAATCTTTCCGAAATTATCAATCGAAATAAATCAGAAAAATAGTTTATACTTACCCTCTTTAATTTGCTTTTATAGGCAATAGATTAAATTTTTTCTATCTTTAATAGTGCAGTGTAAAAAAGATATTTTAAGTTCATGTTTTAATAATTGACCTTGATTTTAACTTATAATTTCTTTTTTTTGATTTAATTATTTCGATAATTTTTGTAAAAAGAAAGGATTATGCAGAAATTTAAATACTTCAGCTTTTTCTTGATATTATTTGTTTTTAACAATTTATTTTCTCAAACGGAAATAGGTAAATATTCCGGGGAATTCCTTTCCTTAGGAGTTGGCGGAAGAGCATTGGGAATGGGCGGCGCAAGCGTTGCCGTTGCAAATGATATTACAGCCGGTTACTGGAATCCTGCCGGTTTGGCACATATGAATTATCCTCAGATTTCATTGATGCATGAAGAACATTTCGGAAGTTTAGTAAATTATAATTATGCCGCGGTTGCAATTCCTTACGGTAAAGATATGAGTTTCGGACTAAGCGCAATTCGTTTAAGCATAGATGGAATATACGACACGAGAAAAGCCGGAGTTGATAAAGTAACCGGAGAAATTATTGATTTCAATGACCCAAATTGGCAGCTTCTTCATCCGAATTGGGGATTGGACAGAACTAAAATTACCGAATTCAGTAATACTGATTGGGCTTTCTTTTTAACTTTCGCAAAACGCTATTCCAATAAATTGTATTGGGGAGCCAACGTAAAATTCATCCGAAGAGATATAGCGGAATATTCAGCAACTGGAATTGGTTTTGACATTGGCGCTGTTTATATGCCTTATCAGGATTTTTCAATCGGCGCAAATTTAATGGACGCAACTACTACTTTACTTGCCTGGGATACGGGAAGAAATGAATTGATTTCTCCGACTTTAAAAATAGGTACTGCATATAAATTTTATATTCTTGGCGGCGCTGTTACGCCGGCATTGGATTTTGATTTGAGATTCGAAAATCGTCAAACAGCGTCAACTTTTAATATCGGTCCGGTTAGTTTTGATCCGCGCATAGGCATGGAATATAACTTTAAAGATATTATTGCTCTAAGAGGCGGATATAATGACGTAAAACAATTTACAATCGGAGCCGGAGTAAAACTTCCAAAGTTAAATATTGATTATACCTATGCTACCTTTAACGAAACAAAGTCAAACAGTTTGCCCGAAACTCACAGAATTTCATTAATCTTAACTATTGAGGAACCGAAGTTTCTTAGAAAATCCGAATAATTAATGAATCATTAATTTTCTTTAGACTTAAATCAATTTCTTGCTCATGAAAAAATATTTTCTTTTATTATTACTGATTATTATTTCCGCATGCTCAAGCTCGGAAGAAACACTAAAAGTTGAAATTCCATCGGATCTTGATACGTATTCGGTAAATTCACATTCAAGAAAATTCTCTGTAAACATTCCCGAGAACTGGAAGAATATTTCAGATAACGTAGAAACAATTTTTGATATTTGGCTGATAAGTTCTGATGATAAAACCGTGATTGGATTTATTCCTCTTAACATTGATAATACTATTGATGAAGATGACAAACTTAAATTACTATCCAAATTTGAATTGGAAGCTCTTAAATCAAAAAATGCCGACATAAATACCGAAGATATTTTTACTTTGATTGATATAGACGGAATAACAGCTTCTCCTTTAACTTATGAAATTGACGGAAAGAAATTTAATTTGATAGTTTTTGGTAAGGATAATGTTTATTACAAATCCCTTGCTTATTTTGGCAACGGCTATAAACCGACCGATGATGAAATGGAAGATTTGATTGACTTGCAGGAATTGGTGATTTCTTCAGCAAAATTTAGATAATTATCTAATTTATTTTTAATTACTTTTCAATTTTTGATTTAAATTTGGCAGATTTTACTTTTTCACCGCTTCCCAAATAAAATCAGAATGTAATTCCAACTCCTTTTTAAAACTGTAGAATTGATTTTCAGTACTTATTTTTTTCAATTCTATTAAAAATAACGGACTTAAAAACTGATTGCTTAAAAGCTCCAAATCAATATTTTTGATAAATTTGTGGTTTATCATTTCTTTAAAAATAAATATGCATAATTTTCTGAAATCATTAAGATAATTGTCAATTGTATAGAAATTTATTTCCGATTTTATGCTATTAAGGTTGATCAATATTTTAATGAACATTCGTTCGCGTTCTGAATTCCAAAATTCCAAAATATTTTGTGATAAAAGAAAAAGAAATTTCTGCGGTTTGGAAATATAATTGATTAAAGTATCCGTTAGAATAATTGCCCCAAAATTTCTGCTGCTGAAATTATTTACAATAGCGGAAAGGATTTCTTCTTTTGACTTGAAATGATTGTAAATCGCGCTTTCTCTAATATTTACAGCTTTCGCGATTTCTCTTATTGACGCGCCGTGATAACTTTTTTCAGAGAAAAGTTTAAGTGAAGCGGATAAAATTTGATCTTTTGTATTAACTGGCTGTTCCATACAAACTCCTAGTTGTGAACGCTCGTTAATATAAATAAATTTGATTAAATGTGGAATATTTTTCTTTATCTATATTTTAGATAAGTGTTAATTGAATAAAATATAGAGTAATTAAAAGTTAATTTACTAGATTACATTTAATCTTGAATAGGTAGAATGTTTTTTCTTACATAAAAGGAAGCAAACTTAAAGAAAGATGCCTCCTTATAAAATTTAAGACAAATCGGAAAGTAAAGTTTTTAATTTGCTTAATGAATTTTCCCAATCGCTCTTCTTGGCAAATTCTTTTTCAACAACATCTTTTGGCGCGTTATTTACAAATTTTTCGTTAGAAAGCTTTTTTGTAACTCCGGTCAACGCACCTTCCAATCTTTGAATTTCTTTTAGAAGTCTATCTTTCTCAACATTCAAATCAATAATTCCTTCCAAAGGAATATAAATTTCACAGTTATTAATGATTGAAGAAGCGCTTGCGTTTGGTTTTGTTAAATCCCCGCCAAATTTTAATTCATCAACTTTGCCCAAGGACTTTATGTAAATAATCTGATCTTCTTCTAAATTTACAGTTTTAATGTACGCCGAAATTTTCTTGGATGGAGCAATGTTCATTTCGCCGCGGATATTTCTTATACTTGTAATAATATTCTGTGTAAACTCCATTTTAGCTTCTGCTTTTTCTGAAATTTGCGACAAATTAAATTTGGGGAATTCAATTATTGAAATGCTTTCACCGACTTTTCTATCGGCAATCAAATTCCAAATTTCTTCAGAAATATAAGGCATGAACGGGTGAATCATTTTAAGCATTTCTTCAAATAATTTAATTGCTCTTGTTAAAGCAGCTGATTTTATTTCTTCATTTTGTGAATAAAGTTTGTTCTTTATTAGCTCAACGTACCAATCGCAGAAATCATTCCATACATATCCGTAAAGTATTTTAGATGCCGAATTTATTTCAAATTTTTCGAGTGCCGATTCATAATTTTTCAAAGCATTTTGAAATTTTGATTCAATCCATTCGTCAACAAAATCAACATGTTTATTTAAAAGACTTTCATCCAATTTTATCTGTTGTGAATTCATCAAAAGAAATCTTCCCGCATTCCAAATTTTATTAGCAAAATTTCTTCCAATCTCAACTTTGTCGGTGCTGAATAAAACATCTTGACCAAGAGGAGCAATATAATTTATTGTGAAGCGTAAAGCATCGGCTCCGTATTCCGCTATAACATCAAGCGGATCTGGTGAATTGCCGAGCGATTTGCTCATCTTTCTTCCTTGTGAATCTCTAATAATACTAGTAAAGTAAACATCGCGGAATGGAATCTCATTCATAAATTTCATTCCTGCCATTATCATTCTGGCAACCCAAAAGAAAATTATATCGGGACCAGTAACCAACAAATCGGTAGGATAATAATATTTTTGCTCTGATTCGGTTGTAAAAACGTCCTGCGCCCAAAGCCAGCTGGAGGCCCAAGTATCAAGTACATCTTCATCCTGTTTCCAATTTTCCGTATCATTCGGAGGATTAACGTCGCAGTAAATTTCTTTTGTCGTTTTATTATACCAAACAGGTATTCTATGTCCCCACCACAATTGCCGTGAAATGCACCAATCCCTAATATTTTCCATCCAATGTTCATATGTCTTAACCCAATGATTAGGATGAAATTTAACTTTTTCATCTTTCACAACATTCAGTGCCGATTCCGCAAAAGCGTCCATTTTCAAAAACCATTGCTCGCTTAAATACGGTTCAATTGGAACTCCGCCTCTTTCGGAATAACCAACATTATTTGTGTAGTCTTCAACTTTTTCCAATAAACCGAGTTTTTCTATTTCCGCCGCAACCAATTTTCTTACGGCAAATCTGTCTTTATTTCTAAATTCAACGGGCACATTTTCATTTGTAGTTGCATCTTCATTCAAAATATTTATCATTTCAAGATTGTGCCTCATTGCCATTCCATAGTCATTTACATCGTGCGCTGGCGTAACTTTCACCGCGCCGGTACCGAATTCCATATCAACATATTCATCTGCAAAAATTGGTATTTCCCTGCCTACTATCGGTAATTTTACTTTTTTCCCGATTAAATGTTTAAAACGTTCATCATTGGGATTTACTGCTACTCCTGTATCACCGAGCATTGTTTCGGGTCGCGTTGTCGCGACTATTAAAAATTCACTAGAATCTACAATAGGATATTTGAAATACCAGAGATTTCCATTGCTGCTTTTATAAATTACTTCTTCATCGGAAATTGCGGATTTTGATGCGGGGCACCAGTTAACCATTCTGTAACCGCGATAGATCAATCCTTCTCTGTAAAGTTTAACAAATGCTTCAATCACTTTTTTGTAATAATGATCGTCCATTGTAAAGCGTTCACGCGACCAATCGCAGCTCACTCCAAGTTTTCTGAGCTGTTTTGTAATTATTCCGCCGTATTTATCTTTCCATTCATAACAGTGTTTTAAAAATTCATCGCGTCCTATCTTTTCTTTTTCAATTCCCTGATCTTTTAGATACTTTACAACCTTTGTTTCGGTAGCTATTGATGCATGATCCGTTCCCGGAACCCAAAGTGAGTTAAATCCTTTCATTCTTTTATAGCGAATGTAAACATCTTGAATTGTATTGTTCAAAATGTGACCCATCGTTAACATTCCGGTTATATTGGGCGGCGGAATTACAATTGTGTATGGAGTTTTATTTTCGTCAATGTGTGAAGAAAACAGCGAATTTTCTTCCCAGTATTTGTACCATTTATCTTCTACTTCGCTTGGATTATAAGTCTTTTGAAATTCTCTCATGTATTTCTATAAATTTTTAATAATTAATATAAGTTAAGGTGGAAATATAATTATAATTAACTAAACTTATTTTGTTTGAGTTCAATTCAAAAAAGAATAATGAATTTTTATTTTTGATTCATTTTGAGATTTAAATTGAGACTTTTATTGAGAATTCTCACTTTCAATACATTTTCCATAAAATTTAGCTACCCAAGGACTTAATTATTATCCTAATTGGCCGATAGTTAATTAAAATTTAGGAGAAATAATGAAAGCAAGGGCAATATCAAACGTTTCGGAATTTTACAAAGTTGTTAACGTTGAAGAACTAAAATCGCAATCATTAGAAGAAAGCTTATTACAAGTAAATAAGGTAAAATATAATTTAGGATTGGTTTATTTTGCGGCTTTGGCTGTACTTTTAACAACTTTATTTATTTAAATGAATTAACCAAAAGAGTCAATAAAAATCCAATTGGCAATAAAAACGAAATCAAAGTTAAATTTAAGATGTATTTTTTGTTAATATCAATAACTAATTTATACCAAATGTAAAATACAAAAGACTGAAGCAGGCTAATACTTAAAAAATAATTCAAATCAAATTTCAAAATGTTGTTAACAAGAAATGTTAATAACATAAAAACAATCATAGTAAGATCAATTCCAGTAAAAAATAATTTTCTTGTCATTAATGCTTTCCATCTAAACAAAATTATTAAAGCAAGCAGTGCGGTTAAAACATAAAACGCAATATTTACAATTGAATAAATTATTTGTGTCGTTACTTTATTGCTGAAGACCAAAGGCAAACTTAATTTGGATATAATGAAAAAAATTGAAAAGTTAAGAAAAACATTTATTTCTCCAATTGAAGAAACTTTTTTTGATTGAAAAATAGCTATAAACAAAAGAATGATCGTCATTATCAAAAGAAAGATCAATTCTTGTTGAGTTAAAGTTGTTTTAACGGAAAATGAAAACAGCGAAATAAGTATCATTAGAATTCCCGATAACAGTAAAAGAACTTTAATAACTTTCATTAGATTCTTAATCGGCAGATCATGTGCGTTTATCAAAAACACATTTATTCTTTCGGCAATATCCAGTTTTCTTAAAATTGTTGGAAAAAATATAAGTCCAATTCCCGCAATAAAGAAAATAACTGTCGCTTCCAACCTATAATCTTTCAAATACAAAAGTGAGATTAATATAAAAACCAAAGAAAAGATTTCAATCAAGAAAACCGTTGCTTCATGACTTACAATAGTACTTTTAATAATATGATGCTGATGATTCGTATCGCCGGAAAATGGATCTCTTCTGCGTTTAATTCTAATCAAAAAAACTTTTACTGTATCAATTAACGGGACCGCAAGAAGAATAAGTACGTAAGTCAGATCTAAAACTCCATCATGATAATTTATAGATGTAAGTGAAGCAAGCAAGATTAAGAAAAAACCAAGAATCAGAGAACCTGTATCTCCCAAGAAAATACTTGCTGGAAACGCATTGAATCTTAAAAAACCTAAAGTACTTCCAATTAAACTAACCAAAATAAGCATTAGCAAAACATCTTCTTTTCTTATCGCGAGTATTAGAAGAACTGTAAAAATAAGTAGTGAAAAACCGCTTGCCAATCCATCTAATCCATCCAAAAAATTGATTGAATTTACAACGCCGATTATAAAAACCAATAAAACTAAATATTCGAACGGATGCGGAATAATAATGCCGAAAAGAGTAACTTGCGTATAATGATTTTCTAAATAGAAAATTAAAATAACGCCGGAAATATTTTGAATTATAAATTTTATAAAATTTTCCAATCCCATTACATCATCTACAATCCCCGAAAAGACTAAAAGTGTTGCTGAAAAAAGAATAAGCTTTATACTTTCAAAATCATCGATAAATGCGTTGAGCATAACAAGGACCATTAGGAATATGATCAATCCTCCCATCCTAGGAATTACTTCGGTATGGATCTTTCTTCCCCCGGGAATGTCAACAATTTTTGTCTTTTTCAAGAAATCAATAAAAAAAGGCGTTAAAATAATTGTTGTAATTAAACTTGTAAAAAAGACAAGTAGATAAGTCATATTAAATATTTAGAATTTCTTTTTTAATAATTTATAACTTTGAAAGTTATAAAAAAGACAATATAATAAAATTAAAAGATTTAAACGTTATTTAATATAATATCAAAATTCGCTATTCCGTTTTCGGTAAGCAATATTTTCGTTTCCGATATTTCTGTAAATTTAGTCTTATTTGCTCGAACAATCAAAATTGTTTCATCAACATTTTGACCAATGAAAACGGTTTCTTTTAAAGATGATATTGACGCTGTATCGTAAATAACAAAATCATAACTTTCTTTTACTATATCCATGAAATTTTTCATTCTTTCAGATGTAATTATGACGGATGGATTTTGCGGAAATTCGATACAAGTAATTATATCTAAATTTCTCAAATGAGTGTTTCGTATTATTTCTTCAAGTTCTTTTTTTCTAAACAAATAATGAGCTAAAGAAGGCGTGGATTTTATTTTAAATATTTTGCTCTGATCCGGTTTATTCAAATCAGCATCAACCAATAAAACTTTGTTGTTATTATTTGCTAAAAATACGGCAATGTTTGCTGCTATTATACTCTTTCCCTCTTCGGCATTTTTACTGGTTATCAATATTGTTTTAAGAGGTTTTTCAAGATTTCCATACTTAAAATAAGCTTGTATATTCTCAAGAGAATGCTGCAGTTTAGTTCGTTTAACAGAATTATCTTTCAGGTCAGAAAACTCGACAATTATCGGTTCCGCTATTTCCAAATGATCAAATTGAGCAATTGTCTTATACCCTTCTTTTTCAAGATCTTCAATTGAAGTAACCAAATCAAAATCTTGCTTTGTACTTTTTAACGCGATAATAATTCCACCGATCAACCCGAAAATTAACCCTAAGAAAATATTTCTTGTAATATTAGGACTGTATAATTCTTCCGGAACTTCTGCGTTTCTAATTGATTCAACTTCTGCAAAGTACTGATTTTCAGTTAATTTCAGATTTTCAATTTTAGTTTTTAGCTTAATATCCAAACTTTTTGAGAATCTTTCTGTTCTTAAACTTCTTGCGGTTTCAATAAGTTCGAAAGGTATTGAATTAAATTTATCTTCAAGCGAAGTCATAATTTCAAAAATTAACGATTGTTCTTGTCCAATTGCGTTTAATTTTATCTGGTTTTTATAATAAGCCAATGTCAATTTTTTTAGCAAGTCGCCGTTTTTTAAATCACTTACTTTTACAATTTCATCAACGCTTCGAATAAGAATTGTATTGAAATCGGTTTTATATTTTTCTAAAAGTGCAATATTATTTTCTTTGGGGTTCCATGGATAAGAAAATTCCATTCCTTGTAATTTCTGTATTATTGGATCGAAGTAATTTTGGATTTCGGTTCTTTCAACCCTTTGCTGGGCTTTTGAAAATTGTTCATCTGCAATATTTGTAACATCGGCGGCATTAAGAGCAAATTTTGAATCTAGAATTTGTTTAATTTTATTTTGCTTCATCTGATAAAACTGATTTTCCAGATCGGCGCTTTCTAATTCTGCCTCAAATTCGGAAATACGAGTTACAAGAATATCGTCCGCGGAATTTAATGAGCTTGATTTATTCTGCCCGGGCGTGTTAAAATCATCTTGAAGTTTCTTATCTCTATCAATAAGTGCTTTGAGTAAAAACAAATATGAATTTCTATCGTTAAGCATTGTTTCATCGAAAAAATTTTCAGCAACCGCGTTTGCAATTTTTGCCGAAGTTTCAGCCTCGCCGCTGTATGCGCTTACCGAAATTGTGGATAGATTTTCATCTTCTATATCGATTGAATTCTTTAGTTCGCTTCTGTTTATATTCAATCCTTGTTGAGATAAAGTATTTTGAACATTATCTAATATTAATTCGGAATTTATTAAGTTGATTTCGGAAGTTATTGAACCCGGATTACTCAAAATAGTATTATTAACAGAATTATAATCTAGATTAATAACGGCATTTGATAAGTATTCTTTGGGCATTAATAACGAAAACACCGCCGCCAAAACACCACCGCCAATAAAAAATGCTAAAATATTCCAAATATTATTTTGTAAAAATGATAATCTTTTTTTAAGGTGAAAATTAGAAGAAGTTAAGTTTTGAAATAAATTGATATCCATTTTTCTCAATTAATTTATAAGTATAATAATTTGTAAAGACAAATAGCAAAAAAAAATAATCAATAGCAAAAGTTAATAATTTAAATTCAGTTTAGGTAATATTATAAAATTTCAAAAACTTAAAAATCCTCAAAAAAAATTCGATTATTAAAAAAATAGTCGATTTTTATGAGTCTAATAAATAAAGAAATAGCATTAAAATATAATAATTTCGAAATAAATGATCTTAAAGCTCAAATTGAAGATTTACAGGATGAATTAAAAGAGCAAAATAAAATCATAAACTTATACAGCGAAATTTTAAATTCGTCTTCAATTTCCACCGTAATTACAGACGAAACCGGCAGAATAATTTGGGTAAATAAAGCTTTTTTAGATACAACCGGTTATTCCTATAATGAAGTAATAAACCAAAATCCGCGAATTTTGAAATCGCAGAAGCATAATTCCAAATATTATAAGAAAATGTGGTCAACAATTTCATCAGGTAATGTTTGGAAAGGTGAGTTAATAAATAAGAAAAAAGACGGAACAATTTATCACGAAAATACCGTAATTACTCCTATCATAAATAAGTCAAATAAAATTACGCATTACGTTGCTACAAAGTATGATATTACAACGCAAAAGAAAATTGATTTTGCTTTGCATGAATCATATATAAAATATGAGGAATTGGCTTACATATTTAATCAAAGTCCGGCAATTGGTTTTTTATGGTCGGCTAATGAAGTTAGATCCGTGGAATTCGTAACTGAGAATATTAAGCAATTCGGCTATACTCCATCTGAGTTTTATTCACATAATCTTACATTTTCAGATTTAATTTTTCCCGAAGATAAAGAAAAAGTCAATTTTGAAATTCGTGAAATTTTAAGGAATGGAAAAGAACGAATAAAACAGCATTTCAGAATATTAACTAAATCAGGTGAAATCAGGTGGATTGATTCTTATAGTTATGTAAGATTAGAAGATCAAAATTCAGTTACACATTTGCAGGGCGTAATTTTAGACGTTACCGAAAAAAAATTGGCGGAAGAAGAATCAAAAATCCAGCTTGAGCAATTAATGCAGGCAGATAAAATGATTGCTCTGGGAACATTGGTTTCTGGCGTTGCTCATGAAATCAATAATCCAAATAATTTTGTTCTGCTCAATGTTCCTTTAATTGAAAAAATATGGACCAATGCACTTCCCATATTAGAACAATATTATGAGGAAAACGGTGACTTTCTCTTAGGCGATAATCTTACATTTTCTAAAATAAAAAACAGCATGCCTCTTTTATTGGCAGGAATTAATGACGGTTCTGTTAGAATAAAAAACATAGTTGAAGATTTGAAAAGTTTCGTAAGAAAAGACTTGTCAAAATTTGACCAAAATGTTGAACTAAATGACGTATTGAAAACTTCGGCAAATCTTACTGCAAATTTAATTTCGAAATCCACCGATAATTTTAAAATTCACTTTTCCGATGAGCCAATATATATAAAAGGCAGCAAACAAAAACTTGAACAGGTAATGATAAATCTTATAGAGAATAGCTGCCAATCGCTAATTAATAGAAAACAAGCAGTACAAATTTTTATCAAAAAGGATTCAAAATATGCGATAATAAACGTAAAGGATGAAGGCAAAGGTATTGAGCCTACATTGGTAAAAAAAATTACCGATCCTTTTTATACAACGAAAAGAAATAACGGAGGAACTGGTTTGGGTTTATCCATTACGTCAAAAATTATATTGCAACATAACGGCTCTTTGGAATTTAATTCGGAGCCAAACAAGGGAACTGTTGCGACTATTAAAATTCCTTTAGTAAAAGAATAATTAAAAATGAGTGAATTTAAAAATCCACAGAAGCCGATAGTAATTGTAGATGACGAAGTTCATTTGCTTCATTCAATTGATTTGACTTTAAATGAAGCGGGAATAAACAATACAATTTTATTCGGCGATAGCCGAGTAGTAGAGGAATTTGTAAATAATAATTCTATAACCCTTATGTTATTGGATTTAACAATGCCTCACATAAGAGGTGAAGAATTATTAGAGAAAATCGCTCCTAATTTTCCCGATCTGCCAATTATTGTTGTAACAGGTGATACTGAACTTGAAACCGCAATAAAATGTATGAAACTCGGCGCTTTCGATTATATTGTTAAACCTATAGAAAACACAAAACTTATAAATGTTGTGAACAACGCTTTAAGTATGAAAAAACTTAAAGAAGAAAATGTTTTGTTAAAAAGTAAATTAATTGCAAACACTTTGGAAAATCCCGAAGCATTTGTAGAAATCAAAACCGTAAATTCCAAAATGAAATCCATATTTAATTATATGGAAGCAATTGCCTGCACAACCGAACCAATTTTAATCACAGGCGAAACCGGTGTTGGTAAAGAACTCATTGCAAAAGCTTTGCATAAATTGAGCGGAAGAACCGGTAATTTTGTAACAACAAACATTGCCGGACTCGATGATCAAATGTTTTCCGATACATTGTTCGGTCATAAGCGCGGTTCGTTTACAACCGCAAACGAAGATAGAAAAGGTCAAATAGAAAAAGCTTCCGGCGGAACAATTTTTTTGGATGAAATAGGCGATCTTAATTTTCAATCACAAGTAAAATTATTAAGACTTCTTCAAGAAAAGGAATTTTATCCGCTTGGTTCAGATAATCCAAAGTTCACCGATGCCTTAATAATATTAGCTACAAATAAAAATTTGGCAGAAATGGTTAACGAAGGAAGTTTTAGAAAAGATTTATTTTATAGGTTAAACGTTCACCATATTACTCCAATTCCACTTAGAGAACGTTTAGATGATCTGCCGATTTTGGTAGAATATTTTCTGGAAACGGCGGCAAACAGCTTTAATAAAAAGAAACCAACGGTTCCGCATGAGTTAAATACTTTATTATCAACTTATAATTTTCCCGGAAACATTAGAGAACTGAAATCAATCATATTTGATGCTGTAAGTCGGCATAAATCTAAGATAATGTCTTTGGATTCTTTTAAAGAACATATTTCTCCTGAAAATATCAACATTATTAAAGAAGAAAACTTTAAGGAAAATTCACAAATCATATTCGGCGAAAGACTTCCGACATTAAAAGAAGCTCAGAATGTTTTAGTTCAAGAAGCATTAAAAAGGTCTAATAATAATCAAAGTATTGCTGCAAAATTATTAGGTGTAACCCGACAAGCATTAAATAGAAGAGTTATCCAAGAAAAAAATATAAAATTATAAAAAAATAAATTTTATGTGTCTCAAAATAAGAAATATTATTATTTTATATTGCTTTATTTAATTTTCTTTTACTTTTTGCAAATCCTATTTCTCATAAATATACATTAGTCAAGGATTTTAATGTTAAAAACTTTTTGTCAAATTTTATTTACTGTATTATTAAGTACAAATATTTTTGCTCAAAGCGGATTTGGAGATTATAATCCTTTTTCCAATAAAATTACTTTAAGTATTTATTCTGGTTTGACAAAAGGCGAAACAGATTATCCCAATTCCGATTTGGGATATTTAGGTAAAGGCGAAGTTGCATATTTTTTTGATTCACGGTCGTTATTCTCATTTGGCTTGCACGTTTCTGGGGGAATTTCGGTAATCAATGGAAGCGGTATAAAATCCTTAGCTCCTCCCGATTTTTCAAGCGCATTAATTACATTGGGAGCCGGCGGTTCAGTAAATTATAGTTTAACTAGGGAATTTGTTCCTTTTATTTCTCTGGAAATTCAGCCACTTTGGATAAATGCGGATCAGTACTCAAATAAAGCAAACCCAAATATTAAATTAGTTACAAATCGTTTTACGGTTAATTTTCATTCGGAAATTGGATTCAGATATGTTTTATCGGAACTAATATCTTTAAATGGAAGTATTGGGTTGAATTTTGTTAACGCGGATAATATTGACGGTCTTTCTTACGTTAATTCCAACAATGATTTTTTCACAACCTTTAATATTGGAATTTCTTACGCTATTGACCTTTCGGAATCAAATGATAAAGATAATGATGGAATTATAGACAGCAAGGATATGTGTCCTTATCAAGCCGAAGATTTTGACGGATTTGAAGATGAAGACGGCTGCCCGGAATTTGATAACGATAATGACGGATTAATTGATTCAAAAGATAATTGTCCAAATGAAGCCGAAGATTTTGACGGATTTGAAGATAAAGACGGCTGTCCGGATACTGATAACGATAAGGACGGAATTCTTGATGTTAATGATAAATGTCCTGACAGTAAAGAAGACTTTGACGGATTTGAAGATAATGATGGTTGTCCAGATTTAGATAATGACAATGACGGAATTTTAGACAGTTTAGATAAATGTCCGAATGAACCCGAAACATTTAACAATTTTGAAGATAATGACGGTTGCCCCGATACATTGCCAAAAGTTAAAATTGAAGAACCAAAAGAAGAACCGGTAAAAAAAGAACCCGAGCAAAAAGTTGAAATACCTCAAAACACAACTAAATCCTTAATACCAAGTGAATTTACACTCGATGGAAAAAGTACATTTATAAATGGATCGTCAACTGTAAAGAACGGCGCATTCGGTTACTTAAATCAAATAGCTGAACAAATAAAAAGCAATCCGACTTTACGATGGAGAATTGAAGGACATATGGATAATTCAGGTACTCCGTTTGAAGTAAAAGCTTTATCAACGGCAAGAGCAAGCGCTATTCTAGATTATTTAGTTTCAAAGGGAATTTCGCCAAGTTCTTTGGAAGCTGTTGGATTGGGAGACCAGTTCCCCATTTCATCTAATTCTACAGCATTCGGTAGAGAAAAAAATCGCCGGGTTGTAATTAAAAGGATTAGATAGTATTGGGATTTTTTTTACATAATTAAATTGCAGTCACTAACCTTTCTGTGACTGTAAAACATATCAATGAATTGTAAATACAAACTAAATCATTAATTTGAGATATTTTTGCATTATGCCTAAATGCAAGCTATTTGCAATTAGATTATTTTTATGTAAGTTTGCTGTATGGAAAATTTATTTTCAATTTTAAAAGAAAACGGCGCAAAACTGACTTCTCCCAGAAAAACAATTCTAGAAAAATTGTACTATTCCGTAAAACCTCTTACTCTTAAAGAAATTTATGATGAATGCAATAATATAGATTTTGCAAGCGTCTACAGATCATTAAAATTATTTTATGAAATTGGAATTGTTGAAGAGATTAATTTTGCGGACAATAAAATCCGTTTCGAGCTTAAAAACAGAAAACATCATCATCATGTAATTTGCTCTGAGTGCGGTGAAATTAAAGAATTGCCGGTTTGTTTGCTATCCGAAATTGAAAAAATTACAGATTATAAAATCACCAAGCACAATTTTGAATTTATGGGAATTTGTCCTAAATGCAAAAAATGAAATTATTGATAATTATTATACTTGTTATAACGGCAGTTAATTGTTCTGAAAAAAAATCTTTTAATCAAGATGAAATAAACATCGTTGTATCAATTCCCCCATTTGCGGATTTTGTTAAAAATATTGTTGGCGACCGGGCAAAAATATTTACTCTTGTTCCTCCGGGAACAAATGCTCATTCTTATGAACCGACCCCGGGAGATATTAAAGATCTTCTTAATTCTCAAATTTATTTCAGAGTCGGTAAATCATTTAATCTTGAAGAAACTATCTTTAATAAAATTGAAATAGATACTTCAGAAACAAAAATAGTTGACTGCAGCAGAGGAATTGGAATTATTAATAACGATCCTCATTATTGGCTTTCACCGGAATTGGTTAAAAAAATAACAAATACAATGCTCAACTTTTTGATTAAAAAATATCCTATACACAAAAATTATTTTGCGAATAACGCAAAGAGGTTTTTGCAAAATTTAGACTCAATAGATTCAAACATTCGTATTAAATTGGAAGACAAAAAAGAACGATCATTTTTAGTTTATCATCCGGCATGGACATATTTAGCAAAGCATTTTGATCTTACGCAATTTGCCGTTGAGCATGACGGGAAATCTCCCAAAGCCGATGAGTTGAAAGAATTTATTGATCTTGCTGTTGAGAAAAAAGCCGAAGCAATTTTTTTTGATCCTCACTTTGATAATTCATCGGTTAAAACAATCGCAAATTCACTTAACATTAAAATTGAATCTTTGGATCCGCTGCCCGAAAATTATTTAAGCAATTTAATTGATATCGGGAACAAGTTTGAAACGAGTTTAAAATGAATAGCGCAATTGAATTGCAAAATATAACTGCCGGTTATAAACTAAGTTTGCCAATTATAACCGACATAAATCTTAATATTGAAGAAAAAGAATTTCTTGGAATTATTGGTCCTAACGGCGGCGGCAAAACAACATTGCTTAAGGTAATACTTGGTTTGATAAAGCCGAATAAAGGAAAAATCCTTATTAACGGAAAAGAAAATAATCCCGAGCATAAAATTGGTTATGTACCTCAATATTCAAATTTTGACAAGACTTATCCAATTTCAGTTAAAGATGTTGTTTCAATGGGTATTAAAAAGAAAGCCGATTTTCATTTTGTTGAATCCGCGTTGACGCAAGTTAATCTTCTTCATAAAATATCTTCGCAGATAGGACATTTATCAGGCGGAGAACAGCAAAGAGTATTAATTGCGCGTGCGCTTGCTACAAATCCGAACATACTTCTATTGGATGAGCCAACCGCAAGCATTGATACGCAAACCGGAAATAATATTTATGAATTACTTACAGAATTAAACAAAGAAAAAACAATAATTTTGGTTTCGCATGATATTGGCGCAATTTCCAGATCCGTAAAAAAAATAGCGTGCCTTAATAAAAAATTAGTTTATCATAACTCTAAAGAAGTAACCAAGGAAATGCTGGAAGAAACTTATCAATGTCCGGTTGATTTAATTGCCCACGGTCTTCCGCATAGAGTGTTGGACCATCATCATTAAGGGATATTATGTTTGAAATATTTAACTATGAGTTTATGCAGAACGCAATATTGGCAAGTTTTTTGGCTAGTATTGCGTGCGGAATAATTGGAACTTACATTGTTATTAAAAGATTGGTTTTCCTTAGCGGCGGTATTTCCCATTCCGCATACGGCGGCATAGGATTGGGTTATTTGCTTTCTTTCAATCCAATATTCGGCGCCGTGATTTCTTCGCTGCTCGGTGCGATATTTGTTTCTCAGATGAGAAAAAGCAAAATGGAAAACGAAGACACGTTGATTGGGATAATTTGGGCATTTGGAATGGCGCTTGGTGTTTTGTTCATTGGACTCGCGCCGGGCTACGCGCCCGATCTGATGAGTTATTTATTCGGAAATATTTTAACTGTTTCCAAAAGTGAAATAATTTTAATGGCTTCCGCCGATATAATTATTATTTTAGTGGTTTCATTATTCTTCAAACAATTTCAATCAATTACATTTGATGAAGAATACTCACAGACAATTGGCCTAAACGTTGATTTATTTTATTTAATATTATTCGCGTTAATAGCGTTGACGTTAGTTTTACTTATCAAATTAGTTGGAATTATATTGGTGGTAGCATTGCTTACAATTCCCGCCGCGATAAGCAAAATGCTGTCCAAATCATTAAAATCAATGATGATATTATCAATAATATTCGGATTAGTTTTTACAATTTTTGGTTTATTGATATCGTATTATTTAAATTTACCTTCAGGCTCTGCAATAATTATTATATCCGTAATAGGGTATTTTTTAGTTTTTTTAATAAATAAATATTTGAACAACTAATTAAAGAATTTAAATGATTACATGGGATGTTAATCCGGAAATAATTGCTCTGGGTCCAATTCATATCAGATGGTACGGCGTTCTTTTTGCATCATCATTTTTGGTCGGATTTCAGATAATGACTAAAATTTTTAAAATAGAAAAAAGAAGCGATAAAGATCTTAATGATCTACTCTGGTATATGCTTATTGGAACAGTAGTTGGCGCAAGATTAGGACACTGCTTGTTCTATAATCCGGAATATTATCTTACACATCCGCTTGAGATTTTTATGACGTGGAAAGGCGGGTTGGCAAGTCACGGCGCCGCTATTGGAATTGTATCCGCATTATATATGTACTCCAAAAAGAAAACTGGACAATCATTTTTATGGGTGATGGATAGAGTTGTTATTACCGTTGCTCTTGCCGGTTTTTTTATTCGTACCGGAAACTTAATGAATTCTGAGATTATCGGAAAACCGACAGACGTACCATGGGCATTTAAATTTGTTCACGCTTATGTTTCCGATCCGATGACACCGCGCCATCCGGCACAATTGTATGAAGCAATTGCTTATCTTTTAATTTTTATTTTGCTTTTTTATATTTATTGGACAAAGCATGATAAATTAAAGGATGGAATTTTGTACGGTTTATTTTTGGTACTTGTTTTTACTTCAAGGTTCATAATAGAATTTTTCAAAGAGGTTCAATCACCGTTTGAAGAAACAATGACCCTGAATATGGGACAATTATTAAGCATTCCGTTAATACTTTGGGGAATTTATTTACTTTTCTTTAATAACAAAAAAATCAATTCAAATAATTTGAAAGAAATAGAATGATAAAAAAAATATTTGCAATAAATTTTGCCGCTTTAATATTAATCTCTTGCGGCTCAAAAAGTGTGGATTACAATCCCGCAAACGATATACTGCGTTTTAAAGGCGAACTTCATTTAAGAAATATTAAACAATTAACATTCGGCGGAAATAACGCGGAAGCATATTGGAGTTTTGACGGCAGTAAATTAATATTTCAAAGTGATTGGGATTTAATAAATAGCCAAGGATGCGATCAAATATTTATAATGAATGCTGATGGATCAAAATTAAATTCGGGTGAACAGTATAAGTTAGTATCAACCGGAAAAGGCAGAACCACTTGCTCATATTTTTTAATGGGTGATAAAAAAATAATATACGCTTCTACCCACGAAGCTGATTCTGCGTGTCCCGAATCGCCAATGTTTGTTAATGGAAAATATGTATGGGCAATTTATGACAGTTACGATATTTATTCCGCAAACGAGGATGGAACAGGAATAACAAAATTGATTGGCGGAAAAGGATATGACGCTGAAGCGACCGTTTCACCCGATGGAAAGTATATTGTTTTCACTTCCACAAGAAGCGGTGATTTGGATTTATGGCGTTATGAAATTGAAACGGGAAATTTATTACAGTTGACTAATTTAACTGGGTATGACGGCGGAGCTTTCTTTTCCCACGATTCAAAGAAAATTGTTTGGCGCGCAAGCCGTCCGGTAGGACAAGCGGAAGCGCAATATAAAGAATTGCTGGCTCAAAATTTAGTTGAACCAGTTTCCTTAAATATTTTTACCGCAGATATTGACGGAAAAAACGTTGAGCAAATAACAAATTTACCTGGTGCGAATTGGGCACCGTATTTTCATCCTTCAGATAAGAAAATTTTGTTTTGTTCAAACCATCATTCACAAAAAGAAGGCGGAAGATTGTTCGATATTTTTATGATCGATATTGATACAAAAGAAATTGAACAAATTACAAACAGCGGAACTTTTGATGCTTTCCCGATGTTTTCTCCGGATGGCAAAAAATTAGTATTTGCGTCCAACAGGCAAGCGGATGGGAAACCAACCCGCGCTACAAATATTTTTGTAGCCGATTGGGTTGACGAACCGGCGCAAGCAGATAAAGACTTTAAAACTTTGATCAAATAATCTTATGGTGTTATTAACCATTTTTAGGCTTAAATAAAATTATGTCAATTTCAGAATTTGAAAATAAATGGCTTAATAAAATTAATTCGGAACTGCTTAAAACTTTTCCGGATGATTTTATTTTAGATAATGAATTTGCGGAATTAAATTTGCCTCCAAAATCTTTAACAAAAGGCACCGAAATCTTTGGAGTTTACGAAATAATTGATACCGACGGGAAGACTTTTTATCAATCGGAAAATTTAAACGAAATTAAATATATACTTTACGCATGCAGAAATAATCAGAAGAACGTAAAATTAATAACAAATAAAAATTTATTTGAAAAAATTGTTCAAGAGTATGAAAAGCACATTGACGATTTATTAATTTTAATTGAAAAAGATTATAAAAAAACTTTTCCCGCTTCAAAGGACTTTGTAAATATTTCCAATAGAATTTTTAAACTTTTAAATCTTTCCAGGTATTAAAATATTTTGATAGAACTCAGCAGCAGCATTTCCGATTATATTTTAGAGACTTTCGGCGGTGATTTTTTAGAAAATTACAAACTGTTTGTTGAAAGTAAATATTTACCGGCAATCCGTTTTCCTGTTAACGACAAAACCATTTTATTGACAATTAAAAGTTTAGAAGAACAAGGTATTGAACTTGAGCAAATACCGGAAATACCAAATTCCTTTTTTGTTAAAAAAGGCGAAGACCAAATAGGAAAAACAATTGAATACACTTTGGGCAAATATTATATTCAGAGTTTATCATCAATGATTCCGCCGATGATTTTAAATCCCGGTGAAAAAGATATAGTTCTTGATCTTTGCGCGGCACCGGGCTCAAAATCGACTCAGCTCGCGGAAATTATGAATTACAAAGGAACTTTATTTTCCAATGAACCAAACTTAAATAGAATTAAAGCTCTTATTCATAATTTAGATAAAATGAACATTATAAATATGAGCGTAATTAAAGATAAAGGCGAATTGCTAAGTAAATATTTCAGCAATTATTTTGATAAAATATTGGTCGACGCTCCATGCAGCGCGTTGGGCGTTGTTCAAAAAAAACAGGAAGTAAGCAATTGGTGGAGTGAAAAATCCGCGAACACAATTTCCGATCTGCAGCTAAGACTTTTGATCAGCGGAATAAAAATGGCTAAGCCCGGCGGAGAAATTGTTTACTCAACATGCACATTAACAGTTGAAGAAAATGAATTTATTATTGACAAAGTATTAAAGAAATATCCGGTCGAATTAGTGGAATTTGATTTGAAATTAAAACACATAAACGGATATACTGCAATTAAGGAATTTGTTTTTGACGAAAGTTTGAAATTGACTAAAAGAATAATTCCATGGGAAATTAAATCAGAAGGATTTTTTCTGGCAAAATTGAGAAAAACAGGAACAACTGAATCTTCAAAAGATCATTTTAACAAATACACAAAAAAAGTAATTGTAAATGCCCAAAGTCCAAAAATCAAAAATTATTTAAAGGAAGTTTCCGATCATTTTGGTATTCCAATACATCTGTTTTCAAATTATAAATACTTAATTAACGGGAACGACATAAATTTTATAAATGTAGAAACGCAAGAATTTGACCCGGATTTTTTTCTCAGAGTCGGAACAAAATTCGGAATTATAGATAAAAATAATTCACTTAAATTACACTCGCATGCAATGCAGATTTTGGGAAGTTTTGCCGAAAAAAACATTTATGAAATTACAAACGAAAATGATCTGAAAATTTATATGTCGGGAGGAAATATAAAATCTAATTTTGATGTAAGCGGACAAAAAATCATAAAATACAAAAACATGATTTTGGGTGCCGGAACAGCAAATGAAAACAGCTTAAAAAGTCAATTTCCACGATCAAAACGAACTTCCAACATTAGTATTTTTTAGTTTTATACATAATTTTTAATAATAAATTATCATATAAAAGTTTACAAAAAGTCAATAAATTTAAAACTTTTTCAAATAGTATTTTTTGTTATTTTGTCAGGCAAATTATTTATAATTCTTTATTTAAAACAATACATTTAATTTTATTGATTAAATTTACGTTTGTGATAATTGTAAAATTGGAGACTTAATGAATTTTACTGATGATTTTTCAGATGAAAATTCTCTTTCTTTTTTAGATAACGAAAAGTTAAAATCAAAAGTTCAAAAGTGTAAAGAATATGTATCAAAGGGTCAGACCATTGCGTTTTTAGACAATATAGAAGAAACAATTCAGCTTTGTATAGAGTATGATTTTACCGAAGACGGTATTTTTTTAACTGAAGCGGCTTTAGAAATTTCGCCATATAGTTCAGAACTTTGGCATTCAAGGGGAATTTTCTTCAACAATTTATTTGAGTTTGAAAAAGCTTACGTTTGTTTTAATAAATCACTCTCGCTAAATCCGAGCGACGTTGAAACAATGATAAATAAAGCTATAGCGGAAGATAATCTGGGGCTTTGGGACGAAGCAATAAATACTTTGAATACTGCATTATCTCTTGAACCGAACAACGAAGAGATACTTTTTAACCTTGGAATTTTTTACGAAAGAAACGATTATTTCGAAAAGGCAATTCCTTATTTTATTCAAACCTTGAACTATGATAAAGAATATAGTGAAGCTTGGTATGAATTGGGATTTTGTTACGAATGCACAAATCAATTTGAAAAAGCCAAAGAATCATATAAAAGCTTTTTAGAAATTGATCCTTATAACAGCAACGGTTGGTATAATTTAGGAATTGTAAATCTTAAGACCGAAGATTATTATGAAGCCATAAATAATTTTGAGCTTTCCACCGCTTTGAATGACGATTTTGTTAATTCATGGTTTAACTTGGGCGTTGCTTACACTAAAACCAATCAAATCTCCAAAGCGAAAAAGAGTTTTATTAAAGCTTTTGAGCTAGACCCGTTTGATTATTCCATACCTTTGAATATTGCTCAAACGTGCGAAGCCGATGGCGATTATGAAGACGCATATAAGTATTTTCTTGCTTCAAAAAAATTAAATAAAACATGTACGGAAAATTATGTTGGATTGGGGAATTATTATTCGCGCAAAAATAATTTTCATTTAATGATAGAGTATTTTTCGCAGTTTATAAAATATTCATTGGCGCAGAGAATTGAATATAATGATTCACATAATTATGATATCATTCTTTCGGAAATTTTTATTGAAATGGAAGAACTGGAAAATTTAGAAGAAAAAACATCAGAAGAATTATTTGAATTGGCAGAGATTTATTTTGAAATTGGAAGATGGAGCGATGCCAAAAAAATATATATGAATTTGCTCGAAAGTAAATATAATAGATCAGAAATATTTTATGAATTGGCAATGTGCAATTTTATGCTTCAAAACAATGAAATTGCTTTGTCAAATTTAATAAGCGCTTTTGAATCAAATCCCGGAACTGAAAATATTTTTCTTGAAGAATTTCCACTTTTAGATTCTACACAGTTATATATAAATATCTTTAATTCAATTTACTTTTAAAAAATGAGCTTTTACAAAAATATAGATTATAATACCAAAATAGTTGGTATTATTGGTCATCCGATAAGACATTCGCTTTCGCCGATGATGCATAATTTAAGTTTTGAAACGCAAAAACTAAATTACGTATATCTTCCTTTTGATGTTCCCACAAGCAACTTAAAAGGCGCTTTGAAATCTTTAAGTTTACTCGGCATAAGGGGTTTGAATGTAACACTTCCTCATAAAGAAAAAATTTTACAATATATGGATCATGTTTCCGAAGAAGCTTCTATGGTTGGCGCCGTTAATACGGTTGTTAATGAAGGTAATCAGCTTTTCGGATACAATACGGATATTAATGGAATTGTTGAAACTTTAATGCCGTTTAAAGATAATTTAAACAAAAGTACCGCTACTGTAATTGGCGCAGGCGGTGCCGCGCGCGGCGTTATTTTTTCATTAATTAGACATTTTAAAGTTGATAAGATCAATATTATAAATCGGACAGAAGAAAAATCGGAAGCTATTAAGGATTACTTTAAAGATAAAATGCACTTCACCGCAATTTATTCTCACGAACTTATGGCAAAGGAAAATGTAGAAATTTATCAAGCTTCAAACTTGATAATTAACACAACTTCATTGGGTCTGTTCCCTAATATTGAAGACAGTCCTACGGATATTGCGGAATCTTTTAACTCAAATCAAATTGTTTTTGATTTAATTTATAATCCAATCAAAACCAAATTTCTTCAATTTGCTGAATCGCAGAACGCGACTATTTTAGACGGACTGCAGATGTTTGTTGTTCAAGGAGCAAAATCATACGAATTATGGACGGGAAACGAAATGCAGTATGATTTTATTTATAATGAACTAAGGCAGAAACTTATTTCAACTGAAGAATAAATTTTTTAATTCTTATTACTGCTTCTTTTAATTCTTCCATCGATTTAGCGTATGAAATTCTGATATAATTTTCCATGCCGAATTCAATTCCCGGTACAGCCGCAACATTTTGCATATCAAGAAGCTGTAAACAAAAATCTCTGGAATTTTTTATTGATGAATGTTTATCAATAATTCCGCTGATATCTATGAAATAATAAAATGCTCCTGAGGGTTCTATAAACGATACATCATCTATTTCCAATAATGAATCTTTTATAAAATTTCTTCGTTCTTCAAATATTTTTCTTTGGGCTTCTACAGTATCTTGCGAATTTGTTAACGCAGCCAATGAAGCATATTGAGAAATGGTACATGCGTTAGAAGTACTGTGACTTTGCAATTTACTCATTCCTTCAATAATTTTTTTAGGAGCAACCGCATATCCAATACGCCAACCGGTCATTGAATAGGTTTTGGAAACTCCATTTATAATTATCAAATTATCTTTATATTTTTCACCGAGAGAAGCGGCGCTTACAAATACAGCGTCATTATAAATTAATTTTTCATAAATCTCATCTGCCAAAACAAATATTTTATTTTCATAAGCAAATTCCATTAGCTCATTCAATTCATTTTTTGTAAATATTGTTCCTGTAGGATTATCAGGATTGCAGATTATTAATACTTTACTTTTGGCAGTTAAACAGCTTTTTATTTCAGATAAAGTTGGTTTAAAATTATTGCTTTTTTGAGTTTCAATAAAAACCGGTATACCTCCTGCAAGCTTAACCATGTGCGGATAAGATACATAAAATGGTTTTGCAATTAATACTTCATCACCATTTTCAACTATTGTCTGCAAAGCATTAAAAACAGCTTGCTTAGCGCCGTTTGAAATTATTATTTCACTTTCAGAATAATTTGCGCCATATTCTTTTTGGAATTTTTCTTTTATAGCTGTTCTAAGTTCTTTAATTCCTGTATTTAACGTATATCGGGTTTTATTTTCTTTAATGGCATTTATTGCCGCATTCTTTACATATTCCGGCGTAGGTAAATCGGGCTCGCCCACACATAAATCGATAACATCATTTCCTTTAGATTTTAATTCTATAATTTTAGCGGCAATTTCCATTGTTCCCGAGAACGAAATGCCCTCAATTCTGGATGAAATCATATACTATTATTTATTTTTATTGAATTGGCTAATATAGCATATGTATTTCAAACGCCAAAACAAAATTGAATGTAATTATCTTTTATGTTTTATACTTTGCTGAAAACCTCACTATTTTTGGTTGAACAAGTTTTTCAAAATCAGAATATTTCATTTTAATAAGTTCGGAGTGATTACCCGCGTTAAATAAAATATCCTCATCTTCAACTAAGCTTGCAGCAACAATAGTTTCGCAATTGAATAAGTTTCCGAACGGCGGCATTGCACCAACTTCGCATCCAGGACATCTATCCTTAAATTCCTGCTCATTGGCTAATCTAACGTTTTCATTTCCGATCGTCTTCTTCAGCATTTCAAAATCAATTTTGTAAGATGCAGGTAGAACCGCGAATGCCAATTTGCCGTCAATTTTTAACACAACTGTTTTTGCTAATCTTCTGCCTTCAATGTGCGCAGATGCCGCAATTTCCTGTGAAGTATATGCTCTGGAATGTTTAATTGAGATATACTTGATTTCATTATCATCAAGATATTTTCTAATAATTTGTGCTGGCATTTTTACCTCCTTTTTAATTTTTTAAAATGGAGCACCAGAATTTTTTTGAAGAAAAGTTTAACGTGAAGGGTTTTATGATATTAAAATAGATAAAATCTAATGCAGTATCAACAATAATAAAATTTTGAGTCCCCCTTTACTTTTTGAACTTCCTTATATTTTCTATAACTTTAAAAATTATCAAAAACTATTTATAAACATTATGAATTATTTTATTGGAATTGACGGAGGGGGAACTAAAACATATTGTGTATTATGCGATGAAAATTTGCAAGTATTAAATTCATTGCAGTCCGGTCCGTCAAATTTTTTAACTATCGGTACCGAAATAGTTTCAAAAACTATTTTAGATATGATAATTAACTGCTGTGGTAAAAGTAAAATAAATACCAATGAACTAAGCGGAATTGTTCTTGGAACAACCGGAGCCGGAAGAGAAAATGAAGCAAAAAAACTAGAAACTTCCGTACTTAAATTAACTGAAAATCATAAAATAAAATTACCGTTTTTCAAAGTGTTCAGTGACGCAAGAATTGCTCTTGAAGGCGCATTTTCAGGTAATCCGGGAAGCATATTAATTTCCGGAACGGGTTCAATAATGTTCGGAAAGGATAAAGAAGGTAAAATTCATAGAGTCGGCGGTTTCGGAAGATTGATTGGAGATGAAGGAAGCGGTTATTCAATTGGTAAAAAAGGTCTGAATGCAATTTCTAAATATTTTGACGGAAGAGGCAAAGAAACTCTGTTAACAAAAACTGTTGAGGATAAATTTGGAATAAATGATCAAAGCAAATTAATTACTAAAGTTTATAACAATGAAATTAATATTCAGGATGTTGCGCCGCTTGTAATTGAAGACGCAAGTAATGAGGATGAAATATGCAATAATATTTTGGATGATGAAACTTCCGAATTGCTCCTACATATATTGGCAATGAAAAATAATTTTAAAGATGATATTATGAAATTAGTTTTTATAGGTGGATTAATTTCAAATGAAAATTTATTTTCTAAAATGCTGAAGGAAAAAATTCTTACATTTGTTCCGCGGGTAGAAATTCAAAATGCCGACTTCCCGCCGGAAATCGGCGCGGTTATTATCGCAAAAGAGCTTTCGGAAAAATTATGAAAAAAAACAAATTTAATTCAAACCCTTGGAGCTGGATTCCATCGCTATATTTTGCCGAAGGTATACCTTATGTTATCGTAATGGTTGTTTCCGTAATAATGTATAAACGAATGGGTATTTCGAATACAGATATTGCACTTTACACAAGCTGGCTTTATCTTCCTTGGGTTATAAAACCGTTGTGGTCGCCAATTGTTGATCTGTTAAAAACTAAACGTTTTTGGATAATAACAATGCAGATCATAATAGGTGCTGGTTTAGCAGGTGTAGCGTTTACAATTCCGGTACCTAATTTTTTTCAATATACTTTGGCATTCTTATGGCTGCTTGCCTTTAGTTCCGCAACGCACGATATTGCCGCCGACGGGTTTTATATGCTCGGCTTAACCGAACATCAGCAGGCTTTTTTTGTCGGAATTAGAAGCACATTTTACAGAATCGCGATGATAACCGGACAAGGATTATTGATTATTCTTGCAGGTTACTTGGAAAGTTCGACAGGTTTGGGTCAAGTTGAATTTGAAGTTAAATCTGTCGTTAATTCCATTAAATATGAAAATTCAATACAGATTGAAGATCCCGCAAATAATGACAAATTGAAAATTATACATTCCCCTGAAGTTTTAAATATTTCTTTAGAGCAAATAGAGCAAAGCAAATTTGATTCCGTTCTTCAATATGTTGAAAATGAAAATATATCAAATGGATTTGAACAAAAAGCTGAAGTTAAGAATATTTCAAAAACCGAAACAAATAATAAATCGTGGTGGAATGAATTTATTGTATCTAAATTAGAAAAATTTCTAAAGGATAATTTTGGCAAAAACAAAGCTGTAACTTCCATAAATAATAAAGCCGGCAATTACGGAGTTGTAAAATTATTTCTTTCAAAACAGCCGGAAGAAAAAGAAAGCATTGTGGTAAATATAAGCGAAAGCTCGGGTGATAAAAGTATTGCATTAATAAAAGGTGCAAGGTTCGTATTCACGCAGCAAAATTGGAATAAACCCGCATTGGTACTTTTTCAAATTGATCCAAAACTTAAAACAGAATCTTCGGCAAAATTCAACGCTATCTCGGGCAACATTCCTTTCGCGTGGTCGGTTACTTTTGCTATTCTCGCCATATTATTTGTTGTGTTTTTCATATATCATAAGTTTATTCTTCCATTTCCGCAAAGCGATGTTCCTAAAAATTCAAAAGAGATTAACGTTTTCAAAGAATTTTTCAATACATTCAAATTATTTTTCAAAAAAGATAATATTGTAATTTCAATTTTATTTTTATTGACATACAGATTGGGTGAATCGCAGTTGTTGAAAATGGCTTCGCCGTTTTTACTCGATCCAAAAGAACTTGGCGGTTTAGGTTTAACAACCGGAGAAGTTGGATTTATATATGGTACAGTTGGAATATTGTCGCTTATTGCAGGCGGACTTCTAGGCGGATTTCTTGCCGCAAAACACGGATTAAAATATTGGATATGGTGGATGGCGCTTGCTATAAATATTCCGCATCTGGTTTATGTTTATATGTCTTACGAACTTCCGGAAAATTTTATAACAATACTTACATGTGTTGCTTTTGAGCAGCTCGGATACGGCTTCGGCTTTACGGCATATATGCTTTATATGATCTATATTTCTGATGGCGAACATAAAACCGCACATTTTGCGATAACAACAGGATTTATGGCGCTGGGAATGATGCTACCGGGAATGTTCAGCGGCTGGCTTCAGGAATTAATTGGTTATAAGCATTTTTTTATATGGATATTACTTACGGCAATTCCTTCTTTGTTAATTGTAAGATTGATTAAAATCAATGCAGATTTTGGAAAGAAAACTTAAATCATAAATGTTATGACAAATTTCAAAAATTTCATTTTATTTACCGCCGCTTTTTTATTTATTCTATCTTGCTCAATGAAAGTTGAGAAAAGTTATAATTTTGAAATCATTGATGAAATTATGGAATCCGCTGTTACTGATTCCGTTTTCCCCGGCGCGGCGTTATTATTTGGCATTGACCAGGAAATACTTTACAGCAAAGCATTTGGAAATTTTACTTACGATAAAAATTCGCCTAAAGATCAAACAAATTCAATTTTCGATTTAGCTTCGGTCTCAAAAGTTGTCGGCACTACATCCGCCGCAATGATTTTAATTCAAAATGGGAAATTAAATTTAGATGATAAAGTTATAAAGTACCTACCCGAATTTAACAACAACGGAAAAGGTAATATAATAATTAGGAATTTACTTTTGCATAATTCAGGTTTACCCGCGTTTAAAAAGTATTATGACGTTTATTCAACAGCAAACGAAGTTATTAACGATATTATGAATTTGAGCTTGGAAAATCCTCCAGGGGAAAAATATGTTTACAGCGATTTGGGAATGATTGTTTTGCAAAAAGTAATTGAAAAAATTTCAGGCAAAACTCTTGATGTTTTTTTAAATGACAATTTATTTTCAAGACTTGGAATGAACCAAACGTTTTATAATCCGTCAAATAATTTAAAAAATAAATGCGTTCCAACTGAAATGGATGATTTTTATAGAATGAGACTACTTCAGGGTGAAGTTCACGATGAAAGAGCGTTTTTGCTTAATGGTGTCGCGGGTCATGCGGGTTTGTTTTCAACAACAGAAGACTTATCAAAGTTCGTTATGATGTATTTGAACAATGGGATTTATAATAACGAAGAAATTCTTAACGCAAAATTAATTAAGGAATGGACCACGAAACAATCTGATCAAAGTGACAGAGGTATAGGATGGGATACCAGATCGGCGGAAAATTCTTCATCGGGACATTTTTTTTCTATGAATTCTTTCGGTCATACCGGATACACAGGAACCTCCATTTGGGTGGATAAGGAAACTAAATTATTTGTAATTCTATTAAGTAATAGAGTTAATCCTACAAGAAACAATACAAAGATTTCATATTTTAGACCAATAATTCACGACGCGATTTATAATTCAATATTTAGAATTGGCTATAACTGAGATGCAAAAGAAATTTGTTGATAATGTGATAGCTAAAATTAAAAATGATGAAAATATCCTTGGATTAGCTATTGGCGGTTCTTGGATAACCAACGAAATTGATGAATTTTCCGACGTTGACCTTGTTTTAGTCACAAATAATAAAATTGCGCCCGATAGAAAAAAAATGACTGAATTTGCCGAAAATTTGGGTCATTTATTAAATGCGTTTACGGGCGAACATGTAGGAGAAAAAAGACTTTTGGTCTGCCTTTATGATAATCCTCTTTTACACGTTGACATAAAGTTTATTACTCCGGATGAATTTTACGAGAGAATTGAAAATCCAATAGTCGTTTGGGAAAGAGAAAATATCTTATCGAATATCATTAAAAATACCGAATCAAAATTTCCATATCCCAATTATCAGTGGATTGAAGACAGATTTTGGATTTGGGTACATTACTTAACTTCAAAACTTGGAAGAGGCGAATTATTTGAAATGCTTGATGGTTTAAATTTTCTTAATACAAATGTAATCGCGCCATTTATCCAAATTAAAAACGGTCAGCTCCCACGAGGTTTTAGAAGATTTGAAATCTCAATTAATACTGATGATATTTTAAGAGTTAAACGCGCTCAAGCAATTTGCGAGCGCAATGATTTAATTAAAAGCTTTGAAGAAATAATTTCTTTGTATAAAGAATTGAGAGAAATAATTTTCACCAAAGAAATTTGTTTACAATCTGAAACGGAAAAAAGAGCTTTAGAGTATTTTGAAGAAATTAAAAATCGAAATTAAATAATTATGAATTCCGAAAAAGTTATCGAAATTACTGGTTTAACTAAAAAATTTAAAAACCTTACCGCGGTTAATAACCTTAATCTTAATGTTTATAAAGGTGATGTATTCGGATTTCTTGGACCGAACGGAGCAGGAAAAAGTACAACTATCAGAATGCTTCTAACATTATTTAAACCTACCTCAGGAAAAATAAAAATATTTGGGAAAGATTTAATTCAGCAGAGAAAAGAAATCTTAGCCAAGGTTGGCGCAATTGTAGAAAAACCAGATTTTTATTTATACTTAACCGCATATAAAAATCTTGAAATTTTAGGCAAAATGTCGGGCATAAGCATTTCCAAAAAAAATATTATGGAAATTCTTGAATTGGTCGGTTTAGATAAAAGATATAACAGCAAAGTAAAAACATTTTCTCATGGAATGAAACAGCGTTTAGGTATTGCGCAGACGCTCCTTCACAATCCGGAATTAATAATATTGGATGAACCGACAACCGGCCTTGATCCTCAAGGTATGAAAGAGATCCGCGATTTAATTATTTTCCTAAGCAAAGAAAAAGGTAAAACTATTTTTCTATCTTCTCACATTTTGCGCGAAATTGAATTGATAGCAAATAGAATGGTAATAATTAACAAAGGTCAAAATATTATTGAAGGCGAAGTTAAACAGCTTTTAAATGATAACGAACAAGATGTTGAAATTAAGTTCAAGAGCCAAAATGATGTTAAAGAAATATTAACAAACTCGATTTTTTCGGATAATATTTCAAGCGTTTTAAACACCTTGCTTAAAATTAAAATTACTGAAGAAAAAATTCCTCAGTTAATAAAAACCTTAGTTGAAAGCAATGTAGAAATATATTCTGTAGAAAAGAAAAATTCATTAGAAGATTATTTTTTAAAAATTACCGAAGATAAATAATGTTAATCAATTTAGTAAAAATTGAACTTGTAAAAATTTTCAAAAAGTGGCGTTCTTATATTGGTCACATTGGAATTTTGTTCATGGTTTCAATGTTGCAAATAAACCTTTTCATTTATGGTGAAAATGAAATTCGCCACATTACCAGAAATTTAAGCGATCTATTTATTATTTCCGGCAATATATTAAATGGGAACTTGATCGGGAATTTAATTTTAAACGCGTTTTTTATTTTATTCCCGCTGACAATTGTTTTGGTTGCGGGAGAAATATTTGCGGGCGAAGGCACATGCGGAACATATAGATTGATTATAACTCGACCCGTATCAAGAATGCAAATTATTTTATCAAAATTTTTAGCCGGATGCGTTTATATACTTTCAATTTTAATTTGGATGATTTTTGTAAGTCTTGTAGTTAGCCGCATTATATTCGGCAGCGGTGAATTAATAGTTATTTCTGATGGAATAAATATTTTTGCCGAAGACGATATTTTATGGAGATTTGGTTTAAGTTATATACATATTTTTTTTAGTATGCTGCTGGTTTTTACTTTATCATTTATGTTTTCGTCTTTGGTAGAAAATGCGATTGGACCAATAATAGCGACAATGGCGGTTATCATATTTTTCGTGATATTGTCTCAAATTCCTTTGGACTTTACAAAATATATAAAACCTTATTTATTCACCAATTACTTTATGGATTGGCAGCAGTTCTTCAATTATAATTTCAATTGGATTACTCAATTAAAGTCAATTGGTTTTCTTGCTGCTCATTCAATAGTATTTTTAATTATAACGTCTATAATATTCATTAGAAAAGATATTTTATCATGAGAAAATTTACTTTCAGCTTTGCGCTCTTAATTACAGTTTCCGTTTTTGCGCAGGAAAACAATGCCGAGAAAATAATTACCGGTATAAAGAATAAAATCAATAAGGTAGAAAATTATTCGGCAGAAGTTCAGGTATCGGTTAAATTTGATTTTCTAAAAATGCCCAAATCCAAAGCCGAAATATTCTTTAAAAAACCGGACAAGTTTAAACTTAAATCGCAAAAGCTCGCAATTTTACCCAAAGGCGTAATTGATTTTAATCCTCAAAAAATTCTGGATAAAGATTTTACTTCTGAAATTATTGGTGACACTTTAGTAGATGGTAAAAAGTTGTCGGTTATTAAAATAATTCCTAATGCAGACAGTATAAAATTCGCGTCCGCAAAATTACTTGTGGATAAAAACGAATTTCTAATTAAGCAAATTATTTTATCATTAAAAGAAAATGCGAAAATAATCACTTATTTCAATTATTCTGATCAAAAAGAATATGCTCTTCCTTCGGAAATAAAAATTAATTTAGATTTTTCGCAAGCTGAAGAAGGTGAAAACAATAGAAGAAGAAATATTCCCGATAATTTTAAAGGCGATATATCCATAATCTACAGCAATTATAAAATTAACAAGGGAATTGATGATTCTGTTTTTACTGATGAAAATGATAAAAATTCAAAGTAAAACCAAATGGAAATTTAGAGTGGCCGCCATACTGAATTTTTTCTCCAAAGTTATAATTTTGTTATCTGGACAAGAAACAATTTCTGATTAACTCATTCTTTACTTTTAATTTACATATAACGCTTCAAAATTTTTAATGAAATAATTTTGAATTCAAAATTGGGCAAAATATTTTTTTTAGTTATTATTAAGCTATTGAAATTTTGAGAAAATAAAGTCGCAGGGAATTATGAAAATTCATGAATATCAAGCAAAAGAAATACTAAAAAGATTCAATGTTCCGGTACCGGAAGGCAAAGTTGTTTTTTCACCGGAAGATGCAGTTGTTGCTGCAAAATCTTTACCAGGCGAAGTAAAAGTTGTTAAAGCCCAAATTCACGCCGGCGGCAGAGGAAAAGGCGGCGGTGTTAAAGTCGCAAAAAGCCTTGATGAGGTAAAAAAATACGCCAAAGAAATTTTTGGTATGAATTTAATTACACATCAAACAGGACCTCAAGGCAAAACGGTAAAACGCTTATTAATTGAACAAGGCGTAAATATAGATAAAGAAATGTACGTTGGTATTACATTAGATCGCGCGCAATCCAAAAACGTAGTAATGGTTTCTACTGAAGGCGGAGTTGAAATAGAAAAGGTTGCGGCTGAAACTCCTGAAAAAATTCTTAAAGAAACAATAGATCCTGCTGTTGGAATGCAGCAATATCAAGCAAGAAAATTAGCATTTGGCTTAGGTTTGGAAGGAGTTCAATTTAAAAATGCAGTTAAATTTTTATTGGCGCTTTACAAAGCTTATGATTCAACTGATGCATCAATTGCGGAAATAAACCCTTTAGTTGTTACAAAAGAAGGAGATGTAATTGCGCTTGACGCTAAAATGAATTTTGATGATAATGCGCTTTTCCGTCACAAGGATATTGTTGAATTTAGAGATTTTGATGAAGAAGAACCGCTCGAAATTGAAGCTTCAAAATTTGATTTAAATTATATAAAGTTAGATGGAAATGTTGGATGCATGGTTAATGGTGCCGGACTTGCAATGGGCACTATGGATATTATAAAATTAGCCGGCGGTGAACCCGCAAACTTTTTAGACGTTGGCGGAGGAGCCAATCAAGAAACAGTTGCAAACGGATTCAAAATTATTTTAAGCGATCCTAATGTTAAAGCAATTTTAATAAATATTTTTGGCGGAATTGTACGTTGCGATAGAGTTGCTCAAGGCGTAATAAATGCTGTAAAAGAAATTAAAGTTGAAGTTCCCATTGTAATTAGATTGGAAGGGACTAATGCAAAAGAAGCCGGAGTATTATTGGCAAACTCCAAATTAAATTTTGAGGTTGCAACAACTTTAGAAGATGCCGCAAAAAAAGTTACCGCGGTTCTTAGAAAATAAATATTTTATGTAGAGACGGGATATATCTCGTCTCTATAATTTAGTTTTATTCAATAGGAATTTTAAATGCAAATGTAGAGCCAAATCCTTTCTTACTTTTTACCCAAACTTTACCGTTGTGTTCTTCAACTATTTTTTTTACAATCCACAAACCCAAGCCTGAGCTTGTTTCATCGCCTGTAGGTTTATTGCCAAATTTTGTGCCTTTTTCAAATACATGTAATAATTCATCTTCAGTTAAACCAAATCCGTTGTCCTTAACTTCAACGGTTACATAATTTTTTTCCAGATTCGTTACAACTTCTATTTTACAATTTTCAGGACAATATTTTATTGCGTTACCGACATAATTATCAACTACCTCTTTAATTTTACTTTCATCAACATTAATTAGCAATTCTTCTTTCGGCTGATATAGTCTAATTTCTAAATTTTTCTTGTTTGCTTTTACTCTATTTATCTTTATTACGCTTTCTATTATTTGATAAAAATTTACGCTTGTTTTATTTATTTGCATTGTTGAATATTCTTCAGCAACGGTTTGAGAGAATTCGTCAGCCAGTTTAATAATTCTTGATGAAATTTCAACTAACCCGGATAAAATATCATTTTGCTCTTGAGCCGATAAATCGTAAGATTCCAATAATTCAACAAAATTTTTAATTGCCGATGCGGGATTTTTAATATCATGAGCAACCATCGCTAAAGTCTCATCTTTTCTCTCTCTTAAAATTTTAAGATTTATTTCATTTTTTTCTAATTGATTTTTCTGTTCTTCAAGATGGGAGATAATTTTTTTCAGTTGTTCGATTTTATACTTGAGTTTTTTGTTCTTTTCTTCCAAAAAATTGATTTCTTTATTCAAACTTTCATTTTCTTTTTTCAGTTCGGATAATCTATTACTTTGTTTAGATAATAATTTCTCTTCTTCAATTATTTCTTTGGAATCTTGCGAAGGGAAAATATTTTTCTTAAAAATGAAGATCAGCAATCCGCAAAAAACTAAAAAAAGTGACACCCATTCCAATAATTCCGATTAAAGAATCCATATTTACTTTTCCTTAATGAAAATATTCAATAATCGACAAAAAAAAAGAAATGATTAACAATAATTTTTTATGTATATAATTTCAAAGAAATTGATGCAAACCACATTTTATACCTAATAAATTTAATTTGTCAAAAAATAATTTGCATTATTAAAATATTTCACTAAATTTCATAAAGTAATTTTAATATTTACCTAATAAAATAAGAAAAATTATGTTAGACGCAATAGACATTAAAATATTGGATATACTTCAAAAAGAGGGAAGAACAAAACGCAATGTTATTGCCGAGCAAGTAAATTTATCATTACCTTCATTAAGCGAAAGACTAAAAAAGTTGGAAGAAAAGGGAATTATTGAAGGTTACTATGCTAAATTAAACAAAAAATTTTTTGGATTTGATCTGATGGCTTTTATTACGGTTTATATGAAGTCATCTAAAAAATTTCATGATTTAGAAGAGCATGTTTCTCAAACACCCGAAATTTTAGAGTGTCATGCAATTTTAGGAGAAGGTTCACACTTATTAAAAGTACTTATAAGAGGAACAGAAGACCTTGAGAAATTATTAGCTCAAATTCAATCGTGGCCCGGAGTAAGTAGAACAGTAACGAGTTTTGTATTATCAACAGTTAAAGAAACCACAACAATAAACATATAATTTGGAGTAAAAATGGCTAAATCGAGGTTAGAGTATATTTGGCTTGATGGATATCAACCAACTCAGAAAATGAGAAGTAAAACAAAAATTGTAGATAATTTTGATGGAACAGTTGAAAACGCTCCAATGTGGGCATTCGACGGTTCATCAACAATGCAGGCTCCGGGCGGTTCATCAGATTTAATTTTACAACCGGTTCGTGTATTTGTTGATCCGGCAAGAGCAAATGCATATTTGGTTATTGCTGAAGTATTAAATCCAGATAAAACACCACATCCAACTAACGGTAGAGCAACAATCAATGATGATGATCATGATTTTTGGTTCGGTTTTGAACAAGAATATGTTCTTTGGGATTTAGATCATCATACACCGTATGGTTTTCCGGCTCCAGGATATTATCCTCCGCCTCAAGGACCTTTTTATTGTTCTGTTGGCGCTGAATATAATGTAGGTCGCGATATTGTTGAAGAACACGTTGATCTATGTATTGCGGCTGGACTTAATATCGAAGGTATAAATGCTGAAGTTATGAAAGGTCAATGGGAATATCAAATATTTGCAAAAGGCGCAAAAGAAGCAGGCGATCAACTTTGGGCTGCAAGATATTTAATGGAAAGAATCGGAGAAGCACACAATATCAGAATTAATCTTGATCCTAAACCGGTTACCGGAGATTGGAATGGTTCCGGTATGCATACAAATTTTTCTAATTCTACTTTAAGAACTTGCGGTAATAAAGAAACTTATTCAAAAATTTGTCAAGCTTTCGGTACTCAAGATGCAATTGAAAGGCACATTGCTGTTTATGGTGCGGATAATCATTTAAGATTAACCGGAAAACATGAAACACAATCTATTGATAAATTCAGCTTTGGTGTTTCAGATCGCGGCGCTTCCATTAGAATACCAATCGGAACAGTCGAATCTGGATATAAAGGATGGTTAGAAGATAGAAGACCAGCATCTAACGCAGATCCGTATAAAGTAGCAGCAGAAATTATTAACACTGTTAAAGGTGTAAAATTATAATCTATTTGTTTTTAGAAGACAAAAAACCCTCATAATTTTGAGGGTTTTTTATTTAATTATATCTTAATGCTTTTCAGCAATTTAAGTTTTTTCTCGGAATTTTTCTTCATTTTCAAATTAAGCATTTCAACACCTACGCTAAATGCCATTGAAAAATAAATATATCCTTTGGGAATATGGAAATCTAATCCTTCGCCAACTAGGGAAACACCGACAAGAATCAAAAAGCTTAATGCAAGCATTTTAATTGTTGGATGAGAATCGACAAAATCACCTAACGCTTTAGCGGAAACCATCATTATTATTACCGCAATGATTATTGCTAAAATCATGACTTCTACATCTTTTGCCAAACCAACAGCAGTTATTACGGAATCCAAAGAAAATACTATGTCCAAAACGGCAATTTGTATTATTACACTTATAAAACTTGCAGCAGCTTTACTGCTTTTATGCTCTTCGGTTCCTTCCAAACTATTATGTATTTCGTGAGTGCTTTTGGCAAGTAAAAATAATCCGCCGATAATTAAAATTAAATCTCTTCCGGAAATATCATACTGTAAAATTGTAAACAAATTATTTGTCAATCTCATTACCCACGTAATTGAAAGAAGCAGCAATATTCTTGTAACCATCGCCAAAGCCAATCCTATTGTTCTTGCTTTTCCTCTTTCTTTATCAGGTAATTTACCTACTAAAATAGAAATAAAGATAATATTATCTATACCTAAAACAATTTCTAAAGCGGTAAGTGTCAATAATGCAATCCATGCTTCGGGATTCATCATCCATTCAAACATTTTTTATTCCTTATAAAAATTTTGTAAAAGTGTTAGAAATATCATTATAAATTAAAAAAATTATATGATTAAAATATCGTATTCTTTTTATATTAAATATTATTCTGAATTCCATTTTGTATTTATTGAATATTTGAAATGATTTATATTGTTTTTACAAGGCCAATTAACATTTATATGATAACTTATTGATAATACTTCTTTTCTTTTTTTCGTTTTTATTTTTATTTTGAGTTAACCAATAATGACGGTTTATGGATATTATTAAAAATTTTGATCTACATTTTTGATAAATTCGGTAAAAATGATTTCACAATATCTATTCAAATAAATTTAATTATTCATTCTGTAGAGAAAGTGTTTCATTATCTTATTTTTAAACAAATATTTTTTACTAAAAATACATATTATTTTTCTTCATAATTTTTTGAATACCTTATCAATATGAATTATAAAATAAGATTTATTTTTCTCATAATTCTTATGTCGGCAAACATAATAGTTTCACAAAATGTTTATGTTTGTGAAAAATATACGGAAAACGGAATTCCGATAAATCCTATAAACAAGTTGGAGGCAAAATCTTATGGCAAATCCGCAAACATATTGATTGATAATAAGAAAAGTTTTGAATCTAATATTCTATATTTATTTATTGATAAATTGAACGACGGGAAATACATCCCATTCGATAGTAAAATTTTGAAAATTGAAAAAAATCAAACATGGGCAGCCAGAGAATATGTATTTATTGAAGCCGGAACTTATGAAATCTATTTTTTAAACTCCAACGAAAAGAGAATAGCTTCCACAAAACTTGAAGTTATTAGTGAGATTGAAAGTATTATGTCAAAGGATTTAGGCAATTCCCAATTTGTATTTTGTGATATGATTGTTAACGATAGACCAATGAATCCTATTTCACAATTATCCTTGTCTGCTCAAGGTAATGATATTTATGCATTTATAAATAATTATTCGGCTTTTAATTCCGATAGGATTACGGTAAAAACTTATAAAAGATCGGAAAATTCAGATGAATATAAAGAACTAATTTCCACAAAAAAATTCAAAGTTACTCCAAGATGGTCAATTACTTTTTTCAAACTTAGTTTTTCCGAACCTGGAGATTATAAAATTGATGTTAACGAAAAAAATAATAAATTAATAGTTTCAAAAATATTTACTGTAATAAATTAGGAAAAAAATGAAAGGAATAATTCTTGCCGGAGGTGCCGGAACTCGTCTATTTCCAATAACAAAAGTCTATAGCAAACAGCTAGCGTTATTGTATGATAAGCCGTTAATTTATTATCCGCTATCAATATTAATGTTGGGAGGAATAAAAGATATTTTAATTATTTCCGACGCAGTTACGATACCGCATTATCAAAAGTTATTTGATAACGGAAATTTTATTGGAATGAATATCAGTTATGCAGTTCAAAATGCGCCAAATGGAATTGCAGAATCTTTTATTATTGGTGATAATTTTATTGGTAATGATAGTGTAACATTAATTTTAGGCGATAATATTTTTTATGGAAAATTGGATTTTTTCTATAAAGCAATTGAAAGTCACAATTCCGGAAGTACGATTTTTGCTTATCAAGTAAACGATCCTCAAAGATATGGTATAATTGAATTTGATAAAAACGGCAAAGCCATTTCAATTGAAGAAAAGCCGAAAATACCTAAATCTGATTTTGCAATTCCAGGTTTATATGTTTACGATAATAAAGTGATCAGCATTTCAAAAAATTTGAAACCCTCCAATAGAGGTGAGTTGGAAATAACGGATGTAAATAAAGTTTATTTGGAAAACTCTGAATTGGATGTTGTTAAAATTGGTCGTGGAGTTGCTTGGCTTGATACCGGAACACCCGAAGCACTTTTGCAAGCGTCTAATTTTTTTGGAGTAATTGAAGATAGGCAGGGTTTAAAGGTAGCTTGTATTGAAGAAATTGCATTTAAGAAAAATTTTATTTCAAAAAATGAATTAACAGATTTAGTTAATTCATATCCTAATTCCAGCTATAAAGATTATCTTGTAAAATTCATATCCTCAATTGATAATTAAAATTTAGGCAGTCGGAAAATTTTCTGGGTCACCGGCTGCCATTTTTTTCACAGTTATTTATTTAATCAGATTCATTTTTTTAACTTGAGAGAATTTGCCGTCAATGTTCAATTGGTAAATATATGTACCGCTGGCAAGTCTGGAGCCATCTATATCTATTTCATGTATTCCGCCGCTTAATTCTTCATCCAATACAGCCAATACTTTCTCTCCCAATATATTATATACATCCAACTTTACCACTCCGGTTTCCTTCATCTTCACTTGTACCTTGGTACTCGGGTTAAACGGATTTGGATAATTCTGACTTATTCCATATTCTGCCGGTATTACTTCTTCTTCTCCCTCGTCTACTGCCGATGAACTGTTTGCTCCGTATATCTCCGCTTCCCATACATTGGACCATTGTCCCGGATTATTTTTGTCCCTATTATTTCCAACTCTACATATCTTCCCAATACTTCCTCTCCTATTATTGTCTCACTCCATTCCGTACTATCCGATTCCTTTGAACTTACTATTTCTTCCCAATTCTTCTTATCCTTGGATACCTTTACATTATATGTATATGTTCTACCTTTATCATAGTAAAAAATGAAAATCTTGTCCTTTTTATCTTTTTCTCTTCCCCTAAATCTAATATCAATGTTGAAGGTATTGTCTGTGTTGCCCATCTTCCATTTCCTTCTCCATCATTTTTTCCTTTTCCATCTATTACTCCTCTAGGTGTTGTATTGGTATCTGTTGTTGAACTTGCCTCTACTCCAATTATTGTCAATTTCTCTTCTTTCGTTTCTGTACTTTCAAATTGTACGCTTGTGTGGCTTTCCGGATTGGTGATATTCTCAAAGTTTTTCCCCGTTATTATTGTACTTACTGTGCCTTCAAAATCCCACTTTATTCCCAGCAAACTAACTTTGCTTATGTCTATTTTTCCCTCTAATACAAATCTTCCTACTAATGTCTTTTTAGATATTACATCGTTGCCGATAAACGATACGAATGTCAATTCCGCTGTTCCGTCTATGTTCTCTATGCCTACGTATAGATCCGGTGTGTTCAATAGTTCTGAGCTTCCTTCAACATAACTCAGTTTTAAGCTTGATAATTCTAATTCTTGGTTTATGCTTAACGCGCACTGATAGCTTGTAAGTTCAAATGATTCTCCTACATTCTCTATATATACTTCCGCACTTACTTTGTCTATCCCTTCTATTTTTATATCTTCTATACTCATCTTATATCTTACTTGGCCTATAAGAATTGTTGATAATAATGATAAACTTAAAATTACTTTACAAATATTTTTTATTATGGCTGACATTTTTAAACCCAAGTAAAATTGTTCGGGTTTAATTCACCAATAATGCCAGTTAATACATAATTGTCCTAAATCACATTAATGTTACGAATTTGAAATAATTTCTGAATATTATAAATATTGAGGAAATTTGAAGGAAAATTGAATAGATGAAAAAAATATTGACACCGGAAATTGGATGTTGAAAATAATGGAAATTTCAACGGTTAATATAGGTGCAAAATTATTTTACAACGCAAAAAAAATGGCTATGGTTAATTACTATTGCAAGTAGAATTTATGGGGTAATTTTAGAAATGAACAATAAAATCACAAATAAAATTAAGAAAATTAAAACCCATTTTTGAGCGTTAGTCATTTATTTACCTATTTCATTAATTAGCGAATTTTCATAATATTTTTTATACTTTAACACTGCGTCAAAAATAGAAGCAGCTATATCTTTTTGCCCGGTTTTACTACTCAATATTTTTGCATCATGTTTATTCGAAATAAATCCGGTTTCAATTAAAACGCTTGGCATTGAAGCTCCAACCAAAACCAAAAATCCTGCCTGTTTAATTCCCCTTGAAGTTAGGCTTAGTTGTTTTTTCCATTCGGTATTTAACAAATCAGCAAAAGTTTCAGAATAACGCATGTTTGAAGATTGCGCCATACTTACCAAAATAAAATTTTCATCAGTAAGTTTTTGATATCTTGACGGATCATCTTCCAAACTTATTACGCTGTTTTCAAATGCGGCAATATCAATGGCTTCTTTTGTTCTTCCGGGTCTAAGTAAATATACTTCAATTCCATTTGCATTAGTCGGCTTTTTTGGCGTTGAATTACAATGAATGGAAATAAATAAATTTCCTTTATTTTCATTAGCTATTTTACCTCGCCTATATAACTCAATAAATTGGTCGCTGCTTCTTGTATAAACGACTTTAACTTCTTTTAGATTTCTGTTTATCAATTCACCAAGTTCTTTGGCTATTGCTAAGTTTACGTCTTTTTCTTTTAAACCATTAATACCGATCGCGCCTGGATCTTTGCCACCATGTCCCGCATCAATTACAACCACGTCAAACTGCCATTTTTTTATTTCCTCTGAATCTAAATTTAAATTTTCCTGTTTAAGATATTTATTATGAATAGAAACTAATATTTCGTTAATATCTTCATCGTAAAATACTTCATAATTATCATATCCGTTTTTAAGTTCAATTTCAAATTGCGGATTTCCATTTACATATTTTATTTCTAAATTTTTAACTAATCCGGATTCTTTAAAATGATTTATTAAACTATTATCAACCGTAACATTATTGAAAAACAAATATAATTTATTGTCCTTTATTGAACTGGCAGGTTCTCTGATTGGCCTTTTTGTTCCTAATCTTAATAAAGTTCCGTTTGCTTTGTTTTCTATCTTAATTGAAAAAATATCGTATTTAACATTGCTTGCGTCTAGAAGATTTTCATTCCAATTAACCAAATTTTTTGTGTCCAGGTTTTCATTTTTAACCGATAAAGTATTATCAGATTCGTTGTAAAATAAATCCATTCCGGAAGCATAGCTCAAGTATTTTACAGCATATTTGATTGGTATAACAATTTCGGAGTTTTCAGATTTGACCGATACAGGCATTTGAAATATTTGATGTTGATTACCTTTTTTTGAAGTAAGAATAACAAATTGATTATTAATTGTAAACTTCAACTTGTATTCGGAAAATTTTATTTCAAATTTTTGATGAGATTCGTTTAAGAAAAAATTAGCGGAAAATGCTTCGGCTAATAGTTTTGAAGAAACGTATTCTATCCCTTTTATTTGTATTGAAGGAATTTTGTTTTCATATTTTCCAATTTTTAATGTTAAATCGCTCCCAAATGAAAAACCGGAGAATTCAAAAATTAAAATTATCAGAAAAAAAATGAATCTTTTATTGTTCAATTTTAACCTACAAATGGAAATAAAAATCCTGATTTTTTCTTATAGTTTACAAATTTCTCTTTAAAATGTTTCTCGAGCAATTTATCTTCAAAAAATGCCCTTAGAACAAATAAAGGTATTTCAATAAAAATAACTAAGGGAATTATCACATATCCCATTAATGCGATTCCCAATCCCAAATCACTTAAAATTTGGCTAATATATTGCGGATGCCTTAAAAATTTATAAAATCCACTAGTTATTAATCTATGATTTTTAAAGATTAATATGTCCTGAGAATAAAATTCACCCAATGATTTAAAGCTGCCAACTTGAACCCAAGAAAATACTATGAAAAATAATAATCCAATCAGTCTATATATATAAAATTCTTCTTTTACTTTATCACTAAAAACACCCAAATTAAAGATTGCCGCAATCGATAATATTAAAATAACCGCTGAAATATTGGGAGGAATTTTTTGAAGGTATGTTTTGGGCTTTTCAATTACATTGGAAAGTTTGGATTTCATACCCTTTTTTGCCGCAGACAAATTAGCGCTCATTGATACAAATAAATTAACCGCAGCTATAATATTGATCGCATCCATAGATGTAAAAATTTCCTAATAATTATAAATCAAATATAACAACTTCATTTAAATAATTTCACAAAATTAAAGGCATTTTGTTTAAGTAAAAACCTTTAATTTCTTAAATTATGTGCGATAATAGGTTAAATAAATAAAATTATTATATATGAATTCAGGACAAATATTAATTACTATTGCCGCTATGGCTTTGCTTTCTGCAACGATTTTAAATGTCAATAAAAATTCACTTACGACTTCCCTATCAATGACAGAAACAAAGTATAAAATATTGGCAGTTTCTTTGGCAAATACTTTAATTGAAGAAGCAACCAGTAAAGCTTTTGATGAAGCAACAACAAACAATGTATTAATAACAAACGTAAATAATTTATCAACCAATCTAAAAGCCGACGATAAAGAAATAAAAAGAATTTTATTTGACGATATTGATGACTATAATAATTACTCCGAAACAACTGATGCAGATTCTACATATGATTACGCAACAATGAATATTATTTGCAAAGTAAGATATGTAGATCCTTATAAATCTTTAGATTCAGTTGATTATAAAACATGGCATAAAAGAATAACTGTATCTGTAAATAGTCCTTTTTTTAATGAAGGTTCCGAAAATATTACACTTTCCAAGATTATAAGTCATTATTATTTCCGATAATCTCAATAATTAAGTTTTGTGTTTTATATCACTTTAATATTAAATGTGATATCCGATTATACACTAAATATCATTTTATATGATTCAATTTAAGTCATTAGGTAAAAATTGAAAGAATTTCAAACATTCAAATCTAATTTAATTGGCATACTAATTGAAGTTTTAAGTGAAAAAAAATGAGTGAATGATGAATACTGGTCAAATGTTAATTTCAATGGCGGCAATGATGTTATTATCGCTTGTAATTGTAAATGTTAATAGAAATTCGCTTACAAACACAAATAATATGGATGAAACCAAATATAAAATTTTAGCAACTTCATTAGCTAACACAATAATTGAAGAAGCATTCAGCAAAGCATTCGATGAGCAAACCGCAAACGGATTATTAGTAAACAGCGAAAGTCAACTTTCTCTTAATTTAGGTAAAGATAGTGGAGAATTAAATCGTAAAGATTTTGATGATTATGACGATTATAATAACTATTCAGAGAATACAAAGAGTGATTCGACAATTATTTCCGCAGATTTTACTTTTAATTGTAAAGTATTCTATGTTGATCCATTTGTTTCACTTGATTCGGTTTCTAACAGAACGTATCATAAAAGAATAGAAGTTTGCGTTACGAGTCCATTCCTCAATGAAGGACAAGATACCGTAAAACTTTCAAAAATTAATAGTCACTTTTATTTTAGATAGAGGTAACGATGGGATTTAGCACATTGATCGATATATTGGGCAGCACTTTAATAGGAGGGTTGATTCTGCTTATACTCTTCAGAATGAATGATTCCTCTGTTGAAAATCATTATTTGAACAGCGGTGAAATGATAGTTCAAAGTAATCTTCTTTCCGTAATAGAACTTCTTGAACATGATTTTCGAAAAATTGGGTATTGTGAAGAGTATAATAAAATTCCCAATCCTGCGGTTGCAATAATTGAAGCGACTGATACCAGTATTGCATTTCTTACAGATGTAGCTCAATCAAAATCTGTACAAGTCGGCGATGGTAATGTAGATGTACTAAAATATTGGGTTGGATCGCCTTTAGATGCGGAAGTAATGGGAACTCCAAATCCAAAAGATAGAATTCTTTATCGTCAGGTTAATAGTGATGCGCCCTATTCAGCAAATCTAGGCGTAACGCAATTTAGCTTAAAATATTTTGATGATGATGGTAAGGAAATTAATACAATGCCGATTGCACCTCCATTGGGAATAATTACTTTACAAATAGATGTTACGGTTGAAAATACTGCCTCTTACGGAGATGCCGCTTCCGAGGATGTTTATTCAAAAGATAAAAGTGCTTTTTGGCGTCAAATAAGATTATCTGCGCCAGGATTAAGTATTAGATAAAGGAGAAATTATGGGCGGAAAAGCGATTCTATTGGTTGTTATATCATTCAGTTTAATGTTCGCAATTGTAAATTTTAATTCGCAAAACACTACAACTCGTGCAGTTGAAAATCTTTCTGAATATTATTCGAAAACTAACTTGCAAAATATAGCCACAAGCGGCGCAAATATGGCGGCTAATATTATTTTTAAAGATCCTACTTGGACAGGCAATTTTAACCATCTTCCATTTCAAGGAGGTTATTTAGATATAAACGTTACCAAATTTGCCGTGGACAAAATTAGAATTTCGTCTAAAGGTTATTTAACCGGAATTTATAACGGTGAAATTGGAGAGGATACTTCGCTAGTTAAATTGATATTAGAACCAAGCAGCTTTTCAAAATTTGGTTATTATTCCAATAAGTGGCCTGCTGGCGGTTATTTAGTAACCGGAGATACAATCGATGGACCATTTCATACGCAGGGGCAATTACTTACACTTGGTTCTCCCGTATTTATGGGTAAAACAACAACCAAAGGCGGTATTACCTCAATTGGAAACTCTTATGGCTTCGGCGCAGCTGATCCAAAATTTTTAGGCGGATATGAATCGCCTGTTGATGTACCGTTTACATTAAATACAACCAAAATTAAAGATGCCGGAAATTATGATGGAAAAATTTTTCAAGATGCCGGCGGAAATGCGCTAGATGTAAAATTGGTTTTTACAGATGACGGGAGCGCTACGGGCAAAGTTCAATACAGCACAAGAAAAACCGGAACATCAACTTGGAGCACTGCTGTTACCGCAAAATTAGATACTCTTGCTCCTAATGGTGTAATATGGAATACAAAAGGTAATTTATATGTATCAGGTACCGTAAACGGTAAATATACTGTCGGAACGGGTAAAAGCGGTTCAAATTATGGTTACGTATATTTAGAAGACGATATTGTTTACAGAAAATCGCCGCTAATATCTGACCCTGCACATCCCGGTTACACAATTTCAAATCCGGCTTGCCAAGACATGCTGGGAATTGTTGCCGAAAAACAAGTGGTTGTTAAGGATAATTCCGCAAATAGAAATAATATTAATATTCATGCATCTCTGTTTAACTTTGACGGCGGAATTACAGTAGAAGGAATTACTTCTTCATCACCTAATATGGGAACTATGAAAATTCTTGGAGGCTTAATAGAAAATGAAGCTCAAACAACGGGTTATACAAATGGTGCAGGTTACCATCAAGTAATAAAATTTGATAAACGATTTGAAACTACTACACCGCCATATTTTCCTGCAACCGAAACTTATGAGATAGTTTCTTGGTTTGAATAATGTATTGATTAATTAGAACATTTAAGATAAATCCAACTTAAAATAAGTTGGATTTATTATTTTTAAAATCAAAAATTCTAAGTCATTTTTCTGCTCAATGTTGATTCAATCTGATACATAATAAAACATTTTTGTGATTTGAAACAACTCAGACATTAATTACACCCCATTTTTTTATCCAAATTCGCAACTTTCATATGGCATTATTGTTGTCATTTGTCCTCGTTGAAAACAATTAAGAAATTATATGAACACAGGTCAAATGATGATTACAATGGCTGCTATGATTTTATTGTCGACAGTCATTTTAAGCGTAAATAAAAATGCTTTGAACACAACAACTTCTATGGCGGAAAACAAATATGAAATACTTGGTATTTCGTTAGGTACCGCTTTAATTGAAGAAGCATTCAGTAAATCTTTTGATGCTTACACATCAAGAGACCCGCTTACCGGAAATACAAAACAAGCAGGAAGCCTTTCTGATTTAACAAACTATAATAATTTAGGACCAAATTTTTCTGAAAGGAATAGAAGGCAATTTAATGATTTTGATGATTACAATGGTTTTGTTGACAGCACATCCAACGCTTCACTAGATTCGACATACTCGGATACAAGAGATAATGAGATTTCTGCAATATTCAAAGTTGAAAGTAAGGTTTATTACATTGACCCCTCAATAGATAACCTATTGAGGAAAGTAAATTATAGAACTTGGCATAAAAGAATAGATGTTTCTATTACAAGCAAATATCTAAATGATGGTTTAGATACAATAAAATTATCAAAGATTTACAGCTATTATTTTTATTAGGAGAAGTAATGGGTTTTTCAAGTTTAATTGATATTATTGGTTCTACATTAATTGGCGGCGTAATTCTTATTATTCTTCTAAGAATGAATGATTCAGCGGTTGAAAATCATTACATAAATAGCGGTGAACTAATTGTTCAAACAAATTTAATATCTGTAGTTGAACTACTTGAATATGATTTAAGAAAAATTGGATATTGCAAAAATTGGGAAATTTCACCCGTACCCGGAGAAGCACTTTTAGCCGCATCTGATACGAGCATAACATTTTTAACCGATGTACCAACAACTTCAAATCAATTTGGAGACGGAAATATTGATACCTTAAAATATTGGGTTGGGTCTCCATTTGATGCCGAGGTTATAAATACTCCAAATCCTAAAGATAGAATTCTTTACAGACAAGTCAACGGAGAACCGCCATTATATTCTAATATGGGTGTAACACAGCTTAAAATTGTTTACTTTGACGCATTGGGAAATATAATTCCGACTTACACATTAATTGCAAAATCCGCTTCAAAAAAACCGCTTGGTGTAATTACAATGCAAATAGACATTACAGTTGAAAACATTGCCGCTTACGGTGATGCAACTGAAGAAGATAACGAAGTTTATTCAAAAGATAAAAGTGCATTCTGGCGTCAAATTAGACTTGCTGCACCAAGTTTAAATAATAGATAATTTCCGAAGGAGTATGTTTTAATGGGTGGGAAAGCAATTTTATTAGTGGTCATTTCATTTAGTTTAATGTTTACAGTTGTAAAATATAACTCAACTAATACAACTTCAAATGCTGTAGAACGGTTAACGAGTTATTATATTAAAACTAACGCTCACAATATTGCGTCAAGCGCTGCAAATATTGCCGCTAACGAATTATTCAAGAATCCGAATTGGTCAGGTTATGCTCACGACACTTTATACATGAATGGAGGTTATGCGGTAATTTCTGTAAATAAACCTGCAAATGCCAAAGCAAAATTTGATGCCAAAGCCGTTTATACGGTTTATTATGCGGGTCAGGAAATAAAAGAAGAATCAAGAGTAAATTTTGTACTTAGTGCAACAAATTATTCAAGATTCGGATATTACACTAAAACTTGGGGTTCTGGCTATTTGGTAACAGGAGATACAATCGATGGACCATTTCATACGCAAGATATTTTAAATACTTTGGGTTCTCCGGTCTTTCTCGGTAAAGTTACCACAAAAAACGGTATTAAAATGGAAGGAAATAAATATGGATTCGGCGCCGCAAAACCGGAGTTTACAGGCGGTTATGAAACCCCGGTAGATGTACCCTTTACACTTAATACTTCCGCATTGCAAGGTGTTGCAACAACAGGTGGCAAATTATTCCAAGATCCAAGCGGAAATGATTTGGATATTCGACTAGTTTTTAAATCAAACGGAACCGTTGATTGGAGCAAAAGAAAAACAGGTACTTCATCTTGGTCAACTCCCATAAATGCAAAATTAGATACACTTGCGTCAAATGGTGTAATTTGGAATAAAAAGGGGAATTTATATTTATCAGGCACTGTAAACGGAAAATACACCGTTGGAACAGCCACTGGTGGAAGTTCAACCGGAAATGTTTATTTGGAAAATGATATCGTTTATAGAAACGACCCCTTAAAGTTTCTGTCCGGCGGAAAAACTATCACAAATCCCGATTGTCAGGATATGTTGGGAATAGTTGCTCAAAATCAAGTAGTTGTAAAAGACAATGCTGCAAATAGAAATGATATAAATATACATGCGGCACTTTTTAACTATGGTGGAGGAATTTCCGTTGAAGGTTTAACTTCCTCCAAACCAAATATGGGAATTATGCGTATTCATGGAAGTTTAATTGAAAATACTGCTCAAACTACTGGATACACTAACGGCGCGGGGTACAACCAAGTAATTAAATATGATAAACGATATAGAAATTCTACACCGCCTTCATTCCCTGCTACAACTTCTTATGAAATTGTTTCATGGTTTGAATAATTATAAAAGTGGATTTTTAAAATGAATTCAGGACAAATGTTAATTACAATTGCAGCTATTTCACTAATTGTTTTAACTATTTTAAATTTTAATAAGAGTTCGTTAAACACTCAAGAAAATTTAGATTATAACAAAGAATATATATCAACTGTAACAGCAGCACAATCATTGTTAGACGAGATAAGCGGAAAAGCTTATGATGAAAATATTATTAACGGCGCATCTATTTCTTCGGCTTTGGGTTTTTCATCAACGTTAGCGCCTGAATCGGGCGAAGTTTATCCCAATTTCGATGACATTGATGATTTTAATAATTTTTCAAAGAAAGATTCAATTATGAACTTGGGAATTTTCAATTTCAAAGTAAAAATCAATTATGTAAATGATAATTTGGAAAATTCGTCATCCTGTACTTATCATAAAAAAGTAACAATAAAAGTAACGGATAATACACTAAAAAATCCATTTACAAATAAACTTGACACAATTCAAATATCAACTGTTTTAAGTCAATGGAAAATGTTATAGGATATGGGATTTAGTACTTTAATCGATATACTTGGAGCGATGGTTTTAGGCGGGTTAATGCTCTTAACAATTCGGGCTTTCAACGGGAACGTAAATGAAAACTCAAGTAAATACCATAGTGATTTAATTGTGCAGCAGAACTTAGTTTCAATAGTTGAATTAATTGAATATGATTTTTCAAGATTGGGTTATTGCGAAGATCCCGCAAAAATTCCCAAACAGGAGGATATGATTATTAAAGCCGATTCTAATTCAATAGAATTTTGCACAGATTTAGCCGTAAGCAGTTCAGAATATAGAGGTGATGGAATTTTGGACACATTGCGTTATGAATTAGGAGAAGATATAAATAATACACCAAACCCAAATGATAAACTACTCTACAGATATATTCCTGGTTATGATAAGGATGCGTCAAACTTGGGTATAACTCATTTCTCAATTATTTATTTTGATAATTTTGGTAATTTACTTCCGCATCCAATTAATACACAACTTATTGCATCAATGCAAATTGATATTAAGGTAGAAGATTGTTACGGTTATGATACTGACAATATTGATAAAAGTCATTCTGAAAAATTTCAAACCGCATTATGGCGGCAAATACGTTTGGCAACTAAAAATATAAGCAGGTAATATGGGGGGAAAAGCTGCCCTAATTTTAATATTAGGTTTCAGCGGCATACTTTTAATTATTGGACTAAATTTTAATTCGGTTTCGAGTTCTGCAGTTGATAATTCGGGTAAATATTTTGAGTCCACTATGGCTAAAGAAATTGCAAGAACTGGAATTAATTTAGCTGCAAGTAATATTGCAAAAAATCCGGGCTGGCAGCCGGATGGCAATCCTTATAGCTTTTCCGGCGAACATAATTTAATTATTAGTGTTAAAGATACCGGAGATATTAAAACAATTACGGCTATTGGTGAATACAAAGGAATTTCGAAATTAATTGAAATTAAAGTTAAAGCAGCAAGCTTTTCAGAATTTGCATACTTTTCTGATAAAGAAGCGCCTTTGGGAACAGAAATCTGGTGGACAAAAAAGGATTCTGTTTGGGGACCATTTCATACAAATGATGTTTTGAGAGTATCAAAACATCCGTATTTTAACGGCCCATCAACTTCGCATGGAGGCGCACTAATTTACCAAAGTGATATTTCTACCGATGCCCCTACAATAGCCGGTGATTACAATCCGGGTTTAACAATTTCTCTTCCTACCGACGGAATTTTGGGTTTAGCAACTAAAGCATCGGGAACCGGAGGATATGTTTTTTCCGGACAGCCTGAAGTCTTTCTCGAATTCGCGGGCGACAGCATTCGCTATAAATTCAGTGCTGGTGATTCATACACTACCGTTTTAGGAAGCGATCTTTCACCTTCCGGAATTATTTATGTTGAAAATGGAAATTTAAGACTGCAAGGTACAGTAAAAGGTAAATGGTCCGTCGGCTCAAATCAATCAGTTTATCTTGATGATGATGTTGTTTATAATGACGTTCCTGATTACAGCGATAAAACAGATCCATCAAATGATTTATTGGGCATTCTTGCAAACGACAAAGTTTACATAACGAATAACGCAGAAAATAAAGACAATATAAACATTCATGCGTCAATTTATGTAGAAAATGGTGGATTTGAAGCTGAAAATTATGAGACAAGACCTGTAAGCGGTTATATTAATTTAATTGGCGGAGTTACACAAAAAATAAGACAAGGAGTTGGAACATTCAATTCCGGTTCAGGCGACCCTCAAAGCGGATTTATGAAAAATTATCGTTATGACAGTAGATTACTAAGAATGGTTCCTCCTTATTTTCCAAGTACCAGCACTTTCAAAATTCTTTCTTGGCTAGAATAAGTATAAAATCTCATTTTAATTCAATTCATATAAAACTGCAACTTATTCATATCAATTTTACAACTTTGTCACATAGTGATTGACTTTAAAAAAATTTTTAATGAGTCGATAATTCATCAAATATTAAAAATAAATTATATGAATACCGGACAAACGATGTTAGGAATTGTTGCGATGGCACTAGTAACCATTGTGACTTTAAACTTGAACAGAGGTTCAATGTCTACTCAAGATTCGTTAATTTATAATAAATCGTTTATATTGGCAACAACTGTTGCACAATCAGTTATAGATGAAATTCAAAGCAAAAAGTTTGATGAAGAAATTGTAAAAGGAACAAAAATTTATTCGGCACATGATTTTTCTTCAAAACTTGGAAAAGAATCCGGTGAATCATATCCAAATTTTGATGATATTGATGATTATAACGGATTTAAAAGAAGCGATACAATTCCTCAAATGGGCGTTTTCAATATTTCAGTAAATATCAAATACTTAACTGACGATCTGGTTCAAACAAATTCTCAAACTTATAATAAAAATGTTACTATACAAATTGAAAGTCCGTCGTTTATAAATTTTTATACTAATGCAAAAGATACAGTTGTAATATCTACTTTACTTAGTCATTGGACATTATTATAAATGGGACACAGTACTTTATTAGATATTATTGGTGCAATGATTATTGGAGGTTTTATGATATTAATAATAAACTCCGTAAATCAAACAGCCTCAGAAAATACCAGCCAATATAATAGTGATTTAATTTCACAGCAGAATTTAGTTTCGATTGTAGAATTACTTGAATATGATTTCTCTCGAATCGGTTATTGTGAAAACACGGATAGTATTTTGTCACCGGAAAATATGATCACTTATGCAGATTCTAATAAAATTATTTTTTGGACGGATATTGCTGTATCATCTTCAAATTTTAGAGGCAATGGAACAAAAGAAGAATTAATTTATGAATTGGGTCCGGATGTTAATGAAACTCCAAATCCATTTGATAAGCTTCTGTATAGATATTTGAAAGGTGATAAAAAAGACGCGAGCAATTTGGGGATTACAGAATTTAAGATAACTTATTTTGATAATTTGAATAACAAATTAAGTCATCCGATTAATACAAAATTAATATCTTATATGCAGATAGATTTAAAAGTTGAAGATTGTTACGGTTACGATACGGATAATAATGAAAAATTGCATTCCGAAAAGTTTCCAACCGTATTCTGGAAACAGATTAGATTGGCAACAAAAAATATGAGCAGATGAAATGGGAGGAAAAGCATCAATATTTTTAGTACTTGGTTTTAGCACAATTATATTAATAATTGGGCTAAATATGAATAGAGTTTCTTCTAGCGCCGTAGATAATTCCTCAAATTATTATGAAAATGAAATCGCAAAAGAAATTGCGAGAAGCGGCATAAATTTAGCTGCAAGTAATTTATCAAGAAATCATAGCTGGAATCCGACAGATAAAAAATTTAATTATCTTGGCGATAAAAATTTGGAAATTTCTGTAAAAGAATCTGGTGATATTAAAACAGTTACTGCAATAGGAATTTTTAAAGGAGTTGCAAAAACAATTGAAGTAAAAATAAAATTGGCAAGTTTTTCAGAATATGCCTATTTCTCAAATGTTGAAGGCGATATTTGGTGGACTGGCACCGATTCTGTTTGGGGTCCATTCCATACAAATGACAATATTCAAGTTCAAGGTCATCCATATTTTAATGGTCCTGTTACTTCACATGGCGGAATTATGAAATATTATACCGATAAAGCCACCGATGCTCCAACTATTCAAGGGACATATATTCCTGGAACAACCATTAATATTCCAACAGATGGCATAACAAATCTTTCGGCTTCAGCAAGTAAAGCCGGACACGTTTTTACAGGAACATCACAAGTCTTTTTAAAATTTGCAGGCGATAGTATAAAATATAAATTTAATAGCGGCGATCCTTATGTTACTGTTTTAGGAAGCTCTCTTGCGCCTAACGGTGTTATATATGTAAATAACGGTAATTTGCGAATTGAAGGAACAGTAAAAGGTAATTGGTCCGTTGGAAGCAATAAAAATGTGTATTTAGATAATGATGTTGTATATTCAAAAGTTCCCAATTATAAAGATAAAAACGATGCTTCCCCTGATCTTCTAGGAATAGTTTCTCAAAATGATGTTATAATTACGGATAATACCGCAAATCGTTCAAGTATAAATGTCCATGCCGCAATATATTGCGAGGATGGCGGTTTTACCGCGGAAAATTATACAAGCAGAACATTAAGCGGAACAATTCATTTAATTGGCGGAATTACCCAAAATCAAAGAAAAGGAGTTGGTACCTTTACGGCAGATAAAACAAAAAAAATACCTAAATCAGGTTTCCCTTATAAAGATTACAAATACGATAGTCGCTTATTGAAAAAAGTCCCGCCTTATTTTCCAAGCACAAACACATTTAAAGTTCTTTCTTGGTTAGAATAGTTTAAATTCATTATTAATTTTAATTATAATTGATAAGTTAATTCCCAAACATTTTTAATAATATTTTTCTATTTAATTTTTCAATTATTATGCTAAAAAAAAACTTATATATTCTAATCACTTTAATATTCTACTCTGTAATTATTTCTGCTCAGAAATATACTATAAACGGAAATGTTGCTGATAACCAAACAAAAACCGGATTGGCATACTCAAATATTAAAGTTGAAGGAACGGGATTTGGAACTTCTACAAATATTTCCGGTGAATTTAAATTAAATCTTGCCAAAGGAAATTATTTAATAATTGCGTCCTATCTTGGCTATAAATCCGATTCAGTAAAAGTTGAACTAAACAGTGATAAAATTATAAATTTTTCTCTTGAGTCGGTTCAATTGAAATTGGATGAAGTTACCGTAAGACCCGGAAGAAATCCCGCTTATGATATCATTGAAAAAGCAATTGCGGCAAAGGAAAAAATTAAAAGTAAAATATCCGACTATTCATATTCCGCCTATACAAAAGGTTTGATAAAAACGACGCAGGATTTTCAAAATTCAAGTTATTCAATTTCTTCTAAAGATACCGGCGAGATAAAAATAACCGGAATTATCGAAAATGAAAGTCGAGGATTTTTTAAAACACCGGATTTATCCAAATATTATATAGTCGCAAGAAAACAATCGGCAAATACTCCTCCGTTTGTAAATGTTTTAACGGGCGGCAACATACTTCAAAGTTTTTATGAAGACAAACTTGCATTCCTCGGCAAAATGATACCAAGTCCAATTTCCAAACAAGCGTTAACATATTATTATTTTTATATTGAAAAGGAAACTGCAATTGATAATAAAAAAGTATATCAAATTTATTTTGCACCCGATAATACGGCCGATCCAGGCTTTTATGGAAATATTTTTATTGAGGACGAAACATATAACCTCTTAAAAGTTGATGTCAATTTAAATCGAATGGCAAATCCCGGCGGATTATTTGACAATATAAAAGTGTTTCAGCAATTTTCACTTTTTGATAACGGCATTGTTCTTCCGGTTGATTACAGAATTTTTGCTTACGGAAATTATATCGGAATTGTGAAATTCGGTTTTGAACTAAATACAATTATGAATAATTATGAAATCAACAAAAATATTGAAGACGATTTCTTTGATAATACGCTGATTTCCGTTTTGCCGGAAGCCGATAAAAAAACTGAAGAATATTGGAACTCAATTCAGTCAATTCCTAATACTACGGAAGAAACATTGGCATACGCCAGAATTGACAGTTTAAAAAAAGCCAAGACTGCTTTAGGCGAAGAAATAAATTTCCTTTCAGAAAGAATTAAGTTGAGCGATTATTTTTCTATTTCGGGACCGCTTGCGCTTTACAGTTTTAACAAAGTTGAAGGCAGTACATTAAATTTTGATCTTTATTTTTCTGATTCCGAAGAACAAAGACTTAACGGCAATTTGGATTTCAGTTACGGATTTTCGGATAAGAAATTTAAAAAACAAATTTCCGCACTTTATAAGTTTGGAGATTACCGAACAACTTCATTAAGAATTTCCGCTTATGATAAAATAACCGATCTTTTCGGAGTTTCCGATAATTACAATAAATTTACATCCACTTTTTTAAGTCTATTAACCAAATATGATTTTAGAGATTATTACTATTCTAAAGGATTTGAAACAGAGATTAGTTCGGATATTTTTCCAATTTTAAATCTTGGAATCGGATTTAAGAATAGAACAGATAAGTCGGCAATTAATAATTCAGATTTTTCATTTTTCTACCCGAGTAAAAAGTATAATGAAAATAAAAACATATACAATACAAAGACAAATTCAATTTCAGCAAACTTTTCAATTGATTTCAGAAAATTTATTGAAGATGGCTTTTTCAGAAGGCGGATTCCGCGAAGGACATACATTATTTTAGAAGGTTTCGCAGAATTTAGTGATATTGATTTTTTGAAGAGTCAAAATAATTTTTCGCTATATGAGTTGAACGCGTTTGGTTCATTCCCAACATCAGATAACTGGATGATGGAATTTTATGCAGATAAAATATTTTCAAACGGAGCCGTTCCTTTTCAATTGCTGCATGCGCTTCCAGGAAACATCAGCGCCGCCGGAAAAAACAATTCATTTAGAACATTAAGAATTGGAGAAGTCTTTGGTGATGAAGTAACTGAAGTTTTCTTAAATCATAATTTTGGCGATGAGCTGTTTTCCCTTTTGCAAATTCCGTTAATTCAGGATTTGCAGCTGCAGTTTGCGATTCATTTAAATGCCGCAGTATCAAATATTTCATCCGATAGTAAAAATATTTTGATGCACAATTCAGCGATTTTTAAAAAACCATTTTATGAGCTGGGTTTCAGTGTTGGGCATTTACTCATTCCCTTATCATTTGAGTTTACTTGGAAATTGAATTACTTAGGAAAAAATAATTTCGTTTTCGGAATTAATACTTTTGCTTTATAGCTCAGCTTGGCAGATGTAATACTATTTTAAGAGTGTTGTCCAAATCTTGAAAGAAGTTCAAATCACCGCCGGAAAGTTCCGTAAACTTAATCGCAAAAACTATAGGAAATGAAACATCCGAATTAAGTTTCTCCAATTTCAAATTATTTAAATATGAAAAATCTTCTTCGGAAAAGTTTGTCGTAAATTCTATGGCTGCAATATCGTCGAATTCAGTCGCTATGGATTTTATTGATATAACCGAATTACTTTTTGATATACGGCTGAGAAATAAAAAAATATTATTAAATATTGAGTTGGCAATTTCATAATCAATTAACAAACTTTGAGTGTCACTTATATCAGTTTTAATTTCAATTTTTTTTTCGATACAAATTCTTTTATAGAAATTTTTCGTCTGGAGAATTAAATCAAGCAAATTTAAATTTTCTTTAGTAAGTCCGTAATTATACGTATCAAGTTTAAGCCAATTTATAAAATTTAAAAGAAGTTCATATGATTCACGAGTTTGACTTCCAATTCTGGAAACATACTCTGTTATTTCTTCATAAGTCAGCTTTTCATTAGGGTCATTTAAAATATCGCTGAATCCAAGAATACTGGTAAATGATCCTCTAAGATCATGACTTAATTTTGAAAAAAACTGGTCTCTTTCAGAAAGTTTATCATTGCTCATTTCTTTAGTTCGCTTATTATTGATTTAGCGGATGAAATAGTTAAAAGTTTTTCCACTTCGGTTTTATTATCGAATTTATTCGCGATTTCTGAAAGTAATTTTAATTGCAATTCATTATTATTTTTCGGTGTTAAAAGTAAAATAATTATTCTGCTCAATAATCCGTCTCCGGCTTCAAAATCAATTCCGGTTTTATTAATTGCTATTGCAATCATTGGTTCTTTAATATCAACTTTTGCATGAGGCAATGCTAAGTAATTAGAAATTCCCGTCGGTAAAATATTTTCTCTGGCAATAACATCTTGGTAAATAGAGTCGCTTGGTAATTGAATTTTATCCGCGATAACATCCACCAATTTTTTAATTAATATTCCTTTATCTTTTTCATCGGTAAATAAAATAAATCTTTCGGAAATAATATTCGAAAATTTTGAGATGTCCTTTTTATTCAATAAATAACTCATAATAGGAGCGCTTGATAAAGACGTGATAATTGCCATAATTACCAAGGCAACAAAAACCTGTTCGTTTATTAGACCGGCTTCAAGTGCAATAATTCCAAGTATTATTTCCATCGTACCTCTGGAATTCATTCCGAACCCGATAATCAATGAATCGTTTTTATTCAATCCGCTCCAATAAGCGCCTAATCCGCAGCCAAGCACTTTTCCTGCAAAAGATAAAACTAAAATTATGCTGATAATTAAAAAGTTAAAATTTTCGATAAAATTTACTCTCAAGCCAATCGACACAAAAAATAGCGGAGCAAATATATTTGTAACAAATTGATGAATAATTTCTTTTGTACGCTCGTTTAAATGGGTTGAATCCCCAACTGCAATTCCAATTAGAAAAGATCCAAAAATTGCATGAACGCCAATATACTCCGTAAATGCCGCTCCTAAAAAGCCTAATATCAAAATAAAACTTAAAATTCCGCCGGGAAAAGAAAATTTAGAACTAATTATAGGAATTAATTTATCTATAATTTTTTTACCAATTGTTAAAACAAATAACAAGAAAATTGAAATTGCAATTGTAGTTTCTATAAATGTAAAGCCATGTTTTCCCGTACCTAATAAACCAAGAATAATTGAAAAAATAAGCCAGCCGATTAAGTCATTTAACATGGCGGCCGAAATAATTATTACACCGATCTCGCGTTTAAATATTTTTAGATCCATTAATGTTCTGGCTATTACGGGCAATGCTGATATTGATAATGCTGTTCCCATAAAAAGTGCAAAAATCATTTTAGAACTTCCAGAACCAATTCCTAAAAAATCCGGCATTAAAAACGCTATTCCAAAACCCAGAAAAAATGGAATAAACAACCCCAATAAGCTTGTGTATATTGCTTTTTTACCTTGACTTAAAACAATTGCGAGATCAACTTCCAATCCGGAAATTAACAATAGCAATATTACCGCTATTGTGGTAAAACTTTGCAGCGCTATATTAATTTCATTGTTTTGAGGAAAAAGAAACTCAAATGTATTGGGTGATATCATTCCTAATACTGTGGGACCCAAAACAACTCCGGCAAGAATTTCGCCCATTATTGAAGGTTGTTTTAGTTTAGAAAAAATTTCGCCAAACAATTTTGCAAAGAACAGCATAACACTTATGCTGATTAAAAAAATAGTTATTTGTTCGGCTGAAAGATTCAATTTTTACCTAATAATTAATAAGTTGGAAGGAAGTTTTTCAAAAGTAAATTCTGAATCATGCGGGAATAGCTTATCTAAAAATTTCAATTTTTTGGGCTGGCTGTAAACAACAAAAATATCCGCATTTTTTTGCCGAGCATAATTTCCGGCTTCCCAGCCTTCTCTTCCATAAAGACAAACAATCTTAGGTTCAATTTCTTTTAAATTCAGTTCCCTTACAAACAATTTCATTTTTTCTTCTTCTTCACTGATCCATTGTTTCTTTGCCAGTTGTATTTCATCGGATGTTCCGCCGTCAATAATAGAAGCGCTTATACCAGGCGCGTGAAAATCTCTTACAATAACAAATTCAGACGCATTTTCTCTGAGCGCAAATTTATAGGCTGTCAAAATTGTTTTCTCGCCAAGCAATGAATAATCCGCGGAAACATAAAATCTTTTAAATCCGCTCGGATTTTCGGTTGGTGATTTTAGTATTAAAGTTGAAGAACCAAATTCTCTCATTATTGTTCTGGCAACCGAACCGAAATAAAATTTAAATAAATTTTCTTTTTCCAAAGCTCCGGAAATCAATAAATCCACTTTTGCTTTTGTGCTGTTTTTCAAAATTGCGGAAGCCGGATCACCTTTATCCCAAATTACTTCATAGCTGTTCTCTTTAATTCCGGCACTTTCAATTGTTCCATACAAACGTTCTTCAGCCTCTTTATTTTTTTCACCTATGTGAATTAAAACCAACTGTGAATCAAACAAATTTTGAAGTCGTAACGTTTCTTTTAATAATGCTCTGCCCGTAGGCGAAAAAGTAATTGCTAAACCTATTTTTGCAAACATAATTTCTATTTTTTTATTGAATATTGTTATAATTTATTAAATGCGCAATCTTAAAATTTATATAATCATATTAAAAATTATAGATACGGCGGCGAGCAGCAAGCCAATTCCGATTAACTGTTTTAACGTTTTATCACTAAGTTTGGGATTTATAAAATTTCCGCCAAAAGCTCCAATTGAAAAACCTAAAATTACCGGAATTGCATAGGAAATAATTATATGTCCTAATAATAAATGACTTACACTACCGCTTATGCTAGTAAACAGAATCATAAACAACGCTGTTGCCGAAGCGGTAACCGCCGGCATTGAAAAAATTTCAGTCATAATTGGAACTTTAATAAAACCTCCGCCAATTCCTAAAAATCCCGCTATGGTACCTGAAATAATTCCAAATATTGTACTTACAATCATACTTATTTTATAAACCCCAAGATCTGTTTTTCTAATTATTTTTGGACCAAAATTATTGAACTTATACATTAATGAATTTTTTCCAAAGCTCTGCTTTTTTGATTCAGTTTGGGAAATCATTTTAAAACCGATTATAAATACAATTATTGAAAACAAAATTTCAACCAAGGTAATTGAAAATATTTTGGTAAGATAAGCGCCAATAATTGTCCCTAAAATTGTTGGAATTTCCAGAATAACCGCTGTTTTATAATCTATATTATTTTTATTTAAATTGAACAAAGTTGAAATCAATGCCGAAGGTATAAGTGAAATAACAACCGCTCCTATTGCAATTTTTATCGGATAATGAAAAAAGATAACTAAAATTGGAATCATAAATACACCGCCGCCAAATCCAACTATTGAACCAAAACCGCTTACAATTATTGAAACAAAAACGATAAAAAGAAAATTCATAAATTCTGTTTTTTTTATTGGAATATAGTCAAATTAATAATTTTAAGTTGTACTTTGATTTGTTTTGCTTTTAAGAATTGCGTTACTATTAAATTATGAAAAATGAACGCTGAAAGTTGTGCCGGCATTTTTTTTACTTTTTACAGAAATATCCGCTTTTATCAATTCGCAATAATTTTTTACCAATGCAAGTCCTAAACCATTTCCTTCAAATTTTCTGGAATATCCCTGCTCTTCCTGCGAAAACGGAATAAATAGTTTAGGTAAATATTTTGATGAAATTCCTATTCCGGTATCAATAACACTAACAATTAAATTCCTTTTTTTATCTTTCGAGATTTCAACTTCTACTTTTCCCTTGTTTGTATATTTAATTGCATTATCAATAAGATTGGCAAAAATCTGCATTACCGTATAAGGGTCAAGATTCTTAACTGTATTGTTTGAATTTTTTGTCAATTTAAATTCAAGACCTTTTGCCAACGCAACAGTTTTAAATTCTGAAGCAAGAGGGATTAATATTTCTTCATAAATATCAACTTTTCTTGGAATATATTCATATGTATTTGTCTGAATCTCCGACATATTCAGAATTAAATCAATTGTTCTCGTAATTCTATTTCCGGCTGATTCTATAATTTCAAAACTTGACTTTAACTCCGGATCAATTTTTTCGCGAACTTCTTCTTTAACTAAATTTGTAAAACTTAAAATTGAGTTAATAGGTGATCTGATTTCATGAGAGATTTGCGCGAGAAAATGTGATTTTAATTTTTCGGATTCTTCGGCATTAATTTTTGCTTTAAGTAATTCTTCCTCAAATATTTTTCTTTTAATTGCGACGCCGAAAAGATTACCAGCGGTTTTGATCGCTTCAATTTCTTGATCAAGCCAAATTCTTTTATTATCAAAATCTTCAAAACCCATAAATCCCCATAATAAATTCGATTCAAAAATTGGAATTATTATTATAGATTTTTTGTTCTTTATACCAAGATATTTTTTTTCTTTTGTTCCGATTGCGTCGCTGTTAATTACAAATATTTCATTTTTAAGAAGAGTTGTATAAAGTTCACGTAAATTGTATTTACCGTATGAAAAATTTTGGAATATAGGATCATTTATTTTTGGCGAAATATTGTAATCTACCCATTCATGTTTTAAGCTGAATTTTATATCATCATCTTTCGAAATTATATTTTGGTATATATAACTTCGCTTAACTTTCAAACTTTCACTTAGTCTCTTTAATACTTCATTAATATTTGCCTGCCAATCCAATGTTTTAAGGAAAGTTTCCGTTGAAAAACTAAGTGCGGATAAAATTTGGTCTCTTATTTTGAGATCATTTATAAATTGAATTCTTTGAGTAATATCTTCTGAAATTCCCAATAAATTTGTTTTCCCACTCGTTTTATCTGTTAAAAGGCTTACAGTAATGGCTCCCCAAAAAACTTCTCCATTTTTTTTGATATATTTTTTTTCAATTGTAATCTGCTTCTCCTTTCTCTGAAATAACTCTTTTATTAACATATTACTTGATTTGATAAAATCAGGATGTGTTAAATCCATGAAAGTCATTTTTAGCAATTCTTGTTTGGAGTAACCAAAAATATCACAGAATTTAGGATTTACGTCAATGAATTTTTTATCGCCGCTTACAATACAAATTCCAAATCCGCTTGACTGAAATATTGATCTGAATTTATCTTCACTTTCAATCAATGCATTTTCTATAATTTTTTGGGTTGTTATATCTTCAATTGTTCCTTCGTAGAAAAGAATTTTACCATTTTTTTTATCTTTAATTACCCTTGAACTTTCTCTAATATTTACTATTGTTCCGTCTTTTCTTTTCAGATTTTCCAAATATCCGTAAATAGTATGTTCTTTTTCGAGTATTTGTTTAAATTCTTTTCTGTTTTTATGATTAAGATATAGATTTTTGTTGATATCAATTTTTTGCAAATCTTCAAGAGAATCATAACCTAAAAGACTGATAAATTTAGGATTAGCAAAAACAATTTTTCCTTTGGGAGTTGATCTGTAAATTCCTACGGTCGAATTATCAAATAAACTTTTAAATCTGCTTTCGTTTTCAAGATTACTTTGTTCAGTTGAAATTTTTGATTCTTCTATCGCAAATATCGTGCTTAATATATCAAGAACTTTTAGATCAACATTATCCGGAATAAAATTATTAGTAAAAAAAATACAGATTATTCCCAAATATTTTTCGTCAGTCTTAACAATTTTTCCCAAATAAGTTTTAAATTTATTCAACTTAAAGAATCTATTCGCTTTACCAAAATCTTGTTTGCTTAAGTCGGGTATAAATACTGTAGTACTTGAATTGTTTTTTAATCTTTCTTTACAACTTTTATTTACAAATACGGCAATATCATCTTTGGCATTTTTACCATTCAGCATTGAAAAATTGTAAATAATTTCACCATTGCTTTTTGTAAATAAAATTGATTTTGAATTGAAAATTTTACTCAAAGTTTTAAAAGTATTTTGAACATTTTTTTTTGAATTAGAGTTGAAATTTTGAGAGCATTTGTGAAGTTCTGATATTAAAAGATTGTATTTTTCTTCTTCTGACAAATTATATATTGAAAGCAGAATAATAATATCATTGTCTAAATTTATTTTTACAGAATTTATTTTTACGGGAATTCTAATTTTACCGTTTGTAATTAGTAGTGAATTAAAATTTATATTTTTATTTTTTCCTGAAATAAATTTTAACAGAAGCGATTTGATTCGCGATCTTTCACTAATTGCAAAAAGATTTAAAACTGATTTACCTTCTATATCATATTTTTCAAAACTGAAAAAGGATAAATTGTCGTTGTCTGAATTAATAATTTTTAATGAAGGATTTAACTGAATTGTAAATGATTTTGAAATTTCAAAATTTTCTTTAAAGAAAATTTTACTGTTCATGTATATTGAATAGAATTTAGTATATACTTAGGTTAATGCAAAATTAGTAAAACTAAATTTAATTACAATATTCTTAAAAAGAAATTAGATTGCTAAAGTTCTGACTAATTTTCTTTTTGCAACAGGTAATATTGTTTCAACAAAGGGAAAATCTATTGAAGTTTCAAAATAATAAGTAGCAGGATTTTGAAGCTCTGGAAATTTTTCTATTAAATTATGTTTTATATCTAAAGGATTATATGCTTCTGAAGTTTGAAGACTTATTAAATCGACCAATTTACTTTTTAATGTTCTTAAAGGATTATCGGCGGTAGAAAATAAAGACATTTCGAATTTGTAGATTTTCAATAAATCATGCTTTAAATCTTGAATCATAAAATAACCTTCTGATCTGTTCTTTGGCATAACTCCAACTTCATTCAGTATAATGTTTTCATCTACAAAATCAAAAATTGCCTTTCCTTCGGCAATGGAATTTTTTATTTCAGGAAGAGCCCAACGAATAAAATCAGCAACAATATCCAAATCTGTATCATTAAACTTAGTAGATTGCTCTAACTCAAAATTTTCAAAAAATTCCGCAAAATTGAGATTTAAAATAAATTCTGTATCAAATAGAGACATTTGTTCAATTAAAAGTTCAAGTTCGTTTTTTATTGAAATTAATTCCGCGAGTGCTGGATAAAGTTTGTTCTTATGGAGAAATTCCGAATATTTGCGTAAAATGGCTAAAACCCTATATTTACTCAGTTCTAGATCATCGGCGGCTTTTATAAATGTACTTAAATTTAGGGTTTCCATTAAACTCCGAGATTAAAATTTGTAGTTTTAATTCAAAAATCGAACCAAATTATTTTTGATATATTATCGATAAAAACCTCCCTTTTTTTTAGCGAAAAACAGCGGCTTGTGATTTGAAATATGAGATTAAGGACTATTATTTCTTAAAAAAAATAAATTTTTTAAAAAAGATTCGAATTCAGCTTAAAAACAGCATTATTTTAGATGTGAAAATTTTTCGCATGAAATGAATAATATTGAACAACTGTTAGTTTTTTATATATTTATTAAAGAAAATAAATTGCGATTTATATTTTAATATTTTCGGTAAATTTTACGTGTAAAATGAGGAATAAACATGAAAATAAATGAATTTAAAGTCGAAAACGAAAAAAAATTCAAACTGTCTAAATACGATCCGGATTATATTGGTGAAATGGGCTCAAAGAAAGACGCGGAATCAAAATTACAAAAGAATATAGAAATTATGGCTGATCTTCAAAATAAATTCTATGCATATGATAAATACAGTTTGTTAATAATTTTTCAAGCTATGGATGCTGCCGGAAAGGACAGCGCAATTAAACATGTAATGAGCGGATTAAATCCTCAAGGAACACAAGTCTTCAGCTTTAAGCAGCCTTCAACAGAAGAAATGGATCATGATTATTTATGGAGAACTACAAAATCTTTGCCTGAAAGAGGAAGAATAGGAATTTTTAATCGTTCATATTACGAAGAAGTTTTAGTCGTTAAGGTTCACGATTTGGTAAAAACATCAAGAATACCTCAAGAACTTGTTACAAAAAATATTTGGAAAGATAGATATGAACAAATCCGTAATTTTGAAAAACTTATTTACCAAAATGGAACGGTAATATTAAAATTTTTCTTAAATGTTTCTAAAGATGAACAAAAGAAAAGGTTTTTGGAGCGCTTAGAAAAACCTTCAAAAAATTGGAAATTTTCTTCCGCCGACTTAAAGGAAAGAGAACTTTGGGATGAATACCAAAAATGTTATGAAGAAGCCATTTCCGAAACAAGCACAAAATACGCACCATGGTTCATTATTCCAGCCAACCACAAATGGTTTACCCGTTTAGCAATTTCAGAAATAATTGTAGATACATTGAAAAAGTTAAAAATAGAATATCCAAAATTGGATGAAGAACAATTAAAAAATTTGGAATTGTATAAATCTGAACTTCTGAAATAAATTGATTTCACTTTAAATTTTTGATACTGAAAAAATCAATTGATTTTTTATCGGATAATTTTAACTTATTTAAAGTGAATTATATTATTTGGTGAGATTATGAGAATTATTTTCCTATTATTATTTGTTTTTTTAAATACCGGCATTTTGCACACAAAGGAAAGTGATGATAAAAACTCTATTGGTAAAATAAATGAGAATTACAAGTTTGCAAAATTCAATATAAATAACACATCCACCTTTTTTTTTAATAATGGAATTACAGATCAGAATGAAAATGGAAATACCGGATTTATATTTCCCAATAATGTTTATAATAAAACAACTTGGGGAAATGGGTTTGTTCGTAACGGACTAATTTTTCGCTCCGGTATTTTGTGGGGTGCAAAAAAAGGAGGTATCATTCATGTTGGCGGTTCAACTTACTTACAAGGAATTACAGGTGGAAGAATATTGGAAAACGGAATTCCGCAAGATCCGAATGATCCGAGTGTAAGAGTTTATAGGGTAAGACCGGATTACAAAACTTCCGATTTAACTACCGAAATTAATGATGAACAATTATCCTATCAGGAAATTTTTAATCAATATGAAAAAGATTGGAATGAATGGCCCGCAGAATTTGGAGCTCCCTTTGATGATATAAATAATAATGGCGTTTATGAACCCAGCATAGATATTCCCGGAGTTTCAAATGCGGATCAAACACTTTGGTATGTGGCAAATGATTTAGATACATTAACTTGCAAAAACGCTTTTGGCTCAGATCCTTTAAATATTGAACTGCAAGTAACAATTTGGGGTTATAAAAACTCTTTCCCGCAAAATAATATATTATACAAAAAGTACAAATTTATTAATAAAAGTGACCAAGATTTCAATGAAATGTACATATCTCAATTTGCAGACACTGAAGTTGGAGATGCAGGAAATGATTATATTGGGGTTGATACATTACTTAATCTGGCTTATGGTTATAATGCTGATAATTATGATGGATATGACGATTGGGGTTACGGAACTTTTTCTCCGGCAATAGGATTTCAATTGCTGCAAGGTCCAATTGTTAAAGGAAATGAGAATGATATTGCAATATTCAATGGTAAGCAAAAAATAGGATTTAAAAATTTAGATATGACTTCTGCTTTAAGACTTGTAAAAAATTATAATACATATTTTGATGATCCATGTTATGGAGAGTATGACTGCAGCACATTGTATTACTATAATTTTATGCAAGGATTAGATTTTTTAGGAAATAACCAAATTGATCCTATTACCAATAAAATTTCTAAATTTTCCGTAAACGGTGATCCGGTAACAAATTCCGGATGGATTGAAAGTAAAGATAATTATGTGCCCGGCGACCGCAGACTTATTTTATCTTCCGGACCTTTTACAATAGCTCCCGGTGATACTCAAGAAGTTATTATTGCCGTTATTGCCGCTCAAGGAAATTCAAATTTAAACTCAGTTAAAATTCTTAAAGACTACGCAAAAATAAATTTTACAAATAATATAAAAATTGAAACGCCGGAATTTATAGTTCCGGAAATATCATTCAGTGATATGGGTCCGGCGCATGAAATTTCTTTTACTTTAAACAACAAAGATGAACTATATAACTTTGAGCATAGCGGTTATAAATTCCAAGGTTTGAATTTACGTATTTATACTCAAGATAATTTGCAGGAAATAAACAGCAAGAATTATATTTATGATAAAATAGATGGAATTAAAGAAATAAGCGGAATTATTAGCGAAGGAAATGATTTATTGTTTAATCAAACTCAGTATGGAACAGATTCCGGAATTCCTGAAAAATTTATTTTTGACAAAGATATTTTTGAAAATACGGACATCGTTTCCGGGAAAAAGTACAATTTTGGCATTTCCGCCTATTACTACAATCCTAATTCAATACTACAAATGCAAAATAGTTTTTCTAAAATATTTTCAAAAACTATTGTTTTTGATTCAACTCAAATAATTTATGGCGATACAATATTTTATCAATCTATCTTTGATAATGATATTGGTATTATGATTAATGCTTCAAATCCGAATTTATTAACAGGACATGAATACAAGATTTTATTAAAAGATGACATAAATAAATTATCTTTTGATCTAATAGATAATAATGAAAACAAAAAAATACTAGAAAATTATTCTTTAATTGACACTGAGAACCAATTCCAATTTTCTGATAATATTGACGGCTGTTTCATGCAAATTCAACCAAAGACTTATTTATTGGCTTTTAACGCAGGAAATAATATTCAAGAAATATTTCATCAAGGAGAAGAGAATAAACCACCTATAAATTTATCTACAAATCTAGCAAATTATTCTTATGGAATCCGAATAAATAATATCAGCAGAGATTTATCAAAGTTAATTAAGGATATTAATATTTCGCGTTCAAATGATTATGAAATTCGGTTTAATATTTATAAAAATTACGGCATTCAATTTTTCACAACGAAAAAAGTTGTTTCAGTTCCTTTTGAGTTATGGAATATTGGTAAAACTCCTAATGATAAATCTGATGATATAAGAATGATTCCTTTTATTTTAGAAAATGAAGAAAGAGATAATTGGGACTTTTCTGACAGCTTAATAACATTTTTAAATTATTATGAATACCTTATTCCATACTCTGTTTCCGATCAAATATTTTGGATGTTCCCGAAAGATAAAAATGGTTATGAAAAATTTGCGAATGTCTGTGAACAATCAGGCGTTGGCAGTGAATACAATTTAACCTTAGATACAAGTGATCAAGGTTATTTTGTTGATTTCATGGAGGATACAACTTATGCAATTGGTAATTTAAATTTTATTTATAAACGACAAAATACAAATTATAAAGAAATAATCCCCTCCGGAACTACTGTAAGATTTACATCTACGCCAAATTTAACTGGTAAAGAAATAATATTTACAACTCCGGAAAGACCCGAATACAAATCAAACTTTGATTTTGAATTATTGCAGAATTTTCCAAATCCATTTAATCCAATTACAAAAATTCAATATAATATTCCCCAAGAAGGAAAAGTTAACATATCAATTTATAATGTTCTTGGTCAAAAAGTTGCAGAACTTCTAAATGATAATGTTAAAGCCGGTAAATATGAACTTGCCTTTAACGGCTCAAATTTTGCGAGCGGAATTTATATTTACAGAATTGAAGCAAAAAATTTTATTGAAAGTAAAAAGATGATATTATTGAAATAAAACATAAAATTTGATGGTGAAGCTATGAAGCGTTGCATAATCTCATTGTTTTTATTTACTATATCTTTTACTAAAATATATGCTCAAAAGTGTTTCATTAATGAACTACAAGATTTAAATAAAATCTCTTCTTCAACACATTGGACCAAATTCAACATCAACAATATTTCCACTTTTATTTACAACAATGGAAATGCTGATATTAGTCCGGATGGAAACTCCGGATTTGAATATCCAAAAGGTTCAAATAAAACTACAGTTTTCGAATCCGGGATTATTTGGGGCGGAAAAATTGATGAAAAAATTTATGTCGGCGGTTCGGATTATGCTCAAGGATTATTTGGAGGAAAAATTTTAGAAAACGGTAACACTCAAAATTCAGATGATCCAAGTGTAAGAGTTTACAGAGTTAGACCGGATTACAAAACTTCAGATCTTTCAGCAGAAATTGAAGATGAAAAACTTTCCTATGAAGAAATATTTAGTCAATACGAAAAAGACTGGAATGAATGGCCCGCAGAATTTGGAGCACCTTTTGAAGACAAAAATAATAATGGAATTTATGAATCAACTATTGATATTCCCGGAATTCCATACGCTGACCAGACGCTTTGGTATGTAGCAAATGATTTTGATACTTCAAAGAGCAGAAGTTTATACGGCTCTGATCCAATGAAAATAGAGTTGCAAGTAACTATATGGGGTTATAAAAATTCCGGTTTTTACGATAACGTAATGTTCAAAAAATACAAAATCATAAATAAAAGCGATAAAGATTTTAAGGAAATGTATATTTCTCAATGGTCTGATCAAGATTTAGGTTATGCCGGAGATGACTACATTGGTGTTGATACCACCCTAAATTTAATGTATGCTTTTAACGGTGATATTTATGATGATGAATATATAAGTTATGATTATTTTAAAAAAAATTATCAGCTTCAGCCGCCGGCAGTTGGATTCCAATTTTTACAAGGTCCAATTGTAAAATCTGAAAATAATACAGCAATATACAATGATAAAGAAATTACCGAATCTAAAAACCTTGATATAAACTCATTCTATTTTTATTTGTGCGCTGTTTCACCTTGGAGCGATCCGCCTATGGGTGATTATGATGAAGGAGCAATTGGTAAGTATAATAATTTAAGGGGATTGCATAGTGGAGGATTTCCTATTATTATCCCTGAAGAACTTGGAGGAGGGATTACAACATTTCCTCGATCCGGAGATCCAATAACCGGTGAGGGATGGACAATAGGAACTGATTCATACAATTGCGGTGATGTTAGAGGACTATTATCATCCGGTCCATTTGAAATTGTAAGCGGTGATACTCAAGAAGTTGTTATTGCGCAGACAGCAATTTTAGGCAAAGATAGAATGAATGCCTTTAAGTTATTAAAATTTTATTCCAGTCAAACTAAAGAAGACTATTTAAATTTTGTTAAAGTAAATAATGAAATTTCTGTTCCTCAACCGAATGTTTCATTTTCAGAATATGGTGAATATAATTCCATAAATATTGAAATAGAAAAAAATCCAAACATCGAATCTTTTTGTCAATCTGATTATTCATTTCAAGGATATAATTTATATCAAATTTATTCCGAAATACCAACAAAGGATAATTCAATTAAGATTGCGACTTTTGATAAAATAGACGAAATTAAAAATATTTCTGGAATTGTAATGAATCAAAACAACGGATTACCGATTGAAGGAAATATTCAAGAAGCAAATGACAGCGGTCTGAAATATGAATTTAAAGTTGATAAAGATTTTACAAATAATTCAAAATTGTTAAAAGGCAAAAAATACTATTATGGTTTATCCGCATATTTTGTAAACTCAGAGTACAAAATTATTGAAAGTCTATTAAACAAAATTTATATGGAATTTCAATTAGATTTACCTGGAAATAATTATTTTGATACTCTCGTTGTCTCGAGAAATAATGATATTCATTCGGGGTTTGTAATTCCAATTGTAATAAATCCGGAAATGTTGACAGGCGATGAGTATAAAGTTACATTAACTGAAATAGGTGATTCTATAGTTTGGAATTTAATTGACATTACAAAAAATCAAATTTTACTAACGCAGCAAAAGCTATTAAATAGAAAACCAAGTAATCCGTATGAAGCAGATTATACACCAATTGTTGATGGCTTTATATTATTTGTAGGAACTGAACCACTTTCATTTGCCGGTAATGGTGATGGAATTGTTGAAATAAAATATAATGGAAATGTTTTAACTGAAGGAAAATATGATTTACAAGGTAAACTATATAATGGGAATAAAGTTTGGCATAGTTTAAATTCTACTCAAGATTATTACATTAGTGCCGGAGGCGGCAGCGGAAATTTAGATCGCCTAATTAGGTATAGAAATTATGCGGCTTCAAGAGATTTTGAATTACGGTTTACAGAAACAGGCGGATTTGGAATATATCCGTTTATAGATAATAAAATTTGCAAAGTTCCTTTTGAACTTTGGGATATCGGAATTCAAACTCTCGATGATCCAAGTGATGATATTAGAATGATTCCATTTTTAAGTGAAAATGATTCAACCAAATCAATTTGGGGTTGGGCAACCGGAATAGATCCGTTTATGGGTTATCCAAATTCTGATTGGATAAACTGGATGGATCCAAAAGACAGTACACCTGGAACTAAAGGATATGATCAGTTTGCTAATTCGTGCATTTTATCCGGAGGAGCTGGTGCTACTTATGATTATCAATATGATATCGATCCTATTGCCGACGATTATAATATAAATTTTCATGATGGAAATGGTTATCCAATTGCAAGAATGACAATTTGCGATTATAGCGGAAAAGGAATTCCTCCAGCTGGAACTACAATAAGATTAAATACAACTAAACCTTTAACAACCAATGATATTTTTACATTTAAAAGTGAAATTACTTCAATAAAAATTAATCCAAATATTTATAAAATTTTCCAAAACTACCCCAATCCATTTAACCCAAGTACAAAAATTAGATATTCAATACCTGAAGAAGGTTTGGTAAATATCTCTGTTTATAATATTCTTGGACAAAATGTTGTTGAGTTAGTAAATAAAAGAATGAAACCCGGAAAGTATGAAACAATTTTTAACGGCTCAAATTTTGCGAGCGGAGTTTATATTTACAGAATTGAAGCAAAAAATTTTATTGAAAGTAAAAAAATGATATTGTTGAAATAAAAATAATTTTTTAGAGACGTAAATTTTTACGTCTCTAAAATTTGAATAAACTATTTTCTATAGGCTATCATTCCGCCTAAAACATTTTTAGCTTTATATCCTTTTCCTTGAAGAATTTTTGTAGCCGTAACGGATCTGTTTCCCGATCTGCAAATTACGGCAATATTTTTGTCTTTGTATTTTTCCAATTTATTAATTTCTTGATCTAAAACTTGAACCGGAATATTTATTACTCCGTCTATTTGTCCTAGTTCTCCGGTTAATTCCTGCGAGGTTCTTACATCCAAAATAACCAACGAAGAATCCGATTTCATTTTCTCTTTTAAGTCAGCAATGGTCATATTAAAATCATCTGATTTGCCAGAACTCTGACAGCTAACAGTTGCCGCCGTGATAATAATTAAAACAACTACAATAATTATAAGTACTTTCATTTTTTTCCTTTTTAAATAATTTTATTTTCAAGTTGAGCAATATTTTCAATTGATGATTTTAAAACATCTCCTCTTTCAACTTTGCTTACACCTTCAGGTGTTCCTGTGTATATTAAGTCACCAGGTTCAAGTGTCATTCTTTCAGAAATAAATTTCACGATTTCTTTTGGTGAAAAAATCATTTTATTAATTTTTGAAGTTTGCTGAAGTTTTCCATTAACCATTAATTGAATTTTTTCGTCTCCATTAATCTTATAATCTTCTTTAGAAATAAAATCTGAGACTACCGCGCAAGTGTCAAAACTTTTTGCCAAAGTCCATGGTGTTCCTTCTTTTCTAAATACATTTTGAAGATCTCTCAGAGTCATATCCAATCCAACTCCATAACCAATAATCGCGTTTTCGGCTTCATCTAAAGATGCATTTTTTACTTCTTTACCGATCAATAAAACCAATTCAACTTCATGATGCAATTCATTTGAATAATTCGGATGAACTATTGAATCACCGTTATTAACTAATGTTGACGGAGGTTTTAAAAAAATTATTGGAAATTTAGGAATTTCGTTTCCTAATTCTTTTGCGTGTTCAGCATAATTTCTTCCAACGCAGACAATTTTACCAACCATAAATTCACTATCACTATTTTTAATTTTTACATTTTTCATATTTTATCCGTAAAAGTTAGATTCACTTTTAATGAAATGGTTTCCATTTTTAACTGTTTTTCTTTACTGGAAATTTTTCCCGTAATTTTTAGAATTAAAATCCGCATTTTATAAAGATCAATTAGCAAATCTTTTCAAATTTTTCATAGCAAGAAATGCCATAATTGCCGAAAATGCCAATATCGCGGTTAAAATCAAAAAATATTCATGATGCGCAAAGTCGCTGTAATATTTTCCCAACTGCCCTGAAAGATAACTTCCTATAGACGTTGCCAAATACCAGCCGCCCATCATTAAACCTTGGATTTTGGGAGGGGCTACTTTCGATACATATGATAAACCCATTGGTGAAATTAAAATTTCTGACATTGTAACAACTAAATATGTAGAGATCAACCAGATAGGCGACATATTGTTTGAATCGCTGTTGCCGCCTTGCATTGATGCAAAAACCATTATTAACATTGAGATTCCCATTATAAGCATTCCAGCAAAAATTTTAACCGGCGTGCTTGGTTCTTTGCCAATTTTATTTAATTTTGAAAAATATGCCAATAATATTGGGGTTAATACAAGAATGAAAAACGGATTGAAAAATTGATATGTTTCGGGTCGTAAAAGATCATATACTTTTGTTGATCTTTCTGCAAATAAAGTTAGCGCAAATCCATTTTGATAAAACGCCATCCAAAAAAATATTACAATCGCAAACAAAATACATAACGCAATAACTCTAGATTTTATTTCTGAAGAAGAAATTTCCAAATGCACAATTTTATTTTCTGTTTTTTGCGATTGCTTTACATCAGCCGAAATTAGTTTGTTTTTTCCAATGTAAAAAGTGATTATAGAAATAAACATTCCAACGGCAGCAGCCCAAAACGACATTCTGTAATCATTGAACAAATAACCCAATAATGTTGCTGCCAAAGGAGCTACAGTCGCTCCTACATTTACTCCCATATAAAAAATATTAAATCCTGCATCTTTTAAATGAACTTTTTCTTTATATAAATTTCCAACTAAAACTGCCATATTTACCTTAAAAATTCCTGTTCCGAAAGCGACAAGAAACAAACCGAGATAAAATGAAAATAATTGTTCGGCAGAAGAAAGTGCCAATGCAATATAACCTGAAAGCATAAATACGGAGCCGGTTAAAACCGTGTTTATTTGTCCTAATATTTTATCACCCAAATAACCGCCGAGCAGCGGAACAAAATACACCAATCCCAAAAAAGCGCCGTAATGTTCACCCTTTATTGTATCGCTCCAGCCGAATTCGCTATCCATATATAATACTAAAATTGCCATTAAAATATAAAATCCAAACCGTTCCCACATTTCTGTAGTAAACATTACCATTATTCCTCTTGGGTGATCTTTAATCATATATATACCTTATAAATTTAGGGATTGTCCTATTTTTTGTTTTGCGGCATTGTCCAAAATTATTGAAGCAGCGACTATATCTTGAACCGCGTTACCAACGGATTTGAATATAGTAATTTTATCATTTATTTTCCTATTATCTTTTTCATTATTTATCACTTCTCCAATCTCGGCATAGATATGACTTTCATCAATTTGTTTATTGTTAATAGGATTAATAATATCGCCAGCTTCACTTAAGCACGCTTCTTTGGAATCAACATATAATTTTGCGGCAATTACTGTTTGCGAAGGAATCTCACACATTTCCGGCTTGTAAGATCCTATTCCGTTAATATGAACTTTTTCCTTTAAGTTCTCATGGGCAAAAACCGGAACGGAAGATGACGTGGCGGTACAAATTACGTCAGCTTCTTTTAGAAGACTTTCATTTTTAAGATAAAAAAGTTTTGCAGAAACTTTAGTTTTGCATTTTTCTATAAAATTTATAACCTTGCTTTCATTCGGGTCAAAGATATAAATTCGCTCAAATTTTCTAACGGCGCAAATCCCCTCCAATTGGTTTTCCGCTTGAACTCCGGCGCCAAATATTACCGCAATATTTGTTTCCTCGGCACTTAATAAATTTGTAGCTAGTCCGCTCGCCGCGCCGGTTCTAATTGCGGTTAAATATTCACCGTCCATTATTGCAATTGCTTCTCCGGTTTCGGAATTGAAAACATTGTACATTGCCTGAATCATTGGTAATTTTTTTGAAGGATTTTTTTTATTGATCATAACGGATTTTAATCCCACCAGCTTTTTTGGGGGGAAATAGATCGGCATGAACAAAGCTCCTGAATTTGGGTTGCCTAACTTCATATTTATTCGCAACGGAGCAATTACACTTCCTTTTGATAATTCTGAAAATGCCAATTTCATGCCTTCTATTGCAGAAGGCATATCAATACATTTTTTAATTTCTTCTTGTGAAAGAAATTTTATTTTTTTATTCATATAAGTTTTTCCAATATTATCTGAAAATAAATCCGTCTTTCAGCGGGTCATCGGGATCGATAATAAATTCATGTTTTCCTGTAATGTGTGCTGTCCCTTCAACTTCGGGAATTATTGCATTGTATTTACCGAATTTTGTTTTAGATATTGCTTTGCCGTAAAACTTTGTTCCAAGAATACTTTCAATAATTATTGATTGGTCTAACTTTAAATTTCCTTTCGCAAATTCTAACGCAACCCTTCCGCTTACTCCAGTTCCAGTTGGACTTCGATCCACTTCGCCTTCAGCAAAAATACAAACATTTCTGCTGTTGCAATTTTTCGAATTTGAAATACCGTAAAATATTGTGCCGTATAAAAAACTCAAATCTTTTTCAAAAGGATGTTTGATTTCAAAATTTTCCATTACGGCTTTTTTAATCAACATTCCTTTGTTTATCAATTCGTTAAAATTTTCCGGATACATCTTTATTCTTAAATCGTCCGCATTCACATAAGCATAAAAAGCTCCGCCGTAAGCAATATCAAATTTTATGTTTCCCAATTTAGGAACTATTATTTCTTTTTCGCGCAAATAAAGAAATGAAGGTACATTGTGAAAATAAACGCTTTCAATTTTACTGTTTGCAACCTTGGCGTAAGAAATTATTTGTCCCGCCGGAGCGTCAATTTTTATTGTGGTAACCGGTGATTTCATTTTTATCATTCCAGTTTCAAGAACAACTTTTGTTACTGCAATTATACCGTGTCCGCACATTGAACTGTAACCTTCGTTATGCGTAAAAATAACTCCGAAATCCGAATCGATTTTTTCGGGCTGAGTTATAATACAGCCGTACATATCTGCATGACCGCGTGGCTCCCACATTAAAGCGGTTCTAAGTTGATCATAATTCTCTTTGAAATATTTTCTTTTATCAAGAATTGTATTTCCCTTTAATTTTGGCAATCCGCCGGTAAATATTCTTAATGGTTCGCCTTCAGTATGTGCGTCAATAGAAGTAATTTTCAGCCAATTATGCGGTGTTTTCCAACTGCTCATTTTTATTAAATTTGGTCTCTTCATAATAATTTTTATCCCTAGTGAAACATTAATTTTTCTAACTTTGAACTTAACATAAATAAAAATGTTTTTTGAATTTTATTAAATATTTACAAGTTGTAATACTTTTTTGTCATTTAAATCATCAATAATTTTTAGGGAAATTTTTGGAGTTAAAATGAAGTTTAAAACCTCTTCGGTAATTTTGATTTTAATATTTGTAAACGTACTTTCGCAAACAGCAGATGATGCTAAATTAACATTGGAAAGAATATTTTATTCACGAGATTTTGCATCAGAAAGATTGGGGAGAGTTCAGTGGTTTGAAAATGGAGACAGCTACACCAAGTTGGAATGGAATGGAAAATACCAACAAATAGTAAAATATGAAGCAGCCACCGGTGACACTTCGGTAATTATTAAAAGTGAAAGATTGATTCCAAAGAATGAAACAGAACCATTAAAAATAAATGATTACTCTTTTTCCGATGACTTAAAACTTTTGTTGATTTTTACTAATTCGCAAAGAGTTTGGAGAACAAATACTCGAGGCGATTATTGGGTGTTAAATTTGGAAAATTGGGATTTAAAAAAATTGGGAGGCAATACAATCCCCTCTTCATTAATGTTTGCGACTTTTTCGCCCGATAAAAAATTTGTCGCTTATGTTAATAAAAATAATCTATACGTTGAAAATTTAAGTAACGGAACAATTAATCAGTTGACCACAGACGGTTCGGAAACAATAATTAACGGTACTTTCGATTGGGTTTACGAGGAAGAATTAAGTCTTCAAAACGGATTTAGATGGAGTCCTGACAGCAGACAAATAGCTTATTGGCAGTTAGATGCTTCCGGAGTTGGAAATTTCAACTTGATCAATAACACTGATTCAATTTATTCGCAAATTATTCCAGTTCAATATCCAAAAGCCGGGACACAAAATTCTGCTTGTAGAGTTGGTGTAATTAATCTAGAAAATAAAGAAACTAAATGGATTAATATTCCGGGTGACTCAAGAAACAATTACATTGCTAGAATGGAGTGGGCAGAATCTTCAAATGAATTATTAATTCAACAGCTTAACCGACTGCAAAATCATAATTATGTTTACATTGCTGATTCAAAAACAGGTAAAGCAGATAATATTTATACTGAGCTTGACGAGAATGCTTGGGTAGAAGTTGTAGATGATATTAAATGGTTTAAAGGCGGTAAATATTTCACATGGTTAAGCGATCAAAACGGATGGAACCAAATTTATTTAATTTCGCGCGATGGGAAAGAAATAAAAAATATTATAAATGAAAATTTTGATGTAATTGAAATATCAGGAATTGATCAAAAGAATAATTTAATTTATTACATTGCTTCGCCAAACAATCCAACACAAAAATATCTTTATAAAAAATCAATTTTCGGAAATGAAAAATCTGTGCTTATTACGCCAATTGAAAATACTGGGACAAACAATTATAATATTTCCACAAATTTTAAATGGGCAATACATAATTATTCAACAATTAACGATCCCGGAAAATCTGAAATAATTACATTGCCAAATCATAAAACGATCAGAATTTTAGCGACAAATGAAAATGTTAGAACAAATCTGAGAAAATTGGATATAAATCCTGTTGAATTTTTTACGATAAAAATAGATAACACAACTTCATTAGACGCTTACAAAATATTACCTCCAAATTTTGATGAAAATAAAAAATACCCGGTTTTGTTTTATGTTTACGGCGAACCGGGATCTCAAACAGTAGTTGATGGTTGGAGCAGAAGTTTTCTTTGGCATCAAATGCTGGCGCAGGATGGATTCATAATTATAAGCATTGATAACAGAGGAACTCCAGCACCGAAAGGAAAAGATTTTAGAAAATCAATTTACAAGAAAATTGGAGTAATTTCTTCCTACGATCAAGCAGAAGCAGCAAAGCAAATTTTAAGTTGGAAATTTGTCGATAAAGAAAAAGTCGGCGTTTGGGGATGGAGCGGCGGCGGTTCAATGACTTTGAATATGCTTTTCAGATATCCGGAAATATTTAAATTCGGGGTTTCAGTTGCGCCGGTAACCGATTTAAGGTTTTACGATACAATATATGAAGAAAGATATATGGGATTGCCTTCAATAAATGCGGAAGAATATAGGAATAGTTCACCAATAACTTTTACAAATCAGTTTGAAGGGAAATTACTTTTAATCCATGGAACAGGTGATGATAATGTTCATTATCAAAATAGTGAAAAGCTGATAAATGAATTAATTAAATATAATAAGCAGTTTTCGTTCTTGCCTTATCCAAACAGAACACATGGAATTTATGAAGGTGAGAATACAACAATACATCTTTATAACGCGATGACTAATTTTATTTTAAGTAATAAATAATTTTTAAAATTTAGTTTTTCTATCGACTCGGATATTCTCAATAATTCTTTCGACAACAATTAGAAAAACTTAAAAACCAATTGAGTTGATCTTACGTATTAAAAATATTTTAAATTTAGCTCAGACTTAATTAGAGAATTTTATGCTGATTAAGTTTTCTGAACTTTCTTTTTCGCCGCCGGAAACAGAATATTATTCAAAATTAATCTGTAGCCGGGTGAATTTTTGTACAGACTTAAATCCGTTGGTGGATCATTAACTGCATGACGGTAATCTTCGGGATCGTGCCCGCCGTAAAAGGTAAATGTGCCTCTTCCGAATTTTCCATGAATATATCTTACCTGATCCGTATTTGCTCGCTCGCCTAAAATTGTTACGGAATTTTTTATAAATTTTTTATGGAACATTGTCGTTTGTCCCATAAAGCCATTAATTACATTTACATGATTTTGAGTAAGCATTGTTGGAATAGGATCAAATTTAGCGCTGAATTCAAAAAGTGTAAAATAATCATTTCGTTCATCTCCAATTTCCGTAATATCAACGTCAATATTGCTGTACTCATAAACCATTGGATTCATTTCCAATTTGAAATTCTCGAAAGCTAAGGTATTGTTGAAATCAAGTTTATCTTGTGCATTTGGGTCGGGAGCGTCTCCATCATACATTTTATCAACAATATCAATATTTTCCGCGGCAAGCGCAATATCATAACTATCGGTCGCTGAACACATCGCGAACAGAAATCCGCCTTGACCTATATAATTCTTAATTGTTTTCACAACATCTTTTTCCATTTCAGAGACTTTTTTATAACCCAATTTTTTTGCTTCGTTTTCATAAATTTGCTGATTTTCCTGATACCATCGCGCTCCGGCATAACTAGAATAAAATTTTCCGAATTGTCCGGTAAAATCCTCATGATGAAGATGAAGCCAATCGTAGTTTTCCAATTTTCCGGATAAAATTTCATCTATCCAAATTTTATCATATTTAACTTCAGCATATTCCAATGCCAATGTTACCGCATCATCCCATGGTTGAAATCCGGGCGGAACGTAAACAGCAATTTCAGGCGCTTTTTCCAATCTTACAACATCCATATTTTGATCTTCACTTTGCACGAATGAATATATATCTACTGCCGTGGAATTATCTAATACTTCGTATTTTACATTTCTTATTTGACAATCAAGAATAATATTTTCGGAATAATCTATAACAAATGAACCGCCTTTATAATTTAAAAGCCAATCAGCTTTAAGATTTTTCTTCAATGCGTTAAATGTAATTCCATATGCTTTAAGATGATCTGTTTGTGTAAGATCCATTGGAATTAAAATTTTGGACTGAGCAAAAACGGTTTGAATTGTGAAAAGAATAATTATGGCAAATTTCATATTATCATTAATTTTTCATTTAGATAATTATACATCATTTTAGCTAAAAAGTTTGCAATCAACAAAAAACCCAGCCGTAAAAGCTGGGTTTAAAATATTTTATTTGATCAATTATTAGGCGGATTTTCTATCAACTTCGTAATAAATCGGTGAATCGCCGTTTTCAACAGTATCTTTAGTTATCAGGCATCTTTCAACATTATCCAAATTCGGAAGTTCATACATAATATCCAGTAAAGTAGTTTCTACAATCGATCTTAAAGCTCGCGCGCCGGTTTTTCTTTCCAATGCCTTTTTTACAATGGCGTCAATTGCCAATTTATCAAACTCCAATTCAACGCCTTCCATTAAGAACAATTTTTTGTATTGTTTAAGTATCGCGTTTTTAGGTTCCGTTAAAATATTTTTCAAAGCTTCGGCGTCAAGCGAATGCAATGGCGCAATAATTGGAATTCTTCCTATTAGCTCGGGAATGATTCCATATTTCAACAAATCTTCCGGTTCAACTTTTGTATAAAGTTCATCTTTAATAATTTCTTTTTCTTCATCTTGAGCATTGGAAAAACCCATACTATTCTTATTCAAACGCGAACCTACAATCTGTTCAATTCCATCAAATGCGCCGCCGAGAATGAATAAAATATTTTTTGTATTTATATTTATTAAACTTTGTTCAGGATGTTTTCTTCCGCCTCTTGGAGGAACTCCCGCAACTGTACCTTCTAAAATTTTAAGCAGCGCCTGCTGAACGCCTTCACCTGAAACATCTCTGGTAATTGAAACGCTTTCACTTTTTCTTGCAATCTTATCAATTTCATCAATGTAGATAATACCTTTTTGAGCTTTTTCTAAATTATAATCCGCTGCCTGTAGTAAACGAACAAGAATTGTTTCAACATCATCTCCAACATAACCGGCTTCGGTTAAAGTCGTTGCGTCTGCAATCGCAAAAGGAACGTCTAAAATTCCAGCAAGTGTTTTTCCAATTAATGTTTTTCCAACACCGGTGGCGCCAATAAGCAAAATATTGCTTTTATCAATTTCCACATCGTCAAAATCGAACATTGAAGAACCGGCATTAATTCTTTTGTAATGATTGTAAACCGCGACTGAAATTACTTTTTTAGCTCTATCCTGCCCAATAATATATTCATCAAGACTTTTCTTTATCATATCAGGAATTAAAGTACTGGAAGTTGTTTCTTTATTGTTATATGCGGCTAAATTATTTTTAAGAATATCTACACTAGTTTTAACACAAATATCGCAAATGTAAACATCAGGTCCGGCAACCATACTTTTCACTTCATTTCCATCTCTTCCGCAAAATGAACATTTAACAATTTTATGATCGTGCAAGTCACTCATTTATTACCTTTTACTCCGTTATTAATTTCAGAAATAATTTTTCTGGATTTTCCGGTATAGATTGAATTTGGAAATTCCTCTAACATTTTACTAAAAATCTTTGTTGCCTCAATAGAATTTTTTAACCCATAATAATATGTCGATCCTAATAAGAATAAAAACCTATCCTTAAAGATGTTATCTTCGTCACAATTTAATATTTCATTTAAAAAGATAACTGCTTCTTCGTAATTATTCAATGTTAATAATAATTCTATATAATTTACTGAAGCAAAATCTTTAAGCAATATTAAATTTTTATTTTCGGCCAATTTTTTAAATTCTTCCGATGCCTCGTTAAATTTTTTTTTCTCTATTAGATAATCGGCATTTATATAAGAAAGTAAATTCAAGGAATCTTTTTTAAAGGTATTAAGTAACAGTAAAAGCTGAAGTGCGTCATTTGAATATTCGTCTGCAGAATTTGATTTTACTTCATTCAATTCGGAAATTGCCTCACTGAACTTTCCTGACCACATCTTTATTTTTGCATTAAGGAATTTTAATTCATAAAATAATTTTTGATCATTTACTTTATACTTAAGTGTTTCGGCTAAAATGTTTTCGGCGTGGCTCAAATTCCCATTTTGAATATTTAATCTCGCCAATCTATATTTTACTTCGGGCAAAATTTCATTCCCAAAATTTGATTCTGCAATTTTAAGATATATACTGTCCGCTTTTTTAACATCATTAAATATTTCTTGATAAATTATTCCGGTTCTAAAATCAGCTTCAATTCCAATATTATTCTTGTATTTTTTTGAAATATTCTGATAAGAATTAATTAACTCCTTGAATTTATTTTTATCATAAACGGGATCATAATATTTTTTCCAACTTTCAGTCTTTGAAAATTCACTTTTTAAATTACTTTCAATTTCGCGCGTATAATTGATTTCTGTTTGAGCAAATAAAGGACTTTGTGAATAATTTTCTAAAATATACTTATAAATTTTTTCAGCGTTTACATGATCACCAAGTCGGGAAACTCTAATTGCAATGTTAAATAAATATGACCCGTTGTTTAACGATTCTTTATCGTAAGTAATTGCGCTTTCCAAAACCTTAGAAAAGTTATTAGTCTTCAAATATACTTCAATTAAAAGTTCAAGAATTGACGTATTTTCTTCACTTTTATAGAATTCCTCAAGAACATCAATTGTTGGTTTTTCTGCTCCGGTAGAATTTACATAGCTTAAAATTCTGTTTTTAACTATTGCCGTTTGATTAGGTTTGGATTCTAATATTCTGCAATATTCTTCGGCGGCTTTGTCAAATTTCATGGTTAAAGAATAAATATTTGCGATATCGTATGAGAATATTGTGTTATCTTCCGATTTTGAATTTCCTCTTTTCAGCATATCAACTGCTTGTTCCAATAATCTATTCTCAAACAAATAATTGGCAATTATTCTATAAGAGAATGGATTTTCCGGATCCAAAGCTATTCCTTGTTCCCATGCTTTATTTGCTTCTTTGTCATTTCCTTTAAGATAATATAAAGAGCCAAGGTCTCCATATAAATCTATGTTGCTTGGAGAAGTAATAATTTGTTTTTCAATTAATTTTTGGCATTCATTATAATTTTTTGTTTTAAGAAACAGATCATGAAGATTCCGGTAATAATTAAAATTCTGAGGCTGGCTCAATAGAAGGGTTTTATAGATCTTTTCGGCTTCTTCAAAATTATTCACTTCTTCAAAAGATTTTGCCAAACGAATCTGGTTTTCATCATTTTTTATCTGTGAAAAGCTTATGGAACTAAGTGACAAACAAAATAAAATGATGTAAAAATGAAATTTATATTTATGCAAAAAATCTTTCATCAAATATGTTATTTATATTTAAAATTAAATTTGGATCCAATGACTTTTTTAACTCAGCCATTTGACGAATAATTTTTTCTCCAAACATATCAAGTAAAAAATCTCTTTTGTATTTTCCGATTCCATGCTCGGCAGAAATTGTTCCGCCCAATTCAACTGAATATCTGCAAATTTCACGATAAAGTTTTCGCCCTAAAATCATTTCATTTTCATCTTTAGGAAGAATGTTAAAATGCAAGTGTGAATTTCCAATATGTCCGTATGCTACAAAATCCAAATTATTTACTTTAATAAGATTTCGGGTATAATTATAAAAATCATCAAATTTTTCATCCGGAACTGCGTTGTCTGTCCCGATTTTCTTTAATTTTCTCCCCGAAATTATCTCATTTATTAATAATGAGATTTTGTGTCTGAAATGTTTTAACTTTTCTCTTTCCTTTTCATCAATTGCAAACCAAATGTTTTCTTCGTTTCCGTTATTATTGTTAATTATTTCTACTATATTTTCAAGAATTTCATCTTCATTATCGGCAGCTTCCTGTTCAATCCAAATTGCGGCTTTTGAATTTTTAGGAATATTGGGAAATTCCGGATTCAATAATTTTAACGAATTCTTATCGAAAAATTCAATTTCTCTCAAATCAATAATTGACTCAGAATCTTTACAGCTCAGCTTTATTTCCTTTACAAAAGAAAATGAGTTTTCTTCATTTTCAAAAAATATTATCATTGAAAGAACATTTTTGGGCAAATCAATTAATTTTAGTTTTATACTTGAAATAATTCCTAAAGTTCCTTCAGAGCCGATAAACAGATCAATCAAATCCATATTGTTTTTAACGTAATAACCGGCAGCGTGTTTTACATCGGGCATTTTATAATTTGGAATCGGGATTTCTAAAATTTCACTTTCATTTAATTTAATTTTGCCTGAATAATTTTGTGAAAAATTATCACCTCGTTTTAAATTTATTTCTTCACCATTCGGTAAAATTATCTCAAGCTCCTCAATAAAATTTCTTGTCGGACCATATTTAAAAGTTCTGGCTCCGCTCGCGTTTGTCGCAACATTCCCGCCAATAGAACTATTATTTTCTGTTGGATCAGGAGGATAAAATAGTTTTTTCTCCTCAACAAAATTTTGAATTTCCGATAGAAAAACTCCCGGTTCAACAATTATTGATTTGTTCATTTCATCTAATGAAATTATCTTATTAAGCTTTTCTAATGAAATTAAAATTCCGTTTTCCGGAACACTTCCACCGGTTAATCCGGTTCTCGCAGATGAAATTGTAACTTTTATTTTTTCTTTATTCGCGATTTTTAATAATTCAATAATTTCCGATTTATTTTCAGGTAAATATACTTTTTCACAATCACCTTTAATATTTGCGGCATCCGTCAAATAATTTTCAAATTCAGTTTTATCAGTCTTTAAAATCATATTAAAACGGCCTATTGTGTTTTTTCATTATTTCAGTCCATTCATCAAGGTTTAACTGTTCGGCTTCATCAATCAGCATTATTGGAATATCGTCTTCTATTCTATATTTTCTTCGAGTTGCTTTATCAACTGAAATTAAAAAATTTCCTTCGAGCACCAAATCCGCTTTAGTTTCCGGACAGCATAAAATCTCTAAAAGATCTTTACTTATCATATTATCTCCAAAAAAAGTTTTGTAAATTATATTTTTAAAAATGCTATTTAAATATTTATAATACAAAGTTCGGGAAACAATTGTTGGAAAACCTTTTTTTAAATTTACCAAGTTTAGAAACAGAAAGATTAATACTAAGAAAAATCGAATATTCCGACCGATTTGATATTTTTGAATATTCTAAAAATCCGGAAGTTTCAAAATATGTCTTATGGGATGCTCATAAAAGTGAAATTGACACAATTGCTTTCTTAAATTTAATTTATGAAAACTATAATAAAAACGAACCGGGACCATGGGGAATTGAGTTAAAGGAAAATTCGAAAATTATTGGAACAATTGGAATTGTTAATTTTAATAAAGATGAAAATTTTGCCGAAATTGGTTTTGTTCTATCATATGATTATTGGAATAAAGGTTATACAACTGAAGCTATTTTGGAAACAATAAAGTTTTGTTTCAACGAAATTAAATTAAAAAAAATAATTGCTCGCTGTAAACCCGAAAATTTTAGGTCGGAAAGAGTTTTATTAAAATCCGGTTTTAAATATGTTGGAATCTTAAATGATAATCTTTTTGTAAAAGGAATTTTAAGCGATATGAAACTTTTTGAAATTTATAATCCGGTTAATGTTTTGTGAATATAAAAGTAAAAATTTGCTGTATATCAAGTTTACAGGAAGCGGAATTAGCTATTGAATTGGGTGCTTCCGCAATTGGATTGGTTTCGGAAATGCCCAGTGGTCCTGGTGTAATTTCAGAAAATTTAATTTCAGAAATTGCAACTTCAGTTCCTAAAAATATTGATACTTTTCTTTTAACAAGCAAGCAAAGCTCAAAAGAAATTGTTGAACAATTGAAAAGATGCAAAACAAATACAGTTCAAATAGTAGATAATTTGGTTTCGGGAAGTTATTCAATTATTAGAAATGAAATTCCAAAAATTAAAATTGTGCAGGTACTTCACGTGCAAAATGAAAAGAGTATTGAAGACGCATTAAAAATTGAAAATTCTGTCGACGCAATTTTATTGGATTCGGGAAACCAAAATTTAGAAATAAAAGAATTGGGCGGAACCGGGAAAACTCACAATTGGGAAATTAGCAAAGCAATTGTTGAGCAAATTAAAATACCGCTTTATTTAGCCGGAGGATTGAATTCACAGAATATTATTGAAGCAATAACAACAGTAAAACCATATGGAGTAGATCTTTGTTCAAGTGTTAGAACAAACGGTAAATTGGATAAACAAAAATTAACGGAATTTTTTAAAACACTAAACTAAGTAAATTCATTATGAAAAATATATTATACATCTTTGCCGCTATATCAATTATTTCATTCACAAATTTTTGCCGTTCAAATAACGCCGAAGGTATAAACGGAAAAATAAAACCAATTTCTCAGAAAAAAATAAATGTGCCGGAACCTTCGGGATTATATTTTAATGAAGCTAAAAATACTTTATGGACAGTCAGCGATGAATCGAGCAAAATTTATAATATTGATTTCAATGGAAACGTTTTGAATTCTTTTTCAATTAATGGTTTTGATCTTGAAGGCATTACTTTTCTTAATGACACAACTATCGCAATCATATTAGAAAGAACAAGAGAAGTTGTTTTTCTAAATATTTCCGGCAAAGAAATTTCAAGATTTTCTTTGGATCTATACGGCAAACCAAATTCAGGTATTGAAGGAATTGAATATAATCCTAACAATGAACATTTATTTGTTGTAAATGAAAAAAGTCCGAGTTTGCTTATAGAAACCGATTTAAAAGGAAACATCCTTTCAAAAAAGAAAATCGATTTTGCGAAGGATCTTTCGGGCTTATGTTATGATAAAGAAAAGAATGAACTTTGGATGATAAGTGATGAAAGCAAAGCAATATTTAAATGTTCTACGGACGGAAAAGTAATTCAGAAATATGAGGTGGATATAAAACAAATTGAAGGAATAGCGATTAATTTTTCTCAAAAAAAATTATATATAATTTCCGATCCGGAAGAAACTCTTTACTTATTTGATTTGCCATGAAAAAGTTTGTAATTTCTATTGTTGGAGTACTTTTTATTCTGTTCCTTTTTTTATTTTGGGGCGGAAAGGTTTATACAAAATACAGCATCAAATCGGAAATTGCTGATCTTAAAAGTCAAGTCGATTTTAAAAGAAAGAAATATTTTAATTATTCTTTAATTGAAGTACAGCCGAAAATTATACAAAAATTCTTTAGGGCAGTAATCGATGACAGTTCGCAAACACCTAATTTTATTACGTTAAATCAGTCAGGCAATATTAAAACCGAAGAAAATTCTAATTGGTTAAATATAAAATCCATAGAATATTTTACAGCACAAAAGCCTAATTTACTTTGGGATGCGGAGATTGGCAATTCAAAATTTTTCTGGATTGAAATTGTTGACAGCTACTTAAAGAACAAAGGAAATACTTTAATAAAGATAAATTCAAGTATTACAATTGGTGATTCTTGGGGAATAGAAATCGATAAATCTAATTTGTTTAAATATTTATCGGAAGCTGTTTACTTTCCGACTTCATTGCTTCCAAGCAAAAATTTAATTTGGAATATTCTTGATTCAAACTCAGCCGAAGTAAAATTTACAGACAAAAATACTTCCCTTGTAGCAAAAATCTTTTTCAACACAAACGGCACAATAAAAAAAATTGAAACGTTAGATAAATTCCGCCCAATGAACAACAATTATAAAGAATCGCTTTTTACAATTTATTTTTTTGATTATAAAAAACATAGTTCGTTTTTAATTCCTACATATTGTGAAGTTGAATGGGAATTGGAAAAAGGTAAATTCAAATTTGGAAAGTTTAAAATTGACGGCATAAAATATGAGTAATGAATTTTCAATTGAAGAAATAATCAATATTCTTAAACAAAATAAAAATTCAAAAAATGTTGAGGGAATGGCAAAGTTTGGAATTAATCCAAAATTTGCTTTTGGAATTTCAATGCCTTTTCTAAGAAACTTTGCAAAACAAATCGGTAAAAATCATAGGCTAGCAATTGATCTCTGGGAAACAAAAATTCATGAGGCAAGAATTCTTTCAACTTTAATATCGGATCCAAAGCAGCTTACAAAACAACAAATGAATTCTTGGGTAAAAGATTTTAATTCATGGGATTTATGTGACCAGTGCTGTATAAATTTATTCCGTAAAAGTGAATTTGCGCTTGAGAAATCTCACGAATGGATTGAACGAAATGAAGAATTTGTAAGGCGTGCGGGTTTTGCCTTAGTCGCAACTTTGGCGGTTCATTCAAAAAATTTGACAAATGATGATTTCGAAAATTACCTAAAAAAAATTGTGGAAAAATCTGATGACGAACGTAATTTTGTAAAAAAGGCTGTTAATTGGGCACTACGTCAAATTGGAAAAAGAAATATTCAACTAAATAAAAAAGCTATTGAAGTTTCGGAAAAACTAATAAATTCCTACTCCAAATCGGCAAAATGGATTGGGAAAGACGCATTTAAAGAATTAACTTCTGAAAAGGTTATTTCAAAAATTAGCTAATCAACGCTCAGCTCGACTAATTTCGAACTTACTCCGGGTAAAACGGCGACTTTTCTCGTTAATTCATTTTTTTGTTCTTGTGTTCCGTGTAATTCTAATATCAATAATCCTTCATCGCTGCAATTATCTAAAACTCCATCATGAATTCCCAACCTAGTTTTAATTATGCATCCCCAGCCGGTTAAAATCTGTTGAACTTTTACAGCTGATTCTTTTCTGTTTCCAACTAAAATAACCAATATTGATTTTGCCATTTTTCTACTAAAATTATTTTATAATTATAAAAATAATTAACTATAAAATAATATTTCAAAGTATTTTATTATATATTTTAATGTGTGAAGTTAATTACTTAATTAAGGAGTCAAATTATGATAAAGATAATTGAGACCGAGAGTGAGAACCCAGTTTGTCCGCACTGCAACAACGAGATTAAAAGTATTTTAGCAAAAAGAGTTGAATCCACTTTAGGTGTAAGGTTTATTTATTTTTGTCAGTTTTGCAAAAAGGTTCTGGGCGTTTCACACCGTAAAGGATTTTGGATGGGTTAATTTAAAACTTATAAATTAATAAAACGTCTTAAATAAAACATTTTCTAATAAAAATAGTAATTAATATGAATGCACTTGAAGTTAAAAATCTTACAAAAACATTTAGCGGAATTACAGCCGTTGACAACGCATCTTTCGAAGTTCCCGAAGGATCGATTTTTGGATTAATTGGAAGAAACGGCGCAGGAAAAACTACTACAATTCGTATGATGATGAACATTTATTTGCCTGATTCCGGTGAAGTAGTTTTGCGCGGAACAAAAGTTGGTCAAGATTTCAAAGATAAAGTCGGCTATCTTCCAGAAGAAAGAGGACTTTATAAAAAGATGAAAGTTTTAGACACACTTTTATTCCTGGCTGAAATTAAAGGTAAAATGGGGAAAGAATTAACAAAAAAAGCTCTCGATTATTTGGAACGTTTTGATCTTTTGAATCGTAAAGATGCAAAAGTAGAAGATCTTTCAAAAGGTAATCAGCAGAAAATTCAGTTCATTTCCACAATTTTACACGATCCCGAATTTATTATTCTAGATGAACCATTTTCGGGTTTGGATCCAATTAATACAAATCTATTAAAAGAAATCATCCTTGAAGAAAAGAAAAAAAATAAAGTTATAATTCTTTCAACACATCTAATGGATTTTGCGGAAAAAATGTGTGATCATATTGCAATGATAAATCAGGGAAAAATTATTCTTAACGGATCGCTAAGCGAAATCAAGAAAAAATATTCGCAGAAAAACGTGAGTTTAACTTACGAGGGTAATATTTCATTTCTGCATAATAACCCGATTGTTAATAAGATTTTTGACTACGGAAATACAACCGGAATTAGGGTAAACGATTCTTCGCAAATACAACAGTTATTAAAATTGCTTGTTGAAAATAATATAATAGTAAAGAATTTCAGCGCAAATGAAATTTCATTACAAGAGATTTTTGTTGAGTTAGCCGGTAAAGTTGAAGACGAAATTTTGGAGGTTAAAAATGTTTAATTATAGAATTATCGGATTGCTTAGAAGAGAACTAAAAGAGAAATTACTTTCAAAAGCATTTATTGGAATGACTTTAGCTATTCCCGCGTTGATGATTTTAATTTTAGGCATGCAGATGTTTTTATTTTCATACGAAGGCGATGAAAATACAAAATTAGAATTAATTACTGAATCTCAAAATCTTACCAACAGCTTTAAAAACGAATTTCAAGAAATTCCATTTATAAAAAACAATTACTACCAATTTGAATATTTAACAAAATCTAAAGACGAATTAAAAAAATATTTGGAAGAGAAAAAAACTGATCTGCTTGATGAAAAACTTGCCGCAATTATTTTCATTTCGGATTCTGCACAAAATTCAAAGAAAATTGAATATTATTCTAAAACGCCGAATAATGCCACTATAACAGAAAAGCTTAACAGTTACGTAAATAAAGTGCTTGTAAATAATTATTTTCAGCACAAAAATTTGTCTGAAGCAGATTTGGATTTTGCAAGAACAAGAGTTGATTTTACGGGATTTAAAATTTCCGAAGATCAAAAAATTGAAAAAGAAGGATACGGAAATTTAGTAGTTTCTTATCTTTTCACATTTTTATTATATATCAGTTTAATAATGATGGGACAAATGACAATGCAGTCAGTAATGGAAGAAAAAGGAAGCAGAATTGCTGAAGTTTTACTTTCATCTGTAAGCAGCAAAGAACTAATGACCGGGAAAATTCTCGGTGCATCGATAACCGGTGTTTTTCAAATGGCGGTTTGGCTTATTCCATTAATACTTGTAACTTTTACAACAATTTTTACTTTGCCGCCGGATTTTTCGTTCAGTATTTCATTGGGACAAATAATTTATTTATTATTTAATTACTTTTTAGGGCTTATCACATTTTTAGGTTTATTTGCAATGATCGGCGCTATTTTTGAAAATTCTCAAGACGCTCAATCCGGAATGTGGCCTATTTTGATGTTGATAATGATTCCATTTTTTATCGCGATGTCGTTAGTCAGAAATCCTGCCAGTCCAATTGCTTTAATTGCTTCAATGTTCCCTTTTGCTTCAATAATTGTTATGCCGGCTCGAATGACAATTGTTGATGTTCCAATTTGGCAGTTTGTGTTATCAATAATTATAAGTATAGCAACAATCATTGTTATTTTTCCATTTGCGGGAAAAATATTCAGAGTAGGAATTTTAAGAACGGGAAAGAAACCTTCTTGGGCTGAAGTCATGAAATGGTTAAAGTATAAATATTAATGTATTTATTTTTGGGTGAATTGTGAAAAGTAAAATATCCATAATTGGCTTTTTATCTGTTTGCATTATACTTGCCATTTTATTGCTGACAAAAATAATTTCACCAATGGTTAGTTCAGTAACATTCGCGATATCATTGGTGATTTTCGGATTGTACAATAACAAATTTAAAAAATCAAATTAAGTTTATTTTGAAATGGTTTTAGATCCTTCTTCTAAAACCATTTCCTAAAACTTCATGCACATTGTTTATAATTACAAATGCGTCGGGATCAATGTTATAAATTAATTCTTGTAGTTTACCCAATTCTTTAATTGTAACAACCGTTAAAATTACTTCTCTTTCTATGTTTTGGTATAGTCCTCTTGATTTTATTGCCGTAGCTCCCCGACTTAATGTATTTTGAATCGCATCTTCAATTTCGGTAAACTTATCCGAAATAATATACGCGGCTCTTGCGTAATCAAATCCGTCAATTATTACATCAATAATTCTTGCTGAAACAAAAAGCAGAAAAACAGCATAAAGTGTTAATGAAAAAGCGGGACGGTTTGTCGCAAGATCTTTCATTTCAATAATAAATCCAGCAATTGCAATTACAAAAAGATCAATAAACATTATTGCTTGTCCGGGTTTTACGCCATACTTTTTCTGCATAATTGCGGCAAAAATATCTGAACCGGCAGTTGTTCCTTTGAATTTAAAAATAATTCCAAGTCCAATTCCTAATAACGCGCCGCCGATTAATATTAAAAACAAAAAATCATTTGCCTGTAAATCCTTTATTGTTTGAGTATTTTGAAGTTTGATCCATTCAAGTCCGGGAATATCACCTCTGAAAAGATCAATAAAAATTGAGCTTAATGTAAAACCATAGAAAGTTCTTAATCCAAAACTTTTACCAAGTTCTTTTAATCCCCAGATATATAATGGAACATTTAAAATCCAGATCATTAATCCAATCGGTAATGTATTTCCGCTTAAATAATGAATTGCCATTGCTAATCCGCTTACTCCGCCCGGAACTACTTGAGCATCGACAAGAAAAACACCAATTCCTATTGCCATTAAAGCTGAACCTATTGCTATTGCTACATAATCAATAATTGGATATTTTCCATTTAATATTCTTACCATAATTTCACCTAAACTTTAATTACTTTAAAAGACTAAATATATTTTATATAAAAATGACTGCTTTTTGTACGCATAGTAAATTAAACTGCGAATTCAAATTAAATCATTTGAAATGATCTAACAAAATTTTTGTTTCAAAATTATTCTGAAATAAGACAATCAATTTGATTAAATTTTATTTTACATTCGGCAGATGTTGAATCTTCTTGAGGAACATTTGTAACTTTACTTAGTTTAATTATTTAAATAATTAAGATAAAATACAAGGAACTAATATGAAACAAATAGCATTATTAATTTCAGCTTTAACATTAACTTTACCAATAATTGAGAATGCGCAAGATAACAATCAGAAAGAAATTGCGGTTACTGTTTATAACAATAATTTGGGAGTAATAAAAGATACTAGGAATATCAATCTTAATTCGGGTTTATCAAAAATTTCTATAACAGACGTAGCACAATATATTGATCCCACATCAGTTCATATTAAATTTGACGGCGAAGTATTAGAGCAAAATTATCAGTATGATCTTGTAGATTTAAATAAAATTCTAATGAAATATATTGATAAAAATGTACAGATGATAAATGAAAATAATGAATTGGTTGAAGGTAAATTATTATCAGCTCTTGGCAATCAGATAGTATTGGAAAATAAAGAAGGTGGATTAGTTATGCTGCCAAGTACGGAGAAATACCGATTTAACGTTGGAGCATTACCAGAAGGTTTAATTACTAAACCTACATTAGTTTGGCAGCTGAATTCCAACAAGTCCGGAAATCAAGATGTGGAAATTTCCTACCAAACTCATGGAATGAATTGGCATGCTGAATACGTTGCTGTATTGAATAATGATGACAAAAAATTAGATCTAAACGCGTGGGTAAGCATTGAAAACAATTCGGGTTCAACTTACAAAAACGCAAAATTAAAACTTGTTGCCGGTGATGTAAATATGGTTAGGGATCAGCGACCATTGTATAAAGGACAAGCATTTGAAAGTGTGGCTATGGATGCTGCAGCTCCTCAATTTGCTGAAAAGGATTTTTTTGAATATCACATTTATAATTTACAAAGACCAACAACATTAGCCCAAAACGAATCAAAACAAATTTCACTTTTCGAAGCGCAAAATATAGATGCTTTAAAGAAATATATTTATAATGCCAACGGATACAACTCAAACGGAAAAATAAACGTAATTGTAGAATTTCAAAATAAGGAAAATCAAAAACTTGGAGTTCCAATGCCCAAAGGCAAAGTGCGAGTTTATAAATCTGACGGCGAATCAATTGAATTTATTGGTGAAGATCTAATAGATCATACACCAAAAAATGAAACAATAAAATTAAAAATTGGCGATGCATTTGATCTGTTGGCGGAAGAAACGCAAACCGAACACAAACAAATTACTAATAAAATTTACGAACAGACTTTTGAGATTAAGCTGAAAAATAGAAAGAAGGAAAATGTTGAAATAGAAGTCGAAAGATACTTAGGCTTAAATTGGGAAATATTGAGCAAATCACATGAATTTAAAAAGAAAAACGCTCAAACAATTACTTTCAATATTCCGGTAAAAGCTGATGGCGAAACAACGTTAACGTATAAAGTAAGGTATTCTAATTAATTTTAATTATTCAGGAAAAGCTCACAGATTCGACCGATCAAAAAAGTTATTCGTTTCAATTGGTTTAATCTGTGAGTTTTGTGTTTCTATAAAATAAATCGGAACTCGTTTCTTCCATTTTCTTTTCCGAATTATTATCCAAGAAAAATTCTATTGCTTCTTATTTATCTTTGGTTTTAGGTTTTTAACTCAGCAATTGCTTCATAAAATGTAACTGAATTAAATGTACCTTTCCTTTTAATCGATGGTTTAGTATTCAAAATTACTGAAGCGGCAATCTCACATATAATAAAACTAATAATGTAAAATAATGCGAATGTTTCTGAAACAAATTTTTAATCTAATTTTATAAATTTCCAATTTTCATTATTTATAGAAACACTTAACGTATTATTATCAATTTTAATCGTATTCCCGTTTGTTAAATCCAAAGCAGCGCTAATATTATAAAAATTAGGAAATTGCAGAGAAAGATTTTTAACTGTTTTACTTTTATTTATTATCACTAAAATTCTTTCATTAAAATCTGATCTAACATAAGCGTAAATATTTTCATCAGCTTGTAATGTGTAAAAATCGCCGTAACGCAACGCGGAATTTTCTTTCCTTAGGTGAATAATCTTTGAAACTTCTTTAAGTGTACTTTTTTCATGCTCGTTTAATTGATTTCCGAATCTCATCATTCTTCTGTTATCAGGATCCGAAGCGCCGCTCATTCCAAATTCACTGCCGTAATATATTACCGGTAAACCTGGAATTGAATTTAAATAAGACATATACAAAATCAGTTTCTTATAACTTTCCGGATTATCAACTATGGGCGGATTATTCCAACCTTCTTCAATTGCGCTCCATTGACTTACATCCAAATCTCCATCGGCATAAGCCATAAATCTGTTTTTATCATGGCTGTCCATAATATTTCCCATTAAATTATTTACGCCGTAAACGGAAAATGTTTTACTCATTTCTTTATCTAAAGTATTGAACGATGAATTTTCTTTAATAAATGTCGGCAGGGCGGCGTCATATAAATTAAAATTAAACTGCGATGTAAGCTGTCCGTTATTTACATATGAGCTAATTAGTTCATAACTTCCAAATGTTTCACCGATTTGGTAAACTGAAATTTTTCTTTCTGGTGAAATTTCTTTTCTGATCTTTTCATTCAGCTTTCTCCAAAATTCATTTGGCACATGTTTTACCGCATCATGGCGATATCCATCTGCATTAGTTTCTTTTAGCCACCAAATTGCTACATTGGTCATTTCTTCAAGCGCTTCAGGTGAAGACAAAAAATCAAATGAAGGCAAGTAAGGTTCAAACCAAGTCGTTAATCTATACTCGTCCCAAAACCTAATATTCAATCTACCATCAGGAAGTTCAAGCTGACCAAACCAATTTTTATTTTTTTTGTAATAAGGATGCTGTATATGAACATGATGTGAGACAAAATCCAGTAAGATCTTAATTCCTTTCTTGTGAGCAATTTTTACTATTTCTTTAACTTCTTCAAAGTTTCCGAAATGTTCTTCAGCTTTGTATGAATCTATTGGCCAATATCCGTGGTAACCGGAGTAATATCTGTGCGGAGCTGGAAATTCTTTATATGCCTCACTCGGATTATCAAAAACCGGTGATATCCAAATTGTGTTAATGCCAAGTGAATCAAAATAACCGTCATTTAATTTAGCGATTATACCTTTAAAATCTCCTCCCATATAATTTGCTTTTTGTGAAAGCGAATCATGTTTAATTGGAGAATTGTTATTTGGATCTCCATCATTAAATCGATCAATCATCAGCGAATATATTATCGCGTCATTCCAATTAAAAGTTCCGTTATCTGCCGGTTTACCATTGTGTAATTTAATTGTTTGAATGTTTGATACTCTTCCGCCTTTTGAAACGGCAACTCTCAGTATCTGATCAGCAAGTTCATCATAATTGAAATTAAAACTAATATGATTTCCATCGATGTTAATTTTATTGGAGGTTATTTTTTCATTATCAAGCAGTGCGTAAATATTATCGGTATTAAGTTCCTCGTTTAAGCCGTTTTCCAAGTAAAATGAAAAAGTCGACAATGGACTTTTGGTATAATATTCATCTATGTGTAAATAAAATTTGAATGAATTTATATCTTCAATAACTCTTATGGAATTATAACTTCCCATTCCGTTAGATATTTTATTTGGATTTTCAGGATCTTCAATTTCAACGCCGTCTCCATAAAATTTATATTGATAAATACCCGGTTCCAGCGCCGCTTTTGCTGTAAATATCCCGTCTCCGTCAATATCTGTCATTTGCAATTTTGTTCTGTCCCAACCGTTAAAACTGCCGAACAATGTTAATTTTTCATATTTTTTATCCGGCTTAAAATTAAATTCATAAAATTTTTGTTTTTTACAAATAACAGGTATTTGATATAAATTTTTATCAGCTTCAAACTCTAAAAATGTCATACCTTCAAAAGATGTATCCGCATTTAAGTATAATATATTATTTTGGCTGGTTACTTTAATGTTTATGTTTGGAGTAAATTTCAAATTATAATTGGGATAATAAAAAAGATCGCTGATTAAAACTGAATCTGAATTACCCGATTCTATTTTTATAGGTTGAATAATATCTTGGATTTTGGATTGCTCAGATTGACAACCGATGTAGAACAACGAAAGACAAATAAAACAATAATAAACAAATTTCTTTTTCATACAGAAACCTTAATTTCAAATAGAATTGGTTAAAATTAACAAGTGAAAAATGAAAATAAAAGTTAAATAGCTTTTTAATTTGGGATAACTTTTTTCTTCGGAATTTTGCTCATTGCTCTTTCGGATAACGCTGTAATTGTTAGTGACGGATTCACACCGGGATTTGCGGAAATTGCGGAGCCATCGCAAATGAATAAATTATCATAACCAAATATTTTATTATTTTTATCGATAACACCTTCAGTACTATCTATTCCCATTACAGAGCCGCCTAAAATATGCGCCGTTGTGGGAATTCCCAAAATTGTTTCTGAAGCCAACGCAACAGGCAACCCGCCGACAATCTTTGAATAATCTTTAACTAATTTTCTTGCTTCAGGTATAAACGCGGTTGGAGCAGTTCCTTCCTCCAATTTGGTTTTCATTCTAAACAAACCTTGTTTAAAACTTAGAGTGCTATTTAAAGTCTGCATAAAAAGAAGAATTTGAGTCTGCTTTGCCCAGTCTCTTACAAAATAAACTTTTAACCAATTTATAGGATGAATAATAATTTCAACGAGAATTTTTAAAAAACGAATAGCGAAATTTTTTCCATCAAGCATTGGCATTAGCTGAGTTCTCCAAAAACCTGAACCCGAAGGATATCTTACAGTTTCAATATGACTGAACTTATCCGTATGATATATTGACCCGATCGCAATTCCTTTGGAAAAATCATTTTTTTTATTTGTAGATGTTACTCCAAGAAGGCTTTCTGAATTTGTTCTTATATTTTTCCCAACTTTATTAGATAGATTTGGCAAAGAGGAATTTTTTAACTTTAACAAAAGTGGAATTGTGCCTAAAACACCGCCGGCAAAAACAACACCGTCACATGTAAATTCACCACTCTTCTTAAAAAATTTTACAGAAGATTTCCATTTAATTTTATAAGCATTTTTGTTATTTGCAAGAATTGGAATAACATCACTAACTTCTGCTTCAGTCAAAAAATCAGCGCCTTGCTTTCCTGCTAAGTATAAATAATTTTTATCAAGAGTATTTTTCGCGTTGAATCTGCAGCCAACCATACAGCCGCCGCAAAAAGTACAGCCAGATCTTTCCGGACCTTCACCATTAAAAAAAGGATCGGGAATATTTTTATTGGGTTCGCCAAAATATACTGCAACTTCGGTCGGTTCAAATTTTTCCTCTTGATTATTTTGTTTCGCTAATTTTTGAAGTGATAATTCGCCAAATTCAAGTCTTGGATTTTTTTCAACTCCAAGCATTTTTCTTGCGATTTGGTAAAAAGGAAGTAGTTCTTCTTCCCAATTATTTAAATGAGACCACGAAACAGATTCGAAAAATTCCTTCTTAGGAATTGGCAGAGTATTTGCGTAAACTAACGATCCTCCGCCGAAACCGACTCCGGATAGAATTCCCACGTGTTTATAAAATGTAATTTTAAAAAACCCGAAAAATCTTAGTGCCGGAATCCACAGCCATTTTTTTACATTCCAATTTGTTTTAGGAAAATCTTCAGTATTAAATTTTTTCCCTTTTTCAATTACAAGAACTTTATAACCTTTTTCACTTAGTCTTAACGCGGAAACTGATCCCCCAAAGCCGCTTCCAATAATTATGAAATCATAATGACCATTAAGTTCTTTCATAAGTTCAGTTAAAGTTCGTCTAAATTTTCAGTATCTGAAAAACTTTGAAATGTATCATTATTTAAAGAATCATTCTTCTCAATTATTTCTTCGGCTAATTGCATATAAGCTTTTGAAGATCTTGCTTTTGGCTCAACGATAATAACAGGATCCTTTTTAAAGGAAGCAACTTCTGCAGCTATATTTTTTGGAATTGCTGTTGTCAGCATATAATTCGGATATAAATTATATAATTCCTTCTTTGCTTCAAATGACGCTTTTGTATTTATTTCGTGCATTGTCAAGAAAATTCCTTCAACGTGAAGATTAGGATTTCCATTTTGACTAACCGCCTTTATTCTGCTTAATAATCTTGGTATGGGCGCAATGGAAAACATACTTGATTTTACCGGAATTAAAACCGAATCACAAATATTTAAAACATTTGTGGTCATACCCACCAAAGTTGGCGGGCAATCAATAATTACGAAATCATATCCGCCGATAAACGGTTTAACTTGGTGCTCAAATAATTTCGTATCATTATTAAATTGACTAAGGAAAAGCTCTTCTTCATATGAAACATTTTTAAACGGCAATATATCAAAATAAGGATTTTCAGTTGTATTGATCGCTTCATCACAGCTTTGGACATAATTTAAAACATTAAACAAATTTCCAATTTCCGGATCATCCGGCAACCCAAAAGCAATTGCGCATTGATTTGAAGGATCAGCATCTATTAATAAAGTTCTTTTTTGTTTGCTGGCTAAAGCGATTGATAAATTTACAGCGGAAGTGGTTTTTGCAACACCGCCTTTGGGCATTGCTAGAGCTATAATTTTTGCCATATTTTTCCCAGTTTTTTGGTTTGAAGTTTATGATTTAACAAACTTACAAAAAATAAATGAATTTACTTGTGAGCTGTTAGTGTTTTTACAATTTTCTTGCTACTACTACAACATCTTTCAAGGATTCAACGACCGAATTTCGCGTATTTACAGCTTCGAACAAAACAACATAAATTCCTATTTTAAGCGGATTTTTTTGATCGTCCAAACCGTTAAACATTATTTCTCCGGAAGAACCGGAAGATAAATTGTTTGCTAGATTTCTTACTATTCTGCCTTTACTGTCGTATATCCGTATTCTAATCTGTGAAATAGGTTCCTTTAAATTATAACTGATTATCGAAAAATCTTCGTGTCCGTCATTATCAGGAGAAAATGGATTTGGAAATATTTTTAATTTTGCTCTTGATACTTCTTTATCAATAAAAATTGAATTTTGCTTGCCCGGAGTTCCGCCAAATTTATTAACACAGCTGCTCCAATTAAAGGATTTTATCCTTTCCATTTCCACATTTATCAGCTCCAACGAAATATTTTTTACATCTAAAAAAGCTGAATTGTGCCAAGTCGATGAATAAAAAACCGAATCAATAATTTTGTTTCTGTTATCTATCAGATAAATATTTTTACCGGTATTTGTCAAGCCCAATGAACTGACATTTTTAATTTTCTTATTTTCAAAATATGGCAGCCATGAATAATTTTGAATTATCAAAGAATCGGCCGATACCACGAAATAAGTTTTATTTCCGAACATAAAACTGTAGTCGGAAATAGTAAATAAATTTTCATCAATTTTAATTTTCCATCCGCCTAATTCTATCGGAATTCCTTTGGTGTTGTATATTTCAATAAATTCCGAATTATTTTCACTTGGATTAAACATTATTTCCGTAATTATAATATCACCGAAATCATTTGGGGTGAGGCTTTCAATCGAATTGCTTTTTCCCGCAGTATTTCCAATTGAATTTAAGCAATTTTGCCAATTTGATTTATTAAAGGATTCATTTTGTAAATTAATTCTCTCCAATGAAATATTTATTTCAGCATCACCCGAATATTCATATTTCATGCTGTCTATCATTACTTTTCTGTAATCGTAAACAGCAACTTCATCTTTTTCATTATTAAAATTCGGAAGATCCGTGTAAATTGGATTAATGTCTTCATCAAAAATTATTTGGGAATTTTGTTCCGCGAGTACGACAAATTCATGCGATGGAATTTTAAAATCATTTTGTGTTATTATTAAGTCTTGACTTCCATTACCAATTAACCAATTTTTTAAATTTATAGTTGAATCGCTGTTGTTGTAAAGTTCAATCCATTGTTCATTTGAGAAATTTGTCCTTACCATAATTTCATTGAGCAATAAAGTAAATTGGTTAAATCCCGCAATAATATTTTTTTCAATTGAATTATTAACAATATCTTCATCGTTTTGCAGTTCTATTTTTGCGGAGACTGCCAAAGTATCACTAATCTTAATTTGATTTTTTGTCATTATAAAAACAGAATCGAAATCTTCAATTTGATTTATTATTATTTCCTCGCACAGCATTTGCTCAACATAAAATTTCACCTTTATGTCTTTTGCCGTTTGTTCGCCGTAGTTTTTTAATAATAATTTGAAATTTACAAGCTGATTCTTAATTGGGTTTTGCGGAAATGAATTTAGACTAATTAAAGCTACATCAATTAACTTAGGGGAAATGCTGTTTACTCTTCCCGGAGTGCTTCCATCAATATCTACAGAATAACTCCAATTATTTACATTTACCGAACTTATATTTTTAGCAATTCTTTCAATTGATTTTCCGTTTCGGCTTATCTCGTTCGTATAAGAAACCGAATCTATCGTAATTCCTCTATTATCTTTAATTACAACACCATCAGCATCGTTATTCAAATTTGCAAAATTACTTATTAATATTTGCGATGGAATAATTTTGTGATAATCAAATATTGAAGAATCTTTTGTTATTACCAAAAATTCTTTGGGTTCTATATAATAATTTACCATGTTTATTAAATTAAATGTCGGTTTGGTTAAAACGTCACCTATCATCCAATTATTTAAGTTAATTGTATAATCCGAATTGTTATAAATTTCAATCCATTCCGGTTCATCATTCTGCGGAATAAACATTATTTCATTAATTAAAATTGCTGATCTGCCATAAGCCGGAAATATAGTTGAATTTAAACTATTATTTGTTGTGTCATCGTCATCAGCATATAATTTAACCAATATATTCTGAACGGAATCTATCACTTTAATTTTACTTTTAAACTCAATAATAACCGAATCGGAAGGCTGAAGTAAACCAGGAATTGACGTTTCAACTAAAGTCTTTGACTGTAAACTATCTTCAAATAAAAACAGCTTATTATAAAACTCTACCTCTTCTTTACCAATGTTTTTTACTCTGCACAATATTTTCACGCTATCATTTATTATATAGTTTTCCGGTAAAATTGAAATTGAATCAATAAGTAAATCTTTTTCTTTTTTTGAAATACTGTTAATAAATCCCGGTGTTGGATATGTACTTTGTCCCCAATTAGATTTTTCTGCAGAACTTTCATTTTGATCTATTCTTTCCAATGAATTTCCGTTCGTTCCTCCCCAATCAGAAAAATATTCAACCGAATCAATTATTCTATTTAACGAATCAGTAATAATTATTTTGTCGCTCGAGTTATTAAGTGACGGAAGATTTATTATCGCGGCATTTTTTACATCCGGATATTTATTGAAAAATGAGCTGTCATCAACAAAAACAAAATATTCATTCGGATTGATAAAAATATTTTCTAAAATTTCTACAGTTGTTGTTTCATCCGAAAATTTATAACCGAATAGACCCAATACATTCCCGCTTTTATTATAAATTTCAACCCATTCGGGTTCGTCATTTGGTGGAGAATGCATTATTTCATTTACTATTATGTATGATCTTTCATATCCCGGATAAATTTTTATCCATTTGAAATTATTAATTGTATCGTCATCAGTAATATTAAGTTTTATTAAAAACTGCTGGGAAGTTTCCTTGAATGTTGCTGCGTAAATAAATTTATGAGCAACGGAATCATTTGTTTCAAGTTCATAAATTTGAGTTTCTTCTAAAAGATTATCCGGCTGATCATCAAGATTAAAATCATCGAACAATTGAATTGTAAAATCACATTTATTAATTCCAACATTTTTAACTTTAACCGTAAAATTAATAGTATCACCAAAATTTGTGCTGCTGAAAGTAAAATTCGCAAAATCAATTTTAACATCTTTTTCTTTTGGCGATACAGAATTTATTGCTCCGGGAGTTCCATCAAATAAAATTGAATTTTTCCAGACTTGATCAATACTGCTTACTTTTTCATCCGAATAACCGGATGAATTATCTGCGGAGTATAAATAAGAATCAATTGTATCATTTGCCGAGTTAAGCAGAAAAATTTTTCTATCACTTGAGTTTGCCATTCCTGTGCTTCCGAATGAATTATCATCCAAAGTGAAAATTAAGGCGTCTTCGGGAATAATACTTTTATAAATTCCGTTTTGAAAATCGTAATCGGCTTCCATAATTAACGCATATTGATTTGGTTTGAGTAAATATTCATTTGAAAGAGAAATTATTCCATCCGGGGCTGAAGTATAATATTTTATCTGAAATCCGCTGAGATCAATATTGTCTGTTTCGGATGTATTTAGAAATTCAACAAACTCAGAATTTCCCGCGGATGGCGCGAACATTATTTCGGTAAGTTTTAATTGACAGATTACAATTTGATTTGAAGAAACAATTAAAAAAGAAAAAATTAAAAATATTTTCAGTGATTGTCTCAAACGCGTCTGATTTTAATTGATAAATTAACTTCACCGCCAGGTTATCCTTAGTTTAACAATTTTATTGTAAATATTCAAATTAATTTATCAATGATATTCAGGTTTTAAATATATTGAATTTTATTTCGCTTTTTCTTAATTCAATAATTTTTGGAATTCTCCTTAAAGAATTTTAATTGCATTTGATATGTGCGTATATAAATAGTATTTTTTATTTAATAAATTTCTCAAACATTAGATGAAAAAAGAACCAAACGTTAATGTTGCAATATTATCTGAAAATTCCATTGAATTTATTCTATATGGCGATTTCTCCGCAAATTTTTCCGAAGATATTTTTAACGGAAAAATTTCAGCGGTTTGTGCCGATAATAAAATAATAATCCGCACAATTTCGAATGAGTATTCAGAAACGGAAGAAATTATTTTTTCTCCAACGGATGAAAACTCCGATACATTTTTACTTAAAAATGTAACAATCGGATTGCATTTTCATTGGGAGCAAAAACAAAATCAGCAGTTTGCGGGAAAATTAAAATTAATAATTAGTGATGGAAAACTTACCGTAATCAATATTGTTCCCGTTGAACAATATCTCAAAAGTGTAATCTCATCAGAGATGAGTCCGACAAGCTCATTGGAATTATTAAAAGCTCACGCAATTATTTCTCGTAGCTGGCTATTGGCGCAGATGGAAAATAGATTAAAAGCTAAAATAAAAAACAAAAATATCATTATTGAGAATAATTCTGAAGATGAAATTATTAAATGGTACGATAGAGAAGATCATAGTTTATTTGATGTATGCGCCGACGATCATTGTCAGAGATATCAAGGAATTACGAAAAATTATGCACATAATGCAGATTCAGCGGTAAAAGCTACAACCGGTTTAGTTCTTTGGTACGGCAATAATATTTGCGATACCCGTTTTTCTAAGTCGTGCGGCGGAATAACTGAAACTTTTGAAAATGTTTGGGAAAATGTTCCCCATCAATATTTAAAATCTTTTGTTGATTATAAATTTGAACCTGATGGTTATAAAACGGATTTGGTTGATGAAGAGACGGCGTTTAAATGGATAAGCAATTCGCCCGTTTCATTCTGCAATACAAATGATCCAAAAATTATTGAACAAGTATTAAATAATTATGATCAAACCACAACGGATTTTTACAGATGGAGCGTGAATTATACGCAAGATGAAATCTCGGAGATTATTAAAAAGAAAAGCGGAATTAATTTCGGTAAAATAATTGATTTGATTCCCTTAATGAGAGGACATTCAGGAAGAATAATAAAATTGAAAATTGTTGGAACATTAAAAACATTAGTTGTTGGTAAGGAATTGGAAATTAGAAAATATCTTTCATTGACTCATTTATACAGTTCCGCATTTATTATTGAGAAAGAAAATATTGAAAATAATATTCCGTCAACTTTTAAACTCATTGGAGCAGGTTGGGGACATGGAGTTGGATTATGTCAAATAGGAGCAGCCGTAATGGGTGAAAAAGGTTACCGTTTTGATGAAATTCTTCTTCATTATTTCCGCGGCGCACAAATTAAAAAAATTTACTAATATTTATTTTCCAACTTAATGAATTATTTAATCGGCATATAAATGATTTTTCTTAACCCTTCAATTCTATTGGGTCTGCTTGCGGCATCAATTCCGCTGATTATACATTTGCTTAATTTTAGAAAACTAAATAAAGTTGAATTTAGTTCGTTAAACTTTTTAAAGGAGCTTCAAAAATCCAAAATAAGAAAGATAAAAATTAAGCAGTGGCTGCTTTTGTTTTTAAGAATATTATTAATCATTTTGCTCGTACTTGCGTTTGCAAGACCAACACTCGAAGGAACAAATATAATCGGCGCGTCATCAGCAAAATCTAGTTCAGTGTTTGTTTTAGATAATTCACCAAGTATGTCCTATGTCGCTGATCAAGGTTCATATTTTAACCAAAGCAAAAAGATAATTAAAGAAATTATCAATAATATTGATGATGGAAACGATTTTTATTTTATTACAACTTCTGATTCAATCAAGAATACTAAAAATAAAACTAATGCCTTAAATATTTTAGATGATTTACAAATAACGCAGTTAACAAAACCTTTATCCAAAGTTATAAATAACGCGAAAACTGAATTATTAAATTCGCAAAACATTAACAAGGAAATATTTATTTTTTCTGATTTTCAAAAGAGTACTTTTCTGAAAAGTGAAAAACGTTCATTTAATTCTTCTATAGATGAAAATATTAAATCTTTTTCATTTGATATGTCTGAAGATGATCCGATAAATACTTCAGTTTCAAACCTAAAATTGAATAATTCAATTATAGAAATAAATAAACCATTGAGTTTTAGCGTAAATGTTTCGAATTTCTCAAATACTCAAAGTAATGATCAGACTGTTTCACTTTTTCTTAATGATCAAAGAGTGGCGCAGCAAACAATTGCGTTGGGTCCATATCAAAAAAAGAATATAGATTTTGAAACGACTATTAATTCAACAGGACTAATTGAAGCTAAAGCCGAAATTGAGGATGATAATATTCTTCAAGATAATCTATGTTATCTAAATTTCGAAGTGTTGGAAAAAATCAATATCCTTTTAATATACAATGAAGTGAATGATATTAACTTTTTGGAAAGCGCCATTAATACTGCCGTTAATTCCGGTCAATTTGAATTAACGGAAAAACCAATTTCAACTCTTTCGTATATTGATTTGAATAATTACAATATGGTTTTTATTGTTACTTCCGGAAATATTGAATTTCAAAACATAAAAAAATATTTAAGCACAGGCGGTAATATTGTTATTTTCCCAAATTCAAATCCCGATTTAGCAAAAATGAATGAATTATATAAAGAAATAAATTTGCCGGGAATTCAAAAAATTATTTCTGTCGATAACAAAAACACAAACTTTGCGGAATTTGAATCCATTGACTTTTCACACCCATTGTTTCAAAATTTATTTTCAGAAAAAAAACAGCAAATTGAATCACCTAATATTTATAAATATCTAAAATTAGAAAGTACTCAAAATGTTAAAAATATTATTAAGTTAAATGATAAATCCATTTTTTTAGGTGAAACAAATTTTAATAAAGGAAGAATAATATTTTTCAACACAGCTCCAAATCTTGAAGGCGGTAATTTTCCTTTAAAAAGTATTTTCGCGCCATTAATTACGAGAACAGTTTTATATTTAACAAAGAACCAAAACGAAAATAATATTTCTGTTGGTGAAAATATTAAATTACCGGTTACAGATTTTAATTTTCCAATTCTTGAAATAATCGCGCCAAATAAAAAAGAGAAAATTAATTTGCAAAACAATGACTCTGAACTTCTAAATTTTTATGAAACCGAAAATGCCGGAAGTTATAAATTTTATAATAACAAAGATCTTGTTGATTTTGCCAGCGTTAATTTAAATCCCATAGAATCTGATTTAAGAAAAATGGATTTAGATAGTTTAAAGGGTTTTTATGAAAATTTATTTGATCAGAATTATACTTTAATAAATAAAAATGAAAAGTATATTGATAAAATAAGAACCGCCAGGTACGGTACCGAATTATGGAAATTATTTTTATTATTAGCATTTTTAACCGCCTTAATAGAAATGTTTGTTGCAAGAAGTTCTAAAAAAGATTTAATGAATTTAAACTAAATTAATATGATTGAAATAACCCAAAAAATAATAGATAGAGCAATTCTTGTCGGACTAAAAACTAGAGAAATTTCCAAAGAAAGAATTGATGAACATTTACTTGAACTTGAAATGTTAACCGAAACAGCCGGCGCGGAAACTATTCTGAAAATTGTGCAGGATAAAACTAAAATGGATTCCGCGTTTTATGTTGGAAAAGGAAAAGCCGAAGAAATAGCCGAACTTGCGGAAATGAATGACATAAGTTTAATTATATTTGACGATGATTTATCTGCAACACAGTTAAGAAATTTGGAAAAATTAATTAACAGAAAAGTTGTTGACCGTTCCGGACTGATTTTGGATATTTTTGCTCAACATGCAAAAACCAACGAGGCCAAAACACAAGTTGAACTCGCGCAGCTGCAATATATACTGCCAAGACTTACAAGAGCGTGGACTCATCTTTCCAAACAATACGGCGGTGTTGGAACAAAAGGACCCGGTGAAACACAAATTGAAACCGATAGAAGAATTATTAGAACCAGAATAAGTTCACTTAAAGAAAAATTACAAAAAATTGAATCGCAGCAAAAAACAAAAAGTCTGGCTCGCGAAGAACTTTTAAAAGTTACAATTGTAGGCTATACAAACGCGGGTAAATCAACTTTGTTGAATTTACTGACTGAAGCAGCCGTTCTTGCTGAAAATAAACTATTTGCGACTTTAGATTCTACAACAAGATCATTGGAATTATCACCAAAGAAAAAAATTTTAATAACTGATACGGTTGGTTTTATTCGTAAACTTCCTCATCATTTGGTCGCTTCATTCAAAAGTACTTTGAATGTTGTAAAAGAAGCCGATCTTATTCTTCACGTAATTGATATTACAAATCCATTTTTTGAAGATCATATAAAAGTAGTTGAAGACACTTTGGAAAGTCTCGATTGTAATGACAAACCAGCCATAAAGATATTTAACAAAATTGACGCATTGGAAGATAAAAGCAAGATAGATTATGTAAAAAATCACTTCCAAAATTGTATTCTAATTTCCGCAGAACGCGGAATCAACATAGGAAGTTTAAAAGAAATATTTGTTAAGTATTATGAACAGAATTTTGTAACAAATAAAATTCGCACTGATCATTCAAAAGGCAATTTAGTAGCAAAAGTTCATTCTCTTGTCGATGATCTGAAAACAACTTATGATGACTTTGGAATTACTTTGGAATATAAAACATCTAAACAAATTCACGAACAAATTTTGAGATTTTTCAATGCCAATAAATAAAAAATTAATAATTGACGGAAATAGTTTAACATTAGAAAAAATTGAATTTTTCCTTAATGAAAATCCCCAAGTTGAGTTAAGTAAAGATTCTAAAAATAAAGTTATTCGAGCAAGAAAATTAATTGATAAATGGATTGAGGAAGAACAGGTAATTTACGGAGTTACAACCGGTTTCGGCGAATTTTCAAATGTTAAAATATCCAAAAAAGATATTGAAAAACTACAGGAGAATTTAATTGTAAGTCATTCTGCCGGAGTTGGAGAAAATCTTCCTCCATTTATTATTAAAATTATGATGCTTCTTAGAGCTAACGCTTTGGCAAAAGGATTTTCCGGCATTAAACTTTCTTCTTTGGAATTACTTTTGAATTTTATCAATAATAATATAATTCCCGTAATTCCATCACAAGGATCAGTTGGTTCAAGCGGTGATCTCGCTCCGCTTTCGCATTTGGTACTTTCATTAATAGGAAAAGGTAAATCTCAGAAATTTGATTTTGTTAACAGTAAGACAACAAGTTTTACTAAGCCGGTTTCGACAAAAAAATTATTAAGGAAACTAAATTTAGCTCCTATAAAATTAGGTGCCAAAGAAGGTTTAGCTTTGGTAAACGGCACTCAAATGATGACGGCTTTCGGCGCGTTCATTTCAATTCAGGCAAAGAAATTAGCATTACAAGCTGATATAAGCGCGGCTTTAAGTCACGAAGCATTACGCGCTACAGATAAAGCTTATGATCTTCGTCTGCATTATCTGAGGCCGTATGAAGGACAATTGAAAACAGCGAAAAATATGCTGTCATTGATTAAAAATAGTGAAATTAGAAAATCTCATTTAATAAATGATACACGAGTTCAAGATTCATATTCACTTAGATGCATACCGCAAATTCACGGTGCTTCAAAAGACGCAATTGATTATGTTTATTCAAAAGTTGAGATTGAGTTGAATTCAGCAAATGATAATCCCATAATTTTTCCTGAAGAAGGAGATCATATTGAAGGTGGAAATTTTCATGGACAGCCGATGGCTTTAGCTATGGATTTTATGGCAATTGCTCTATCGGAAATCGCAAATGTAGCTGAAAGAAGGATTGAAAGATTGGTTAACGGTCAGTTGAGTAATTTGCCAAGATTTTTGACTAAGAAGGGCGGATTAAATTCGGGATTTATGATAGCTCAATATACAGCCGCTTCTTTAGTTTCGGAAAATAAAACTTTGTCACATCCGGCAAGCGTCGATTCAATTCCAACATCCGCAAATCAAGAAGATCACAATTCAATGGGATCAATTGCTTCAAGAAAATGTTATCAAATTTTACAAAATGTTCAAACTGTTATTGCCATTGAAATGCTGACAGCTTCTCAGGGAATTGAATTTTTAAAACCATTAAAATGCGGCAAGGGAACATCGGCAGCATATAAAAAAATTAGAGAAGTAGTTAAACCACTTGAACATGATAGAGAATTACATTTAGATATTCAAAAAGTTTTGAAAATTGTAAAAGATAATTCATTGTTAAATTTTGTTGAGAAAATTGTAAAGTTAAATTAGATTAAGATTATTCATCTTTTAACTTTTTGGAATTTTTTGCAATTGATTGAGCCCTTTCAATTAAGTAAATATTTGCATTTTTCATCGACTCTTCTTTTGTGATTTTTTTACTTTTAATTGGAATTACAAACTCCAAATTCAATTTTTCAAATTCCTTTTTTGTCAAATTTGTATCTCCGCAAATAACACCAACCGGAGTATTAAATTTATTGCATTTATCAACCACACCTTTAACAATTTTTCCTTTTAAAGTCTGGCTGTCAAAAAATCCTTCGCCGGTTATAACAAGATCCGCTTTCGAAATTTTTTTATCTAATTCCAATAATTTTAAAATAGTTTCCGTTCCGCTTACAATTTTCGCGTTACAAAACGCAAACAAACCTGCCGCAATTCCTCCTGCGGCTCCTCCGCCTTTTAATTTGGATATATCTTTATTGAATTCATTTTTAATAACTTTTGAAATATTTTTTAGTCCTTTATCCAATTGATTTATATCTGTTTCATTAGCTCCCTTTTGTTTTGCGTAAACGTGTGCCGCGCCATTTTTTCCAAACAAAACATTCTCTACATCAGTCAGAACAATAAATTTAATTTTACTTAGTAATTTATTTTTTGTGAATTCGATTTTGTTAATATTAATTAAATTCTCGCCGATCGGTTTTAAAACATTTCCTTTTTTATCCTTAAAAATATATCCAAGCGCTGAAGCAATACCAATACCACAATCATTTGTCGCGCTTCCACCGATAAAAAGATATATCCTTTTTGAACCTTTAGAAATCGCGTCCAGAATAACTTCTCCGGTTCCAAATGAACTTGTAAACATTGGATTGCGATCTTTAAAATTTAATAATTGCAAACCGGAAGCCATAGCTAATTCTATAAACGCGGAATTTTTATAAATTCCATAATAAGTTTTAATTGGTTTAAATATTGGATTTGCGGATGTGACATAAATTTTTCGGAAAGGAATTTTATTTTCCAAAGCTGATAATGAACCTTCCCCTCCGTCAGCTAACGGAATCTTTTCTATTTTAATTTTTTTTGAAAAAATCCCAATTCCTTTCTCAATCCCTTCACAAACTTCTTTTGCGGACAGAGAATCTTTAAATTTATCAGGCGCTATTAGTATTTTCATTATATGTCTACCAACAAAGTTAAGATCATACGGTATAAAATAATGAAAACTAATTCTTTAATAAATTTTACTTAATCTCTTTTGTCTTAAAAAACCAGTTGGTAATTCCTTTAACCGTTTTGTCTACAAATTTTTCTTCTTTCATTTTATTTTGTTCGGCTGAATGTAAACTTTCATATCCGACTGCCACATAGTAAGTTGCTTTATCAAAAAAATTATTCAGTTGCTGGTAAAATCCCAAACATTGATGCAGTTCCAAACTCGAGTGAATAATTCCATTACTTATAATGTAACGCCAGAGAACAACCCTTGCTAAAATTAGCGCATAAATTACTTCACTATTCTTAAGATTTTCCGCGGCTCTTTGCCGTCCAAGATCAATGAAGAATTCAGCGGTATATGCATCGGTCGGATCTGCGTTCAAAACCCATTCGCCTAATCTTCTGTAAACATTATGGACTCTTGTTTTTAAAGTATCATCATCCACTTTTTTATAGCCAAGTGTGGCGGGATTGGATTTTACTTCTTTAATCCATTCCTTGGTTATTACTTCTGCGTGATCTTCAACTAATCTGATAAACTTTTCGTATAACATTTTGCACCTCCATTTTTTGAGAAGTACAACATCAATACGAAAACCTTCAGTAATGATGGCTGGTTTTCTTTGCGATAATTAATTTTCTAACGTAAACGGAATTAAAATTGATTTGGTCTGTTTTGAAATTTCATCACTTACATTAAAAACTAAATTATATTCTCCTGAAGTAAAAGTAGAATCCAATTCAATTTGTGCCTCTAATTGCAAATCCATTATATCTTTTTTTTCATTCATTAAAATACTTTTATCGAATATTCCTTTTATCGTATCATTTGCCGGTGTTATTAAATCTACTTTGTAAAATAAATTAATGCCGGGTTTATCATCGGCATCAAATTGTGAAAAACCTTTTGCGTTTACTGTTGCATTTACTTCCCAAGAATTATCAACATCAAAAGCAAAAGCTTCCGGACTAAATAATTCTAAATTAGGCTTGGGCTTGCTTGAACAAGCCCAAACATATATTAAAATAAATAATGAGAAAATAATTTTAACATTCTTCATAATTTTTTTCACAAATTATTAAGAGAATAAATTAGATTATTTGTCATTTCAGCAGCGTAAATCTATTCTGCATTACAAATTTACATTTTGCCAAAGTAACTTTTTAAATATCTTAATTATTTTTCTTAAAATCTTCCATAAATTCAACTAAATCCGCTACACCCTTTTTAGGGAATGCGTTGTAAATTGAAGCTCTTAAACCTCCAACAGATCGATGACCTTTCAATCCGGAAAAACCTTTAGCGGTTGCTTCGGCAATAATTTTCTTTTCCAAATCTTCATTTGGTAATCTGAAAGTAACATTCATTAATGAACGATCTTCTTTAACAGCGGTACCTTTATAATATCCGTCGCTTTCATCCATATAATTATAGAGAATATCGGCTTTTTCCACATTCATTTTATACATTGTTTCAAGTCCGCCAAGATTTAAAATCCATTTAAATACTAATCCCATAATATAAACGCCGAACGTAGCAGGAGTATTGTACATTGATTCATTTTCAACGTGAATTTTATAGTTCATATAAGTATGCAGACTGTCACTGCTTCTTTCAAGCAAATCATTTCTAATTATTACAAGTGTAACTCCGGATGGTCCCATATTTTTTTGAGCGCCGGCATATATTAATCCAAATTTGTTTATGTCAAAATAATTATGCAGCATGTCCGACGACATATCGCAAACCAACGGAACATTTCCTGTTTCGGGTATGTATTTGAATTCAGTACCAAATATTGTATTGTTTGAAGTATAATGCGCATAAGCCGCATCTGGATTGAGTTTTAATTCATTTTGCTTTGGAATTCTATTGAAATTTTCTGTTTCTGTTGAAGCGGCAATTGAAACTTCACCTTCACGTTTTGCTTCTTTTGCGGCTTTTTTTGCCCAAGCGCCAGTTAGTATATAATCCGCTTTTTTAATTGGAGGCATTAAATTTAAAGGAACCATAGAAAATTGCAATGTAGCGCCGCCTTGTAAAAATAAAATCGAATAATTATCTCCAATATTCAATAATTTTCTAAGATCTGATTCCGCCGTTTTGAAAATGTTATCATAAGCTTTGGAGCGGTGACTCATTTCCATTACAGACATACCCAAATTTTTATAGTTCACCAAATCTGCCTGAGCTTCCAATAATACTTCCTCCGGCAAAACTGCCGGTCCGGCGCTAAAATTATAAATTCTTTCACTCATTTTAATTTTCCTTATTGAATTTTTGAATTGTTAAGTACAATATATTTTCTACCAATTAAATTTTATCAAATATAATTTCTCAATATTTGTATTTTACTTAGATACACAAAAACAATATAAAATTAAATACAAATTTACTGTTTAAATAATATGTACAACCAAACCATCACGCAGTTTAGGCTCAAACCAAGTCGATTTAGGAGGCATAATTTCTCCGGCATCCGAAATATTTATCAGATCATTTATTGAAACGGGATACATGGAAAATGCCGCTTTAGCTTTTCCGCTTTTAACCAATTTTTCTAATTCAGATGTTCCTCTAATACCACCAATAAAATCAATTGTTGTATCGGTTCTAATATCTTCAATGCCCAAAACAGGTTTAAGCAGATAATTTTCCAAAATACTTACGTCTAAATTTCCTCCGAAATTATCAGCTTTCTTAACATTTTCATTAGGTTTAAGTAAATACCATTTGTCGGAAATATATAAACAAATATTTTTCACATTTTTTGGTGAAGCTGAATCAGAACTTTCGACTGTAAAATTATTTTTTATTTTATCTAAAAATTGTTCATTCGACATTCCCTTTAAATCAAAAATAACTCTGTTATAAGGCAAAATCTTTAATTGTTCCGCCGGAAATAAAACCGCCATAAAGAAATTATATTCTTCCTTACCGTTATGATTTGGATTACTTTCTTTTTTTACAGCTCTTGCTCTGGCAGCGCTCGCTGCTCTATGATGTCCATCGGCAATGTATAAAAATTTGGTTTTGGCAATTTCATCAATTATTTCTGAATTATATTCTTTGGGAAGAATCCAAATTTTATGAATAATCCCATCATTGGTAGTAAAATTATAAATAGGCTCTACTTCATCCATTGTTTTTTCAATAATCTTATTTACTTTATCTATTCCTTTATACGTTAAAAAAACCGCGCCGGTTTGAGCATCTGTAGTTATAATATGATTTGTTCTATCGTCTTCTTTAGCTTTTCTGGTCTTTTCATGCTTCTTGATAATATCATTTTCATAATCATCAACTGAAAAAGTTGCCGCAATTCCAACTTGCTTTTGTTCGCCCATTGTTAAATGATATATATAAAATCTTTCTTCATTATCTTGAACTAAATATTTTTCCTTAACAAATTTTTGAAAATTATCTCTTGCCTTTTCATAAACGGATTTATCATAAGAATTCGTGTTTTCCGCAAGCTCTATTTCCGATCTTGTAACTCGTAAAAAATTATATGGATTTTCTGCCGCAAGATTTGCCGATTCTTCTCTATTAACAACATCATAAGGTACGCTTGCTACAAGATGAGCAAGTTTTTCCGCAGGACGAAATGCTTTAAAAGGTTTAATAACCGCCATTATTTTAAACTCTCCTAAATAATTATTTTTTTAATTATAAGTTAATAAATTACGACATTAAAGGATATCTAAGTCGAAAATAATTATTGAACCAATGTGATCATCTGATCAAGTTCAGCTAAAATTTCGTCTTCTGTTCCTTCCAATCCAACGCTTTTAAATCTAATATTTCCATTTTTATCAATAATGAATTTAGTAGGAATTCCTTCAACTCCATAGCTATCTATAACTTCATTTTTATCGTCAAGTAAAACATGAAACGGATACTTATTTTTAGCAATAAAATCCGTCGCGTTTTTTAATTTGTCGTCTACTCTTTCCCAAGTGTTAACGAATAAAAATTTAACATTTCTTTCTTTGCCAAATTTATTAACCGCCTTTTCCATAATTGGAAATGATTGCAAACATGGTCCGCACCAAGTTGCCCAAAAATCTACAATTACTGTTTGTCCTTTAAAATCTGCCAAACTTACCGGGTTTCCTTTAAGATCCTTTAAGGTGAATTTTGGAGCAGGTTTATTCATAATAGAGCTTTTTAATTTTTCCTTCATATTTTCATTTGCACTTGCATTAATTTCACCAAGATATTTATCTAAATTATCTTTAGTTCCGCCGGTTTTAATAAAAGCTTCTTTCAAAATTTCTTTCATTTTATTAGTACTTTTTCCCGCAGAAATAAATTGCTCGGCTTTCTGTTTAACCTTTTCAAAATCACCTAATTTAAATAATGCCGAAATATAGCTTTCATTAATTTCTGACATATCAGATTCGGTTATTTGAACAGCTTCTTCAAATGATTTAACCGCCGCATTATTATTGCCCAACTCACTTTGAATATTTCCGTAAGTATCCAATATCATTGCCAAAGAATTCTTTTTAGAAGTTTTCCATTCACTTTCATCAACGTAAGGCGGTTTTTTACCGGTTGGATTTTCAACTTCTTTTCTCGCTAGTTCGATTCCTTTTTCGGAATATTTTAACGCGTCTTTAAGATTTTTTTTGGTTTCAAACAATCTCCAAGCAATACCATTGTATATGTTTGAATTCGTCATATTTGTATAATCAGACAACATCTTTTCGGCATTTGATATTTTATTTTCTTTTACTTGCTGACTAACGATACTCGAAAGCATATATTGAAGTAAATCGCTATCCTTATCAATTTTAACATATTCATTAAATACATTTAACTTTTTTTCAATGGTTAACATATTTCTGAATTTTGTATAATATTTAGATTTAACCAAATTTGATTGAGGATATTCTTTTTCAATTAGTTCAACATATTTTAATGATTTTACATGATCGCCCAAGTTCTTTGTCCAATTTGCCAAAAACTCCAATTCGTTTTGAGATAAATTATCTTTTTCTTCAATTAGCTCAATTTCGGCAGAAGCCGCACTGTCGATTTTGTTCTTAGGAAAAGAACTCACATAACCATTAAGAAAATCACCTTTCAATTCAGGATGTTTGGCGAATTCTTCCTTGAAATATTTATTTGCCAATTCACTGTCTTTTTTCAAACTTATTGCACTTGCCCAACGTTGGTATATGTTACCTAAGCCGGCTTTAAATCCAACAAGTTCATTTTTATCTTTGTCATAAATCGGAATTACATAACCAAGCTGATCATTATCATCAAAAATTTCACCGGATTTAAATTTTGCGATCAATCCTTTTGTTTCATTATCAATTTTAAATTTCCCTGTCCAAGTGTTTTTATCTTTAGTTAAAACTACTTTGCTTGTGTTTAAAAGTTCAACTCCAAAAGAATAAACTAACATTTCCATTTCCGAAACATTTTTTAAATTTTCTTTATCGGGAATAAAATTTATTGTAATTTCATTTCCAGTTTCAGGTTTTTCGGGAACAACTGAAAACTTTTGCTGTTTATCTTGCGAGCAAGCAAAAACAATAATTATAAGTAATATTAATGCGATTAGTTTTTTCATAAATCCTCGATTTACATTTTATAATTCAATTAGTATTACAAAAATACCATTTTCTATTTAATTTTATTGCCTTGCTAATATGAAAGATTTATAACTAATTTTTATAAAAAAGAATAATGAAATGTTTGATCAAGACGTAAAATATTTTACCCCTCAAGAAGCAAATAGAACTTTGCCTTTGGTAAGAAAAATAGTTAAGGATATTTTAGATCACAGTTTCGAATTAAAAACAATTTCGGATTCTGTTGACGGAGATATAAAAAATAATCAAGAAGCACAAAATTTAATTTATGCTATTAACGGATTTATGGAAGAATTGGAAGAAATAGGATGTTTTTATAAAGATTGGAATTTTAATGTTGGCTTGGTTGATTTTCCTGCAGTTGTAAATAATGAAGAAGTTTACTTATGTTGGAAAAGTGATGAAGAAAAAATTATTTATTACCACGGAATTAATGATGGCTACAAAGGAAGGAAATTAATTCCCGAACAATATTTTAAAAATCCTTATTAAAACATTTTTGTAATTATTTCTATGTTGAGTAAAAATAAGTCGAAACTTGAAAACATATCTCATTTTATTACCGGTTTTATTGCTCTTTTAACGGCGTTCGATAATTATGGATTACAAAATCCTTCCTATATTATTTTTGCTGTTCTCGGCTTAATTGTTATTTCTTTAACCATTTTCAAAAATAAACTTTCCGAGAAAATTCCATGGATTGACAGTACCTTTATTTTTATAGATGGAATTATTTCACTGATTATTGCCGTTGATTATTTTTTACACGGCAAAAAAGCTTTGCCGTTTACTATCTTATTCGCGGGAATAATGCAGATTTCGGTCGGTTTTTATAAACTTAAGAAAAAATTAGCTGTAGAGAAATAAAAGTTACGCCGCAAAATTAGAATTGGATTAATTTATTTTAAGTTAAAAATTTTTATTTTCAGCAAATTCTTTTCAAGTTCTTCAATAAAAACATTGAGTGCTCAAGAATCTCATAAACGTCTATCGATCTTTCTAAAGTATCTTGATTTTTCATTCCGCGTTATCATTTTAAAACAATAAATAATTTTAAGGTTCAAATAATGATAAAAATAGTATTTGGCAAATTGAAAGCAATATACTTAAATATCATGAGATTTTATTTTTCTTCTTTAATTGTATATGAATGCGTAATTTCGACAGATTTTTGAAGCATTGCGGTAACGCTGCAATATGTCGTTTGCGATAATTCAATCGCGCGTTGAACATCCGTTTCTTTAATATCTTTTCCTGTAATTACAAATTCCAAGTGAATTTTTGTAAATACTTTTGGATGCGATTCTGCGGATTCCGCGGAAATTTGTATTTCAAAATCGGCTAATTTTATTCTTTTCTTCTCTAAAATGGAAATCACATCTGCGGCTGTACAACCTGCAAGACCAATTAAAATAAGTTCTTTCGGTCTTGTACCTGCATTGTTACCGCCAAAATTTTCGGGACCGTCCATCGCAATCCAATGATTTGAATCAGCTTTGCCAACCATTGAAATCCCTTGTATTTGTTTAACTACCGCTTTGTGCTGTGCCATTTTTTCTCCGATTTTTAACAGGTATGATGAAAATTTTTAATTAGGGTTTCTTAAAAGTGAGTGAAAATTTTTAAAAACTGCTTAAGGCGAAAAATATTTTTGAAAGTAATTATTTATACTCACCATAAACCAAAATACAATGAATAGGGTCTTTCTAATTCATCACTAAACTCCAATAAACTTATGTTTCTTGATTTTCTTAGAAACTCTTTCCCGTCAATGAAAACCAAAATTGTTGGTACCGCAAATATTCTGTTTTGCGCCGCAACTTCTTTCATTGTTTCGCAATCAACATAAGCCATTTTTATTTTGGGGAATTTTTCATTTAAAAGCTCTTGAACTTTTGGTTTTAAAACTTTACAAACATTGCATTGAGGAGTACTGAAGTAAAACAAAGCGGCTCTGTTGGATTCAATGAATTCATCATATTCGATTTGCGATTTAATATCTGTCATACTCTACATTTTATTAATTAAAAAAACCGCAGCTTAAATGCCGCGGTTATAAAATATAAAATATTTTCAACAAAATTAACTAACAAAAGGTATTTTTAATTCTTGACCAACCTTAATTAAATCGGGATTTTTTAACTGATCTTTATTAACATTAAAGATTTCCATATATTTTTTTGCGTCGTCAAAATATTCTTTTGCCATTTTGCTTAAAGAATCGCCGCTTACAACTTTGTGAATATGATAATAATCTTTTGCTTCAACTTTAATATCAGCTTTCATATCTGAAGCCGCCTGTCCGCCAATTTCTTTAATTTTATCCCAGATTTTATTTTTTTCATATTGTGTATGAACCGTTCCAGCTATTTTTAAACTTCCTGCGGCTTCTTCAACTTTTGCATCTTTCATATTAAATTTATTGCAAAGATCTAGTACCGGACCATATTTCATAGTTAGTGCCATATTACCTCCTTTAATTTTTTAATTATAATTTTGGATAAGATAAAGTTTTTATTTCCAAATTTCAATATAATCATTAATAAATTGTTGAAATTTTATCGGTTCTCTATTTAATATTTTTTGTAAATCATTTGTGATAAAATCAATTTTCCCATCTTTTATATGTTCACATAATTGTAAAGTTCCAGCAATTGTTTCTTTTGTCCAATTTGCGTTTTGAAGTAATTTTTCGAACACTCTTTCAGGAATATCTTTATAATCAATTTTTTTATTTAAAGCTTCAGAAAATAAAAAGGAAACAACATGAAAATTTATTGATTGACTTCCGGTAAGTTTGAAAGTTGAATTTTTCAGCTTTTCATCGAGTAGAGAACAAACAGCTACATCGGCAACATCTCTCATATCAACAAAACTAACTTTGGCGTTTGAGGCGGGAATTGCTATTTCCTCTTCCGAAACAATAAAATCCTTAAACAAATACATAAAATTCTGCATATAAACATTGGGATGAATGAAGACGTGCGGAATTTTACTTTTTTTAATGTGATTCTCAATTTCCTTTAAAGGCTTATCTAATTTACTTTCTATACTTATTGCGGAAATATTTACAATCAGTTCAATTCCATTTTCAATTGCGGAATTAATCGCGTTTATAACTTTTTCTTGAATTCCATAATAAGAAGGCGGTGAAACCAGCAGTAATTTTTTTATGTTTTTAAAGGTTAGACTAAATGTTTCAGAATCAAAATAATCAAATTTTACAAATTGAGTATTTCTTAAATTCATTTTTTCCGCTTTATTCGGATCTCTTACGGCAACCCTGACAAATTGATTTTTATCAATGAGTTTTTTTGCTATTTCTAAACCCATTGTTCCGCTTGAACCAATTATTAAAATTTCTTCTTTCATACTTCCTCCAAGTTCTGAATATTTTAAAATCGACAAACTTAATTTTAAGACTTAAAATGTGGATGTAAATTGTGAGAATGCAGAATAGTCTTTATTTGTTCAGTAATATAACTAAGTTTAAGTTAAAATCAAGAAATTTTACTTAGTATTGATTAAGCTTTTCTAAAAATTAAATGTTCAATTTTCATATCTTACAGCACAATAATTTTGAAATATATCTAAATGGAATCGTTTTTTTTCCTTGCAGTAATATTAGGCATAATGTTAATTTTATTGGCATTTGCCGGATGCATAATTCCCGGTTTACCGGGACCTCCATTGGCATATCTGGCATTACTGCTTTTGAAATTTGCCGAAGCTTCAACTTTCAGCGCTTCATTTTTGGTGATTGTCGCTTTTTTGAATATCGCTGTTTATTTTTTAGATTATTTACTTCCTTTTATGGGAGCAAAAAGTTTTAAAGCTTCTAAAAAAGGCATTGTTTTTTCAATAATTGGTATGCTTATCGGAATGTTTTTCTTTCCTCCGTTTGGAATGATGCTAGGATTGCTGTTAGGAGCAATTCTAGGAGAATTGCTCGCCGGAAAAGTAAAATCTGAAGCTGTAAAGATTGGCTTAGTTACTTTTGCATTTAGTATTCTTGGCATTTTAATTAAAATTATTTTAACCGCGGTTATGGCTTTTTATTTTACCAAAGCTGTTTTAGAAAATTTGGCGTGAGAAGAATTTATGATAATAAAATTTTACGTAAAACAATCAATATTATTTCTATTATTTTTTGTTTTGTTAAGTTGTAATGAAAATCCCGAAACAAATGTAAATAAGTCCTTTATTTTGGACGATTTAGGCAAAACATTTGAGCCGAAATCAAAAATTGAAAGAATTGTTTCTTTGGCTCCAAATTTAACGGAATTATTGTTTACGTTAAAGGTCGGGAATAAAATTGTCGGAAATACAAAATACTGCAATTATCCTGATTCAGCAAAAAGTATTGAAAAAGTAGGCGATTTGCTGACTGTTGATGCTGAAAAAATTGTAACATTAAAACCTGATATAATATTTATTACTGTAGAGGGAAATTCTAAGTTTGATTACGATAAATTAAAACAGCTTGGCTTCAATGTTTTTGTTTCTAATCCCAAAAATTTTAAGGGAATAAAAAAAACATTAAAGGATATGAGTAAAATATTAGATCGGGAAAAATACGCGGATTCTTTGATAGAAAATTGGGATTTAAGAATTGCGAAAGTCAAAGAAACTCACAAAGTAATTGTTGCCGAAACCGCTCTTTTTTTAGTATCAACAAATCCAATATTTACAGTTGGGAAAAATTCATTTATAAATGAAATTATTACTTTTGCCGGATTAAAAAATATTGCCGCAGATAAAGATATAAATTACCCTTTGCTTAACCGTGAGGAAATTTTAAAAAGAGACCCCGACTATATTATTCTTTATGAAACTAACACTAATAAATTTGATGAATTGCTGAAAGTTTATCCGGAATGGAATACCTTAAAAGCTGTAGTAAATAAAAGAATATTTTTTATAAATGCAGATTTATATTCTCGTCCCGGACCTCGGTTTGTGGATGCGGTGGAAAATTTAAATAAAATGATCTTAAAAAACTGAAAGATGACATTTTTTGGAATGATGGCAACTTTTTATTTTCGGAATCGATTGATTAATTGATAGAATTTTAGAGATTTTATCTTTATATCATTTTTGTTTATAAAATTAAATTTTTCATTTCGGTTCCCAAGCGGAACCTTCACATGGAATTTCATCTTCTGTGGGATGTTCATCCAACTTTAAACATAAAACGGCCGTTTCATCAAAATATTTGCAGCTTGAACATAAAGTATTGGTTATAACATTTGCGTTATTTTCGCTAAATATATTGAATTGGATAACCGCGGGATGAATAATTACCGCGTAAACGGAAATTGAAACGATTGCCCACCAAAATTTATATTCAATATAATCCAAAAACAGCCAAAGTAAAGGAATTAATATCGCGGTCCTTATTATTCCCCAATAAATTATTGCGCCCATTTTGCTTTAAATGTTATAATCTTGTTAAATTGATTTTAGAGATATATTAAGTTAATTTTAATATTCTATTTTTGCAATTGAAACAAGAAGTTAAAGAATTTTTAATTTGAGGTATTTTTGAGTAACGAAGAAAATATTGGTAATTCGGAATCATCAAATTCAGCTTCCGCAAATGTTAATTCATCGAAAAACAGAACTTCCGAAAAAACCGGCGATGCTGAAAAAAAACAAGTTCAAGAAAAGAGACCAAAACGCAATTTTCAGCCAAGAAAATATTACTATAACCGAAATAGACCGACTGAGAAAAAAAGTGCAGTTTCAGTTGTTTCAAAATTTCAAAAAATTTCTGTGCTGATTCCGCTTTTCAATGAAGAAGAATCATTAACGACATTGACAAGAGAAATTGTTGAACAGTTTGAAAAGATTTCTACTAATTATGAAATTTTTTTTGTTGATGACGGTAGTACTGATAACTCCTTAAATGTAATTAAAAACCTAGCGAAATCTAATAATAGAATTAAGTACATAAGTTTTAGAAAAAATTACGGAAAATCCGCCGCGTTAAATATTGGTTTTCAAAATGTAACAGGCGACGCAATAATAACTATGGACGCGGACCTTCAGGATGATCCAAACGAAATACCAAATTTAATTTCCGAATTGGAAAAAGGTTACGATTTGGTTTCAGGCTGGAAACGTAAACGGCATGATCCTTTTATAAAAAAATATTCTTCGCGCTTTTTCAATTATGTAACAAAAGTAATGACCGGTATTAAAATCCATGATTTCAATTGCGGATTAAAAGCTTATAGAAAAGAAGTAGTAAAAGATGTTGATGTTCACGGAGAATTACACAGATATATTCCGGTATTGGCTGATTGGAAAGGCTATAAAGTTGGTGAAATTCCAGTTAAACATCATCCAAGAAAATATGGAAAGACCAAGTTCGGAGTTTCTAGGTTTTTCAAAGGATTTATTGATTTGGTTACAGTTATTTTTACAACCAGATATATTAGAAGACCGCTTCATTTTTTTGGCTTACTGGGTTTGATTTCTTTTCTTATTGGATTTTTAATTGACGGATATTTGACGATTTTGTGGTTTTTACATAGAGTTAATTTAAGCAACAGACCAATTTTATATTTAGGCACGCTTTTAATTATTGTAGGTGTTCAGTTTTTCTCGCTTGGATTAATTGGAGAAATGCTCGTTCATAATAACAATAAAGAAAATGATTACGGCGTTAAAGAAAAAAAATAATTTTCAAAATTTTTAATAATTAGGTAAAAATGAAATATCATTTAATTTCCGGTGCATGCGGATTTGTAGGGAAAAATTTTATTAAGCATTTTTTGAAAAATTCAAACGATACAATAATTGCGGTTGATGATTTATCAATCGGCACACATCCATCGACTTGGCTTGAAGATAAAACATCAAAAAAAATAAATGATGCGGAAATATTCGGCAGTGATGAAAGAATAATTTTCTTTAAAAAAGATTTTAGAGTTTTTCTTAAATCTATCTTGGAAAATCCAAATATTTTTAAGGAAAACTACAATTTAAATTTCACAAAATTTAATGATGTATTTCACTTTGCCGCAATAGTTGGAGGAAGAGCGAAAATTGACGGTGATCCTCTTGCGGTTGCTTTAGATCTAGCAATTGACGCGGAATTTTTTCATTGGGTTACAAAAGCAAAACCCGAGAGAGTTCTTTATCCCAGTTCAAGCGCGGCTTATCCAAATTCTTTGCAGAAAGAAGAAACCGCAGTTGCATTAAAAGAAACGGATGTAAATGTTAACGGAGATATTTTGGGCAAACCGGATATGACTTACGGCTGGACGAAAATGACCGGCGAATATTTAGCTCATTTAGCCGCAAAACATTATGGAATTTCGGTTGTATGTATTCGTCCGTTTTCCGGTTACGGCGAAGATCAAGATTTATCATATCCCGTTCCGGCAATTGCAGCGCGCGCCGCAAGAAAAGAAAATCCTTTTGAAGTTTGGGGAAGCGGAATGCAAGGCAGAGATTTTGTTCACATTGACGATGTTGTGGAATGCACGCTTTTGGCAATGGATAAAATTCATAATGGCTCAGCAATTAATATCGGCTCCGGAAAACTTACCACATTTATAGATTTAATAAATATTTTTGCAAAATTTGCAGGATATGTTCCAACGATAAAACCGCTTTTGGATAAACCGGTTGGCGTTCATTCCCGATATTGCAACATGGATTATGTAAAAGAAAGACTCGGTTGGGAACCAAAAATTTCTTTGGAAGAAGGAATGAAAAGAGTTTATAATAAAGCTCTTGAGCAAGTTTAGTTAAATGTCTATTTGGAAATTTTCCCAATGAAAAAAATAGTCGTTTTTGGTCCGGGTCCAAAATTCAAGGGCGGAATCGCAAATTATACTTTATCACTCGCAAAAGCATTCGCGGAAATTGAAAATATAGAAGTAACTATTTTTTCTTGGACTCAGCAATATCCTTTTTTTATTCCCAGAGATTTTATTGATAAAAGTTCTAAAAAAAATCCTCTTGATGGAACTAAAATTTCTGAAATTTATCTTACTAATTACAATAATCCATTCTCGTGGAACGATACTGTTGATGAGTTATTAAAAATAAATCCGGATATAATAATAATTCAATGGGCAATCGCAATTCAAGGTTTGCCGCTTGGTTATATTGTAAATAAAATAAAGAAAAATTTTTCCGGCGAAATAATTTTTGATCTTCACGTTGTAGCGCAGAAAGAACCAAGCGCAATTGATAAATTTTTAATTAAATACGGATTAAAAAATTCCGATTCATACATTGTTCATTCTTACAAAACTTTTGATGAATTAAAATCTGTATTTCCTCAAACAAAATTTTACATTGATGAAACCGGAATGCGTGCGGCAGATAAAAGTAAAAGTGTTATAAAACTTTATCATCCTATTTATGATATGTTTAAGCCAAATCCGGATTTTGATATTGAAAAAACTAAAGCCGAATTAAATCTTAAGAAATACGTTTTTTTATTTTTTGGATTTATTAGAGAATATAAAGGTTTGCACAATGTAATTAAGGCTTTCGCGAAACTTCAGAATGTAAGAGATGATGTTTCGCTTTTAATTGTAGGCGAATCTTTTTGGAATACTTTAGCTTCAAATAAATTTTCTACAAAAATAAAAAACGCGATTTTTGATTCGGCAAAAAAAATTGTTCTGCGAAAATCAAAAAATGAAAGAGATTATCAACCGCTGAATTTAATTAAAGAATTGGGAATTGAAAAAAATGTTACGGTAGTAAATGAATATGTACCGAATGACGAAGTTCATAAATATTTTCAAGTGAGTGACTGCAATTTGCTGTTCTACTTAAACGCAACGCCATCTGGAGTTGAATCAATTTCATATAATTTTAAATTGCCGTCGCTTGCTACAAAAGTAGGACATTTCCCCGAAACAATTAAAGACGGATTTAACGGTTATTTAGCTGAACCGGAAAATATTGAATCGATGTTTGAAGTGATGAAAAAATTCATTGCAAATCCAATTCCAAGGGAAAACGTCGCAATTTCAGCTAAAGATTTCAGCTGGAATAATTACGCGAAAGCAATTTTGAATAAATGAAAAAAGTCTTAATAATTACATATTATTGGCCTCCGGCGGGAGGTGCGGGAGTTCAAAGAGTTTTAAAATTTGCAAAATACTTGCCTCAATATGGATGGAAACCGATAATACTTACTGTAGAAAATCCCGATTGCCCGGTAATGGATGAAACTTTGTTGAAAGATATTCCACCGGAATGTAAAGTTTATAAAACCAAAGCAATTGAACCATTTGAACTTTATAAAACTCTTACCCGAAAAGATAAAAATTTCAAAATTCCGAGCGATGTTATTACAAAAAGTACAAATCTTAGTTTGACCGAAAAAATTTCTAAATGGATACGAATCAATGTTTTTATTCCCGACGCGAAAATCGGGTGGAAATATTTTGCCGTTAAAGAAGGATTAAAAGTTATTCGTAAGGAAAAAGTCGATTTAATTTTTTCAACTTCACCGCCGCACACTGTTCAGTTAATCGCAAAAAAATTAGCAAAGTTCACAAAGCTCAAATGGGTGGCTGATTTCCGTGATCCATGGATGGAAATTGTACATTATCAAAATTTAAAGAGAAATTTTTTAACAAAAATAGTTGATAGGAACTTAGAAAAAAAAGTCCTGCTAAACGCCGATTCATTAATTACGATAAGTGATGATATTGTTGATTTGTTTAAATCAAAAATCGGCAACAAAAAGTATTTTGTAATTCCAAACGGTTTTGATGAAAGTGATTTTCATTCAAATGAAAGAGAAAAAAATGATATTTTCACAATTGCTTATACCGGAGTAATTACAAAAACCAGAGTTCCGTATGTATTTTTATCATCAATGAAAAAATTTATACATGATGAAAAAATTGAAAATTTTCGGTTTGTTGTTGCAGGTAAAACTTGCGCAGAATTTGTTAATGAAGTAAAAAAATTAAATCTAGAAAATTATGTTAAGGAAAAAGGATTTCTTCCGCATAGTGAATCCACAAGTATTTTACAGAACTCGGATGTACTTCTTTTAATTATTGACGACGTTCCTAACAATAAAGGCTTTTTAACAGGAAAAATTTTCGAGTATTTGGGCGCGAAAAAACCGATTTTTGCCATTGGTCCGGTTTATGGAAACGCGAATGAAATAATAAAAAAATCTGACTGCGGAAAAATGTTAGATTACAAAGATGAAGAAGGAGCTTATAATCTATTCAAAGAAATGTACAATAATTGGTTAAATAATACTTTTAATTATAAATTTGACGTTGAAGAATATTCAAGAAAAAATCTTACCAAAAAATTATCTCAAATATTTGATGAAGAAATTAAATGAAAATTATTGAAATTATCGGCGCGCGACCTCAATTTGTAAAAGCCGCGGTTGTAAGCAAACAATTAAGAAAAATACCGGAAATTAAAGACTTAATTTTACACACCGGACAGCATTACGATGAAAATATGTCAAAGGTCTTTTTTGACGAACTTAAAATACCGCTTCCCGATTATAACTTAAATGTTGGATCAGGTAATCATGGAAAACAAACCGCGCTTATGCTTGAAGGAATTGAGAAAATTCTAATTGAAGAAAAACCGGATTGGGTTTTGGTTTACGGCGATACGAATTCAACAATTGCGGGTTCTTTAGCCGCAAGCAAACTGCATATTAAAGTCGCGCATGTAGAAGCTGGCCTTAGGAGTTTTAATAGATTAATGCCTGAAGAAATTAATAGAATTACGACTGATCACATTTCCGATATTTTATTTGCCCCGACACAAAACGCGATTCACCTTTTGGAAAAAGAAGGACTAAAAGAAAGATCATATTTTTCGGGTGATGTAATGTTCGATTCGGTTTTATTTTATCAAAAATTAGCTGAAGAAAAATTCAGCCTAAATCAAATTACAGAATTAAACGAATTTTATTTGGCAACTATTCATCGTCAAGAAAATACAGATGACCCGATAAGATTGCAAAATATATTTACAGCATTTTCAAATTTAGATTTACCGGTTTTACTTCCGCTGCATCCGCGGACTCAAAAGTTTCTGCCTAACATTAAATTTTCTGATAACGTAAAAATTATAGATCCAATCAGCTATTTGGAAATGTTAACCCTTTTAAAATATTGCAAAAAAGTATTGACGGATAGCGGTGGTTTGCAAAAAGAAGCTTATTTTTTGCAAAAGCAATGCATAACTTTACGGGATGAAACGGAATGGATTGAAACTTTAGAAAATAATTGGAATTTTATTGCCGGTACCGATGCTCAGAAAATTTCAAATTCAATAAATACTTTACCAACTTCCAAGCAAAATAATTATTTCGGCGATGGAACCGCTGGAGAAAAGATCGCGCAATATTTATTAAAAGTTACACAAAAATAAGTTTTATATTGTTATCTCAACCTTGTTTCATATTAGGTGAAGTTATAAATCAAAAAAATTGATTATATGTAAATAAATCTAATACATATTTCTATATCAAAAATTTATAAATAAAAATTTAAGAAATTATGACAAAGAAAATCAAAAAAATAGAATCTGATAAAATAAGTACAAATTACTTAGAAACTGTTCCTAAAAAGTACAGAGATTTAATTGCGGCAATTTTAATATTAATTCCGCTGTTATATTTCTTTTTACCTTTTGCCGCAAAAAACGTTCAACCTACGGGAACAGACGTTTTGGCAAATTTAGGTCAAACTCACAATTGGGTTCAGTGGAATGAAAAAACCGGAGAAACTGCATTATGGAATCCCGCAATATTTGGCGGAGATCCGCTTTATAATAGACTTACACCTGTTTTAATTCATATTGATTCTCTTTTATCTTTTCTCGGAACATTATTTTACTGGGGATTTTGGTACATCTTTGCAGGTGGTTTGGGTATATATTATTTATTAAAATATAAAAAAATTCCTTGGTACTTGGCAGCTATTGCGGCAGTTGCTTTTGTTTTATTACCAGATTGGCAAGCTCAGATTGGCGAAGGACATAATTCTAAATTAAGAGCTTTAATGATTCTCCCTTGGTTTATACTTTCTTTCTCTTATTTTTTCGAAAATAAAACTTGGCTCAGTACCGGAATATTTGCATTAATTTTTTCATGGCTTGTTCGTACACATCATTTTCAAATTATTTTTTATGCAATTCTTGTTTTGTTCTTTTTGTTTGTTTATCCAACAATATTATTATTCGTAAAAAAGGAATTTAAACAAGCAGGAGATTTAATATTAAAATTTGGAATTGCTTTGGCTCTAACTTTACTAACTACGGCGCAGCCATTATTTACTACAAATGAATACGCGAAATACACAATCAGAGGCGGAAACCCCGTACAAATTGGTGAAGACGCAAAAACAGCTAAAGAGGCAAGCGGCGTTGATTTGGAATACGCCACCGGCTGGTCCTTCTCTCCAAATGAATTATTTGATTTCTTTCTTCCTCATTTTTCTGGTGGAATTTCTGCGGAACTATATAACGGCGATAAATATCCTCAGTTAAAGGGAAGACAAATTCCTGCATATTGGGGACAAAAACCATTCAGCGGTAATTACGCTACAATGGGAATGATTCTTTTTCTTTTCGCGGTTATTGGAGTTATTTATAATAGAAAAGATAAATTTGTAATTGGTCTAGCTGCATTTGCGGTTTTTTCCATTTTGCTTTCTTTCGGTAAACATTTCGAAAGTTTATACAGTTTGTTCTTTTATTATGTACCGTATTTTTCAAAATTCCGCGCTCCTGCAATGATCCTAAATGTCACTTTTCCCGTAATTTTAATTCTTTCAGGTTACGGATTAAAAGCCGTTATTGAAAATAATACACAAAAGGATAAACAAATATTCTTTATTACTTTTTTTATTGGATTAACCTCAATACTAATAATACTTTTCACTTATTCATCCTATGAATTTACAACTTTAAATGAAGCCGGACAATACGACGCAAATACCATAAGTCTTCTTAAAGAAATTCGAATGGAACTTTTATCAAATGACTTACAGAATTTAATAATCATTTTAATTTTGGCAATTGGGATAATTACAGCATTCATTTATAAAAAAATTAACACAACTGTTTTTGTTTTATTGATATTCGTGATTTCTTCCTTCGAACTATTTACAATCTCTAAAAAAGCTTACTCAATAATTCCTCTTAACAATCTGGAACAAATGGAAAAATCGGAATTTAAGTCTTCATCAATTACGCAAGTTTTACAGAATGCCGATAAATCAATGAGGGCAATTGTTTTAGGTAGAGATTTTACAAGCAATCACTACGCTTATTTTTATAATTTGATAAGCGGTTACAGCGCAATTAAACTGCAAATAATTCAGGACGTTATCGCACATAATCTCTATGCCGCTCAATCACAAGATAAAATAAATTGGAATATTATTAATATGATGAACGGGAAATATATAATTGTTCCCGCACAATTAAATTATCCTTTCTTAACCGTTGCGGCTCAAGATAATGAACGAAAAGAAATTATGTACAATAATAGTAATGCCTTACCAAAAGCTTGGTTTGTAAATGAAGTAAAAAAATGAACTCACCGGAAAGCATTGTTTTGTTTATGAACACTAATGAATTCAAGCCGGATTCTATAGCATTGATACTAAACACCGAGAAATTGGAAAACGCAAATTTTAACGGGAAAGGTGAAATAAAGACAGTAGAACAAAATCCAAATTTTATTGAACTTGAATCAAATACTGATACTGAACAGTTTATGGTGTTATCCGAAATTTATTATCCAAAAGGTTGGAAAGCCTTGGTTGACGGGAACGAAACAGAAATATATCAGACAAATCATATTTTAAGAGGTATTCAAGTTCCGGCAGGTAAACATAAAATTACTTTTGAATTTAGACCGCAAACTTACTTTACAAGTCTAACATTTTTGTGGATTGGGAATATTTTAATTTTAGGTTTAATATTGGTCCCGGCATTTTTTTATTATAAAAAAAATTCAAAGTGAATTATTTTTTGGATTTAATAAAGACTGCATTGAATTTATGAACATAGGAATGCTATTAGATAAAGAATTTTACGGCGATTTGAGAGTCGAGAATGAAGTGCAGGCTTTATCTAATTCTGGATTTAATGTATATTTATTCTGCTTTTCATTCGCCAATAATTCAAGCATTGATGACTATTTTGGCGCTAAAATAATTCATATTCCCGTTTCAAAAAAGGTCATTTATAAACTTCGCGGTTTAACAAATACAATTTTAAATCTTTATCCTTATTATCTAAAATCACTAATAGAGAAATTTATAATAGAATATAAAATTGACGTTTTGCATATTCATGATTTATATTTATTTGAAACCGGTTTAATTTTAAGAAAAAAATATCCGAGATTAATTCTTGTCGGCGATCTGCATGAAAATTATGTTGAAGGATTAAAGCATTATAAATTTGCGAACACTTTCCCCGGAAAATTTTTAATATCTATCAATAAATGGGAAAAGAAAGAAATTGAATGGTGCAATAATTTTGATTATTTAATTACGGTAATAGAAGAAGCGGTTGAAAGATATACTTCATTAGGAATTCCCAAAGAAAAATTATATGTCGTTTCCAATTATGTAAATCTAAATACATTTAAAGTCGATACATTTGACGAAGCGATTTTATCAAAATTCAAAGAATTTAAAACTCTTATTTATGTAGGCGGATTTGATATTCACAGAGGTTTGGAAAGTGTAATTGATTCTGTAACTTTTATAATAAAAAAAATAAATGAGTTTAAACTTATACTTGTCGGAGAAGGAGCTAACATTAATTCATTAAAAGCTCAAGCAGAAAGTCTAGGAATTGAAAATTACATTTCATTCGAAGGATGGCAGCATCATTTAAAACTTCCTTCATATATTAAAGCCGCGGATGTTTGTTTAATTCCGCACTTAAAAACACAACACACTGATAATACAATACCGCACAAATTATTTCAATATATGTTTTTAAAAAAGCCAATCATTTCCAGCAACTGTAATCCGATTGTCAGAATACTGAAAGAATCCAATGCCGGAATTATTTACAAATCCGCTGATTCAAAAGATTTGGCTGAAAAAGTCATTTCATTATTTAGTACGGAAAGTTTAATTGACTGTTACGGCAATAATGGATATAAAGCAGTTGCAGAAAAGTATAATTGGGAAGAAACAAGTAAAAATCTTATAAATCTTTATAATCATCTTTATAATTGAATAATGACTAATGGATAATAAAAAGTATTACGAGAATTTTAATTGGGAAACGGCTCATCTTTCTACAAGGCTAAAGGAAAAAATAAATAAGATTATTGACGCAATTCCAAATGATGTTAATTCAATTTTAGACGTTGGCTGTGGTGATGGAACAATATCAGAATCACTAAATATTAAATTTAATGTTATTGCATCTGACAGAAGTATAAATGCTGTTAAACAAGTAAAAACAAAAAAATTAGCAAATTCTGCCGATTTAATTGCACTAAAAAGTAATTCTGTTGATCTTGTTTTCAGCAGTGAAATGATTGAACATTTACCTGATAAGATTTTCGCTTCAGCTATTAAGGAATTTAAAAGAGTTAGTAGAAAATATGTTTTTCTTACTTTCCCCAATAACGAAAACATTGAAAAGCAATTTACTCAATGTTCTCAATGTGATTTTATTTTTAATAAATCTTATCATTTAAGAAGCTTAAATTCAAAAAATATTAAATATCATTTCCCGGAATATAATATTATTAAAGAATTTACGACTGGAATAGATATTAGACAATACAACAAATTTTTAAGCAGAATTAAGCATAAGTTTTCACCTTCAACTTCGTGGATTCCAAACTACTGGACAAAAGGTGATAATGCGCTCAGAGAAACAATGTGTCCGAACTGCGGATATTCATTTATAATTCCGTATAAGTTTAATTTGCTAGCGTCAATTTGCGATGGATTAAATATTTTAATATCAAGAAAAATTCCTTATCAATTATGTATTTTACTTGAGAAAAAATAATGTTTGCCGAATTAAAAAAGACTTTACGTCAAACCGCAATTTACAGTTTAGGAAATTTAACTTCTAAAGTAATAGGATTTATTCTTCTTCCGCTTTATACAGATTATCTATCTGTTTCCGAATATGGAATTTTTGCAATACTTGAAGCCACTTCACAAATTTTAATCGGTATATTCGGATTTAATTTCACAACATCAATGATGCGCTGGTGCGTATCTGAAAAATCTGCTGATGGTCAAAAAAAAATAATTTCATCTACTTTTTTCGCAACATTTATAATTGCAGTTATTTTCAGTCTAATTACAATTCCATTTAAAACAGAATTATCTGAACTAATTTTATCTACACCAAAATTTGAAAATTATATTACCATACTTCTTTTATCCGTTTCATTCGGCATATTAAGCAATGTTCCTCTAGAAGTAATCAGATTTAGAGAAAAACCGAGTTTCTATGTTTTCTTAAATATTTCAAAATTCGTGGTTATTGTATTATTAAATGTTTATTTCATCGTTTACGCAAAATTAGGCGTTGAAGGAATTATATTAAGTCAGTTAATTGGATTTATATATTTAATTATTGCTTCCTTTCCGTTTATGTTAAAAAATATGAATTTTTCTTTTAGCGCAAAAGTTATAGGCGAAATGTTTAGGTTTGGTTTTCCGCTTGTTTTTTCAACATCGGCACTGTTAGCTTTATCATTGGGTGATAGATATATTATTAAATATTTTATGGATGAAGCCAGCGTTGGAGTTTACTCACTGGGAAATAAAATTGCTAGCGTAATTAATGTATTTATTCTGCAATCTTTTCAAGTTGGTTATTTACCGTTAGCTTACAAAAAAATAAATGATGAAAATGCTCCGAGATATTTTTCCAAAGTTACAACTTATCTTGTATTTATATTAATGATTTCCGCGCTTTCGCTTTCAATTTTCGGCAGAGAAATTGTAAAAACTTTCAGCTTAAAAACCGAGTATTGGGATGCTTACAATGTAATCCCGTACATAAGTTTAGCTTTTGTTTTCAGAGGAATGCAATATGTATTTTCTTTACCTTTTCATTTTGTAAAAAAGACGAGCTATATTGCGTACGTCGTTGTTGCCGCGGCAGTATTAAATATTGCGTTTAACATTATTTATATTTCCAAATACGGTTATATTGCGGCTGGTGTTGTTATGCTGGCATCTTATATTTTTATGACAATTGTTTACTACTTTAGCGCAAAGAAACATTTTTTTATTCCATTTGAAATTACCAAACTATTTAAAATGCTTTTGTCGGAATAATACTCTACTACATTTCACTGCTTGTGGATAATGCTCATGTTTTATTAAGATTGCCGGTTAAAGTTATTTTATTCCTTCTTTTTCCTTTCATTTTATATTACATGAATTTTTATGAAAAAGTTGAATTGGAAAGAATAAAAGGCGCCTATTTAAAATGGAAAAATCCATCCCGCTGGAAAGAGAATTTCAAAAAAATGAAATTGCTTTAATCTCTATTTTATAAGCAGCATCTTTTTTGTTTGGGAATAATCTCCGACTTGTAAACGATAAAAGTATGTGCCGCTTGCTAAATTTGAAGCATTAAAGCTAACTTTATATTCTCCTGAAGTTTGAATTTCATTTACTAAAACTGCAACTTCATTTCCAAGAATATCAAATATTAAAAGTTTTACGTTATGCGCTTCGCTTTTTTCATTTCCAGGAATTGAATATTTTATTGTGGTAGCAGGATTAAACGGATTGGGATAATTTTGATATAATGTAAAATTATCCGGAACTTTGTTTTGTTCAATTCTGGTAATTGGCTCAACATAAATTAATCTGAAAGCGTCAGCAATAGCTAATCCGGTAGAATTACCATTTACTTTGATCGATAGGGTTCCTTCATTATTAAGTTCAACAGTTGTTAAATAATTCCATTGCCCGCCGTTTAGCTTCTGTGTTTTTGTAATTTCATAATTGTTAGAGCTCGCGGTAATTTCAAATTTTGTTTCATAGGAATTTGCTTCACTTGTTGCCCACCACGCAGATACGTCATATTTTCCGCTCGGTAAATTTTCGGTTGTGTAATTTGCGCTTGAGCTTTCATCTAAAACAAAAAAATTGTCACCGTAAAATTCATTTGTGATATCATAACTTTCGTAAGTTCCATTAACTTCTGCAGCGTCATTATCTGTAATAAAATGTTTGGGATGTGATATTTCCAAATATTCCGCAATTGCGTAAACTGTTCTTCTGCCCAATTCAAATAAATTTTTGTTGGTGACTTCAATCAATGTATCAGCGGAATTTTTAAAATAATTATCGTATGGAGTTTCATATGTCAACGCCATAATTTGATCACCATAATTATTCCAAAGCCATCCTTCTGGAAACAATGATTGCAAATTTGAAAAACTATAATCTCCTTTTGTAAAATAATTATTGTCGGAAACATTCAAATTACAAAATTGAAATTCTTTTCTATTAAATAATATTGACGTAGAATTTGAAGAATGTATCCAAAATGTACAGTAAGATGCTGCTTGCGAGTGTAAATTTAAAAATACTGAAAATGGTTTTTCATCATTTAGCTGTTTCATTCTCGCGCGTAAAATTTTAACTTCATCACAAGTGGCAATATCCGAATCATTCCAATTTTCTTCTAAATTTATTCCGCCAAAATTTACTCGCGATCTTCCGTAAAAAACTCCATCGGGATTTGTAAATGGTATTAAGTGGAATTCTAGTTTTTGCAGATAAAAATTAATTACTTCGTTATTATTTAACAGCTCTTGAACAATGCCGTCAAAATGCCAAGAACTTGGTGTTTCACTTGGATGAGTTCTTGCGTGTATCCAAATTATTTGTTTTTCTTCATGCGGAATTGTGTTATCCGTAATTATCATTTCTTGAATTGGTAATCCTTTTGGAGAAAATCCCAAGGTATCTAAAGTTACAAATTGATTTTTTTTCCATTCGTTTAATCTGCGTTGAAGATATGAATAATTATAAGGCGTATAATAAGCGAAGTAAACCGTATCTTGATCAAATTTTTTTATAAAAACACCGGAACCAAAAGTTTCTTGATCATTAAATCTTTCAAAATTTACGTTATCATAAGAATACATTGCTTTGGTAACGTCTGTATTTATGAACCTTAAACTTATTTGCTTATCCTTAACATTTTTCATTCTAAAATAAAACCAACGTGTACTTCCGCCGTCAATTCCTTCGTCGGCTTTTGTCGTAATATAAAAATTTATGTTATCAGATGACTGAATTGAAGCTAAATTTCCGCTTTCGAAATCCGAATCATACGTTATTTGTGAAAAGTTATTGATAGTAAATAATATCATTAAAAGAAAAGTAAATTTTGCCAAAATTTGATCCACGGTTTTTGTTTTTTGTGATCTAATATAAGTAAATCAAATGATCAATAAAATAATTTTCGCAGGTTTCTCAAATTGACATATTTTTTTGAATCAATCGGTAAATTGTTTGAGTCAGATCACAATTCCCGCTGAATGTTTTTTACTTATTTGAATTAAATATTTTTAGGGGAAGAAATGGATAGCACAACACAAAATCAAACAAATGAAATTTACACCGAAACAATTGGCGAAAATAATTTATCAAAAAATTTAAAAATTTATTTATTAAATCCGCTCTCAATGGGTTTGGTTGGATTTGCAGCTTTTTTTTGGATTGATAATATTCACAAATTTATTCAGTTATATATTTGGATTGTCAGATACCTTTTCACTTGAAATAAATGATGTTATTTTGTCTTTAACCGGATTTGTATTTGCTGCCGGAGCAAAATTCTTAGAATTCTTTTCGAAAGATGAAAATTAAGCTTTTAGCTTTTCGGTTCTATCCGCAATTTTCATTTTTTCAATAAGTTCGAAAAGTTCTCCTTCCATAATTGACGATAGATCATAGAGTGTTAATCCAATTCTATGATCTGTAACTCTATTCTGAGGATAATTATAAGTTCTAATCTTTTCGCTTCTATCACCTTTTTTTACAACAGATTTTCGCTGAGCTGAAATCTCATCGGTTTGTTCTTGAAGCTTTAAGTCAAATAATCTGGTTTTTAAAACTTTTAACGCTTTTTGTCTATTTTTTAATTGTGATCTTTCATCTTGGCATTGAACCACAATTCCTGTTGGAATATGCGTCATTCTAATTGCGGTTTCAACTTTGTTTACATTTTGTCCGCCGGCGCCTCCGGATCTGTAAACATCAATCTTTACATCATTCATATCAAGATCAATTTCAACATCTTCAGCTTCAGGCATAACAACAACCGAAGCTGCGGAAGTATGTACTCTTCCACTTCCTTCCGTAAGCGGAACTCTCTGAACGCGGTGAACCCCGCTTTCAAATTTCATATCACCGTAAATATCAGTTCCCGAAAGACTGAAAACCACTTCTTTAATTCCGTTCATCGTCGATTCGTTTAAATCAATTATTTCAATCTTCCAGCCTTTTAATTCGGCAAAACGTGAATACATTCTAAAAAGATCATTTGCAAAAATTCCCGCTTCGTCACCTCCGGTTCCGGCTCTGACTTCAACAATTACGTTTTTTGTATCATTTGGATCTTTGGGAATTAAAAGTAATTTTATTTCTTCTTCCAGCTCTTCTTTTTTTATCTCTAAATCTTCAAGTTCGTTTTCGGCTATTTCTATAATCTCGCTTTCGTCGGACGATTCAATTAATTCTTTATTTCCTTCAATATCTTTCAACAATTTGGAATATCTATCATAAGCGTCAACAATTTCGGTCAGTTCGCTTCTTTTTTTGCTTAATTCAATAACTTTCTGCTGATTTGACAATACTTCAGGATTCATCAAATCTTTATCTATTTCATCAAATTTTTCTTTTATTTGCTTTAATTTTACTAAATAATCCATCTAGAATGCCTTAAAATTGAGCGGTAAATATACCAAAGAAAGATGTTAAAAACTACGAATCTTTGTTAAGTAAGTTCTCTAAGCCGTGTTAAAAATCCCATTTGTTTTTCAAAATCAAAATTAATATTTGATGAAAATTCAATTGTTTTTGATCCTGATAAACTGAATAACTCATTTACCGATTCAAACATTTTTTCATTTGGATAAGCGGAATCTCTCAAGTGATGAATAAGTTTTAATGTTCTAAATCCATCCATCCAATTTTTTATATTTTGAGATAATTGCTTTTCCGAACTTGAATTTTGAAGAATATTCTGCCAATTATTTATAAAATTTTGCGAAATTAAAAAGTTATACAATTCATGATGAATTGATTTTGATTTTAACAACATGTCAAATGTAATTTCTTCAATCAATTTTTTATCTTTTCCAACATTTTTACAAATATTTTTGCTTTCGTTTAAAATTTCATTCCACTTTTTTAAAATAAAGAAAGACCTTGTGGAATAAACAAAATATTCATTCACTTGATTTTCCAAAAACCGTTTTATTCTTGGTCCGGTTCCAAACGGAACTCTCCACGAGACTCTCGATGAAGGAAAAACTTTTGCATTTTCAATTTTTTTAACATCCGAAATTTTTCCGGCTTTCTGAAGAAAATAAAAGTCCTCACCGCCCTTTCTTTTATTCATTCCTCCAACTTTAACGTAAATTTCCGGATCAACCGCAAAAGCAGAACCAATTGTATGAAACGCAAATGCTGAGTTTGCGTATTTCAAACCAAGGATATAATGTCGTAAAAAGATTTCGTAATTTATAATACCTAAATTTTGAATTGTATTTTCGGACAACTGATGTTCGAAATTAATTACCGCGGTATTAATTTTTTCATTGATAAAAGATTTTTGTATTTCCTGAATATAATTTTGTGTTATGAGACAATCAGCGTCTAAAGAAATAATAATTTTTTGTGTTTTAATTTGATAATCAAATAAAGTAAGTGCGGAATCCATTCCTATTTTTCTTGCTAACCCAGCACCGGCATCTTTTTCCGGCGGCTCGTTTCCTTCGGTTGAACAATCAATAAATCCGAATTTTAAGTTTTCATTAGATTTATTTATTAACTTATTAAGGTATTGAATTGAATGAAAATTATTTGTTTTTATTTCATTACTATCGTTTTTTTTATTATTAATAACAAAAAGTGCCAGTGTCTTATTAATTTTATCTAAATTATTTAATAGAATTGAATCGGTGAGTTTAATTATATTTTCAAATTCAGAAATAGCCGGTATTACAATAATGTTTGAGAATTTTTCATTTTCATTTCTTTGAACGACTTTCCATTTAGGAAGATCGAATTTGGTGAGGTATTTATCAATATTTTTATAATAAGACATTATAGCTTATATTATCATTTTATGAACTCGGAAATTAAACTTTGCGCCTTTATTAAATCAGTGGAATTCATCCAATTTATGATTATACCTTCTTTCTCCATTTTTCTAAACCACGTCATTTGACGCTTGGAAAATTGAATGATCGCGCTCGCTAATTTTTGGTACATATCGTTATAGTTCAGTTCACCTGTTAAATACTGACTAACAAATTTATATTCTAAGCCAAAAAATCTAAGCTTATCATGTGAAATTCCAATACTAAGAAGATTTTGCACTTCTTCTATCATACCGGATTTAAGTCTTAATTTTAATCTTTCTCTGATCATTTTCTTATGAATTTCGCGATCTTCAAAAATTCCAATAATTAAAAACTCAATATTTTCATCCGGAGTTTCACTTTGTTCATTCGATTCCGCGATTAAAATTGCTTTTATTATTCTGTTTTTATCTTTTAAATCTGTTGAATTATGAAGTTTTGGATTGGTGTCCAATAGAATTTCAACTAATTTTTCATTAGAATAATTATTTAGGACCTTAGATCTTTCAGAATTGAAATCAACTTTTGTAATAGAATATTTTTGAATAACCGAACTAAGATATAATCCGGTACCGCCGACTAAAATCGGTAATTTTTTATCTTCGCAAATATCTTTTAATGATTGATAAAATAAATTCTGAAAAAGATATAAATTAAATTCACATTCGGGTTTTACAACGTCAATTAAATGATGTTTAATAGTGGAGTTCTGAAATTTGTAATCGCTTAAGTCCTTGCCGGTGCCTATATCCATTCCGATATAAACTTGGCGTGAATCTGCGGAAATAATTTCCCCGCTGAACTTGTAAGCTAAATCAACGGCAAATTTGGTTTTACCAACAGCAGTTGGACCAAGAATTACAATTACTTTTTTAGATTTGTTCACATAACAAAATTAGTGAATTGGAAGACTAATAATTACATTAGTACCAACATTTTTCTCACTTTTTATTGTAATGCTTCCATCGTGGTCTTCAATTATTTTTTGACTGATAGAAAGACCTAATCCTGAATTATTAATTTTATTTTTCGTCCAAAGTGGTTCAAAAACATGTTTTAGGTCAATGTTACTAATACCAATTCCATGATCTTCGAAGTTAATTTCAATTCTATCTTCATTTTTTTCGGTAGTAACAAAAATATTTCCGCCTTCAGGTAAAGCTTCGCATGCATTTTTTATAATATTGAAATAACTTTGATAAAATTCCTTTTTATCGATATATACATTTACATCTTCGCCTAATCCATATTCAACTTTGCAATTTTTTGTTCTCACGAAATTATGTATTTCTATTGCGAATTCTTGCAAAGTATCATTAAGACTAATAGGCTGGCGTCTTAAAATTGTTGTTCCTTCTGTGTAATCTGCGGCAGCAACAACTTGACTCGCAACTTGATTTAACTGTTCAAGCATTAGATTTACTACTTGTTTAACATCTATCGGCAAATCTTTTTTATTTAGATGTTCCGCATAACGTTTACTTACAAGTATCGGTTTTTTCAGATCGTAGGCAATAAAGTTACCCATTTTACCAAGCGATTTATTTCTTTCTGTCTTTACTAATTGCTCGACCAATGCGGCATTCTCTAATGCAAAAGCAACATTTAATGAGATTGCGTTTAAGAACATTTTTTCTTGATCTGTAAATTGACCCTTTAAACTATTAAGTAGTTGCAGTACACCAACAATTTTTTCCTGTTTATCTTTAATTGGAAAAACAAGCATATTTTTCGTATTGTATCCAGTTATTTTATCAAATGAACCGTCGAATCTATCGTCAATTTTTACATCATTAATATTTAAAATCTCTCCGGTTTGTGCACAATATCCAGCTAGACCTTCACCTATTTTTAATCTTATTTCTTCAATTTCGTGTGCTACCAAAACCTTCGACCAAATTTCATTTTTTTCAGAATCGACCAAATATAAAGTTCCTCGATCGGCATTTGTCAAGTTAATAGCAACATCAACAATGTTTTTAAGAACATCGTCTTGTTTAACGTTCGCGTTAACAAGCTGCAGAGCTTTCACAATCATTTCAAATTGATCAGCCGTCATAAATTCTTTTTCAGTTTTTATGTCTAAAGTGTCCATTGGTCTCTCTTTTCTTTGGGAATTTTCATTTAACTTAAAACTTTTATTATTATTATCGGAAGTTTCTTTGTGATTTATACCACTTTCCTCATCTTTTTTATCAATTTGAGAAAGATTGTCAATTATTATTTTTTCTTGTTTATCAATTGATTTAATTATTTCATCAATATTATATTGATTAACAAAATCTTCCAACAATTCGGATTCTTCGTCAAATTCATCATCAAAATTGTTTTCAATTAACGGGCTAAATTTCGGACTGTATTCAATATCAAGTTCATTATCTTCAATATTTGACGCAATTTTTTCATCTTGTTTAATCAAATAATCAATTTCTTCTTTGGACAATTCGATTAAATAAGTATCTGTAAGTGAAACTGAAGTTGAACATCTATTAACATTTTTAAATAATTCTTTTGCTCCGAAAAATTCATTATCGGCATAAACAATAGAATTTGATTTTGATTTTTTGTCTTTTTTAAGAAGATTAATTTCACCGTTTACAATTAGAAAAACAGAATTTGCTTTATCTCCTTCTCTATACAAAACCTCACCGCCGTTTATTGTATGGAGTTTTCCGGTAATTTTTTCTAAGTTCAATCTGGAAATATCTGCATTTTTAAGTAAATTATTATTTTGTAAAGCTGATATTGATACTTTATCCATTTTAAACCCATTTTTAACTATTTGATATGAATGAAATTAATGAATATAATTGTGCTGTCAAGCACTTTTTGGCAAAAGATGTTTCAATTTATAACCTAATGAAAAAACATAAGCCAATTTATCTTAAAAAAAGACGAAATTATTTTGTTCAACTTTGCAATTCTATTGTTGGTCAACAGCTTTCTGTAAAATCTGCAAGCGCGATTAGAGGAAGGTTTTTAAATTATTATAATAATCTTCCAACTCCCGAATTGGTAAATGAAACTGATTTTGCGGTTTTACGTTCACTTGGTTTGTCCAATGCGAAAGCAAAATATGTTAAAGATTTAGCAAAGCAAATTATTGACAAAAATATTTCTCTGAAAAATATTGGCGCTAAATCAGATGAAGAAATTATTGATACTTTAACAAAGGTAAAAGGTATTGGGCCTTGGACAACACACATGTTTTTAATGTTTGTACTCGGAAGAAAAAATATTTTACCAACAGGTGATCTTGGCATAAAAAAAGCAATTATGTTAAATTATAACCTTAAAAATTTACCTACTGGTGAAGATATTTCTAAATTATCTAAAAAGAATAATTGGAATCCTTATAATACTTATGCGTGCATGTATTTATGGAAATCAATAGATGGAGAATGAATCTTTTTTATGATCGATACATCAAATAACGTTACGGAAGAACAATTAATTGAAAAAGCAATTAAAGGCGATAAAAATTCACTTTCTCAATTAGTTAAAAATCATGAACAAACGGTTTACAATTTTGCGTTTAAAATTTGCAGAAACAAAGAACGTGCTGAAAATACAATGCAGGAAACCTTTTTGAGCATGATTAAATCTTTAAATCAGTTTTCAGGTAATTCTAAATTATCTACATGGCTTTATACAATTGTCAGCAATCATTGTTTAATGCTTGCAAGGTCTCAAAAAAAATATGATTATGTTAATCTGGAAAATGAAGAAGGATTAATTGAAGATAAAAATATTGCGGATTGGAAATTTTCTCCAGAAAAATTACTGAAAATATTGAGTTAAAAAAATTGCTGGATGATGCGGTTGAAAAACTTCCTCCGGAATACAGAATTGTATTTATGTTAAGAGATGTAGAAGGTTTATCGACAAGTGAAACGAGTGAAATAGTAAATTTATCAGTTCCGGCAATAAAATCCAGATTACATAGAGCCAGAGCATTTTTAAGAAATGAATTAAATAAGACTTTACATATATGAAAAATCAAAATGTTTCCTGCAAAGAAGTAATGAACCACATTTGCGACAGTTTAGGTGAAGATTTAAATTCTCCAAAATGTATAAATATTAAAGTTCATTTGGAAAATTGCCCAAGCTGCCAAAAATATTTTGATTCTGTTGAATCAACAATCAGTTTTTATAAAAAATACAATGTTGAACTTGATAGCGAAGGGCATAACAGATTATTATCAGTATTAGGATTAAAGGAAAACAATGAATAACTCACACTATTATGAAACAACTGTTACTTGGACAGAAGGAAGAAAAGGAATTTTAAGCGAACCGACTTTACACAATATTGAAGTCGCAACTCCGCCGGAATTTCCCAAAGGTGTTCCAAATATTTGGTCACCCGAACATTTGTTTGTAGCTTCGGTAAATATTTGTTTGATGACAACATTTCTCGCAATTGCGGAAAACTCTAAGTTAGAATTTTCCAGTTTTAAATGTAATGCCAAAGGAAAATTAGATAAAGTAGAAAACGGATATATGATCACCGAAATTGAATTATATCCTGAAGTCACCGTAAATTCAGAAAAAGACAAAGAAAGAGCTGAACGAATTGTTCAAAAAGCTGAGCAGCATTGTTTAATTTCAAATTCGATAAAATCCGAAATTAAACTTTTTCCCAATGTTACTTTTATGTAAAAAAAATATTTGATTATTTATTTTGATACAACCTCCGAGGTTTTTAAAACTTTGGAGGTTTCGTTTCCTATTTCATTAAATTAATATTTATATCCTTTTGCTTCTTCTTCCGAAGTTTCAACTCCTAAACCGTTCGCTATCCTAGAAACAAAATTAAAGTAGCTTACAATCAAATTTACGTTTAAAATATCTTCATCGCTTAAATCATGAATTCTTAAATTCTGAACGTCATATTCGTTTACCAAACCGGGAGTTACGGTCAATTTTTCCGCATAATTTAATATGGCGTGAACTCTAATAGGAAATTCAATTGATTTATAATCGCTGATCAGCATATTAATTTTTGATTCGTCATCCCAAAAATTTTTTAATGCTTCGGCATGATGATGAATACAATAACTGCAATTATTTATTGAGGAAACAACAACGGCAATCAACTCTTTTTCTTCTTTTGAAATATTTGATTCACTATAAATAATTGATAAGTATAAATCCAGATGATGTTTCATTGAATCCACATCAATACTATGTATTTTCATTACATTAGAAATTTTACCCCTTGTATTTAAAATTTCATCATAAACTTGCTTTAGTTTACCCGTTGCTTCATTTTCATTAATTTGTTTTATCCAAGCCATTTTTAAAATTCCTATAAATTCACTTAATTATGCAAAAAATAATTATTATGCTAAATGCAAATTAAGTTTTAACAATATTTTATACAACAAGTTTATTTTATAAATTTAAAAACACTAATAAAATATTAGATCGATGAAAAACAACTTTTATACAGAATTTGACTTTGAGAGAATAAAATCAAGTGATCGTCAAGATTACCGGTCACCGTTTCAAATCGATAGAGACAGAATTATACATTCCTCGGAATTCAGAAGACTTCAAGGGAAAACTCAGGTTTTTCTTCCAGGAGAATATGATTATTACAGAACACGATTGACTCATTCAATTGAGGTCGCTCAAATTGGAAGATCCTTATGTAATTATCTTGTAAATTCTCAAAGAAATATTTTGACGGAAAATTTTTACTTGGATTCCGATTTGGTTGAATCAGCCTGCTTGACTCACGATTTGGGCCATCCGCCATTCGGTCATGCCGGAGAAAGAACTTTGCACAAGCTAATGAAAAATTACGGCGGTTTTGAAGGTAACGCTCAAACACTGCGACTCATTACAGAAATTTTTTATAAAAATGAAAATGAAAGACGCGGTATGAATCCCACGCGCGCTTTTTTAGACAGCATTCTAAAATACAAAAGTCTTTACGGCGATTTGCAAAATCCTGAGAATCATTTTATTTATGATTATCAAGTAGATTATATAAATTTCACGTTCGATACAAAATCTCAAAATCTTAATTATAATCTAAATTTAAATCCCGGTGATGAATTAAATTCTATAAGAAGTATTGAATGCCAAATTATGGATTGGGCGGATGATACGGCTTATGCAATAAATGATTTGGTTGATAGTATTTCAGGCGGATTTATAAATATTTACAAATTGCATCATTGGAAAGAAAATCATCAATCTGCCTTATCAGAAAATCAAAATAAATTTATTGATGAAATTATTCATTGGATAAAAAATGACAGATACAAACAAAAATTTGGATCACAGATAGGTGATTTTATTCGTGCCTGCCAATTGGAAGAATCAAATTCCTTCTTATCAAAACTGACGAACCGTTATAAATATAATTTGAAAATTGATACTGAATTCAAAGAAAAAGTTAATCTTTATAAAAAGATTGCCGCTGATTTAGTATTTAAATCGGCTCAAATTCATCAAATGGAATTTAAGGGCGATAAAATGCTTACAAGTATTTTCAAAGCCCTTGAAGATAATTATATTATTTCATTAAAAAGTATGCGTCTTTTACCGGATTTTACGGATAATTTAATTAGAAACGAAAAAGAACCAAATATACGAGCGAGATTGGTTTGCGATTATTTATCAGGAATGACTGATTCTTTTGCAATAAGAAATTTTAAACGGTTATTTGACTCGGATTATAGTTCAATAAATGATATTATTTAATTTTTAATTTGACAAAGAATAAAATATCCATCTTTATTATCGATAATATTTTAAAAATAGATTGAACTATGATAAGCAAATTATTTAAACTTTTGTTTTATATAATATTCTTCGTCGCTATAATTGCGGTGTTCGCTAGGTATTTATTTTCTATATCTTACCTTCCCGTAAAAATTCATTCCAAATATTATAAATCTTCAAATCTTGCCATAGAAGGATACGATATGGTACAGTACTTTAAAGAAAATGATTTCAAAAAAGGTAATGACATGTTTTATGTTAATTGGAATGATTATAATTGGCTGTTTAAATCTTCTACAAATTCCAATTTATTTAAAGCACATCCGTTAAATTATGCGCCTCAGTTCGGAGGATACTGCAGCTATATGATCACAAAAAATATTGCTTATCCTTGCGATCCTAAAGTATTTTATATTTATAAAAGAAAGCTTTATTTATTTTCAAGTGAATCCAAAAAAGACGCTTTTATTGCCGATATCGATAATCAAATTGAAAAAGCATCTTTAAATTGGAATAAATAATTTATCTTTCTGCCAAAATTATTTTCACTTCTTCGGTTTTTCCGTTTCTTTCAATAGTTAAAGTTACTTCATCTCCGGGCTGATGTTCTTTTAATTGATCTGAATACTCTTTTAAGTTTTTGCAATCCTTGCCATTGACTTTTTTAATTATATCTCCAATCAACAATCCGGCTTTAGCGCCGGGGGAATTTTCGGAAACCGCCGCGACTTTAACTCCTTCACCGCTATAAGCAAAATCCGGCATTGTTCCAGTCGAGACTTTTCTTCCTTCTTTCGGTTTATTATTATCATTTTTTGTTTCATTTTTAGCAATGGGCATTTCACCTGTAAAATTCATCGCGTCATCTCTATCAGCTAAATAAACCAAGGTTTCTCTTGCAACCGTTATAACTTTCACCAATCCATCAGCATCAATCTTTTCTATTTTATCTGTTGGTTTATGATAATCTTCATTAGGTCCGCTGAAAAATTGAACCGCGGGAACGCCTTTTTCTATAAAGGCTACTTGATCGCTTGCGTCCAATTCTTGTGTAATTATTTCAGATGAAACTCCGGTTGTGTATTCAGTTCCCATAAAAATAAATTTCCATTCGCGAGCATTGTCTCCGTTTAGAATCATAATTTTCTTTCCGTGTAATCTTCCAACTGTATCAAAATTCAAATTTGCAAAAATTTTATCGGCTGTAAATTTTTTATAATTTCCGATAAAATATTTTGAACCTATTTGTCCGGCTTCTTCACCGCTGAATGCCGCAAAAATTATTGTACGAGCTGGTTTAAGAGTTTTACCTAAAACTTCTGCTAATTCCAATAAAACCGCTACTCCGCTTGCATTATCATCGGCGCCGTTATGTATTTGTCCTTCATTACCTTTTCTTACGTCGGGCCAACCTAATCCCAAATGATCGTAATGCGCCGAAACCACAACCGCTTCTTTTAGATCTGGATTTGTTCCCGCTATAATTCCAATTACATTTGTAATTTTCAAATTACCTTTTCCGTGAAATTCTTTTTCAAAAGTTTGAAAATAATTTCCTTCATCGCTTCCCGGTTGCAGTCCATATTCTTTAAATTTTTCGGCAATATAATTTGCCGCATTTTGTAGCTCACTGCTTCCAAGTTCTCTTCCTTTCATTTCATCGGAAGCAAGATACGCAATATGCTCCATCATTCTTTTGGATGAAAAAACAGGAGCCAATTCTGCTAATGCTTTTCTTGGTTTTAACTTTATTTCGGAAATTTTAGTTTTTGTATTTAAAATTTTTACCAAAGGTGAATTAATAACCGGCCATTGACCTTTATCAATATTTACGGGTTCATCTCCTTCAAAAGTAAGATAACTATATTTACCGTAATGTGGAAGTTTCCTTACTAAGCCGGAATCTGCTTTTTCATTTCCAATAGATAAATACACAACAGCATTATTAATATTTGCGGGATTATTTACAGAAACAATAAAACTATTATTATTTTTCGAATGAGATTTTGATTCAAATTTAATTGAATCAGGTGTGATTCCTGAATTAAAAACATTTAATATATTATTTAACATCGACTGAAACTTATTCTCTCCCAATATCCAAACTGCTTTATCTGAAGGAATTTTATCTATTTCATTTTCATTTTTTATTTCAAACTTTTCTTCATTTCCTTTTATCCATTGTGCTGTAAAATTTTGATAAACTTTTAATTTCTTGTCATTAGTTGACGGTAATATAATTAAAGTTTTTTCCGCACCGAACGCGGTTGATAATGCGGCGGGAATTTCATTAGGATCTAATATTCTGAAGACATCAAATTGAGGATCTACAAATACTTTAAGCGGTTCCGCATTTAATGTTAATGAAATTTTTCCGTTTTTATCATTAAGTTCGCAATTTTCAATTTTGGTTTCATCTTTATAAACAATTGCTACCGGAACAGTAATTTTATAAACATCTTCTTTTTGAATTTGTTTAATGGAAAAACTTAAATTATAAACGTTTCCGAATTGTTCAACTTTCACATTTTCCAAACTTAACTGCGGTGCGCCTGTTCTTCCAATCCATTGATCAAAAAACCATTTAAGGTTTTTTCCCGTTACTTCCTCAAATGAAATTCTTATATCATCGAAAGAAGCCTTTTTAAATTTGTTATTTCTATTAAAAACTTGAAATGCTTTTGTAAAATTCTCATCCCCTACTAAATTTCTCAGCATATGAAAAACCATTGAAGATTTTCCGTAACCTATTGCTTCACTCGCGGCATTGTGACGCGAAATAAATTTATTCAAAGGAAAATCATTATTTGTTTTTACGTAATCAGTAAATTTCTGCAAGGTCGATCTTCTATATTCTTCGGCTTGTCCGCGCTGTTCTTTAATTAAATGATCAGCCATATACGCGGTTAACCCTTCGCACCAATTTCCTTTGTTAAAATCTACGTAAACGCTGTTGCCCCAATAATTATGTAAAAGTTCATGCGGGTAAGAAGAATGCAGAATAAACGGAAAGCGGATAATTTTTTCGCCAAGTAAAGTAAATGAAGGCATTCCGTATCCCGTTTCCCAAAAATTTTCTACAAGCGCAAATTTGGAATACGGAAATGTTCCTATTAATTGACGGTACATTTCTAAATATTGAGCCGTTGTTTCCAAATACTTATTTGCCAAACCTTCATCCGGTGTTCGCAAAAAAGCAAAAGCATCAACTGATCCTGCTGAATATTTGTATTCATTAAATTTTGCCGCGATCAAAAAGATTTCTTCCTGAGGAGTTGGCGAATCCCAAACATCCAAATGAATATTATTCTCGGTTTTGTCTAAAGTTCGTTTACCCTGACTAACAGTTTTCCAGTCTTTAGGAAGTTCTGTAGACAATTCAAAACTCAATAATTCATCTTTTATTGTAGGAATCCAATAAGTAGAACCCGCAAGATAAACGCCCAAATCACTTATTATTCCCGGAGATTCACTGAATCCGCGCTGATAATTTTCTTCGCTTTGTTCAATCGGCGATTCTATTTTTCCAGAATATTTAACTGTGAAATTAAGATCGCTGTTCATATCAAATTCAGAAATGATATATTTATTTATTTTTAATTCTGATTCCTTATCTATATCATCTCTATCCATTCCAAGATCTTCAGCCTTTACGGATTTTGCTAAAAGTGAAATATTGATTCCTTTGCCTTCAAATTTTAAATTCAAATTATGATTTAGCGAAAAGACAATATCATTATTTAGAAATTCTTTCTTGATTAAAATATCATCGGTAACTTCGATAAACGATTTTGCAGGATCAATTTTCACATGAAGTTTATGGTGAATTTTTGTCTCTTGCGCGAAAAGTGAAAATGCACAAATAGTTAAAAGAATAAAGATTTTCTTTAATTTCATTTTATTATCCCAAAATTATAGATCTTATTTTTTGTTATTTTACTAATATCTTAACCGGATTTTCAACCTTAAGATACTTTTTAGCCGCAGCAATTACATCTTCAACTTTTACATTTTTTATATCTTCAATTGATTTTGCATCATAAAATATATCATTATGAAAATATTTAGAATGACCTAAATAATAAGCTTGGTTTATGCTGGAAAGTCTTCTAAACATCATTTTGCCTAAGTACATATTAACGGTTTTGTTTATATCATCTTGGCTTATTTTGCCCAAATATTTTTCCGAAAAGAAATTTGGTAATTGCGGTAAAAGTTTTTCCACATTTTCGGGTCTTGTTCCCAAATTAATATTGAACATAGCCAAGTCATTTTTAATATCTATACCGGCATTCATTCTGTATGCCATTCCCTGTTTTTCACGAACGTCAAAAACTATTTTATCTGATATCAGCATTGACAAAACCTCTAAGGCAGGCTTTTCATTTGTTTTAAAACTTTTTTGAAAACCGTAATAAATAAATGACTGTTCGCCGTTATTTATTTCTTCATTATTAATAGCTTCAGTTATTTTTTTGAATTCTTTTTCTTTACCAACATTATTTATCATTCCATCTAATTTAGGTTTTGAAAACTTTGTAAAATATTTATTTATATTTTCCGGAGTTTCTTTTGATACAACCGAAATTATTATGTTATTTGGATTTAAGTAATATTTGGTAAAGTCCAATAATTTGTCATATGAAAGTTCAGTTTTATTCATATTGGAATTATCATCAACATATAAAATTTGTTCTAACTTTTTATCAAACATTTTTTGTGATGCGTTTGCGTGTCCCATCATCGCGGGCATTTGTGATTTACCGGAAGCTTTCGCAAATTCTTCATTTGTTGGAATAAAGTTTAGCAGTTGATCATTTAAAAAATTTATTGCTTCTTCGATATTGTCCGCCAAGGCTTCAACTCTTATATACCCAAATTGCGGACTTAAATAAATATCATCCATTGGTATAAACGGATTATCATTCACCGTAAATTGAAAACCAAACTTTAAACTTTGTTTTTGTACTTCCGGACTTTTCATTCTTTCGCCGAATGCATCATGCAAAATTTTTGCGGCATCTTTTCCATATTTTTGTTCGTAAGCGGCTTTGTTTTTTATAAGATAATGAATTGCAAGTAAATCACTTCCCGGATTTTGTTTCGCGATAATTTCAGCGCCGTTTTCATTTTCAAATAACTTTGGAACTTGCTTTTCTTTATTTGTGTCGTTTTCACTTTTTATGATCTTATGCTGAATTATGGTAATTGGATCATTATTTAATTTCAATTTCTTTAAATTTTCCGCCGCGTTATTGTAACCTTCACCGGAATAAGAAGATAAAATTGATTCTATTCCATACTGTGACAGCTGATCCGCGTTGTAAATTCCAAACATATGAGGTTTTTCTATGTTTTGCTGGAATGAGGTTTTTGATTTAATTTTTTCGGTTTCAATGGCGCCATCCGGCAATGAATAATTTTCTTTTGTAAGAATATCAATAAGCGAATCCTTAATTTCCCGCAGATGATCTTCCGAATTTAAAATTAATGTAGCTTGAAGATATTTTCTAATTTTAAATTCCCGCGTCTTAAATTCCAAACCATCTAATTGATTCGCAAAAATTGAATTTAGCTTATTTTTTATTTCTTCACTTTTATTTTCTAAAGCTAAATTAAGGCATTCAAAAAACTCATTATTTAGATTGTTGTCGATACAGAAAAAAAACTGTAACTGAGAATTATCGCCGGCAAAAAATCTATGATAAACATTTTCGTTTTCATTAAAAGAAGGAATTAATTCAAATCCCGAATTTAGTTCAAAATTATTTACTTGAGAAACAGTTCCGGGCTTTTGCTTTCCATAAATATCATTAATGTTTTTAAGCATTTCATCTGCGCTGAAATTTCCTACAACACTTATTATCATATTATTTGGCACATAAAAATTTTTATAAAAATTATAAACATCGTTTCTGTTCATATTTTTGATTGTTTCGTATGTTCCAAGCGTTGGTAACGAAAGCGAATGCCCTTTATAAATAATCGAAAGAATATTTCGCTCAATTTGCTCATTAGCGTTTCCTAAACTTTTTGCTATTTCTTCAAGCACAATTCCTTTTTCCTTTTCAAACTTATCTTCAGGAAGATTCGATTCAAATAGCATTGCCGCTTGAAGTTTCATTCCTTCAATAATGTTTTCCGAAGGTGTAACCATCATAAAATTTGTATAATATTCCGATGTATTTGCATTATTATATCCTCCGATTTTATCAGTTGCATCATATAATTCTTTTTGAGACATTTTTGAAGTTCCGTTAAACAGTAAATGTTCAAGCATGTGGCTCATTCCGCTTGTGGCAAAATTTTCATATGCGGATCCAACTTTTACCAAAGTATTTATTCCAATCATCGGCAAGGATGGCTTTTCAATCATCAAAACTTGAATCCCATTATCAAGCTGATAAATGGAAATTCCATTAGGAATATTTTGAATTTTATTCCCCGAAAAAATTAAGTTAGTAAATAAAAATGAAATGATAATAATAGCAGAATTAAAAATCGGTAATGAAATTTTTCGGTACATTTGATCCTCAAATAATAATAATCATATTATAAAAATTAACAAAAGTCTTTCTGTATATCTATATAAGAATATTTACAAAACTCTTTATAATTTGATTATAATTATTATTGAACTTAAATTTACTTTTAATAAATTCGATGAGTTGGAATGAATAAACATAATATAAAATATATCCTTTTATTGCTATTATTTTTTGTAATAACGTGCGATGAAAAAAATGAAGTAATTGTTAAAAAAGATGCCAAGTTAATTTGGACGGGTGACTATGACAATGGCGGATGCGGTTTTTTTATTGAAGCCGACAGTATTTTATATAAACCTGAAAATGAAGGAATAATTTCACCCTCGTTTAAAGTCAGCAGAAATTTAAGTGTTGCCATACAATTTATTGATTTGTTTTATAAAATTGAAACAAACTGCCAAATCGACAGCATTCCGCAGAAAGCAAACGCGATAAAATTGACATATATGGATTTGAATGAAGAATTGAACTGATATTAATTTCCGGACATTTGAATAGCGATTACAATCCAAACAATTCTTGCAATTACAAGCCAAGCAATAAGTGAAACTATACCAATTAATATGCAAGTTTTTTTTATTGGTTTTTCCGGATCCTTCAATTTAACTTGCCTGCAGATGTACATTATAAATGACGAAAAAGTAATAAATAGAAAAATTTGAATGAAAATTTGAAATGCCATAGTTTTATTTTGATTTTGTTATTCTAAAAATACAAAATATTTTTATACAAAATTATTAATGACCCTTAACTAATACCGCAACATTCTCGATGTGGAATGTCTGTGGGAACATATCAACCGGCTTTATTTTAACCAATTTATATTTTTCATCACAAAGCAATTTAATATCACGTGCTTGTGTTGCCGGGTTACAGCTTACATAAACAATTTTTTTCGGATCTAATTCCAAAATATCATTTACCGTTTTGGGATTCATTCCGGCTCTCGGAGGATCAGTAATAATTATATCGGGTTTGGGAATTGAGTTGTTTTCTAAAAACGGAAGCAGTGACTTATTAAGATCAACCTCAAATGATTCTACATTTTCAATTTTGTTAATTTCAAAATTAATTTTGGCATCATTAACCGCAGAAGCAACCGATTCAAAGCCATAAACTTTTTTTACATTCTCCGAAATAAAAATGGCTATTGTACCTGCTCCAGAATATAAATCATAAACGATTTCGTCTCCAGTTAAATCGGCAAAGTCTAAAGCTGTTTGGTAAAGTTTTTCCGCCTGCAAAGTATTTGTCTGGAAAAATGAATTCGCGCTTATTCTGAATTTATAATTTCCGATTTTATCGTGAATTGTTCCATCACCGTAAAATACTTTTTCATAATCACCAAATGCTGTTTGAGATTTTTTAAGATTTATATTATTTACGACGGTTGTAATAAATGGAAATTCTTTTATTAAGTTTTCCGAATATTTTGCAAGTAACTCATCATTTTCTGATGATGTTACTAGATTGACCATAAACTGATTTAACTTATATGATTCTCTTAACACCAAATTCCGCAGAAAACCATCATGAGTAAATGTTGAAAATATTGATGTATTATTTTTCTTAAAAAAATCTCTTGAAAAATTTAATATTTTTGTTGCATTTTCAGATTGCAGAAAACACTCTTCAATATTTATTACTTTGTTAAAAATTCTTGGCAAATGAAATCCCAAAGCAAAATCTTTATCAATTATTTCTTCTTTTTTTATTTCTTCTTCCGTAAGCCAGCGCTGCGGCGTAAATGAAAATTCCATTTTGTTTCTGTAATGAAAAATATTTTCGCAACTAATAATCGGCAGCATTTCAAAATTTTCAAAACCGCCTAAGCGTTCAAAAATATCTTTTACCTGTTCCTGCTTATATTTTAATTGCGCGTCGTACTTTAGATCCTGCTGTTTACATCCGCCGCAAATTTGGTAATGTTTGCATACCGCATTTGTTCTTTCGGAAGAAGGCTTTATTACTTCAACTGTTTTGGCTTCACCGTAACTTTTCTTAAGTTTTAATATTCTTGCCTTTACAATATCGCCGGGGAAAGAATTATGAACAAATATTACATATTTTTTCTCAACGTCATTGCTTACATGGTCAAGCTCAGACTGGTTAATCCTTGCAATGCCTTTTCCTTCAAAAGCATAATTTTCTATTTTTAATTCAACTAAATCGTCTTTCTTCATTTCTTTTTAAGAATTAATGATTTGAAGCCAATAAATCTGTCAGCTCCTAATTTTATATAAGCATGGCTTTCATGTTTTATTTTATTTAAGAATTTTTTGTAATATGATTTTTCATTATCGGACAAATCTTTCATCTTTGATTTCAGCAATTCAGAAACATTTGAATAATATTCAGATAATGTATTCGATAAATTTTTTGAATCGATCAAAGTGAAATTTCTTTCCAAATAATAATTTTCCAATTTCGAAATTTCAAAAGGAACAATATCCGAACTTTCGAAAATATCATTTACAAAAGTCGGGATTTCATTTTCAAGTTTTACTATTTCACCAATACAAAAAATTCCATCCGGTTTTAATATTCTTTTTATTTCTTTAACTATACTTTTTCTGTTAGAACCTGATATAGACGCCTGCGTATATATTAAATCAAATTGCCCGTCATTGAAATCGGTGTGTTCAAAAGACATTATTTTAATGTTAACATTTTTTGTTTTATCCAAAATCAATTTTGTATTTATAAGAGATTCGTAATCTTCAACTATCAGCTCAATTTGACTTGAGTTTTTAGCGCAAAATATTTTTGCAATTTCTCCCGAATTTGATCCAATTATCAAAATTTTACTATCGCCAATATTTATTCGCGATTGCAGAAAAATAATTTGTTCATTTAATCCGGGAAGTAAAATCTTATTCTTAGTATTCATGCGGTAAAGATACGAAGAAAAGTTTTGTTTGTTAAAAATTCTATCTTTTATTGTAGGTTTAGATAAGTTTTTCTTTCCAAATCGGCTAAGGATAAATTATAATCTATCAATGCGTTTAAGCTGTTGTTTTTGGCTTCAGTCAATCTTATTTGCATTTGGGCTAAATCGAAACTGGAGATTGTACCAGCTTTAAATCTTTCCAATGAAATGTTGTAACTTTTTTCGGCAATTTCAACCGTTTTACTTAAAACTTCGACACGCGCTTTAGCTGAATTTAAACTATTAATTGCCGAGATGACTTCGTTTCTAATATTCTTCTTTAAATTTTCATAAACAAGCTGACTTATTTTATAATTTGCTTCGGCGGCTTCTACTTGTTTATTGTTTTGCCCCCAATCCCAAATTGGGATTGACAAATTTAAACCAATGTTAATATCATCCAAAAGATCAGCGTATAGGCTTGAGAATTTTTCGTCATTTTTGCTCAAACCATACCTTGCCACCAGATCTGCTTTTATTTGTCTTCGTGAATCTATTTCTTCAACGTTAAGCTGTGAAAGATATATTTCACTTTGTTGATTTAAAAGATCCGGCCGGTTATTTATTGCGCTCTCAATTGCTTTTTCTTCATCAACTAAAATAGGTAAATACTGAAGATTGGATATTATTTCAATTTTATCGTCTAATTCCAATCCAATAAGCAGCTTAAAATTTGCGAGGTCTTCTTCATATGATCTTTGCGAATTAAGAAGTTCATTTTTACTTGAAGCCAAATCAACTTCCAACTGAAGAGCTTCTACTTCTGCAATTAATCCAGCAATTAATTTATTTTTAGCGGTTAAATACGACTCTTCATTTTGCTTAACTTTTTCTTCAAGTATTTTTACGTTTTCTTTAATTTTATAAAGATTGTAAAAAGCCGATTTAACATTAAAAATTAAATTTTGTTCTGACTCATTAAAATGTCTTTTGGCATTTTCCAAATTTATTTCTGCTCGTTCCAAATTTGCGCTTTGTGTGTTAAAAGTAAATAGCGGCTGCTGAAGTGAAATGCTTACATTTGTAAAATAATCTTTTGTAGTTATAATATTTGTTCCAAATTGTTCTCTTCCAAATAGTCTTCCAGTTAAATTAATATTCCCGTTTGTAAATATTATCGGCTGTGACAAACTTAATCTTCCTTCAACTCTTGTACTTCCCAATTCAAAGAAATCTTCCCTGCTTAATAACGGATTAAATTGGCTTGATAAACTTTTTGAATAGGTAGGAATATCAAATTCCAGATCTAATTGAGAAAATAGTCCGGCTTTAAATGCTTCTAAATTTTTCTGCGAAGAAATCAATGAGTAATTCGCGTTTTGAATTCCAAAGCTTTTCTGCAGCGCAACAGAAATTGATTTCTCAAGGTCATATATTTCCTGCGCAAAATAATTATGAAAAGTTAACGCAATAAAAATTACTGTATAAAATTTTTTCATATTATTCATATCTCAAAGATTCAATTGGATCTTTTTCCGCGGCTTTTTTTGCGGGATACAAACCAAACCCGACTCCAACCGCCATTGAAACGAGAAAGGCAATTATTACCGAATAAGGAGTAATGAGAGTTCTCCATCCGGCATATTTTGTAATTATTGAAGTTAAAATAAATCCTATTATAGTACCGATAATTCCGCCAAGCAAACTAATAATTAATGCTTCGTACATAAACTGATAAAGTATGTTAGACTGCGTAGCACCGACAGCTCTTCTAATTCCAATTTCTTTCGTTCTCTCCATTATATTTGCAAGCATTATGTTCATAATTCCAATGCCTCCAACAAGAAGCGAAATTCCGGCAATAGCTCCCATTACAACATTGAAAATTGACTGTGTTTTCTGTTTTTGCTCCATTATTGCTTCTGGAATAATTATTTTAAAATCTTCAACACCATAATGTTTTCTTAAAAGAATTCTTTTAATTAAAGTTGCTGTTTCAAATATTTGCGTATCATTATAGACTTTTACCGTCAACTGATCCACAGAAACTCTATCCGCGGCATTTGCCACATTATTTCCAGAATTTCTCTGTCCAGCATTGTCGTCTTTATTTACTTTCATTTTATAAAACATTGTTGTAATTGGAATATAAATATCTTCATTAAAATTTCTTATTTCATCAGAAGTACCCCCGCCTTCTTTTTTTGAAGAAATAACTCCAATAACTTTAAACCAAGAACTGCCTATTTTTATTTTTTTGCCCAATGGATTTTCATAATTAAAAATTTTATTATTTATTCCCGAACCTAAAACGCAAACATTTTCATAATTATCAATGTGATATTTGTCAAAAAAGTTACCTTGACTTAGCTTTGAATTAAACGTTAAGTAATAATTTTCTGATGTTCCGACAATTTTTGTTTCTATAACTTTTGATTTATAAGTTACTTTTTCTGTATTCTCTTTTTGCGGTGTAATAGATTTGATAAATGAAATTATTTTAGAAATCGCATATGAGTCTTTTAATGTCAATCCGGGAGAAAAAAACGCTTTTTTATTATCATCTTCCGATATTGAATTTTTTTTTATTATAATATTATTTGAACCAAGCAATTCAATTTGTTCAAGGGTTTCCTGTCTTGCACCTTCTCCAATTGAAACCATAGCAATAACTGAAGCAACTCCGAAAATAACTCCTAGCATTGTAAGAAATGTTCTCAATTTATTTGAGTTCAATCCGTCCAAACTAATTCTTAATAAATCTTTTCTTTCCATCAATTGTTATTCAATTATAATTGTTCGAGCCGATTTTGATTTGGTTTGAGATTTTGTCGTTTCCACTTCAGTCGGTGAATCTCCACTTATCTCTTCATGAATTTCCAATGTAGGATTTCGTAAAGCAACAAAATCACCGTTTTGCAAACCGTCATTTATAACGATAAAATCTTCACTTTTACTTCCGATTTTTACATTTACTTTGTCAAATCCCGAACCGTTTTTTTTATATACGAAAAATTCGTCGCTTTCATTAAATACTGCTTCATGCGGAACAAATAATTTATCCTTTGTTTCATTAACTATTATTTGATTGCTCGTTGTCATTCCGGGTTTTAGAATTTCGGAAACGCCTTCAATATCAACGTGAACATCAAAAACTTTAATATCCGAATCATAATTTTTGTTCTTTCCCAACCGAGCAATACTAGTAATTTTTCCGGTAAAGGTGCTATCTTGAAATGCGTCGAGTTTAACAATTACTTTTTGTCCCATGCTAACTTTACTTACATCAACTTCATTAACATACGTTTCGCTTTCCATTGCTGATAGATCAGGTAAAGTAATTATTACTTGCCCAGGCCAAGGCTGATCTCCAATTTGAAATTTTTGACCGTTATTCGCCCAATTTACGCCATAAACAACCAAACCTTCCGCTGATGCCGAAAGAGTTAAATCATCCAAATCCATTTTTGCTTTTTCCAGATCATTTTTTTTCTGCCTAACTTCAACATTCATGTTATTCATTTCTGACTGTTGAATTATTTTTTTCGATTCATAATCTTTTTGTGTTTGTTCATACTGTAATTCATTTTTTTGATGCTGCAGCGCAGCTTCTCTTTGTTTAGCTTGAGCTTCAAACTTCATTTGTTCCATGCTTAGTTTGGATAATTCAAAACTGAGTTGAGAGCTTTTTAATTGTGATTCCATTTGCGCAATTTCGGACGCTTGATTTGCCATAAGCTTTTCTTTATTAGACATTGCAATTTCAAGCTGTGCTTCGGCTTCTTTTAATTTTGTTAATGCTTCGGTAGGATCAAATTTTGCCACAATATCTCCCGATTTAATGTAAGTTCCTTCGGGCACTAAAAATACAATCTTCAAACTGCTTCTAACTCTTGGCGCCGCAATTGATATAGAATTTTTTGCCTTTATTTCACCGCTTTCCGTTACGGATATTCTAAAAGTATCTCTCTTGATTTTATATAGCGGAATGTTTGAATCAATTTTTGAACTGTTAAAGAAAGTAAAATAAATGAAAACGAACAGAATTATCACTATTGTAAATAATGAATATTTTTTTTGAAAAATTGCTGGAAGTTTATTTTTTTTTACGGTTTGTAAGTATGCTGAATTTAATAGATCAAACTTATTTTGAAAATATTTTAAAATCTTCGATAATTTTTTCTCTTTTTCCATTATTCATTTATTTGTTATTACATGAATAATATTATTAAAAATTCCTTCCAAATAAAAGTCATTTTAATTTAAATTATAAAGAACACTTGGTCTTAATTCATTAAATATAGTTCTCCTTTCTAAAGTTTACAAAATCTAATTTTTCATTCAATGTTCAAAATAAATAAAACTAAGGATTACCAATGCGGCTATTACAGTTATCCACATCAAATTTTTTAAGTTAGTATTTTTTTTATTAGGTACAAATTTCAATTCTTCATCGGCGAACCGTATATAATCATTTTCCAGCTTGTTAGAACTTTTTTCTAAAGGAATATTTAATTCTTCACCATTATTTTCTGGGATTGAATTGGATACTTCAATTTGATTTTCTTCAAAATTTATTTTTTTTTTTGATAATAGCTCAACTGCCGAATACCACTTACCTTCTACTTCAGTTGCTCCAATTCCAATAATTGAATTTTCACTTCTAATCCAATTAAGATCATTTTCCATTTCTTCTTCTGAATTATAATAACAACTTCTTGCAACTTCGTGTTTGTTTCCGGCAATCAAGTAATAATAAAATTTATTATCTGAAGTTTTTGATGATAACCATCTTTCATCCAGAAAGGCGTTTCTATAAACGGAATTTATTCCGTTATCTCGTGCAATTTCTAAAGAATAGCTTTGTGATCTGAGATATGTTTTGCCGCTGAAATTTAAAGCGAAGTAAAATTTGTTCTCTTTTGTAAATTTGAAAAAACCATTATCACCTTTGTAATCATCACATTCTAAAAACTGATCGGCAGAGCATAAAAAATCTTCTGAAAAATCATTTTTCTTTTCCATTTGGGGGATCCTTTAATAAAATATTTAAATTGAATACGGACTGAAACTAATTCGAGTCCAGCGCAGTAATCCCCCTATTAATTCAATTACTTATATTTTGATGATATAAACAATCTCAAAATTAAGTTTCTTGAAAAAATCCAGTAGTAAAAATAATAAAATTCAGAAATAAAAGTATTATTTTAATACGAAAATATGTGACTTTTAAATGGTCCTAATTCAATAAACAAACCGTCATTCAATACTTCATCGGTTTTCCTGAAATAAGTCTTATAGTTTAGAATATCTTTAAGTTTAAATTTGGCTGGATAATTAGTAAGATTTAATTCAATTCTACATTGTGAAACCACTTTAGAGAAATTTACAACAACCAGCCTTTTTCTTTCTTCAAAAGTAATTTTCCAAGCAAGAATGTTGTGATATGTGTTATTTGAAACCCACGCCGGAATTGGATTCAATAATTCCCAGTTTCCGTATTTAAAAACTTCTGATGCCGTTATTCTAAAAAGTTTTTCATAAAATTCCATTAAATTGAAATTATCTTTTTCATTCGGTTCTCTTCCAAGCTGCACAGGTAATTTAATTTTTTTTCCTTCAATTTGTCCATCTTGTATAAAAGTCATTCCGGGAATAGTATAAATTATAATTGCCGCGGCTTTTGATTTTTCTATTCCCAATGAAGTTATTGCTCTTTCTTCATCGTGATTTTCAATAAACCTTACAGATTTTTCCTGGAATTTTTTTTCTGCCATTAAATGAGCTTTTATTTCGCTTACATTTTCAATTCTTAATCTGTCCAGCAGCCTTTTATCATAAGTAAAGTCATAACCCAGTTTTTGGAGTTCCCATTCTAAATCCCAATAAGATTCACCAATGAAAATAAAATTTTCATTTTTTTTCTTAACTTCGTTAATGCAAATTTCCCAAAATTCATTTTTGGGTTTGTGATAATTATTAAATGAAATTACTCCGCCCCAAGTATTTTCAAAAACATTATTTAATGAAAGCATTGCCATATCGCATCTAACACCGTCGCAAACATCCATTAAATCTTTTAATGTTTCAATCATCCAATTTCTTGCGTTGTCATTAAAGTAATTTATTTGAATTGTATCCTGCCAAGCCGGAAAAAAAGGATCTCTTCCGTGAGCGAAAACCAATGAACTTTTTGTTTTGAAAAATGTATGAGGATTTCTTTGCAAAAAATCATCATTTGCCGGAAGAAATAATTCGGGATTTGTTTCAATTAAAGAACTATGCGCGCTGAAATGATTTGTTACAAAGTCTAATATCAACTTAACTCCTAAAGAATTAAGATAATTCTTCAATTCAATAATATCTTCTTTTGTTCCAATTAATGAATTTACTTCGTAGCAATCAATCGCATAAGGCGAACCAATTACATCTTTATCATTCCAATCTTTCAACGCTTTTGTATAATCGCTTATCAATCCCGGCTCAAAGCAATAGTCTTTAATAACCGATTCGTTTGTTTTCCAAATGCCCATTAACCAAATGTAATTAAAACCTTTTAAATACAGATCATACCAATATTCTTTGGGTACATCTTTAATTGTTGCCTTTTGTTCACCTTCATCAAATCTTTTTAACCAGACTCTGGTGTTTATTTCATAGATGTATGATTTTTTATTCATTTTATCAGCTCTTTAATAATAAAGTTTTTTCTTTTCTTAATTCGTCGTTTTCTCTCATTATTTTTATTACTTCAGGATTATTTCCTAATTTTTCAATTTTGATATCATTCAACTTAATTTGCTCATCAATCTTTATCAATTGATATTTTTTAATCGTATCATTTGCATACTTAAGTAAATTTTTTTCAACTTTACCATGACTCGATTTTTCATCCCAAGTACTGCTGATTTGATATTCGCCAAGAGTAACATTTAAAATATAATTTTTTAATTTTTCATCTTCAATCTTTTCAATAACGTCGGCTAAGTTAAAATTACCTCTCATATATGCGTCAAATATTATCAGCGCCAAATTCTTTAATGAATTGTTTGAAAAATCTTCCGGTTGAATAGCATCAAATATTTTACCTATTATTTCTTCATCACCTTCAAACAAAAGGTGAATAAGTTCTTTTTCTAAATTTAACAATTGAGTATTTATTTCTGATTTTATTTGAGAGCCGGGTTTTCCGGTTTTAACAATTCTTTGTTCCGTTTGAAGTTCCGCTCTTTTGTTTTGACTCAGAAATTTATTCAGCTCTGTTTCAATTAATTTTTCCCTTAAATTAAATTTTCTAGAAATTGATCTAATCAACAAACTCCGCTTCAACTCATCATTTACAAATGCGGCAGATTTAACCAATTCGCGTATTGCTTCCGCTTCTGTATTGGGATTCTCAAACATTCCTTCGGCTTCATATTGTGAAGTTTGGAATTCCAAGAAATTCTGCGCAGTTTTTAACAGATCTTCAAAATTTTCTTTTCCGTATTCGGTAATAAATGAATCCGGATCTTCACCTTGCGGCAGACTTAACATTGAAACTTCGAAATCCTGCTTAAGTAAAATTTCTATACTTCTCATCGCGGCTTTTTGTCCGGCTGTATCGGCATCAAAAATAACGGTAACATTTTTTGTATAACGCGAAAGTAATTTTACCTGATCATCAGTCAATGATGTTCCGGATGAAGCAACTACATTTTTAATTCCGTTTTGAAAAAGCGCGATCAAATCCATATAACCTTCTACAAGAATAGCTTTATCCAATTTTCTAATTTCATCTTTGGAATGAAATAAACCGTACAAACTTTTTCTTTTTAGATAAATTGTGGATTCAGGTGAGTTCAAATATTTTGCAATATTTTCTTCACCTTGAAATACTCTACCGCCGAACGCGACAACTCTTCCATTCGGTGAAAAAATCGGGAAAATTATTCTGCCTCTAAACTTATCATAAAATTTTCCGTTTTCTTTTGAATCGATAAGTCCGAGTAATTTTGCGTTTTCTAAATTTATTTTATTTTCAATTGCGTAGTTCACAAAATGATCCCAGCCGTTTGGCGCAAATCCTAATCCGAATATCTTTTGCGTCTGCAGTTTAATTTTTCTTAATTTAAAATAATCTCGGGCAATTTCGCCTGTTTCAGAATTAAGAAGACTGTTGCTGAAATATTTTGCCGCAAAAACATTTATTTCATAAAGTTCTTCTAATTCATTTTGCTCGGATGTAACTTGCTCTTCTTCAAAATTCAGACGAATTCCTACAGATTCGGCTATTTCCTGAACCGCCTCAATGAATGAGATGCTTTTGTAATCCATTAAAAATTTATAGACATTGCCACCGGCGTGACAGCCGAAACAGTGAAAAATTTGTTTGTCTTCGCTGACTGTAAAAGATGGTGTTTTTTCTTGATGGAACGGACAAAGTCCAATGAAATTTTTTCCTCTTTTTCTAAGCGCGACAAATTGTGATATTACATCAACAATATTTGCCGAGCTTCTAATTTCTTCTATTGTATTTTCTGGAATTCGCATATACTAATTTAAAATTAAAAATCAATTTTATAGTATTTATACTTTTAAAATAACACAAAATTATTTCAATTCTAAAATTGTAAATATTCAATTGGACTTTTCAATTTATTATATTTAAAAATTACATTTAGAAAGATTTATTATGAATGAAAATAAATATTGTAATTCACTAACAAAATACAGCAGATTTATTACGCGGGAAGTTAAAGTCGGAGAAATTTCAATCGGAAACGGAAATCCGATTCGCGTTCAATCCATGACGACCACAAACACAATGGATACAATCGCGACTGTTGAGCAATCAATTAGAATGATTAATGCGGGATGCGAATTAGTTAGAATAACCGCGCCAAGTATTAATGAAGCTAAAAATTTAAAAAATATAAAAGAAGAATTGCACAAACGAGGTTATAATGTGCCGCTAATTGCGGATATTCACTTTACTCCAAATGCCGCAGAAGAAGCCGCAAGAATTGTTGAAAAAGTTAGAGTTAATCCCGGAAATTATATAGATAAAAAGAAGTTTCAGCAAATTGATTATACCGATTTGGAATATGAAGAAGAAATTGAAAGAATCAGAGTTAAATTTTCTCCGCTCGTAAAAATCTGCAAAGAATACGGAACCGCTATGCGCATTGGCACAAACCACGGTTCGCTTTCTGATAGAATTATGAGCAGATACGGCGATACTCCACTTGGAATGGTTGAATCCGCGCTTGAGTTTTTAAGAATTTGCGAAGATTTAAATTATCACCAAATTATACTTTCAATGAAAGCAAGTAATCCGCAAGTTATGGTTCAAGCTTATAGATTGCTTGTGAACAAAATGATTGCAGAAAGAATGAACTATCCTCTTCATCTTGGAGTTACTGAAGCAGGAGACGGAGAAGACGGAAGAATTAAATCCGCGTTAGGAATTGGCGCTTTGCTTGAAGACGGCCTCGGAGATACAATTCGCGTTTCTTTAACCGAAGAGCCTGAACATGAAATTCCCGTTGCTTTAGCTTTGGTAAATAGATACGCAAACAGAATTCCGCATAAAGAAATTCCGGAAATAATTAATCTTCCTTACGATCCTTTCAGTTATTTAAAAATTCCTGCTTACCCAATAAATAATTTTGGAGATAAGAATTCACCTCGAGTTATTGCGGAAATATCAAATAAGGAAATCATTAACGAGGATCTTTTAAAACTTGGTTTAACTTATTTATCCGATTTGGATAAATGGAATATCGGCGATCAAGCTCCTGATTATATTTTTGCCGGCGATCAAAATGTAAATACAAATTTACCCGAAAGCTTGGATATCATTCAAAATTATGACACTTGGTTACAAAATCCCAATAAATCTAAATTTCATCCATATTTCGATTTTAATAATTTCTTATCGCTTGAAGAAATTTCTCCAATTTTAAATTTTATTGAAATTAATATTGACAATATTTCTGATGAAAGATTCGCAAGGTTGAAGGATAAGAAGAATTCGGTTTTGGTAATTACAACCGACAATAAACACGCGCTTGCCGAATTGAGAAGAATTTTTATTGAACTAATGAATTTGGGTTTTGGTCATCCAATAGTTATTAAGCGCGAATATAATGTTAATGATTTTGAGAATTTACAGTTATACGCCGCAACCGATTTGGGAAGTTTATTTATTGAAGGATTCGGAGACGGAGTTTGGTTAACGAATAAAAAAATCGATTTTTTACCCGAAGAAATTAACAGAACTTTATTCGGCATTCTTCAGGCTGCACGAGTAAGAATTTCTAAAACAGAATATATCGCTTGTCCTTCTTGCGGAAGAACGCTTTTTGATTTGGTTGAAGTAACAAATAAAATAAGAGAAAGAACCGGACACTTAAAAGGCGTTAAAATTGGAATAATGGGCTGCATTGTAAATGGTCCCGGAGAAATGGCGGATGCAGATTACGGTTATGTTGGTTCCGGTCCGGGAAAAATTACACTTTACAGAGGGAAAGAAGTAATTAAAAAAAGCATTTCTTCGGAGTTGGCGGTTGATGGATTAATAGATTTAATTAAAGAAGATGGTAATTGGGTCGAGCCAATAAATTAGCTTTATTAAAAGATTAAAACAAAAAAGCTCAACTATAAAGTTGAGCTTTATAAACTTTTAGCCCTTTTTAACTTCTACAGCAACATTCGGAGAAACCAAAAGTCTGCCGCATGATTCGCATGTAAATAATCTGCTGCTCGTTCTAATTTCTATTTGTCTTTGTGGAGGAACAACATTATGGCATCCAGTGCAGGCGCCTCTGTTAATTGTCGCAACTGCTTTTCCGCCCAAGGCTTTTCTAATTCTTGTATAAGTATTATAATCCGATTTTCTTACTTTTTCGGCAACTTCAGTTCTTTTTACGTTCAGCTTTGTTTCTTCGCGTTCGTTTGCCTTAATAATTGTTTTAAGCTCTTCCTCTTTTATCTTAACTTCATCAGACAGATCTTTTAACTGAGGTTCAACTTCATTGATTTCATTTTTAAGTTTCTGTACCTTATTTTCAAGTTCGGAATTCTCCGTTTCTAAAGTTTTTATTTTTTCTTCGGAATGTTCAATTTCTTTAGTAAGCGCGTCATATTCTTTATTATTACGGACTTGATACAGTTGAGTTTTAAATTTTTTCAGATTTGTATTTAATCTTTCAAGCTCGTCCTCGTTTAATTTAATTGTTTCTAAAGCAGAATTTTTTTCATTCTCCTGCACGCTTATTGTTTCTTTAATATTCTGAATCTGTGAGTTCAAACTATTGACTTCAATTGGTAAATCACCCCTCAGTTCTTGAAGTGTATCAAGTTCATCGTCAATTAATTGAAGCTCAAAAAGTGTTGATAATCGATTAATCAATTTATTTAGCTCCTTTCGTTATTAAAATATTTAACCGGATTGGTAGATCCGTTGTAACTATAAATTTTTATTTTTTCTGATTTTTCAGAAATGAATTTTTCTAATTTTCTTTTTACAGCATTAAGAGAATGAATTTCTGTTTCATAATGCCCGGCATCAACGAATAAAATTTTATTTTCGGCATCATGAAATGTGTGATACTTAACATCAGCGGTTACAAAAGCGTCGGCTTTATTTTGAATCGCGGAATTAAGAAGCTCTGATCCGCTTCCTCCGCAAACAGCGACTTTATTAATTTTTTTATTTTGTTCAATATCGGAATATCTAAGACTATTGATTTTCAATTTTTTTGAGACGTGTTTTAGGAATTCGGTTTTATTCATACCGTGTTTCAAATTTCCTATTGCGCCAAATCCGTAATTTACATTTTCATTTTTAAGACTATATATATCGTAAGCCGGCTGTTCATAAGGGTGATTATTTTTTAACGCTGCAATCACATTTTTCAACTTCCAGGAATCTACCAATAATTCCAGCCTAACTTCATTTACATTTTCAAATTTCTGCTTTTTTCCCATAGCCGGATTTGTTTTTTCATTACCTAAAAAAGTCCCTTTTCCGTCTAATTTAAAACTGCATTTTTCATATTCGCCAATAATTCCCGCACCGGCATCAAACAAGGATTCGGATAATTTATCGATATTATCTTGCGGAACAAAAACAACAACTTTGTACTGATTTGAATTTTGATTTTCCAAAAAAACTATATTCTCTAATTCTAAAACTTTTGCGAGTTCAAAACTTACGCCGTCTTTTGTAAAATCTAAATTTGTATGAGCCGAATAAATCGTAATGTTTTTCTTAATAAGAGTTTCAATCAGTTTGGATTTTGGATCGGACGAAAAGTCTATTTTTTTTAAAGGTTTGAACAAAAAAGGATGATGGGTAAAAATTAAATTGCAATTTTTTTGAAGGGCTTGCTTTAAGGCATTTTCGGTTAATTCCAAACAAAGAAAAATATTTTTTATTTTTATTTTCTTTGAGCCAATCTGCAAACCGACATTATCTTTATCCCAAGAAATTGCCGGCGGCGCCCAATTTTCAATATGTTCAATAATGTGTTTTGTTAGCATACAAAAAAAATGCACTCCTAAAATTAGAAGTGCATTTTAATTTTAAATATCTTCAGAAGTTTTTATAATTAAAAATTTCTTTTTCCTAAATTTAATATAGTATTGAAGTACTCTCATAATCTAAGAAGTAAATATAATGTTTTTAAATTTTATTAACAAACCTCGCAATTATCTATTTTATTTACTCAAGCCTTTTAAGGAATCTTTTATTAAGTCTTCCAATGAAATTTGCGGATTTTGCGAAATTAAATCTCTAACAATCTTATCAGCAATTTTTTGATTATAACCTAATCCGGTTAGAGCGGCAACCGCGTCATCTTTAGTGGTAAAAGATAAACCGCCTTTCTCATATGATTGATCTGAAACTTTTTCCATTTTTTCTCTTAATTCAATCAACATTCTTTCTGCAGTTTTTCTGCCAATTCCGGGAATTGAAACCAAACGGGCTAGATTTTTTGTGAGAATCGCGCTTTTTAATTCTTCCACTGAAATTCCCGACAATATATTTTGCGCAAGTTTTGGTCCAATGCCATTCATACTTATCAAGGCTTCAAAAAGCTCTTTTTCCGAAATTGAGTAAAATCCAAACAAAGTTAGTGAATCTTCTTTTACGGATAAGTATGTATACAATGAAATTTTTCCCTCGGTTTCAGAAATTTTTTCAAATGTATTAAGTGAAATGTTTACTAAAAACCCTACGTCATTTACGTCAAGTAAAATTTGAGTCGGTTTTTTAGAAATTATTTTTCCTGTTAAATATCCAATCATATTAGTTATTTAGTATTCTATCCGGATTTTGTAAAATAAAATTTTTCCAACTTTTATGTTTTGAATCAAATGAACTTATTTTAATTGAGTGACATACTGCTGCTGCCAAAGCATCGGTTTCATCAAATTTAAATTTTGTTTTATTAAAAGTAGTTAAATTTTTTATCATGTATTGTACTTGTTCTTTAGATGCGGAACCGTTTCCCACAACGGCTTTTTTAATTTCCCTTGGAGAATACTCAACAAAAGTAATTTTATTATTGGAGGCGGCAAGCATGGCGATTCCGCGTACATAACCAATTTTTAATACAGATTGAACATTTTTGTCGTAAAAAGCGGTTTCCAAACAAAAAATATCTGGTGAAAAATCTTTAATTAGTTTGTTTAATTCTTGAAAAATGAAATTTAATTTTTGAGGTAATTCGTCTTTGGGATTTGGTTTAATGATCCCGGAGTGTAAATATTCAATTTGGTTTTTGTGTGATTTAATTATCCCGAAACCGGTTAAAATGGTTCCGGGATCAACACCTATTATTATCATTATAATTTTACTCAGAATCTAAAAAGTCGGCATTGGTATAAACATTTTGAACGTCATCGTTATCTTCAATCATTTCAAGTAATTTCATTAATTTTTCTGAAGTTTCGCCGCTTACGGAAACGTTGTTTTTCGGTTTCCATTGAATTGAAGCATTTTCAACTTCTAAATTGGAATCACTGATTGTTTTTCTAACTTTTTCAAAATCTTCTACCGCGGTTGTAATTTCAAAAAACTCTTCATCCAAAAGAAGATTTTCAGCTCCAGCTTCTAAAATTAATTCCATCAAATCATCTTCACTTTTTCCTTGCTGAGGTAAAGAAATTACGCCTTTTCTTTCAAACATCCACGCAACTGAATTTGATTCGCCGAGAGCACCGCCATATTTACTGAATAAATGTCTGATTTCCGCAACTGTTCTATTTTTATTATCGGTAACACTTTCTACTAGAACAGCAACTCCGCCGGGTCCATATCCTTCATAAGTAATTTCAAGATAATTTGCGCCTTCAACTGCTCCGCTTGCTTTTTTAATCGCTCTTTCAATATTATCCATCGGCATATTTGCTGCTTTTGCATTATCAACAACCAACCTTAATCTAGGATTTCCATCGGGATCCGGACCGCCCGATCTAACCGCAACTGAAATTTCTTTTATAAGTTTTGTAAAAATTTTCCCTCTTTTTGCGTCAATTACTGCTTTTTTTCTTTTAGTGGTAGCCCATTTTGAGTGACCGGACATCGGTAATCTCCTTATAAATATGTGTTCTGTTAATTCTTTAAAATTATATCTTTAACTCTAATTTGCGGATATGTTCTTCCATCGCGGACAATTTTTTCAATAGTAAAAACAATATCTACAAGATTATTATTATTATTTTCAAAATCACTTACAAATTTACCTAAATTAAATCCAATTGCATCAAAAACTTTATCTGTTCCGTTTTGACAAAATGTAGTAACAAAATGATTACTGCCAACAATTTTTGGAGCAGTAACGATTTTAACATTTTCAGAAAGGAAAACGGGTCGCATATTACCCGGTCCAAAAGGCGCAAATTGTTCAAGAACACGAACAAATTTGGGTGTTATTTCACTTAATGAAATTTTTGCGTCAATTTTTATTTCGGGAATAATATCTTCTTCGTTTAAACTTCTGCTTAAAAAGCTGTTAAATCTAATTCTAAATTCATCAATTTTATCAATAGGAAGTTCCAATCCTGCAGCTGCTTTATGTCCGCCAAACTGAATTAAAAGGTCTTTACATTCTTCCAAAGCTTCGTAAATATCAAAACCGGTAATGCTTCTTGCCGAACCTTTTGCAACTCCATCAATTGTTGTTAGCATTATAGCGGGGCGATAAAATTTTTCAACTAATCTTGAAGCAACAATTCCAACAACGCCAGGATGCCAATTATCATGATGAAGAACAATGCCCAAACTATTATTAAAATCTTTAATGTGGTCAATTAATTCAAGCGCGTGTGAAAAAGTAACTTCATCAATTTTTCTTCTTTCAAGATTTTCATGCTCAAGTACTTTAGCCAATCTTTCAGCATCTTCATAGTTATCGGCATTAAATAATTCAACTGCTCTGTAGGCATCTCCCAATCTGCCTACGGCATTAATTCTTGGTGCTATTGTAAAAACAATTTGTCCCGCCGATAAATTGCCTAATTCCATTTTAGCGGTTTTAATTAAAGCTTTTATTCCAGGCCTTGGATTCTCGTTAATTTGTTCAATACCGGCTCTAACTAAAATTCTGTTTTCATCAACTAATGGAACTATGTCTGCGGCACCAGCCAAGGCAACTAAATCCAAATATTTAAAGACCATTTCCTTTTTGCCGAATCTATCAGCAACGGCACGAGCTAATTTAAAAGCAACTCCCGCCCCTGAAAGATATTTAAATGGATAATTGCAGCCTGGTTTTAAAGGATCCAGAATAGCATATGCATTTGGTAATTGTTCCTTAGGCTGATGATGATCACAAATAATTGTATCGATTCCATAAGTATTTGCGTATGCAACTTCATCAACAGCGGTAATTCCGCAATCAACAGTAATAATTAAATTAACATTATCATTTTTTACATTGTCAATTCCGTCCCTAGATAAACCGTAACCTTCTGTCAATCTATTTGGAATATATACATAAACATTTGCGCCTAATTCTTTAAGAAATAAATACATCAATGAGGCAGAGCAGGTTCCGTCAACATCATAATCGCCGTAAACACAGATCCTTTCATTATTTGTTAACGCACTTATAACTCGGTTTGCCGCTTTTTCCATATCCGACATTAAATACGGATCATGTATTGTATCAAGATCGGGCCTGAAATAAACTTTTGCTTCAAAGAAATTTGTTACGCCTCTTTGAATTAATAAGTTAGCCAATATCGTTGAAATGTTTAGGCTATCGGCCAATGCAAGTATTTTGCTTTTTTCCGGTGGGTCTTTAAGTGTCCATTTCTTTTTCATTATCTTCACAATATTGAAGATAATCTGATAATTCAAGTCTATAAGCCGAATTTTGTTTCCAAATTAATGGACGGCAATTATTTATCTAGACTTTAGATTACTCTAAAATTCAAGCGGTTTACCCGAAAGCAAAGGGAGAACACCCTTCTTACAAATAATTTTGTAAAGCTTTCTACTTAACCTTGCACCAAGTGGGGTTTGCCATGATCCCAAATATTTGGGATTCTCATTCGAGACCCCCAATATTGCTATTGGAGCGGTAGGCTCTTACCCTGCCATTTCACCCTTATTCTGCCAAAGCGGAACGGTATCTTTTCTGTGGTACTTTCCGTAACTAAATATTTGCATAATTAGTCCCCGGGCGTTACCCGGCACTCTGTTCTCGGTGTTCGGACTTTCCTCTATTCTCGCTTACAAAGCTCGAACAGCAATTGCCCAACATGAATCATCAGAATCTCTTCTTTTTTATTTTATAAATTATTTTTCTAAAACTAAGTGAATATAATAAAAAAGATATTGTCTTTCATTATAAAAATATTATTGTAACATATTTTATTATAATTATTTAGCGAAATGTGCATAAAAAAGCCCGATTTCAAATCGGGCTCCATAAATTTATTTGAAATCTTAATTTTTTAATAAATTACCTTGCCTAACTTTTGCCTCTTTATCCCATTCAACAGCGGTTGTTTTTAAAAATTCTTCCTTATCTTTTCTTAAAGCTTCCATATCCAGATCAATAACTTTCTGCGCTTTTTCTTTTGTTGAAATATCAGGTAGTTCAATTGGATATTTAACACCCAATTTAACTAGAATTATTGCAAGTTCTTTTCTAGCGTCTTTTGCTTTTTCAATTGATGTACCCAAAACTCTCATTGCTTCAACAGGAGAATGAAAACCTAATCCATTTGCGGCGGCTACCCAATCCCATCTCCATTGTGCATGGCGAATTAACTTTAAAGCCGGTTTCATTTCTTCTTCTTTTGCACCGTTATCCCATGCTGCTTTTGCTTCTAAATGTGCCGCGGCCAAATTTCTTTCCGCAATTCTTCTTAATTCTTCAATTTTATCCTGTCTTTCATAAACATCCCGCAAAAGCGTTTCTGTTTCTTCACGGTGACAAACTTGGCAAGAGTTTGCTATATTTGCCAAAGGACTTTGTGCATGATGATCAGTAAACTTAACTCCCCCTTCACTTTTATACGGCATATGACAATCGGCGCAAGAGACCCCTCTTTTGGCATGAATCCCGGTTTTAAACAATTCATAATCAGGGTGTTGCGCTTTTAACATTGGCGCTTTACTGAGTTTATGCGTCCAATCAACAAATTCAATTTCATCATAATATTTTTCCATGTCATCAGCTGAAAATCCTTTATCCCATGGAAATGTTAGATAGTTTGTTTCTTTTTTGAAATAGTATTCAACATGGCATTGTGCGCAGACAAGCGATCTCATTTCCTGCCTGCTGAAATCCTTCATTTTTTTCCCTTGTCTTTCAAATGCTTCAACCAATGCGGGTCTTGAAATTTTTAGCGCCATTGTTTTATTATCATGACAATCCATACAGCCAATTGAATTAACAATTTCAGCTCCTTTTTCTTTCCATGTGCCTTTATAAAATTCGGCAATACCGATTTTTTCCATAACTCTCGGAACATCCGGACTTTTACACGTCCAACATGTTGAGGGCATCGGATCAGTATTTGCTCCGCCAGTTCTTAGAGTATTTCTAATATCTGTAACCGCATAAGCATGGCCTCTGCCTTGATTATAGTCTTTTGAAAAACCGTATCCCGCCCACATAATAACCAATTCAGGATATTGCTGTAAATAGTCTCTTTTAACAGATCCGCCATGTTTACTTGCAAATCCTGTTTCTAAAGTTTTTCTATATGTTTCATATTCTCTTGGAAAACTCTCTCCCCAAACTTCATTTCTTGATTCTCCATCAGGTATTGGTTTTACCATTTGTAATGTATAATATGCTTCGTTCTTTCTTTCAAATATTGACGTAGCAAAAAATGCAATTATTAAAACTATAATCACTGTTACTAAAAAAAGTATCCAACCAAATTTTGGTTTTTCATTTACTTTGTCGCTTATTGGTTTCATATTTAACCTTTTATTTAGTTTATTTCTTATTCATGTTTTTAAATATCCATTCGGAAACAACAGGTTTGTATTCCGGTTTAATTATATTTTGCGCTGATGCCAAACTGTGAACTCTTCCGTGCGGAGTTTCTCTATGGCAATCCCAACATACGCCGTCAATTCCATCATAAATGCTTTGCGCGTTAATTGATCTTAAAGAAATAGGATGCAGATAATTTGAATGACACCTGATACAGTTTTCCTGCACAACAGCTCTGCCGGCATTTTTTATTCTTATTACCTGCGGCTCAAGTCGAAATGTAAACATAGAAGCATGCCTTAATCCGTCACTAGCTTTAAATAAATATTTTCTAATTATGTTATCCTGAGGCACATGACAATCGTTGCAGCCGGCAACTCGTCCATGACTTCCCCTTTCCCAGCTTGCATATTCCGGATACATAACATGACAATTAACGCATGTTTCCGGTTTGTCTGATAAATATGAAACCGCGTTTGATATATTGAGTACGTATATTATCAATCCTACAAATATTCCCATTAAAATTGCAACAGGGAGTTTCCAGCTAGGTGGAGGAATGATATACTGAATAATTTTATTTATTTTATCAGTCATTTTAAACCTCCTAAAGATTTACAATAGCCATTAGGTATGTCCAAGTTGAAATATCTTTTCCTTTCACTTGTTTGAAGATATCGCCTGGAAAAAAGAGAGAAAAACCACCGGTAAAGTTTACTGCTGAATTATAATTATAAGAAATTGTAAAATCAATTTCTGATCCAAAATTTTTAAGCTTTGAGTTATTGGATAATTTATATTCTGCGGCGGAATTAAATATATGCAATGCCAAATTTGTTTTAAGTTTTTCAATAGGAGAAATTTCTCCTTTAAGATGAAAATCGACTAAACCCAAGCCCATTGTGTTAGAAGGTATGTTTACAAAATAATCCATGAATCCGTAATATTTATGGTTTGTCGCATACAAAGTATTAAACACTTTTGTCGTATTAATATCATTCCCATCATCACCGCTTAGAAAATCAATTCCTCCTCCAATTGACGGTTTCAGTTGACTTTCTATTTTGTAATTTAAGTTTAAAGCTAACATATAAGCGGAAATTTCAATTTCATTGGAAAGAGATCCAAATTGATACGCCGCTTCAACTTCGTGTGAGAAATTATTAATATTTCCATTTATATAAGCTCCGAATGTTGTTCTGTTACCGTCTTCTTTCATAACATTTTCATTAATTAAAAACGGCTGAATTTTATAGTTCTCTACAATTTTCAAATCTGCATAAAAACCAATTAAATTATTATCTAATGAATCTGCCGGATTGAATTTTTCATTCAATTTTGCAGTGAATAAATCAATGTCTACTTTTTCAGAACTGAATTGAACTAAACCGCCGTCAAAACTTCTGCCGATATTGCTCCAGTCGACTGCACCTATTAAACGCTGTGGTCCGTATGATAATTCCATTCTTCCAATTTTAAGATTTATAGGAAGAGAGAATATTTTATTTAATGTAAAATATGCTTGATGTAAATCGATATTATCAATTGGATCAAGCGTGCTCGGTTCGGTTCCAAAAATTCTGGAATCTTGAATTTGAACAAATCCGGAAAGATTTTCTATAGGAGATATTTTAATTCCCAAGCGTGTTCTTAATTCCGTAAAATTACTTGAAGGAATTTTACCGTTAAAATTTTTATTATCCATTTGAAATCTTGGTCTAATTTGTCCCGTAATTTCATAATTGGATTGTGCTAAAATCAACCCGTAACCTGCTAATAAAAAGGAAATTATTAAAAGTATTTTTTTCATATAATGAACCTCTATAATAAGAATAAAATATCTGATTAAATATTATGTGTTTTTAATGAAAATTGATTCTATTGTTTATTTTACTTCTTGTGCATCTTTATTCAGCTTTTGAACATCGCCGCTGCTGCGAATGTGTCCGATAGAATTTTTCTGCTTATATAGTTCTATATATTTTTCTTTTGGAATATTATTTTGCCAGTTTCCGGAGATCATCCCGATCGCAATTATTGCGAAATAAATTGCAACAACTCCCGCGGCAATAATTTTTTTTGAAACTTTTTTATTTGAATAAACTAATTTAAGTTCAAGTGTATCTTTAACGGGACAAACATCGACGCAGCTCATGCAGGTTGTGCACTCATCTGAAATTACAGTTTTTACTTTATCAACTTTTATAAAAGAAGGACATGCTTTCGCGCATAAGTTGCAGTCAATACAGCTTTGCGTATTTCTTCTAATTTTATTTGGACTGAAAAGTGAAATAAATCCTAGAAACGCTCCATAGGGACATAAATATCTGCACCAAAAATTTCTGAATATTATTGAAAGCAAAAAAAGAATTCCAATTACAATTAAAGAAAACTGAGAAATTTGAGCAAAGAAATAATACATTTTCACGTCGGATATTACATTGTAAGGCGAATCAAGAAAAAACTTTAGAGCTTCCGCGGTCATTGAAAAAAATATTGCATTGGCAAAGAAACCCAATATCAAATATTTTAAGCTTCGCAACGGATAATCTAAAAACTTTGGCATTTGAATTCTTCTTTTAAATAACTTTTTCTGAATTTTTTCTCCAAAATCTCCGAGTGATTCTGAAATAAAACCTACTGGACAAATCCAGCTGCAGAATGATTTTCCGAAAATAAACGAAACCGTAAGGATCCCTAAAAATATTATAAGACCGGCCGGATGCGCTTGGTGAATTTCACCCGAAATTATAAAATAATATAAACTCATTAATGAACTAATAGGAAGAAATGCTTCAACACCGGGTGGTCTCTCATAGTAAGTTGTAGTACCGCCGCTTTCAAGAAAAGTTGTGAACAAGTAAAATTCTACTCCAATCCAAAGGATTATAGCAATAAAAAAAAGCTGAACAAATAATCTATATTTTTGAATAGGTTTTTCTAAGTTTTTATCTATTTTTGCCATTTTATTAAATTTTATAATCAGATTTTTAATTCTGTTATTCAATATATTAGAAAAAGATATATTTGTCAACTTTATTCATATTCAATAAAAATTTATTTCAATAAATTATAATTCTTATTATTGAACATTTTTTTAAATGCTATGGAAATGACAAGAAAGGTGAAGTTAATTTATAAATATGAAATCGATTTAGTTTTTATTTTTGTTTTTCTTCCAATCACTTTTTAATATTCCCATTACGTAAAAATCTATATAGTGATCATCAAAATACATTGCATGCCTTAAAGTTCCTTCTTTAATAAAGCCCGCATTTTCATAAACACTTATCGCGCTTAAATTTTCAACGCTTACATGAAGCTGAATTCTATTAAGATTTAAAGTAGCAAAAGCATAATCAATCATTAATTGAGTTGTTTCTTTTCCAAAACCTTTATTCCGGTTTTCTTTTTCTGCAATTGCTAAATAAAATATTGCCATTCTTCCAACCCAATCGATTCTGAAAAATGCAGTCGATCCAATTGATTTATTATTTTCTTTTTTACATATTGTGAAATAAATTGTTGAATGATCTTTTTGTCTTTGCTTTATTCTGTCAATATGCTCTTCAATGTTTGTCGGTATTGCATAGTATAAACTTGCTCTTGCTTCGGGATGGTTTTCCGAAACTGAAATAATTTCCGCGTCGTTTTCCTGAGCAGCGCGCAGATAAATTTTTTTACCGAATAAAAATGGATTTTCCATTATCGAACTCATTTAATAATTATTGTTTCATAAAAGTATCAAGTTTAAAAATAAAAAGTCAATAAATGGAAAACGCGAAATTCTTTAATATACTTTCATCAAGCTATGATTTGATGATAAATTTTGAAAATTCTCTGAAGAATAAATCAGAAAATTTTAAAAAATTTATTGAGCCCAATTATAAAAACGCACTTGATTTAGGTTGCGGAACCGGTGTTGATTCTATTGCTCTTTGTCAACTTGGATTAAATGTCACGGCTATTGATCATTCCGAAGAAATGATTAAACTTGCCATGATAAATGCGGAAAATAAAAAAGTTAAAATTAAATTTACCGCGGTTGATCTTTTAAAATTTGATTTTATAATAGGTTACGATATTATTGTTTCGCTGGGTAACACTTTATCAAACATTGACAAGAAAAAATTAAACAGCATAATAAAAATCGCTTCAAAGAATTTAAATTCGAACGGCAAAATATTAATTCAAATTATCAATTATTCAGTTATTCCCAAAGATAAAGATTATGTTCTCAACACTTTCGAAAACGAAAATATGATAATTGTAAGAAAATATTCCTTTAAAGATGATAAAATGTTTTTCATAATTGAATTAACAGATAAAGAACGGCAAACATCCGAGCAAATAATTACAAAAATCCATCCTCACTCATTTGAAGATTTTAAAAAAGCCGCTAATCAAAATAATCTCAAAATAAAAATTTATGGCAGTTTATCTCAAGACATTTTTAAGCAAGATGCAAAAGATTTAGTAATTAGCTTAACTAAATAAAAGGCTGCCTTATTATCGTTTTCCAATTTTTCGGATCGGCTTTTCGAATATCACTTAAATAAATTTCATGATGTTTGCCGGAAAGTTTAAATCCTTTTTCCTCAATGAATTTATGAAGTTTACTTATAACCGGTCCTTCTTCAGAAAATGGTCCAATGTGTAAAACTTGAACGGCTTTCCCTTCAGTAAATTTTTCAAACTTTATTTTGTCAACCGCACCTGTGTTTTTTTTCTTTTTAAATTCCGATATTCCTTTTTCAACTAATTCAATAGTTATAAACTCCGGCTGCATAATCATTGCATTCCATTTCCATTCATCTTTTTTATCTATGCTGAAATTTTCCATATCGTTTATCCACCATAAACCTTCAAGCGGCATAACGGCATAATCAATTTGTAATGATTTTTTAATCATAAATTTAATTATGTACGACAAACCAAATAAAACTTCAACCGCGTTTTTGTAATCTTGTGAAGTATTTGGATTTCCTTTTCCCTCAATTATTAAAAACGTAATTCCGGAACTTCAATAATTTCCGCATTCGGTTTTGCTTTATACAAATTTTTAAATGTTTTTTTAAAATCAATTTTTTCCATTTATTCACCGAAGAAAAATTTATAGTAATTCTAATTTTTTATTATTGAAGTAAAATCTGAATTTCAGTTAAATAATTATTCGGATTTCCCTTAAATATCATTCCCGGACCTTTAATATAAACTTCTCTACTCGGCAAAATGGTTTTATAATTTTTTTCATTTAAATAAGAGAAAAGTTTTTTATAAGAATCAGATAAATATTCATATGGACCTTTGTGAATTAAACTAATGCATGTTCCGCCTTTTAATTCTCTCACGGAAATATTTTCAATATCTTTGCCGTTTCTAATCGGTACGCATGCTTCAAAATCAGCGTCGTTTTCTTTATATTCATTATCATAATAAAGTGTTAATGGCTTACCATTAATTTTACTTCCAAAGTTTTTACCTAAAACTTTAAAACCTTCTCCAACTTCGGAATATTTTCCATTCATTCTGAAACCCGCAATTAAAATGGTTTCAAGTTCCTTTTCCTCAATTTCAAATTCATTATTATTTTTCATTTTTATCTCGCTTTCATTTACTAAAATATTTTCTATCGCTCTTGAAATCTCATTATATCTATTTACTTTTTTTTCGATTTCCAAAAGTTTTACTTTAAGCTGACCGACTAAATCCGACTCAGAGTTGCAGCTTGATAAAATTTCTTTAATCTCTTGAATTGAAAAATCCAATTCACGCAAAATCTTAATTGATTTAGCTTTTTCATAATCTTTTTCCGAAAAGTATCTGTAATTAGTAAATTCATCAATTTCCGATGGAATAAGTAATTCCTTTTCATGATAAAATCGCAATGTCTTTATTGGAATCTGCGTTATTTTTGATAACTCGCCAATTGAAAATCTCATCTCAACCTATATTGATTAATTTACATTTTAAAAATAAGCACTCCACCAAGTGGAGAGTCAATATTTATTTAACATATTTTCAAAATATTAATAATTTATTTTGGCGGTTTATTTTACTATCTTGTAAAGAATTTTTGTCTGCAATAACACGAAAGTTTTTACAAATTTGAAAAAAATCATTCCAATTTTTTTAATAACAATCATTTCACTGAATTCATTCGGGTTTGATTTTATTGCCGAATATTTAATTTACAAGTGCAGGGAAACTTTTGAAGAATCATTGATAGAACAAATTGATAAATCTGAAATTATAGTGTTTGATTATAATTCAATTGAGAAATGCAAATTTGTGCTATATGATGATGAAATTGAATACGATGGACAAATGTACGATATTGTTAGGAAGGAAGAAAAAAATAACAGCATATATTTTTACTGTATAAATGACAAAATTGAAAGCAGTATTAAAAGGAGATTAAACAAAGAAACCGAAGATCAAAAATTGCCTTCACATGCATATTTTATTCAAAAAAATATTGTTAAAATTTTTATAGCCCCATCTAGTTATACAAACATTTTCGTTAAGCGCAAATTAATATTCCCTGAAATAAAAATTAGTTTTTACAAATCAGTTAATAGTGATGTAATTTCTCCGCCGCCGAATTTTACCGTTTGATGTTGAATCAATAAGCGTAAATACTTAAAAATATTTAACCAAAACGTAATTTTTTAAAGGAGAAGTATGAAAAAATCTGCTTTCATACTGATTTTTCTTTTCCTTTTTTCCCTTGCCAATTTATTCGGACAATCAATGATTTCCGGTGTAATTACAAGTAAAGAAAACGGAGAAAAATTAGTAGGTGTAAACATTTATATAAATGAACTTCAAAAAAGTACAATTTCAAATTCAAACGGTGAATACAAATTTGGCAATATTCCATTAGGCAAATATCAAATTCAGTTTAGTTTTTTGGGATTCAAGCCGGAAATAGTGACGGTGAATGTTTCTGAAAATTTATTTGTTCAAAATGTAAGTTTAAGTCGTGCAAATATAAATCTTGGAGAAGTTTTAGTTCTCGGAAATTCCGCAAGAGCGAAAGAAAAAATTCCATACAAAGTAGAAACTGTATCCAAAGAAAAATTGGAAAATAACGGATATATAAATATTACAAATTCTTTATCGCTTTTACCCGGAATTTCAGAACTTACAAACGGATCTGGAATTTCAAAACCGGTTGTTAGAGGTTTGTTCGGTTATAGAATAGCGCCGATTGTAAACGGACTTAGAATAGATAATCAGCAATGGCAAGATGAACATGATTTCGGATTAACAGATCTCGGAGCTGAAAGTATTGAAATAATAGAAGGTCCAGCTTCGCTGTTATTCGGTTCTCAAGCTTTGGGAGGAATAATCAGAATCAATAATGAAAAAAATGCTCCGCAAAATGAAATTATTGGAAATTATAACCTGAAGATTTTTTCCAATACGCTTGGAGCAAACACCGAACTTGGATTAAAAGGAACAAAAGATGTATTAAGCTGGCAATTTCACTTAAACGGTAAAAGTCATGCCGATTATTTAGCCGGCGGAAGTGAAAAAATTCCAAATACAAGATTTGCGGAAATTGGCGCATCAACAATGTTAAGCTATAATCCTTCATGGGGAATTAGTTCATTGAACTATAATTTTTCTCGTCAAATAAACGGAATTGTTGAAGAAGCTGATTTAACCAATATTAAAGATTTGGAAGAAGAACATTTTGAACGTGAGTTTGAGGGACCGCATCATACTGTTGATTTTCATATCGCTTCGCTGCGGAATACTATTCTACTAAATAGTTCGTTAATAAAATTAAATCTAGGTTTTCAAAATAATCACAGGATAGAAGATGAAGGTACGGAAAACATGTCAGTCGAAACCGAGGAAAATGAACTTGACGTAATATTAAATACTTTTTCACTCGATGCTCAATGGATAAAACCTTTCAGTGAAAAAACCGAACTAACTTTAGGCGCTCAGGGAGTTTTACAAAACAATCAAAATGACGGCAAAAGAATTTTAATACCCAATGCAGAAACCAATGAAATTTCATTTTTTACATACCTTAAGCAGAATGTCGGATTAGTGGATTTAGACGCCGGATTAAGATATGATATAAAGAATATTCACACTGAAGAAATGGGAATTATTAATACAGCAAACTATTTTAAAACAATTGAAAACGATTATAAAACAATTAACGGCGCTTTAGGCGCGTCATTTACGGCAACCGAAAATTTAATAATTAAAGCTAATATTGCAACCGGATACAGAGCGCCTAATCTTGCCGAACTTTCTTCTAATGGAGTTCACGAAGGAACAACAAGATATGAACTTGGAAACGAAAATATGAAAAGCGAACAAAGTCTGCAAACTGATTTCGGTATAAACTTTCACAATAATGATTTAAATGCAAATGTGAATCTGTTTTATAATCATATAAATAATTTTATTTTTCTTCAACCGACAAATATGTTTATTGATATTAACAGAGTCTATCAATTTATGCAGAATGACGCAAACCTAAAAGGAGGCGAAATTAGTATTGATTGGAGTTTAACAAATTGTTTTGATTTAGGCGGTTCTTATTCAACGGTTATTGGTCAAAAGAGCGATGATTCATATCTTCCTTTTATGCCCGCCGATAAAATTATAGGAAGCATAAAATATCATTTGAGAGAATTAAGCTCCTTAAAGAATTTTTATATATTAGTTACGCTTAGAAATTATCTAAAACAAAATAAAGTAGCTGAGGAAGAACTTCCGACACCGGCTTACACGTTGGTCGATTTAAGCTTAGGTTCTGCAGTAAATATTTTCGATCTTGATTTTGACCTTGCAATAAACGCCACAAATTTATTGGATAAAAAATTTTTTGATCATTTAAGTTTATTAAAACCGCTTGGCATACTTAATATGGGAAGAAATATTTCGTTGGTCTTAAACGTTCCATTTTCACTATAATAAATTCATTAGCCGGTTCGGTTTTATCAATTCCGGATCGGCTTATATTACAATCTCCTTTTAAAAATAATTATTCTCTTATTATATTTAAGATTCATTTACCATTTACTTATTTAAATAAGAAAGGACAGTTTCTTGAATATTTTATTGGTATATCCGGAAATGCCTGATACTTTTTGGTCAATGAAATACGCAACAAAGGTTTTCGGTAAAAAAGCGATGTATCCGCCGCTTGGATTGATAACCATTTCAAACTTGCTTCCGTCTACTTGGAAAAAAAAATTAGTTGATCTAAATGTAACAGCACTTACAAAAGAAAATATTCTATGGGCCGATTATATTTTTATTAGCGCTATGAATGTACAGGAAGAATCAGCGAGAATAATAATTTCCGAATGCAAAAAACTTAACAAGAAAATTGTTGCCGGCGGAACATTATTTACGCATGAGTTTGATAAATTCAGTGAAGTCGATCATTTTGTATTAAATGAAGCTGAAATCACTTTACCATTATTTTTAAATGACCTAACACACAACACACTGAAAAAAATATATAGTACCGAACAATTTGCAAATGTTGAAGAAAGTCCTTTACCCGATTGGAGTCTGGTAGACGTTAAAAACTATCATTACGCTATAGTTCAATATTCGCGAGGCTGTCCATATAATTGCGATTTTTGTGATGTAACTTCTTTATTCGGCAGAAAACCAAGAACAAAAACTTCAGTACAAATCATTAATGAACTGAATGAAATTGCCAAGTATGAAAATTTTCCATTCATTCTTTTTGCTGATGACAATTTAATTGGCAATAGAAGAATATTAATGAGTGATCTTCTTCCGGCATTAATTGAATGGCGTAAGAAAAATAATCCATCTGTTTATTTTGCGACACAAGTTACTATAAATTTATCGGATGATGAAAAACTGATGAAACTTATGCTTGAAGCCGGCTTCAGACATATTTTTGTCGGTATTGAAACTCCTGATGAAACAAGTCTTTTGGAAAGCAGAAAAACTCAAAATCTTAAAAGAAATTTGCTCGATTCAATTAAGAAATTGAATGAAAATGGATTTATTGTTGTCGGAGGATTCATTGTTGGTTTCGATACTGATGACGAAGGAATTTTTCAGCGGCAAATAGATTTTATACAAGAAAGCGGAATAGTTTTAGCAACTGTAAATGTGTTAAAAGCTCCTCCCGGAACCGAACTTTACGAAAGAATGAAAAATGAAAATAGGCTAATTGATGGTTTCTCATTTCATGAAGGCGAAAGCAATTTTATTCCAAAAATGAACAAAGAGATTCTGAGTAAAGGATTTGATAAATTAATCTCAACCGTATATTCACCAAATGCTATTTTTGAAAGAAATAAAAAATTTATTTCTACATATCAATTTCCAAAAACAGAAACTAAAATCCCAAATCCTTCCATAAAGATATATTTAGTTCCGTTTTTAAGAAGCGTTTATTTAATTGGAATTAAAAGTAAATTAAGACTGCATTATTGGAAAACGATTATCTGGACTTTTATCAACAACAAAAATTTTATTGATCACGGCGTTTTCAACGGCGTTATGATTTACCAATTGCAAAAACTTTATGATAAATATAATTTTACAAAAAATAATGATTCCTTATACAGTTAATGAAAAATAAATCACCTCATTTAATTTCAGTTTTACAAGCATTACTTGTAACATTCTTGTGGTCAACATCTTTTGTTTTAATAAAGTGGGGTTTATCGGAAATTCCGCCTATTACATTTGCCGGATTAAGATATACTTTGGCGTTTTTGTGTTTTTTTCCATTCATTTTTTTCAATAAAAAATATCAAAATGAAATTAAGAAGTTAAATTCCTCTCAATGGAAAAAATTGTTTTGGCTTGGAATTTTATTTTACGCATTTACACAAGGAACGCAGTATTTGGGTTTATCTTTGCTTCCATCCGTAACTGTTAGTTTAATGCTTAACTTCACTCCAATTATTGTCGCAATATCAGGCATATTTTTATTGAAGGAAATACCAACTAACCTACAGTGGCTTGGTTCAATTTTATTTCTCTTGGGAATTTTTGTCTACTTTTTTCCAATTTCATTTATGCAAAGTGAACTTATCGGTTTAGGCGTAATGTTTATTGGAGTTTTGGCAAATTCAGCTTCAGCCGTTCTTGGAAGAGACATTAACAGAAATAAAGATATTAGTCCGCTAGTTATAACTTTTATTAGTATGGGAATCGGCGCAATTATAATGTTAATAGTTGGACTAATGAAAGACGGTTTTCCAACAATAAGCACGAATAATATTTATTATTTAATTTGGCTTGCTGTTATTAATACGGCGTTCGCATTTACATTATGGAATTTGACTTTACGACATTTATCGGCAATGGAATCAAGTATAATTAATGGAACTATGCTGATCCAAATTGCAATTTTAGCTTGGATTTTTCTTGGAGAAAAAATTACGATTCAAGAAGGAGCCGGAATGCTGATTGCGGCTGTAGGAGCATTATTTGTTCAGTTAAAAAAGAAAAGTTAAAAAATACAAACTATAAATTGGAATACCGCATTTACAAACTATGCCCTAGATTAAACAAGAAGTTTTGCTGTTTATAATTTTTTATACAATTCTTGACTTCAATTTCAATTCATTATGAATTTTTGATACTCAACAAATTATTACTGCGCGTTAAGCTTGTAAATTTTTTGATCGATCAAAAATTTTTTATTCAGCAATATTAAAATTTTGTTAAAACGTTTTTATGTAGCCAGAGTGATAATAGCAAAATGTATATTGTACTTTCTGATTTTTACTAATTTAGTGATAAAAAATTATTAAAGATATTTGTTACTTTTCATAGGAAGTCAAATTGTACAAAGGTTAAGTTTTCTGAACTTAAGCATTTATTATTTTTTTTGCATATTGAATTAGTTCTAAATTACTTTTTACCATTTCGCCATTTTCAAGATAAATTGTATCTTCCATTCCTATTCTACTGTCATATCCCCGCAATTTGGCTTCTTTTAAAATTTCCCAAGTTACCATATTAAATCCGTGTAATAATCTTCGACATTCTACATTATGATTATTCAAAACTTGTTCAATTTCATTAATTACTTGTATCGCTGAATTAATTTCTTCCGGTTCCGGTTCAATTAGAATTCTATAACAATTATTAATTAACTCACTTTCCACAAATATTTCCGCGGCTTTCTTTTCATTTAATCCGGCCTCTATTTTTATACCTTTTGATATCAACAGTTTAGATATTTCAATTGAATTATCTTCTATCATATTAACAGAAATAAAATCCGGAATATTTTCCCAATCTTTTATGTGACTTTTTCTTTTTTCAAGATCCGGTTCAATCCAATCTCCGGAACTTATTCCAATTTGTATTTCAGGAGAAATATTTTTAACCAATTCTACTAATTTATTAACATCTTTTGGCTTTAAACTTTCATTGCCATTTTCATCATAACAGTGAATATGAAAAACATTATTTCCGTTTTCAAATAAAAGTTTTACTTCGTTTTCAATTTCAATTAATGATTGAGGAATATATTGATTTTGTTTTTTTGGTCGCGCTCCATTTAGCGCAATTTTAATTAACATATTTACCTTTTATTATTTTATTATATCGCAAAATTCTGGAATTAGCCTAATAATTTCTATCCCAAAATTTAAACCTGAAGCACAGCAATATTATTTAATAACGATATGTCCAAGTTGGAGCGGTTTAATTGACAAATTTAGCGCGCATAAAGAAATATTAATTCATTTTCATTTACCAAAACGGAGCAATGAAAATTTTAACTGAATAAAATTACTATTGTATGTTCATCAAACTGTGATTTTATTTTGCGTAAATTATTTTTCAGTACCAAACCTTTTCAATTTCTTCCAGAGGTTTATTTTTTGTTTCCGGAACAAATTTCCAAGTCACCCAAATTGCCGGAAAACTTGTTAACGCAAAAATCCAAAATGTACCATGTGCTTTAATAGTTTCCAATAAAAACGGGGTGAACTGACCGACAATCCAATTAGCAACCCATAAAGATAATGTCGCGATTGCCATTGCTCTTCCTCTTATTTTTGTCGGATATATTTCCGCTAAAATTACCCAAACAACCGGTCCGAATGAAAACGCAAAACACGCAATAAAAAGTAAAATGAATATCAGCAACAAGAAACTTGAAGTAATATTCATGATAAATAAAATTCCAACAGCAATTAAAGAAACAACAGCTCCGGAAACGCCCCAAATTAACAAAGGCTTTCTGCCGAATTTATCAATTGTGTAAATTGCAACTACAGTAAAAATCACGTTCACAATTCCAATTGTAACTTGCGACCAAAAAGCATCATTTGCGCCTATACCGGCTTCACCAAGAATTTTAATTCCATAATACATTATTGCGTTTATTCCGCTGAACTGTGAAAACATCGCAAGCGAAATTCCGATTAAAAGCGGCTTTAACATTTTCTTATGAAATAAATCATTAAAATTAACTGAAGTTGTTTCGAAACTTTTTGTAATCTCAGAAATCTCCGACGCGACTTTTTTTTCACCAATGATTTTAGAAAGAATTATTTGAGCTTTATTTATTTCTTTTTTCATCAATAAATATCTTGGCGATTCGGGTACGGCAAACAAAAGCGCTAAAAATAAAATTGCGGGAAAAGTTTCAACTCCAAACATTCCGCGCCAAATTTCTTTATATAAAACCCAATTTAAAAACGAACCGTCCGCGAAAACCGAATTGGATGAACTTTCCAAAATAAAATAATTTGAAATATATGCGGCTAATATTCCAATTGTAATTGCAAGTTGATAGAGTGTAATGAGTTTTCCGCGCATGCTCGGTATTGAAATTTCCGAAATGTACATCGGGGAAATTATTGAAGCAACTCCAATTCCAATTCCGCCTACCAATCTATAAATTATTAATTCTGTATAATTTCCGCTAACCGCGCAACCAATTGCTGAAATTGAAAATAAAATTGCGGAAAGAATTAAAACTAATTTTCTTCCGAACTTATCGCTTAAGTATCCGGCAATTACAACACCAAAAATACAGCCAAGCAAAGCAATGCTTACAAACCATCCTTCAGATAACGCGTCAAGAATAAATTGACTTTTCACAAAACCGATTGTTCCTGAAATTACAGCGGTATCAAATCCGAAAAGAAATCCGCCTAATGCCGCAATAAAAGCTAAAATTGATAAATATAATTTGTTTTCACCCGACTGAATTTGCCCGTTCATAATTATCCTTATTTCAAAAATGCCTTCACTACTTTTGCTTCTTTTTTACTTTCGTTAATTAATTTATACGAATTTGCGGCGGCGGGTATTACGAAAGTTTCGGCATAATTAAATATTGTTTTCATACCGTTTTCTGTTTCAACAATAACTGATTCTCCTTCCACAAGCATGCAAACGTGAAACCGATCATCATTTTTGATTTTTACTGAACTAAAAAATTCAATTCTTTCAACATCATAAATATGAACATTATGAGTTGTAAGGTGAATAATTTTCCAATCGTTTCCTTCCGAAATTACTACCGGTTTTGCAATTAGTTCATCCTTTACTTTTTCACCTTTTCTGTTGAAATATAAATTATTATAAGCGTGCTCGATGTTTATTGGTCTTGGTTTACCATTTAAATCCAACCTAAGCCAATCATACATTTTAAAAGTGAAAATATACGGTGTATTGGAAATTTCTAAAACCAAATTGTCTTTTCCCGAACCGTGAATTGTTCCCTGAGGTATTAAGAACAGATCGTGCTTTTTAACTTCGTGAGTTTGAACGTAATTCTCAATATTTACCGGATTTGAATTTCTATAACTTTCCTCAAGTTCTTTTCTGAATTCTTCGGAATTAATTTCCTCTTGAAATCCCAAATAAACTTTAGCTTCGTTCTTTGTATCTAAAATGTAATATGATTCGTCCTGCGTAATAATTTCACCAAAATTACTTTTCATATATTCCAATCGCGGATGACACTGAACGGACAAGTTTCCTCCGTCGAATGTGTCGAGAAAATCAAAACGAATAGGAAATTCATAATTATAAATTTTACAATGTCTGCCCAGTATATTTTCATTTTCCTGAAACATTAAAAAATCAAACGATACTTCAAGAAGAAAGTTTTCGCTTTGAATTAGTATTCCGTTTTCGGGAACTATTAATTCAAATGACCAAGCATAATTTGGAACATCTTCTGCCAATCCTTTAATATTTTCTTTTATCCAATTTCCGCCCCAAGGTCCCGGCTCAAACCATGGACGAACTCTAAAATAATTTTTTGACATTTTATTTAATGAATCTCTAAAATCACTTCCTTTTATGCTCAGCAGATTATTCGGTCTTTGTGAGTCTACAATAAAATCTATTTTGGAAATAATATTTTTTTTATGTTCGTTAAGCACAAACCAATCGATAAAATAAAATCTTTTATACATTTTAGTAGGATCGAATGGAATTTCCGCTCCTAAATTCGTTATGCTTTGAGCGCGCATTCTAAATTGCAGTTCATTTTTAGGAAGATCGAGATAAACTAAAATTCCTTTCCATTTTGCCAATTCCGATCCGCAGCCGAAAATAATATTTACATTATATTTTTTTGAAGGAATAATTTTTTTGATTTTTTCATGGTTAAAAAAATCGGAAAGCATTAAATTGGTGCGTTTTCCAAAAATTGAATTTGAATCTCCAAGATCATTTTTAATCAATTCATCGATTTCATTTTCACTTTTAAGCGCCATTCTAATATCAAAAATGCCGACAGATATTTTCCTTTTTTCAAATTCAATTAAAAGATCTGAACAGAAATTTTCCCAGAATACACCAATATATCCATCAATTGTGATAGTATCGTATTTTGAAATTTCATCAACTAATGCCGCAATGCCGTCTAATATTTTTCCATCATCTATTTTGAAGGAAGGGTAAATATCATAATTTCCGGTTTCGGTTTTATTTTTATACAGAGGCAGTAAATACTGCTGTGTTTTTCTCCAGCTTGTACTTTGTAAATTTCCATCAATTTGATTCTCATCACTAGGTATTTCTGCGCTAAACGATAAATTATTTTGCATATAAAAAGAATATTAAGTTGGTATTTAAAATAAGTTAGGGAAAATAATAAAAATTAATTTGGCGAAAATAAGTTTAAAAATTAATATTTCTATAACGTTTGAATTTTTCTTAAAGTCTTTTCCTTCAACTGTTCTAAAGTTTCTTCACTAAGCATTTTGTAGGCTTCGTCTCTTATTTTCCCCCATTTATCATGAACCGGACACGGATGTTCACTGCTGCATTTAGGAAATCCTAAAACACAACTTTTAAAAACAGAATCACCGTCAATAGCTTTTACAATTTCTATTAGCTTGATATTACTGGGTCTTCGTGCTAAATAAAACCCTCCGTTTTTTCCTTTTTTAGAGCCAATAATTCCGCTTTCGGTCAATGTTTGCAGCATTTTTGAGACAAATTCTTTAGGCACTTTCAGTTCATCGGAAATATCTTTTGCATTAAAAATCAATTGGTCTTTTTTAATCGATAAAAACAAAACCGCTTGAAGAGCAAGTTCACATTTTTTTGAGAATATAACAGTCATATTAAATTCGGAAAATTATTTTTTATATAGTTAAGTTTGGGTTAAATTAAAAATAACATTTTTATTTTTAATTTTTTATATAAACATATAAAAATAATTTAATATTAAGACGTGACTTATATATATGAAAAAATCTGAAAAATTAACCAGAAAAATTGGAATGCCGCCGGGCGAAATTATATATATAGGAAATGCTGACCCCGAAAAAACAAAAATTAAACTTTATAAATATGATAAGATAAGTTTTTTTGAAAATGATTTGACAAAACTTGAAAACATAGACGAGATAAGAGATCTGAATAAAATAAATTGGCTGAATATAACCGGATTTGAAAAAATTGAACAAATAAAGAATTTAAGTAAAATTATAAACGTAAGTGAATTGCTTTTAGAAGACGCATTACATTCGGATCATATTCCAAAATATGAAGAAGGTAATGATTATTTGGCAATTATTGTAAAAAATTTCAAAGAAGAAAGTACAGAACCCAGCAATAACTGCATTATTCTTAAAGACGGACTAGTCGTTTCATTAATGGAAAACCCAACCGATATCATAAAAACAAAAATCGAGAGAATTAAAAATGGAACCGCGCGCGCTAGAAATAAAAAGGCGGATTATCTTTTTTATACTTTGCTTGATTCTTGTATAGATTCATATTACATGTATTTTGAAAATATTAGAGAAGAACTTTTTGATTTGGAAAGCTTAATACTTCACAAACGTAATGAAAATCATATAAATAAAATTTATGAATTAAACGCGAAATTTAAAACAATAAGGAAAAATCTTTTCCCGTTGAAAACCGCAATTGTTGATTTAATAGAAAGCGAAATTAATTTATTGGAAAAAAGTAACTATCATTTTTTTAATGATTGTAAAGATCATGTTAATGAACTTATAGAATACTATAACTCTTTTTCGGATAATATTCAAAGTTTGATAAATTTGAATGAAAACAATATTGTGAACAATACTAATAAGGTGATAAAAATTTTAACTATTATCGCCACAATTTTTATTCCGCTTACATTTATTGCCGGAATTTACGGAATGAATTTTAAATATATGCCAGAATTGGAATGGGAGTTTGGATATTATTTTATACTGGGAATTATGCTCGTAATAGGCGTAGGAATTTTACTAGTTATCAAATATAAAAAATGGTATTAACTAGTTGTACATAATTAACTTTTTTTAATTTCTTCCAACATTTCCATTTGTATTTGCTGAATTTCAACCATTCTTTCCCACTGTTGAATTAACAAATGATCTACCTTTTGATGAAGTTGTCTAAGTTCTAATTCAGCTTTTAAATTTATTTTATAATCCTGCTCGGCGCGCTTTCTGTCCCTGGCTTCCTGTCTATTTTGGCTCATCATAATTATCGGCGCTTGAACCGCGGCTAAACATGATAATACAAGATTTAGTAAAATGTAAGGATACGGGTCAAATGTTTTTTGAAATAATGCAATAGAATTAATAAATATCCATGTTAGAATAATTAGCGAAAATAAAATAATAAATTTCCAACTGCCGCCAAACGATGCAATAGAATCCGAAAGTCTTTCTCCAAATGAAAAACTATCGCTGAATTTCTTTTCAATATCTTCCGAAATTGGCTGGTATTCGGATAATTTATTTATTACATCATTTTCTAAATTGCTTAAATCTCCTTTTTCTTCGGTTAATATTTTTTGCAGATATGATTTTCTGAATTTTAGTAAATCTTCCCTGCAAATGAAATTATTTTTATCCCAATTGGGATATTTGGATTTTATTAACTTGGCCACCGATGGTCTAACAATAATTGCTGGTACCAATTCAACTTGAGAATCATTACGATCACAAATCTGGCACACTTTATTCAATTTTTACCTCAAGAATAATTAACGAATTATTTTCTTCAATAAAATGAGAATTGCAATTTTAAAATAAAAAGAGGTGTATTGAAAATACACCTCTGAATTAAATAATTTTATAGATTACTTAAAATAATTTATTATCTACCGCTTTATTAAAAATCCAAGTTAATTCAACCCAAGCAGGGTCACCAACGCCAGAACCTCCGCCATAATTTGAAATTTTTAATTTTGAATAATGTCCGTCTGCATCATAAAGGAAAACATAATTTGCTTCTCTATCGCTCATACTGTTTGTCCAAGTTGCATCTTTTGCAGGTGAATCGGTTCCGTCATTTAAATTTGTTGCTGATGATATTTTAAAATAAGTAGCTCTTTTCGCGCTGTTGTTCGCATTTGCGCTTTGTACTAAATATGTACTTCCATCACTGCTTGAATAATAATAAATATCAATTCCCGCATTAGATGAGCTAATGGCTGTACCGGTTGAAAGTATCAAACCGCTAGGTTGGGAAGAATTTGTTCCTGTTGTTTCATAAATTTTAATAGATTCATATTTTGTATATGTAGGTTTTAAATTAACATTTAAAGTAGCATCTTGATTGTTTACAACTTGCGCATTAATTGTAGTATCCGCATAAGTATCTAATTTTAAAGTTACCGTATATGTTCCGGCAGCTTTACCGGAAAAAGTATAGGGAGTTAAAAATCCTGAATCTGTTCCGTCTAAAAATATTTTTGCTCCGGCAGGAGTTGAGTTTACGATTAAATTTCCCTTTTCTTCAACCGGATCGGTCGTGTTGTCGCTGCATGAAATGAACGAAATTGCAAAAATTGAAAATAACACTAACATTAAAATCTTTTTCATTTATTCTCCTGATTATTTTTTTACTAAATTAAAAGTTGCTGAATTTTTATCAACTAAAGTTGTAAAAGTTCCCGAATATGTTTTTCCGTCTGCCGAAAGTTTGCCAGCATATTTTCCTTTAACTCGGCTATGCAGTTGATCAGCCATTGTTACAGATTTTGTTTCCGGATTATACGTTCCTTTTACTTCCTGATTAATTGGTGTTCGATAGCTTATTGTAATTTTACCGGAAAAATCATTACCATCTTGAGAAGTAATTGTTAAAATTGCTAATCTGCTATCCAACTTTCCCTGCCAAACGCCTACAAATTGTTTTTCATCAACGGCATTTTTTACTTCTTCAGCTGTTTTTTCAACTGCAGTTTTAACTGTGTCCACAACTTTTTCAGTTGCTTCGCCCATTTTTTCAGCGGCTTCTTTTGTCATTTCTGCTGCTTTATCTGTAGTTTCTTCAACCGTCTTTTTTGTTTCTTCCATTGTATCTTTTGCTTTATCGCAGCTTGCCAATAATAAGGCCGCACTAACAACTAAAGATAAAACAATAAATCTGTTACCCTTACTTGTTAACATATTTTTTAACATTTACTTTCCTCCTTTTGATTTTATTTTTTACCTGATGCAAAAATAATTTTTAAATTAGAGAAATCATAAATATTTTAAGTAAAACTTAATTTGACAACGAAGTCTTTTAATATGAATTTTTAAATTGTTATTATGTAGTTTCTTTAAGGTTTGGAGGATTCCAACCGACAATCGAGCCGTTTTTTATAGTTGAAAAATATGGTGAAAGCGTCGCGCCGGGTAAAGTTCTTACATTATCTTCAATTTTAATGGGACCCATTCCGGTTCCCGCGCCTATTTTACAATTGTTTCCAATCTCAATAATTCCATATCTGAATTTTCCCGAACCTTCATAAGCGTGAACCGTCAGCCTTGTAAACGCTCCCATCAGAGTATTTTCACCAATAAATATTAATTCTGGTCTAAAATGATCTAACCAAACCAGCTGCATAATTTCAGCGCCTTTGCCTACATGAATTCCCATACTGCGATACAATTTATTTTTAAGTGGTGTTCCTTTCATTAAAAATGAAACAGCAACTTTAAAAACGAGCATTGTTCTTCTGCCAAATGGAAGATTTAAAACTCTCCAATTTATCGAACCTTTTTCTTCGGGTGAGCCGAGTCCGGAAAATGTGTAATGTCTTCTAACAGGAGTTAAAAAATTTTCTAGATTTATTTTTCCTTCTTCGGTATTTGGGTTCAATGTATTTATGTTAGTTCCCGCTCCTCCCGAAGTTTTAGAAATAAAAATTTCTCTGCCTTTTTTATTTCCCAATTTGATCGCGCGTTCAATTATTTCTATTGTAACAAGTTTAATTACTTCTTCGGGAGTTTTGTTTTCATATTTTTTCACAATTTTCCTCAAAAGAAATTATTAATATCCAACCGCCAAACCGCCGCGCCGCGGATCAGCGGCACCGTAAATTTTATCACCATCAATTAAAATCGATTGAGCCGATCCTAAAACTCTGAACGTTTCATTTCTATCACCAAATTTATATCCTAATTTTTCCAAATTGATCAACACATCTTTATTAACAGCAAACTCTTCCAAATATATAATATCCGGCATCCATTGGTGATGAATTCTCGGGGCGTTTACTGCTTCTTGAATATTCATTCCAAAATCAATTACGTTCATTATAACCTGAAGAACAACTGTTATTATTGTAGAACCGCCGGGTGAGCCAACTATAATAAAAGGTTTATTATCTTTAAGTACAATTGTCGGTGTCATTGAACTGACCATTCTCTTTTCCGGCTGAATTGAATTTGCCTCGCTTCCTAACAGTCCGAACTGATTTGGTTCTCCGGGCTTTGAACTAAAATCATCCATTTCATTGTTAAGTAAAAATCCCGCTCCCTCAACAACAACTTTTGAACCATATCCGGAATTTATTGTTGTAGTTACGCTAACAGCGTTTCCATCTTTATCATAAACCGAATAGTGTGTTGTTTCTGTACTTTCATTTACAAGGGCAGGTATCTGTGTTGTAATTTTCTCCGAAGGAACGGCAAAATCTTTTATTTGGTCAAATATTTTTTTAGCGTATTCCTTTGAAATTAATTTCCCCTTCGGCACGTCATAAAAGTCCTCATCTCCAATGTGATATGTTCTGTCTGCATAAACATATTTCATTGATTCAACGAGTTTATGAATGTAGTCGCTGCTGTTCCAATCTTGTTTTTCAAAATTGAAATTTTCTAAAATATTTAACAACTCTACTAAAGCTATTCCGCCTGAACTTGGCGGACCCATTGATACTATTTTATAATTTCTATAATTTCCCATAATTGGTTCACGCTCAACCGGATAATACTTTTCCAAATCTTCGTGAGTAATAAAACCATTCATTTGTCGTACTTGTTCAATAAATAAATCGGCGACTTTACCTTTGTAGAATCCGTCTTTACCGTTCCGTTTAATTTCTTCAAGTGTATTTGCCAAATCACTTTGGATAAACAAATCCCCTTCCTGATATGGTTTTCCGTTATTTGAAAAGATCTTAAATGAAGATGGATATTTTTTAAATTCATCCAAATGATTCTTAAAAGATCGCGCATCGGATTCATCCAATTTGAAACCGCTTTTAGCTAAATTAATTGCCGGTTGAATAACATCTTTTAATTCCATTGTACCATATTTTTCTAAGGCGAAAATTAAACCCGCTACACTTCCGGGAACACCGGAAGACGTAATACCTTCTTGACTAAGCTCAGGTTTAAATTCTCCGTTTTTACCTAAGAACATATCGCGATGTGCTGAAATAGGCGCTTTTTCTCTAAAGTCTATTGTTATATTTTTTCCGTCTTTTAAATGCATCACAAAAAATCCGCCGCCGCCTAAATTTCCGGCGTATGGATAAGTTACTGCCAATGCAAAGCCGACAGCTACGGCCGCGTCTACTGCATTCCCGCCTTTTTTCAAAATCTCAATTCCGACTTCGGAAGCTAAAGAACTTGCCGAAACAACCATTCCATTTTGGGCTTTGACCGGAAGAGCTGTTTGAGAACTTGTTTTAATATTAAAGACTATTATTAGAATTATTAAAAATATTTGGAGTGTTTTAATTTTATTTTTCACAGTTTTTTACTTAATGTTTTTGAATATGTTAGATATATTAACATAAGAAATTATTTTTTATTTTGCAGAATCCTTAAAGGAGAAAATATGCCTTATAATTTAAGAAACAAAAACTTTTTAAAACTTTTAGATTTTAAAAAAGAGGAACTTACCTTTTTACTCGATTTATCAAAAAATTTAAAAGCCGCAAAATACGGCGGCTATGAAGAGCAAAAATTAAAAGGGAAAAATATTGCCTTAATTTTTGAAAAAACTTCAACCCGAACAAGATGTGCTTTTGAAGTCGCGGCATTTGATCAAGGCGCAAATGTAACATATCTTGGTCCAAGCGGTTCGCAGATAGGTCATAAAGAATCAATGAAAGATACCGCAAGGGTATTGGGCAGAATGTATGACGGAATTGAATATAGAGGATTTGGTCAAAGTATTGTTGAGGAATTAGGCAAATACGCCGGGGTTCCTGTGTGGAACGGATTGACTGATGAATTTCATCCCACTCAAGTTCTTGCTGATTTTATGACAATGCTGGAACATTCAAACAAACCGCTTTCGGAAATTTCTTATTGTTATTTAGGCGATGCAAGAAATAACATGGGCAATTCTTTATTGGTAGGCGGCGCTATTATGGGAATGGATGTTAGACTTTGCGCGCCAAAACAAAATCTTCCGGAAAGTAAATTAGTTGATCAATGCAAAGAAATCGCAAAAAAATCCGGCGCAAAAATTACTTTAACAAGCGATGTAAAAGAAGGCGTAAAAGGCGTAGACTTTTTATACACTGATGTTTGGGTATCGATGGGTGAGGCAAAAGAAGTTTGGGAAGAAAGAATTAAACTTCTAAAACCATATCAGATAAATATGAAGACAATAGAACTGACTGAAAATCCCACAGTAAAATTTATGCACTGTCTTCCAGCATTTCATAATAGAGAAACAAAAATGGGTGAAGAGATTTTTCATAAATTCGGACTTGACGGTATGGAAGTGACCGAAGATGTTTTTGAATCTGAACACTCTATTGTATTTGACGAAGCTGAAAACAGACTGCACACAATTAAAGCAATAATGGTTGCCACATTAGGTTCTTAATAAAATATTAAACCATCCCATTTGAAAATCCTTACTAAAGAAAATATTAGTAAGGATTTTTTGTATAAATATTCATAGAAAGTATTTTACACGATAAAATTATTATTGCGTAAAAAATTTATTTTGTATTTTTTAGCTTAATCTTCTTATCTGTAAAACACCTTTCCTCCTATTTATTTTTAACAAATTTATTAACTCTAAAAGGAGAATTGCATGTCTCAAAAAAACTTGAAAGAATATTGGCGGAGAAATATCAAAATTGTATTGATTCTGTTAAGTATTTGGTTTTTTGTTGCTTATGTGCTGAGTATTTTCATCGTGGATATTTTAAATAGCTTAAATATCGGCGGAGCGAAACTTGGCTTCTGGTTTGCACAGCAGGGCTCAATCTATATTTTTATTTTTTTGATTTTTTTCTATGTGAAGTATATGAACAAATTAGACAAAGAATATGACGTACATGAGTAATTAATTATTTCCGCTATTCAAATTTTCAAATGGGAGAAAATTTATGAGTGTTCAAATTTGGACTTTTATTATTGTAGGAATATCATTTGCGATTTATATTGGTATTGCTTTTTGGTCAAGAGCCGGTTCGACAAAAGATTTTTATGTTGCAGGCAGAGGCGTTCATCCAATAGTAAACGGAATGGCAACTGCCGCCGATTGGATGTCAGCCGCTTCTTTTATTTCCATGGCAGGTTTGATTTCATTTATGGGGTATGACGGTTCTGTTTATTTAATGGGTTGGACAGGCGGATATGTTTTACTTGCTCTTCTTCTTGCACCATATCTAAGAAAATTCGGAAAGTTTACAGTCCCCGATTTTATTGGTGACAGATATTACTCAAACGTTGCAAGAACAGTTGCCGTTATTGCCGCAATTGTAGTATCATTTACTTATGTAGCGGGACAAATGCGTGGTGTAGGTGTTGTTTTTGCAAGATTTTTAGAAGTTCCAATCAATACAGGTGTTTACTTTGGAATGGCAATTGTTTTTGTTTATGCGGTTATGGGCGGTATGAAAGGTATTACTTATACACAAGTTGCGCAATATTGTGTTTTAATTTTTGCATATATGGTACCCGCAATTTTCATTTCATTAGCAATAACGGGAAATATAATTCCCCAATTTGGTTTAGTCAGTACGGAAAGTTCTTCAGGAACTTACCTCTTGCAAAAATTAGATATGTTACAAAGGGATTTAGGATTTCATGAATATACAACGGGCTCAAAACCAATGATTGATGTTTTCGCTATAACTTTTGCGCTTATGGTCGGCACGGCAGGTCTGCCACATGTAATCGTTAGGTTTTTTACAGTTCCAAAAGTTTCTGATGCTCGCAAATCAGCCGGCTGGGCTCTTTTATTTATAGCAATTTTATACACAACCGCTCCGGCAATTGCGGCTTTCGCAAGAACAAATTTAATAAACACGGTTAGTGAAAAAAATTATACCGAAATGCCTGAATGGTTTAAAAGCTGGGAAGACACCGGACTGATTAAATTTGAAGATAAAAACAGCGACGGAAAAATTCAATATATTGCCGATAAAAACGCTAATGAGTTAAACATTGATGCCGATATAATGGTTCTCGCAAATCCGGAAATAGCTAACCTGCCGCCTTGGGTTATTGCGCTTGTAGCAGCCGGAGGTTTGGCAGCAGCTTTATCAACAGCAGCCGGATTGTTATTGGTAATTTCAACTTCAATTTCACATGATTTGATAAAGAAACAATTAAAGCCAAATATTACGGAAAAACAGGAATTAATGTGGGCAAGAATAGGCGCAGTATTTGCAGTAATTGTCGCAGGTTATTTTGGGATCAATCCTCCTGGATTTGTAGCGGCAACCGTTGCATTGGCATTTGGATTTGCGGCATCGTCTTTTTTCCCTGCTATAATTTTGGGCATTTTTGATAAACGAATGAATAAAGAGGGTGCGATATCAGGAATGGTTGTAGGTTTAATTTTAATGTTTATTTATATGTCAGTTTATAAATTAGGTTGGTTTGTTGATGCCATTCCTCCGGCAAGTGAATGGTGGTTTGATATTTCGCCGGAAGGTTTTGGAACGGTTGCTATGTTTATCAATTTATTAATTTCAATTATTGTTTCAAGACTAACTTCACCGCCTCCATTAGAAGTTCAGCAAATTGTTGAAGATATTAGAATTCCGCGTGGCGCAGGATCTGCACAAAGTCACTAATTTATATTAAAAATAGAGACGTAATATTTACGTCTCTATAATAAATTTAAAATAAAATTCCTTTTGATTTTAATAAACTGTCTAACTCCGTAACTCCTCTTATCTTTAAACCTGAGATCAATTTTAAAAATAACAGTGCCGTTATCAATGCATCACCGGCTGCATTGTGTCTATCGCTCTTTATTATTTTATATTCATCACATAGTGAATCTAAAGATAAAGAACTATCAACTTTGTAATCGTTTCCTTTTAATCTTTTGTACAAATTTATTGTATCAATTGACTTATTCAATAGTTTATTACCGCCAAGTTTTCTAAGCGTTTCATTAATAATGGAAATATCAAACGTAATACTGTGACCGACAAGTATATTGTTTTTAATATATTCTAAAAATTTTTCTATTCCTTCATTTTCTGATACTTTTACTTCATTTGTATTCTTTATTATTCCATGCACCAAAGCTGAGTCGGGGTTAAACTCATTTTGACTTAAATATATTTCAAAAGTATTACATACTTCTATTTGATTGTTTTTAATTTTAACGCCGCCTATTGATAGAATCTTGTCCTTCTTAAAATCCAAACCGGTAGATTCAATATCAATAATTACAAATTCGGCATGAGATATAGGAATTTTATAATCACGTTTTGAATCAAAATGTGAAATGTATTTTTTCCAAAATTCGGGGGAATTTATACTTGATTTCTTTTTAAAGTAATTAAGAATCATCTGAACATGTTCAAATTAAATCTTACGGTTAAAATTGTCTGAAGTTCTTTAATTGGACGGAAACAATTTCTAAGCATTAATCTTTGCATTTTATTCAGTTCATCCGGCTTAAAATAACGTCCGGTGTTATTGTGTTTTAAACCTTGCATTGTTCTAAATCGAATAATTATTTCGCAGGCATCGGCAAGTTGTTCAAATAACTCATTGTTCTCTGGCTCAATTTCTGCCAATTTATTAAACCTTTTAATTGTACTGTTTATGCCTCGTAATCCTGCGGCTAATGCCAAAACTCTCGCTCCATCAACAAGCGGCATCATAGCGCGGGCTTTTATATCAAATTCATTTTTATGTTCTCCGTTATTTTCTACCATAAAGTCTCTAAAGAAACTTAAAGGCGGCGGATTTTCAATAGCGTTTTTTGCCAAGAACGACATAAAACTTTCTTGATTATTAATTACTCGAAATATATTTTCCGACATTTTTTCCGAAAGCTCATAATTTCCATACAGTGGATTAAAATCAAAAAAAATTGTTGAGTACATTACTTCTTTATTTCCCGGACTGTAAATCCAACTTTCAAATTGCTTATTCCATTCACTTAATGATAAGCACCAATTAGGATTACTTGCCATAACGTTTGCCGGACAATAATCAAATCCGCAATCTTCAAGGATATCGTTTACACCTTTTGCCAATTGAAGAAAATAATTTTTAGTTTTTTCATAATCAATATTTTCCACATCATCAAAAACCAATGCGTTATCTTGATCGGAACGTAAAAGTTGTTCACCTCTGCCCTGACTTCCTAACGAAAGCCAGCACCATTTTACATTTGGTAATTCTTTATTTTTTTCAGCCAGCTCAGAGATAGTCAGGTCAATTGCTTTAATATTTATAGCGTTATTTATTTCCGTAATAATTCTTGTTATAAAGTCTATTGAAATTTCCTGCTGTAAATAATTTCTCAGCAAAAGTTCGGCATTTGCTCTAATATTCCTTAATTGTTCGGAATTTTTTGCTCTATTAATTTCTCTTATGAGAACCGATGGATTATTTCCATATAAAATTAAAATATCGTGTTCGGATATCATCCCTATCATTTTGGAATTTGTTGTTCCGTCTTCAGTTACACATATATGATGAATATTATTTTTGATCATTAAAATTTGCAGATCGGCGGCAGTTGCATTTCTATCGGAAGTTATTACTGGACTGCTCATTATATCTTCAACAATACAATGCGAAGCAACTTCTCCGGCTACAACTTTATTTCTTAAATCCTTGTCGGTTATAATTCCAATTGGTTTATTAGTTTCATCAACCACAACAATTGAACCAACCTTCTTTTCTTTCATAGCCATTGCGGCATTTCTAATTGTGGATCCCAAAGCACAAGTTATCGGCAAATTGCCGAGCGGGATTTTTTGAATGTCGAAAAAATTAAATTTTTCACTGTGAATATTTTGCGACTCATCGAAATATTTCTGTTTGCTGTATTTTGAATATGGATTTCTAATTCCTCCCGTAAATGAAGAAGAAAAATAATTTTCAACATTTTTATTTAGTTTCATAATTTCTAAAAATGAACCGGTAGGAATTTTATAGATCAATGCTTCTTCGGAAACTTTTGCGGTTAAAGTATAAGGACGGTCTTCTGAAATTAAAGGCCTAATTCCAAATATATCACCTTCATCACAAACATCAATTAAAATATTTTCATTTTTGAATTCGTTAAAAAGTTTAACGGCTCCTTCCCTAACAACATAAAAATAATCCGGAGGTTTATCGCCTTGTTTAAAAATTACATCATTTTTTTCCGAATAAATTATTATGATATCCTGTGAAATTTGCAGTAATATTTCTTTAGAAATAAAATTGAAGGGCGGATGCTCTTTTAGAAAATCATAAATTCTATGCGGAATTGTATTGTTCATTCAAAAAATAATTATAGTTTTTACAATTGAATTTATTTTATCGGAAAATAATATATAATTTTTCTAAGAAATCAATAATCTAAATTGCAAAATTAAATTTTATAGAGTAAATTAAAATCTCATATCCACTACTTTCTGTAATTATAATAATCAATTCAATTTGTAAAAAATAGGAGATTGCTTATGGGGAATAAAATTGAAAAAACCATTAATGATCCTAATGTGTTTTACCCAAGTGATTCAATCGTAGAAAATGCAAATGTAAAAGAATATGAAAAAACTTATAAACGATCAATAAAAGACCGTGAAGGATTTTGGGCTGAACAAGCCGAAACTTTAGATTGGTATAAAAAATGGGATAAAGTTCTTGATGATAAAAACAAACCGTTTTACAAATGGTTCGTTGGCGGTAAAACAAATATAATCCAAAATGCAATTGACAGACACTTAAAGACCTGGCGTAAAAATAAAATAGCAATCGTTTGGGAAGGAGAACCCGGCGATGTTAGAGTTTTCTCATATCATGCACTAAACAGAGAAGTTACAAAATTTGCAAACATATTGAAAAGTATGGGAGCCCAAAAAGGCGAGATTGTAACAATCTATATGCCGCAAATTCCTGAACTCGTTTTTGCAATGCTGGCTTGCGCAAAAATTGGTGCCGCCCATAGTGTTGTATACGGCGGATTTAGTGTTGAAGCTTTGGCTGAAAGAATCGCTGACGCTCAAAGCAGAATTTTGGTAACTGCCGACGGAGGCTGGAGAAGAGGCAAAGTAAATGATCTTAAAGGAATTGTTAACGAAGCAATCGGCAGATCTCCCACTATTGAAGCTTGTATTACGGTAAAAAGAACAGGCCACGAAGTTTATATGGAAAGTGACCGAGATTTCTGGTATCATGATCTCGCTTCTCTTCCAATTTCAAATAATAAATGTGAAACGGAAGTAATGGATGCGGAAGATATGCTTTTCATTTTGTATACTTCTGGAACAACCGGAAAGCCAAAAGGTTTGGTCCATACTCACGGCGGATATTCAGTTTACACATCCACAACGCACAAAATGGTTTTTGATATTAAGGAAGAAGACAGATGGTGGTGTGCCGCAGATCCGGGCTGGATTACCGGTCACAGTTATATTGTCTACGGTCCGCTTATAAACGGATCAACGATAATGATGTATGAAGGCGCGCCAAATCATCCATATCCTAATAGATGGTGGCAAATGATTGAGAAATACGGTGTAACAATACTTTATACATCGCCGACCGCAATTAGAGGTTTAATGAGATTTGGAAATCAATGGTCAAAACGACATGATATAAGCTCATTAAGATTATTGGGTTCAGTTGGAGAACCAATAAATCCCGAAGCATGGAAATGGTATTATACAAATATTGGAAATGAAAAATGTCCTATTATGGATACATGGTGGCAAACTGAAACAGGCGGATTTATGATCACGCCGCTTCCAATCACTCCGTTAAAACCCGGTTCAGCTACAAAACCATTTTTCGGAATTGAAATTGCGGTAGTTGATGAAAAAGGTAAGTCAGTAAAGGCAGGTGAAGAAGGAAAACTTGTTATTAAAAGTCCTTGGCCCGGAATGGCTAGAACAATTCTTGGCGATTCGGATAGATTTAAAGATACATACTGGAAAGATTACGAACAGCAAGGATGGTACAAAGCCGGTGATTCGGCGAGAATTGACGAAGATGGATATGTCTGGATAATTGGCAGGATTGACGACGTAATTAAAGTAAGCGGTTATCGTTTGGGAACCGCGGAAATTGAAAGCGCGTTGGTAAGCCATTCAAAAGTTGCGGAAGCCGCCGCAATTGCACTTCCTCACGAATTAAAAGGAAACGCAATTCATGCTTATGTAATTTTAAAAGCCGGATTCAAAGGCGATGCCGAACTTGAAAGAAATTTAAAAGATCACGTCGGACATGAAATGGGTCCAATTGCAAAACCGGATTCCGTTACATTTGTAGATTCACTTCCGAAAACAAGAAGCGGAAAAATAATGCGAAGAGTTTTGAAAGCGCGCGCTCAAGGTTTGCCGGAAGGTGATTTAACAACAATCGAAGAATAAATCATTCCTTAAATTTATTGAACTTTCCCGCTTTTGCGGGAGAGTTTCAATATTCCCGCATATGAATATTTATATTTATTTTCTATTTTAATCACTATTTTAAATACTTATTCACAATCTAAATTCCAATATATTTTTATAAAGGTACATTATGTATTACAGATCCGAATTATATTTTAAGATTTTTGCCGCTGTTTCAATATTATTCGTCACATCATGCAAAACAATTGAAAATTTTGAAAATAAAGATTTGGTAAACCCTAATTTCCATTATAAAAAATATACCCCAAATGAAAATGATATTGAGATATCTCGCACTGAATATTACGAAAAATTATATGGATTTTGGCTTGGGCAATCAATTGCAAATTGGACGGGTTTAATTACCGAAATGGATAAAATCGGGAATATTGGTGAAATTAAAACGGGACCATTTTATACAAGAGATAATTGGGGTAAACCTGATTTGCCGAATATTTGGAATGATGATATGGATACCAATTCATCAAAAATAATTGATTTTGTTTTTAGAGACGAAAATGAAATTTGGGGCTCCGATGATGATACGGATATAGAGTATATGTATCAATATTTACTTTTTATAAATGAAACCGGAATGTTAACAGGTGAGCAAATAAAAGAAGGCTGGCTAAAACACATTAAATCGGAAGAAGAAAATTTTCTTTGGGTTTCAAACCAAAAAGCATATGATCTAATGAAAGATGGATTTATTCCACCGCAAACCGGCGATCCGTTATATAATTCCGATTACGATATGATAGACGCACAGCTTACGACAGAAATTTTCGGTTTGTTTGCGCCTTCAAACCCGGAAATTGCCTTAAAAATAGCTAACCTTCCCATTCAAACTACAGCAAGGAAAAATGCTGAGTGGATATCCGAATTTTATGTAATAATGCATTCTCTTTCCATTTTATATGATAAGAATAAATCACCAAAAGAAAATATACTATGGATGGCTGATATTGCACGAAAACGCCTGCCGGAAAATTCGTATTCTGCAAAAATGTACGATTATGTTAAAAGCAGATATATGGAAAATATTCCATGGGAACAGGTAAGAGATGAAGTATATCAGCGGTATCAAGTTGATCAAATGGACGGCTATGATATTACGTCAAGAAATATGACATGCAACGGTTGTTTCGCCGCGGGTATAAATTTTGCCTCAAGTATTATAAGTCTTCTTTATGGAGAAGGCGATTATAAGGAAACTATAAAAATTGGAGTTCTTGCTGGCTGGGACGCTGATAATCCGACTTCAACTTGGGGCGGACTTTTAGGATTTATTAATGGAAAAAATGAAATAGAAAGAATTTTCAGCCGTAAATTTTCCGATAAATATAATATTCACAGAACCAGACAAAACTTTCCTAATAATGGAATTGATAACTTTAATAATATGGCAAAAATTGGAATTTTTATTGTTGACCGAGTAATCCAAGATCTAATGAACGGCGGAATTGATTTAGAACATAATGTATGGTATATACCGCAAAACGGTATAAATGTAAATTCCGCTGAATAATGTTATTTTAATGTATAAAAAATTACCCTAAAATCAGTTTAAACCAGTATTATTTATCAAGTGTCAAAGTATTAAATTATGCGGGTAATATATGTCTATTAAAATCATTTTAAAAGTTTTTGTTTTATTCATTTTAGTTTTGATTTTAGTAAAATGTGAAAATAACGAAACTCCAACCGAAACAAACGATTCAGAAATAACTAACAGCTCTGACAGCGGAAACAGCGTTGTGGAAATAATAAGCGAAAATAAAATATCACACGAAGATCCATCGGATTATATTTGGGATGCCGCCTCGGTAAAAAAAATTACCTTAAACGGAAATTCAATTACCAGTGAAACTTCAACCGGAATTTCAATAAATGGAAGTGTTCTAACTATTTCTGCTTTGGGAAATTATGAATTAAGCGGAACATTAAGCAACGGTCAAATTATTATAGATATTGCCGATAGCGATTTAACGGGAATTGAAAAAACTTCCTCAGCAAACTCGGATGAAATTGTAAGATTGATTCTTAATAATGCTAATATAACAAATTCAACGAGTTCGCCGATTTATATTGCGAATTCTTCCAAAACCGTAATTGTTCTTTCGGATAATTCTACTAATACTTTGACGGACGGTACAAATTATACTTATATTAACGCGGAAACCGAAGAACCCAATTCAACAATTTTCAGTAATGATGATTTAACATTTTACGGAAACGGAACTTTAACAGTTAATGCAAATTTTAACGACGCTATTGCAAGTGAAGACGGATTAATTATTAAAAGCGGAAATATAAATATTACTTCCGTCGATGATGCAATAAGAGGAAAGGATTATTTAATTATTAAAGATGGAACGGTTAAAATTACTTCCAACGGAGAAGGATTAAAATCAGATAATACCGAAGACGCAACACGCGGTTATATTTCAATAGAAGGCGGTTCGATTAATATTACTTCATTCGGTGATGGAATTTCGGCAGCAACAGATGTATTGATTTCTGATGGCACACTAAATATAAAGACAACCGGAACCAACACAACCGAAACTTCTTCAAAAGCCGTTAAAGGTTTGGTAAGCGTAGTTATTGATAATGGAGACTTAACTATTAATTCAGCCGACGATGCTGTTCACTCAAATGGTTCGGTAACAATTAATAATGGTACTTTTTCTATTGCCTCAAAAGATGACGGAATTCACGCGGACAATACGGTAATAATTAATGACGGCACTATCTATATTTTAAGTTCGGTCGAAGGTGTTGAAGGTCATTATATTTATGTAAATGGTGGCAATATAACTGTAGTTTCAACTGACGATAGTTTTAATTCTTCTGCAGGTTCGAGAACTGAAACTGACGACAATAGTTGTATTTATATTCATGGAGGTTACATAGTTTTGATTCCAAGTAACGGAGATGGATTAGACAGTAACGGAGATATGCAAATGACCGCCGGTACCGTAATTATTCACGGTCCTTCAAGTCAGCCTGAAGTTATGATTGATTATAACGGTACTTTTATTATTTCCGGTGGATTTTTAACGTCGTCGGGAAGTAATTCAAATATGACACAGGCGCCAAGTTCAAGTTCTACGCAGTATTGCGTAAAAATTATGTTTAATTCTTCAATTTCCGCCTCAACCATAATTCATGTTCAAGACAGCGACGGAAACAATGTTCTTACTTTTCAGCCTACTAAAAAATTTCAGTCGGTTGTATTTTCTTCATCAGATTTGCAGAAGGGAAAAACTTACTCAATTTATAAAGGCGGAAGTTCTACAGGTTCTTCTTCTAACGGATTATATCAATCCGGGACTTATTCCGGCGGAACACTTTATAAAAGTTTTTCTGTTTCAAATACTATAACCAACGTTAATTAAATAAATTGATTTTATTTCCATACTTCCGGTGAAGGTTTTAAGATGGACATCGGAAGTTTTTCTATGCCTTCATTTCATTTTAAAATTATTTAATCCTTATCCAAGCCTAAATATTCTTTGATTTTTTTTATATCGGTTGTATCATCTTTGCTGAAAAAGTCTAATATTTTATCAATCGGAATGCCTGAATTCTGTTCGCCGAATTTAGAAAGCGGAGTTGGGTATTTGTTTTTATAATATTCAATCAAAGATTTCTTCAATCCTTTTATAGCCTTTACAGTATCTGATTCTACAATAGGATTTTTTCTGATCATTTCTTTTAGTAAAGATTTGAATGTGTATAAATCGGGATAATTAACAATAATTGAGTCAATAATATTTGTATATCTTTTAACCGTGTCATTATGAGCAAAAACTGTCGAATCGATAATTACAACGGCATTTTCATCTTCAAATTTTTCTTCTATCAGAATTGGATTTGGGTTCTTTAAAATATTTGTATTATTTCCGAAACTATTTTTTACTTTTGTCAGGTTTACATCTTCTTTATTTTCTTTCTTCACATATTTTTTAAATTCAAGGTATATACTTTTTGACCTTGATTCTTCATTTTCATCAATAATTAAAAAATTAAAAATTATTATAATTGTTATATGGATTAACAGCGCAATTATAAGAGATAACCTGAACGGTGATTTTTTTAACTTTAAATTCAACTTTCTTTCATTTTGTGAAAATATTTATAAATGATTTTGTACTAATTGTTCCAGATAAAAGATACCGATCTAATTTCATTTTATTTTCAAAGTAAATATAAACCAATGTAATTGAACAAACTGTTTCAAGTACATAAAATTTACCAATTCTAATTTCAGTTTAATCGTAAAATTGTTCTTAATATTAAAGAACCGCTTAAAATTATTTTTTATTTTTAAATAATTAAAAATTTCTCTGAGTAACAAATGCAGTTAGAATATCTGGAAAACCAAATTTTCAAAAATATTGATTATTCAAAAGTTAAATTCAAAAAAGGCGAGTACGAAAACTGTTCATTTCAAAATTGTAATTTTTCAAAATCAGATATAAGTCACACAAGTTTTATTAATTGTAAATTTAAAAATTGTGACCTCAGTTCTGTAAAAAACATAGATACATCGTTTAAAAGAGTAGAATTTATCGGTTGTAAATTATTGGGTTTTCACTTTGATAATTGCAATGAATTTTTGCTGTCCTTCAGTTTCGATGATTGTCAGCTGAATTTATCAACGTTTTACAAAATGAAACTTCATAAGACTACTTTTATAAAATGTATAATTCACGAAGCGGATTTTTCAGAAGCGGATTTAACAAACTCTGTATTTGATAACTGCGATTTTAAAGATTCCGTTTTTGATCACACGATTTTGGAAAAATCAGATTTTAGAACATCTTATAATTTTATAATTGATCCCGATTCCAACAGAATTGAAAAAGCAAAATTTTCATCGGATAATGTTTTGGGATTATTAACAAAATACAATATTGAAATTGAATAACCACTAATTAAAGATTATAAATCCATGTCGCCGAAAATTAAAAAATGTTACATACCGAAACCTTACGTAGAACTTAAACATCCCGAATGGAGCAAGAACGCCGTAATTTATGAAGTAAACATCAGGCAGTATACAAAAGAAGGTACCTTTAAGGCTTTTGAAAAACATTTACCGAGATTAAAAAGGTTAGGCGTTGATATACTTTGGTTAATGCCGGTAAATCCAATAGGTGAAGTTAACAGAAAAGGAACTTTGGGAAGTTATTATTCCGTAAAGGATTATTACAGTATCAATCCCGAGTTTGGAAACCTAAACGATTTTAAAAAACTTGTTAGCAAAATTCATAAAATGGGAATGTATGTAATTATTGATTGGGTCGCTAATCATTCAGCTTGGGATAATAAATTGGCTGTTGAACATCCCGATTGGTACACAAAAAATAAATTAGGAAAATTTCAGCCGACGCCTTGGTTTGATTGGGATGATATTATTGATTTTAATTATGATAAGCCCGAACTTAGAAAATATATGACTGAAGCGCTAATTTATTGGGTAAACGAAACTAATATAGACGGCTACAGATGCGATGTGGCGGGATTTCTTCCAAATGAATTTTGGGAAAATGTGAGATATGAATTGGAAAAAATAAAACCCGTTTTTATGCTGGCAGAATGGGAATCGCGCGATTTGCACAAAAAAGCTTTCGATATGACTTACTCGTGGAGTTTATACGATAGGATGAAAGATTCTTTTACAAATAAGACAGGAGCCGATGGAATAGTTGAATATTTAGCTCACGATGTTAATACATTTCCAAATGACGGATACAGAATGACGTTTGTAGAAAATCACGATAAGAATTCATGGTTCGGTAATCAATTTTTAAATTTTGGAAAAGGTCTTAATGCCGCAATTGTACTTACGTGTACTGTAAAAGGTATGCCTTTAATTTACAGCGGACAGGAAGCCGGACTTTCTAAATCACTTAAATTTTTTGATAAAGATCTCATTGATTGGAAAGAACACGAAATTGGAAAATTGTACAAAAAATTATTTGAATTGAAACATAAAAATAGAGCATTGTGGAATGGTAAGTACGGCGGGGAAATGGTTAGAATATTTAATGATAAATCCGATAAAGTAATTTCATTTTATAGAGAAATGAATAATGATAAAATTATATCTATTATTAATTTTAGCAATAAGCCGGTCAAAGTAAAAATTCAATCGGATAATATTGAAGGAAAATATTCGGAATTATTTTCGGATAAAGAGTATATTTTAACTGAGGCAAATTGTTTTAGTTTATCCGCATGGGATTATTTATTATTCACAAAAAGTGAAAGAAAAAACTAATGAAAGTAATGCTTTCAATTATTTTAATAATTTCATTTAACTTGTTATTTATTATAAGCTGCAAAGAAGATGAAAATTTAACTCCGGGAAATATAAATTATCGTCAGGAAATGAGAAATTTTGTTACGGAAATTAGTAAATATGCAAAAGTAAAAATTCGGAATTTAATATTATTCCGCAAAACGGGCAGGAACTTGTAACAACGACCGGAGAACCCGAAGACGAACCAATATTAGAATACCTTGATGTAATTGATGCTGCGGGCAGAGAAGATCTTTATTACGGATACGTTGAAGACAATTTTGAAACTCCCGAAGATGATAAAAATTATTTAATCGATTTATGTAATATTTTTGAAGAAAATAATGTTGAAATACTTGCGATTGATTATTGTTCAACACATTCTAAAATGGATAATTCATATAAACTAAATGAGCAAAACGGATTCATTTCATTTGCCGCCGATAACCGTGAATTAAATAATATTCCGGCTTATCCGGAAAAACCTTACAACGAAAATTCCAATGACATAACAAAAATTTCTCAAGCAAAAAATTTTCTTTATTTAATCAACACAGAAAATTATTCTGCCAAGCAAGATTTTATATCAGCGGTTAATGAAACAAATTACGATTTATTGTTAATGGATTTATTTCACAATGAAATTTCTTTTACCGCTGATGAAATAAATCGGTTAAAAATTAAACAGAATGGCGGAAAGCGTTTAGTAATTTGCTATATGAGCATTGGAGAAGCTGAAGATTATAGATTTTATTGGCAATCAAACTGGAATTCAAATAAACCGGAATGGCTTGATAAAGAAAATCCATCTTGGAAAGGAAACTACAAAGTAAAATATTGGAACTCCGATTGGAAAAATATTATTTACGGAAAACAAAATTCATATTTGGATTTAATTTTAAGCGCTGAATTTGACGGAGTTTACCTAGATATTATTGATGCTTATGAATATTATGAGGAATTATAGAAATGAGTGACAAATATAAAATTCCAAATCAAACCAGAATTGGACACATACATTTAAAAGTTTCGGATATCGACAGATCTTTAAAATTTTACATAGATATTTTAGGATTTGAATTAGTTACAATGTACGGAAACCAAGCAGCTTTTATTTCCGCGGGCGGTTATCATCATCATATTGGCTTAAATACCTGGGAAAGTAAAAATTCTCCGCCTGCATCAAAGTTTGGAGTAGGTTTATATCACGCTGCTATTCTTTATCCTACAAGAAAAGATTTAGCGGAAATTTTCAGCAGACTTATCGAAGTAAAATATCCCATTAGCGGAGCCGCGGATCACGGAGTTTCGGAAGCAATTTATTTGGATGATCCTGATGGAAATGGAATTGAATTATATTGGGATAAACCAAAGGAATTGTGGCCTAAAAATTCCGATGGTTCAATTGAAATGTATACTAAACATCTTGATCTGCAAAATTTAATAGATGAATTGAAACAATGAAAAATATTTCAAAGACCGTTTGGATACTGTCAGTTGTAAGTTTATTTACCGATACCGCCAGCGAAATGCTGTATCCGATTATGCCGATATATCTTAAATCAATTGGATTTTCAATTCTGCTTATCGGAATTCTAGAAGGAATTGCCGAAGCATCCGCGGGATTAAGTAAAGGTTATTTTGGAAAAGCCTCCGATCATTACGGTAAAAGAGTTCCATTCGTTCAATTAGGTTATTCATTAAGCGCAATATCAAAACCATTATTGGCATTTTTTACAAATCCTTTTTGGGTTTTCTTTACAAGAACTTTGGACAGATTAGGAAAAGGAATAAGAACCGGCGCTAGAGACGCAATATTATCTGCCGAAGCGACAAAAGAAACAAAAGGAAAAGTTTTCGGATTTCATAGATCTATGGATACTTTAGGAGCGGTTTTAGGTCCGCTTTTAGCTTTAATATATTTACATTTTTATCCTGAAAATTACTCAACATTATTTTTTCTCGCGTTTATTCCAGGAGTATTAGCAATTATCTCAACACTTTTATTGAAAGAAAAAAAAGTAGTTCAAAACTCTGCTAACAAAAACCTTTCCTTTTTTTCCTTTATAAATTATTGGTCAGACAGTCCCAAAAATTATAAAAAATTAAGTGTTGGATTATTATTTTTTGCCCTTTTTAACAGCTCAGATGTTTTCCTTCTGCTTAAAGTAAAAGAGTCATTAAACAGTGACCAAGCAGTTATAGGCATTTATATTTTTTATAATTTAGTTTACGCGGTTTTTTCATTTCCATTGGGAATTTTAGCAGATAAAATTGGACTTAAAAATATTTTCATGCTCGGAATTGTTTCTTTTTCAATTGTCTATTTTGGAATGGCTTTATATAATAATTTATACTTCTTTTTTTTAATGTTTTTTATATACGGAATTTATGCGGCGGCAACGGAAGGAATTTCAAAAGCATGGATTACTAATATAGTAGATAAAAAAGATGCCGCAACGGCTGTTGGAACTTACTCTGCGTTTCAAAGTATTTGCGCATTGGCAGCAAGTACATTTGCCGGTTTTATTTGGTTTAAATATAATTCTACGGTAACATTTATTATTACCGGCATTATATCAGTTTTAGTATTAGTTTATTTTTTAATCGTATTTAAAAACAATAAAGTAAATAAAACAATTACAGCATAAAATTTGATTATCGGCAATTATGAATCAGCAAAATAAAAACGGCAGAAAGGAATTAATTAAAAATATTTCCGAAGTTATCAGTGAGATCAAATTTGATCACCCTGTAAAAGTTGCAATTGACGGACCTGGAAATGCCGGCAAGACTACTTTTGCAAATGAACTTGCTGAATCAATAATAATGCTAAACAGAAAAGTCATTCGTTCAACAATTGACGGATTTCATCATCCGCCGGAATTTAGAAGAAGGCAGGGTCAATTTTCACCAAAAGGATATCTTGAGGATTCACACGATTATGAATCTTTAAAAAGAAATCTGCTTGATCCTCTTAGTCATAATGGAAATTTGGAATATAAAGAATCGACGTACAATTTTAAAATTAATAAAGCTACAAATGCTGATTCAAAAAAAGCCGACATAGATTCAATTTTAATTTTTGATGGAATATTTTTATTTAAAAATGAACTTTTGCATTATTGGGATTTTAAAATTTATATTGAAGCATCGTTTGAAAATACAATGAGGCGGGCAATAGAAAGAGACAGTAATTTATTTGGAGGAGAAGATAAAGTAATTGAACTTTATAAAAAAAGGTACATTCCGGGGCATGAAATGTACCTATCTATTTATAATCCAATTGAAATTTCAGACGTCGCAATAAATAATGATGATACCCAAAATCCAATTGTTATTAAGTTTTCAAAAAAAACAATTTTAACTATTTAATTTCATCAATTAAAATTCTGAGGCAAGAACCACGCTATTTAATTTCTCAGAAATTTGCTCAAAAACTTTTTGATCATCAAAAATTGTATTTACTTTAACATCTTTAAACAATTCAGGATTCTCAAAATATATTTTTGCCAATTGAGCTTTATAGCTGATTTTTGCGTTATTTGAATTTGATGCCAAATCATTTAATGCATCTACAATTATTTTATTATCTGCTTTCGGATATCTGTTTTTAAATTGTAAACTAACAAATATTGAAGACTCAGCAACGCCTTCACTAGAGCTTTTTAAGTTTTGAGTTACAATTTTAGTTAATTCGCTTAGTGATTTTTTATTTATTGATTGAGCATTAAGATTAAGCGAAAATAATAATACTAAACTGAGCATTATTAAGTTTTTTATTGATTTCATTTTGAATCTCCTTTCGGTTTTTTTTTAACTTTACTCATTCAATTGGTATACCAAAAATAAAATGACGGCGGAAATGTTTTAATTACAATTACTTATACGAAATAAGACGGATTTAAAGGAATTAAAATAGGTGCCACAAATTTGCCGTTACTTTAAAACCCATCGTCTAAAGAATTGTAATACAATTAGTTATGCTTTTAGGAAGAAATGTTGCTTTTACGTTTTTGTGGCATGTAGAATATTATAAAAACAGCTTTATAATTATCATTTGATTTCTATTCAAAAATATCGGTATCCTTTTCTTTTAATCTTTGAATTCGGTTATTAAGCGCGCGTCTTGTAATTCCCAAAAGCTGCGCCGCAATTGTCTGATTATTATCCGATCGTTTAAGTGCTTCTTTGATCATCAGCAATTCCGCGTTTCTAAATGTAGGAAACTGCGACGTGAAAATAATTGAATCTGAAAAATTTTCATTAACGCTTTTAACATTATTTGACGCGATATCATCTTCTGTACCGATTGTTTTATCTCTTATGCTTTCAAGGGACAGAATTCCGGAAGAATGTCGGCTCACGGCATCAAAAATAATTCCTTCCAATTCCCTTACATTTCCAGGGAAAGAATAATTTGTTAAAATTGTGTAAAGCTGTTTTGGCGATGCCGGCCTTTTTTTATTAAGCGTATTTGATGCGGTTGTTAAAAAATGACTTATTAAAATGGGAATATCTTCTTTTCTTTCGCGCAACGGCGGAATATGAACATGATGTGCTTTCAATCTGTAATACAAATCTTTTCTAAAAGTATCATCATCTTTCATTCTGTCTAAATCTTTGTGAGTAGCTACTATAATTCTTGCATTTGAAAGTTTTGCAACGTCTGATCCCAAAGGATAATATTTTCCGTCTTGAAGCAAACGCAAAAGCTTAACTTGCGATTCGATGCTTAGGTCGCCGATTTCATCTAAAAATAAACTTCCGTTTTCCGCGTGTTCTATTAGTCCCTTTCTATCTTTTTCGGCGCCGGTAAACGCGCCTTTTTTATGTCCAAATAAAGTATCCGAAAAAAGATTATCATCAACTCCGGCAACATTAAGCGAAACCATTTCGCCTTCTCTTCCGCTAATTTTATGGATTGCTTTTGCAATTAATTCTTTCCCCACTCCGGTCTCGCCTGTAACTAAAACCGGCAGATTGGTCCTGGATATCGCTTCAATATATTTAAATATCGATATCATTTTTGTACTGTTTGTTATTATCTCTGAAAATGCTTGAGGAAATTCCAATTTGTCTTTGAACAATGATTCTTTTAATCGTAAGTTCTCATTTCTTACATTTGAAAAGTACAGCCCGCGCTTAACTGAAGTAATAAACCTTTCGTCGTCAATTGGCTTTACCAAATAATCAAATGCTCCCAATTTCATACATTCAACGGCACTCTCAACATCATTTATTGCGGTTATTATAATTACAGGAATTTCGGGATAGTTCTCAAGAATTTTAGGAAGAAGCTCTTTGCCCGAAATATTCGGCATATTAATATCAAGCGCAATTAATGAATATTCTTTTAATTTCAGCAAATCCAAAACCTTTGTGCTTTCAACGCAGCTTTCAATATTGGTGAATCTGTTTGAGTTTAAAACTAATTCGGCGGAAGTTAAAAAATGTTCTTCGTCATCAACTAATAAAATTGGTTTTGATGGATTTAACAATGATGTCATAATTTTTCTCCTTCAGCGCTTAAATAAATAGGAAAATAGATTTTAACTTTTGTCCCTTTTCCTTTTCTGCTTTCAATCTTAAATTCACCATTGTGGTTTTTTATAATATTATACGTAATCGATAAACCCAGTCCGGTACCGCCTTTTTCTCTTTTTGTTGTATAAAATGGATCAAAAATATATTTTAAATCTTTCTCACCAATGCCTTCTCCTTCATCAATTACTTCAATAATTACTTTATTAAATTCCTCATACACATTTATAATAATTTTTTGATCTTTATTTGTTAATGATTGGCATGCGTTGTTAATTAAATTTATTACAACCTGCTCAAGTCTGTTTGCGCTTCCCCAAACCAAGGGAAATCCTTTGGAATAATTAATGGTAAAATTGTTTGTTGATTTACTAATAAAATTATTTGTTATACTTACCGCTACGTCCACAACTTCATTTATGCTTATTTTTTTATATTCCATGGAAGGATATTTTGCGTAATTTGTAAGATTATCTATAATTTTTTTTATTCGTTCGGAGCCCGATAAAATAGAATCATAAGATTTATCTATTTTTTCAACAAAATTCTTGTATGACATTCCGCCTAATGCAAAATCTCCATTCTCAATATAATATTGGTTAAGAATAGGTTTAACATCTTCCCAAATCTTTTTAAGCAAATTTATGTTAAGCATTATAAAGTTATTTGGATTGTTAATTTCATGAGCAATTCCGGAAACTAAAATTCCTAATGACGCCATTTTATCAGCGTGTATAAGCTGTTCACTTTTTATTTTGTTCTGCTCTTCCGATTCTTTTAGTTTAGTAATATCGTTGACAATTCCATCATAAGAAATAACGTTGCCTTTTTCATCTTTTTGAAGAACAATGCTGTTTTTAACCCAGCGTGTTGATCCGTCTCTATGAATTATTCTGTGTTCCAAAGGCAGAACATTTTCACCTTTTAAAGCCTTTTGTGATTGCTCCAAGACTTTATGTTTATCTTCATCGTGAACCATATTATACCATAGCTCAGGATCTTTCATATAGTCTGATGATTTGTAACCGGTAACAGCATAACATCCGGGTCCATGAAAGGTTTCAATTACTTCGCCGTTTTCAATCAGAACGTTATAAATGTAATCGGTTAAAAACTTTAATAGTCTTTTACTTCGCTCTTCTTTTAATTCTTGTTTTACGCTGCTCATAAATTCTTTAAAATTATTTTTACAAATTTAAAGAAAGTTAATTCCTAAATGAAATAAGTCATAATGTGAATAATTATTTCCACTTTTGTGATATTAATATTAATTTTAATTTATTAACATTTAAGAGGAGCAGTTATGCACGAAAAAAGCATTGAATTATTAAACAAAGCTATTGCCGATGAGCTTTACGCTATTCATCAATATATGTATTTTCATTTTCATTGCGATGATCAAGGTTATGATCTGTTAGCAGGATTATTTAGAAGAACAGCCATTGAAGAAATGGGACACGTTGAAAAGTGCGCCGATAGAATTTTATTCTTAAAAGGTGATGTTGAAATGAAACCATCAACCGAGGTTCAAAAAATTAAAGAAGTAAAAGATATGTTGAAACATGCTGCAAAAATGGAATTTGAAAGCGCAAGAGATTATAATATTTGGGCTAACGAAAGTTCTAAAAACGCGGATTCTGCGACAAAACAAATTTTTGAATCATTAGTCGCCGATGAAGAAAGACATTATGATCAATACGACACTGAAACTGAAAACTTGGAAAAATTCGGTCAAAATTATTTAGCTCTGCAATCAATTGAAAGAAGCAAAGGCAGACAATCTGGAATACATGCCGAATAAAATAATTTTAATGTAAAATTTGTCATACTGAATTAATTTTAATATCTTAATTTATAAATCTCATTTGGATAACAAATATGTTCAGTATGAGTTATTTTTTTAAAATTAATAATTAAGATAATATCATGACTTCTTTTTCTTGTCCGCATTTAAATACTGAAAACAACTTTTGCTATAAGCTTAATGTTGATTGTGTGCCGGGAAGAAAAGGTTGTGTATTAACACGTAAATTTGAATTTGCAATTCCCGCAGAAGAAAGAATAAAACCCAAAACTACTGATAAAGAATATTTTAAGAATTTAATTGCCAAAACAAATAAAAAAAAATAACATCTCTTTATCAAATTCATATTTCTCAATTCAATGTAATAATTTATTTTTGTAAAATATTTTTTCTTCATCAGGTAATTTTTTTCCCAAAAATTATATGGCTTAATTATGAATAACAAATCATTCATTTTTTTATCTATTTTATTTTTTTCATTAAGCTGTTCACAAAACAAAATTATTGTTAAGAATGTTGATTTACCTGATACAACTTCTGTAAACAAATTTTACGTTAATAATAAAAATCCGTTAATTCCAAATTCTCTGATTAAACTGCCAATTGGTTCGGTTAAACCAAACGGCTGGATCAAAGAAAGTCTTCAGCGGCAAGCAGATGGATTATTAGGCAACCTCAGCGAGATTAGTGCATGGCTTCAAAAAGAAGATAACGCATGGCTTTCAGAAAACGGCAGTGGCGAATGGGGCTGGGAAGAAGTTCCATATTGGCTTAAAGGTTATTCGGCAACAGCATTTATTTTAAATAACGAAAAGATGCTAAGTGAATCACAAATTTGGTTTGAAGCTGTATTTAAAAGTCAAAGAGAGGATGGTAATTTCGGTCCGTATAAAATTTCGGAAAAAGACAGCACGCAAGACTTTTGGCCTAATATGATAATGCTTTACTGCATGCAGTCATATTATGAATTTACCAATGACCAACGTGTAATTGACTTAATGACAAAATATTTCAAATACCAATTTAGTTTACCAGACGAAAAATTTCTTTCGGCAATTCACTATTGGCAGAGAATTAGAGGAGGAGATAATTTAAACAGTATTTTATGGCTTTATAATCATACGGGTGATGAATTTCTTTTAGATCTTGCGGAAAAAAATCATAGAGTTACCGCACCTTGGAACAAACGAGGCAATAGATTGGAAGAAATAAAAAATTGGAAAAGTAAAAGAGACAATATCGATTGGCCAAGCTGGTATGGCGATTTGATTGACTGGCATAATGTAAATATCGCACAATGCTTTAGAGAACCCGCGGAATATTATCTTATCAGTAAGAACAAAAATGATCTTAACGCGGCTTATGATAATTTTAAAATCATTAGAGAACATTTTGGACAAGTACCCGGCGGAATGTACGGCGCCGATGAAAATGCGCGACCAGGTTATGATGACCCGCGTCAAGGAATTGAAACTTGCGGAATTGTTGAACAAATGAATTCAAACGAAAATTTACTCAGAATTACGGGTGATATTTTTTGGGCTGATCATACTGAAGACGTTTTGTTTAATACTTTTCCCGCTGCATTTATGCCCGATTTTAAATCATTAAGATATATAACTAGTCCGAATATGATTTTGAATGATGATAAAAATCATTCTCCCGGAATTCAAAACAGCGGACCATTCTTACTTATGAATCCGTTCAGTTCAAGATGCTGTCAGCATAATCACGGACAAGGATTGCCGTACTTTATTGAAAATATGTGGATGGCAACGCCTGATAATGGAATTGCCGCGGTGCTTTATTCGGCTAATACGGTTACGGCAAAAGTTGGAAACGGAAATGAAATAAAAATAAATTGTGCAACAAATTATCCTTTCGACGAGAATTTAATTTTTGAAATTTCTACTGAAAATAACGTTGAGTTCCCCCTTTATTTTAGAATACCTCAATGGTGCAAAAATCCATCAGTGACTTTAAATGACCAAAAATTACAAGAGATCCCAAAAGCCGGAAAATTTTTACTAATAAATAAAGTTTGGAAAAACGGCGATAAGGTAATTTTAACATTACCAAAAAATTTATCAATCAGAACATGGGAGAAAAATCATAACAGCATTAGTGTTGATTACGGTCCGTTAACCTTCTCGTTAAAAATCGCAGAAAACTATATCCAAAATATTAGCGATAAAACCGCAACATCAGATTCCAAATGGCAGAAAACCGCCGAAGTGGAAAAATGGCCTACTTATGAAATTCATCCGAATTCAGCTTGGAACTATGGATTAATTTTAGATTCAACGAATATTGAAAAATCATTTACTATCGAAAATAGAAATTGGCCTTCCGATAATTTTCCTTTTACAATTGATTCATCTCCAATAATAATCAAAGCTAAAGGAAAAAGAATCCCAGCATGGAAAATAGACGAATACGGTTTAGCGGGTGAATTGCAGAATAGTCCGGTTAAGTCAAGCGAAGCAATTGAAGATATAAAACTTATCCCAATGGGAGCGGCGCGTTTAAGGATAAGCTCGTTTCCGGTAATAGGAAATGATTCAACTGCAAATGTTTGGAAATGAAAATAATTTATAAAATATTATGATAAAGAAAATTTATATACAAGCGATTTTTATCTGGTTGCTTTTCGCAATTATTACTATATTTTTTGGCGCATTCAGAGAGCTTTTTTTCATTCCGTTTACAGGATTGAATGGAAATTTAGCAAGAGCATTGCTTCTGCCGCTGGCTTTCTTTTACTTAATTGGAATTACTTACATTTTTCTTAAAAAAACAAAGGCAGTCTATCAACGATCCGATATGATCAAGATTGGAATTTTTTGGTTTACCGCTACAATTTTATTTGAATTTGGTTTCGGTCATTTTGTAATGGGTCATCAATTTGAAAAACTAATGGCGGATTACAATTTATTTGAAGGTAAAACATGGGCTTTTTTTTTGTTGTGTATTTTTTTGGCGCCGAAAATCACATATAAATATTTACTTAAAAAATAAATTTATTCGTTTTTATTTTCATAAAATGCCTGACGATAATTTTTGGGAGTTAAACTGGTTATCTCTTTAAACTTTCTGTTAAAATTTGAAACATTATTAAAGCCAACTTCATAACATATTTGAGATATTGAATAATCTTGATTGTTCAATAGTTTACATGCTTCACCGACTCTCACCTCATTAACAAATTCCGTAAACGATTTTCTTGTTCTTTCCTTAAAAAATCTGCAGAATGCGGTAACGGAAAGATTTGCAATTTTTGATGCTTCGCTTAAAGTTAAATTTCTGTTGTAATTATTAATTACAAAATCATAAACATCATTTATGCGCTTTCCGTTCTTTTCAGTATTTCTCAATTCATAAAAGGTTTTGCTTAATAATTTAGCCGATCTGTCTTTTGATAACCGCTCCAATATTTTAAGGAAAAGTAGAAACTTTTCCAATCCTTCCGATTCTGAAATTTTTTGAAATTCCGATTTGATCTGATCGCTATCCTTTGGCTTAATACAAATAATTTTTTTTGAGTTTATCAAAAAATCGGTTAATCTTTTTGTCTCCGGTAATTTGAAAAATTTTTCACCAAAAGAAACTTCAGAAAAGTAAATTGAAATTGAATAGGAAATAAGTGAACGCTTCCTGGAGTAATAAATTTTATCGGATTTAAAAATATGCGGAATGCTTGATCCGATAATATAAATTTCATCTTTGTTGAATTTCCCTATACTGTTGCCAATTATCCTTGTTCCGCTTCCTTCAAGAATATAAGAAATTTGTATTTCGGGATGATAATGGAAATTGTCATAAAAATATGGCTGTTTATCAATTTGAACTCGAATTGATTGTTCATCGGACTTTGGAATTTTAAATGATAGCGCTTTCATTGTTTATACTATTCTATCGGAATTTATTAAAATATATTAATATTTTAGATAATATAATATTATTATTCGCTAAAAATGATTGAAATATTTTATTCAATAAATGCTAATTTTTACTATTAAAAAATTGAAGGTGAATAATGCAAGTTAATTGGAATGGAGTTTATCCTGCAATAACGACTAAATTTACAAAAGATGATTCATTGGATTTGGAATTATTTTCCAAAAATTTAGAATTTCAAATTGAAGCCGGAATAGACGGAATTGTTTTGGCGGGAAGCTTGGGAGAAGCATCTACTTTAACAAATGATGAAAAATTTGAACTCGTTAAAGAGACATTAAAAATTACCAAAGATAAAATTCCGGTGATCTTAAATATCGCCGAACAATCAACTAAAGAAGCGATTCGAATAGTAAAAGAAGCCGAAAATAAAGGCGTACACGGATTTATGCTTCTTCCTCCAATGCGTTATACCGCTGACAGTTTTGAAACTGTTGAATATTTTAAATCAATCGCGGGATCAACTTCGCTCCCAATTATGATCTATAATAATCCCATAGATTATAAAATTCCGGTTACTTTAGAAATGTTTGAACAGCTTGAAGAATTTGAAAATATAAATGCCGTAAAAGAATCAACAAGAGATGTAACCAATGTTACGCGAATGATAAATAAATTTGGGAAAAGATTTAAAATATTATGCGGTGTTGATACTATTGCATTGGAATGTCTTGCGCTGGGTGCCGACGGCTGGGTTGCCGGATTGGTTTGTGCTTTTCCCAAGGAAACTGTTGCCATTTACAGATTAGTGAAATCCGGAAGAATTAATGAAGCCGTAGAAATCGCGAGGTGGTTTTTACCTTTACTTGAATTGGATATAAATACAAAATTAGTGCAAAATATTAAATTGGCTGAAACCTATACCGGAATTGGCTCTGAATTTGTAAGAGCACCAAGACTGCCGCTTAATGGAACCGAAAGGGAAAAAGTAAGAAACATTATAGAAAACGCTTTGAAAGATAAACCGGTACTGCCGGATTATTTGAGTATAAAAATAGAGAATTAAAAAATGATAACAGGTAAAAATTATATTGGAAATAAATTATCAAATTTAGGCGGTAAAACTTTTAACGCGTATAATCCAAATAATTTTGAAATGCTTAAAGAAGTTTTTTATTGCGCAACTGAAGAAGAATTAAATTCCGCGGTTGAGCTTGCTAAATACGCATTTCATAAGTACAAAAAAATTCCCGGAGCAAAAAAGGCGGAATTTTTGGAAAGTATTGCTGATGAAATTTTAAATCTAGGTGATGAATTAATTAAAAGAGCATCTTTGGAAACAGCCTTGCCCGAAGCCAGAATAATAGGTGAACGAGGAAGAACTGTAAGTCAGCTTAAAATGTTTGCTCAGCTGCTTAAAGATGGTTCTTGGGTTGAGGCTGCAATAGATACGGCCTTGCCGGATCGTCAGCCATTGCCAAAATCCGATATTAGAAAAATGCGAGAAGCAATTGGACCTGTTGCAGTTTTCGGCGCGAGCAACTTTCCATTGGCATTTTCTACTGCCGGTGGCGACACAGCATCCGCGTTGGCTGCAGGTTGTTCCGTAATTGTTAAGTCGCATCCTTCGCATCCCGGAACAAGTGAGCTTGTAGCGTCCGCAGTTATTAAAGCGGCAGAAAAAAATGAAATCCCAAATGGAGTTTTTTCTTTAATTAATGATTCGGATTTTGAGATTGGGACAAAATTAGTAAATCACAAGGAAATTAAAGCTGTTGCTTTTACAGGATCATTTAACGGAGGTAAATCATTATTTGATATTGCCAATAAACGCGAGGAGCCAATTCCTGTTTTTGCCGAAATGGGAAGCACAAATCCGGTTTTTGTATTACCGAATAAACTAAATACCGATCTAGAAAATGTTGCCGCAAATCTTGCCGCTTCAATAACATTGGGTGCCGGTCAATTTTGTACAAACCCGGGTTTAGTAATTATTCTTGAAAATCCAAACTTAAAATTATTTATTGAAGAATTAGCCAAGAAAATAAATGAAAGTCCCGCAAATAAAATGCTGAATAAGGGAATTGCCCAAAATTACAATTCCAAAAGAAAAAAAATGCTTGAAGAAAAAGGTATAATGATTGAAGCTAATTCCTCAAATGATTCTAAACTTGGAAACCCGACTTTAATTTCAACCGGCGCTGATAATTTTATAAATAATCCAAATTTGCATGAAGAAGTTTTTGGTCCATTTTCTTTAATTGTAATATGTAAAAATATGGATGAAATGAAAGCGGCGGCAAAAAAATTAACCGGTCAGTTAACTTCAACATTCATTGCCGAAAAAAATGAACTTTTGGAAAATATTCATTTGGTTGAAATTATAAAAGATAAAGTAGGACGAATTATTTTCAATGGCGTTCCGACCGGCGTTGAAGTGTGTTCTTCAATGCAGCACGGCGGACCATTTCCGGCAACAACCGATGCCAGATTTACCTCAGTTGGAACCGACGCGATAAAAAGATTTACTCGCCCGGTTTGTTATCAAGATTTTCCAAATGAGTTATTGCCGGATGAGTTGAAAAATGAAAACCCTTTAAATATTTGGCGATTGATAAATAATAATTTTTCACAAAGTAAAATTTAATTATGGCAAAAAATACTTTCTTTTGTATTGACGGACACACTTGTGGAAATCCCGTTCGAATTGTTGCCGGCGGCGGTCCTTTGTTAAACGGTGAAACAATTTTTGAAAAGCGGCTTCACTTTATGAAAGAATTTGATTGGATCAGAAAAGGTTTAATGTTTGAACCGCGAGGTCACGATATGATGTCGGGAAGTATTTTATATCCGCCTTCAAATCCGGAAAATGACATAAGTGTTTTGTTCATTGAGACAAGCGGCTGCTTGCCTATGTGCGGACATGGAACAATTGGGATGATAACTATCGCAATTGAACATGGACTGATAAATCCTAAAGTAAAGGGAAAAGTAAGATTGGAAACTCCGGCTGGATTGGTTCTAGTCGATTACAATCAGGAAGGAGAAAAAGTTAAATCTGTTAAACTTACAAATGTTGCCTCATTTTTAGCAGCTGAAAATCTTTCAATTACAAGTGCCGCGCTTGGCACATTAACATTCGATGTTTCATACGGCGGAAATTTTTACGCAATAATTGATCCGCAGCAAAACTTCAGCGGTTTGGAAAATTATTCCGCGGATCAGCTTATAAACTTCAGCAGGGAAATCAGAAAAGAAATTAATAAAAGATACTCATTCAAACATCCCGAGAATGAATTGATTTCCGGAGTCAGCCATATTCAATGGACCGGAAAAACAATTTCCCCGGAATCAACCGCGCGGAACGCTGTGTTTTACGGAGATAAGGCAATTGACCGTTCGCCATGCGGAACCGGAACTTCGGCAAGAATGGCTCAATGGTATTCCAAAGGTAAACTAAAAGTCGGCGATAAATTTATTCACGAAAGTATTATCGGTTCAACTTTTACCGGAAGAGTTGAAGCCGAAGCAAAGGTTGGAGATTTTAACGCAATAATTCCAAGCATCGCAGGCTGGGCAAAAATAACAGGTTTTAATACTATTATTATTGATGACGATGATCCATATTCACACGGATTTCAAGTAATTTAGGAATATAGAATTATGAAAAAAGTTGTAATTGTCGGCGGCGGTGTTTCGGGACTTTTCTCAGCTTATTATCTTAACAAGTTAAACTTTGATGTAACAATAATCGATGAATATGATTTCGACAATGGCTGCTCGCATGGTAACGCCGGATTTGTTGTTCCAAGTCATATTATACCGCTTGCTTCACCAAGCATGATTCCCAAAGCCGTAAAATGGATGTTCAATTCAAAATCTCCTCTTTCTTTTTACCCAAGGTTGAATAAAGATTTCATTTCTTGGTGTTTTAAATTTTTACGCAGCGCCAATAAAACACACGTTAATAATTCAATAGTTCCATTGAGAGATATTTCTTTTTTGAGCAGCAATTTGTATAAAGAAGTTGCCGAAGAATTGAATAATTCATTTGGTTTAACTTCCAAAGGTTTGCTTATGCTTTATAAAAATGAAAAAACCGCCGAAGAGGAAATCGCGCTCGCTAAACTTTCAAACAAATATGGAATTGAAACAAATATTCTTTCAAAAAGCGATATTCAAAACTTGGATCCGCATTGTAAATATGATGTAAATGGTGGAGTTATTTATTATTGTGATTCTCATTTTACTCCAAATTATCTGATTAAATCTTTAGTGGAAAATCTGAAATCTAAAAATGTTAATTTAGTTTCAAACGAAGTAATTAGAAAAATAAAATTTTCCAGCAAACACATAAGAAGCATTGGCGGAAGTAAAGATACATACGAAGCCGATTCTTTTTTATTTGCTTCCGGCGTTTGGACTGCAGAATTGTTGAAAAAATTAAAGGTCAATATTCCGCTTATGCCCGGCAAAGGCTATAGTTTTAATGTGGAAACGAGAAATAATTTTCCTACATATCCCTCAATTTTGGTTGATGAAAGAGTCGCGGTAACACCGATGAACGGATTTTTAAGAATCGGCGGTAATATGGAAATCGATTTGATTAACCATAAAGTTAGAACGAGCAGAGTAAAAAACATGCTGGATTCGTTTATAAAATATTATCCCGAATTGAAATTTGAAATGCCGGAGGAAGACAATATTTGGCATGGATTAAGACCTTGTTCACCGGACGGTCTTCCATACATTGGCAAAAGTAATAAGTATGGAAATTTATTTATTGCCGCCGGCCATGCTATGCTGGGAATGAGTTTGGGCCCCGCAACCGGAAAATTAATTTCAGAGATAATATCAAATCAAAAAACTTCCATAAATATTGACGATTATAATCCGGAAAGATTTAATTAAGTCCAATTGTGGTCACCAGGTTAAAGGTGACTACATTTAAACAAATTTCATTTAGCATACCAAATAACTTTATAAAAAAGTTAACCAATAACTTAATCTCAATTATTTAAATGCGATAATTAGGTGCTAAAATATTTTTAGAATCTTACATTCTTAATGATCTGAATTATTTGAATCTCTTGGATTAAATATGAAAACTAAAGTCTTAACCTTCCTTAAACTACTTTTAACTGTTTTGTTAATTATTTCAGGCTGCTCGGAAGATGAAAATAGTGTCAGTAGTCCGGTAAGTAAATTTTTAGGGAAATACAAATCAACGAAACCGGTATTGGTTAAAATTAAAACGGATTTCTGCACATTTGAGTTAACCGATGTAGCAACAATAGAATGGGATGTAATTTGGGAAGTAAAAGAAACAAAAGATCCAAATATTGTTGATATTGTAATGACATATAAAAGTCATGATTTTAAGATCATTAATTCAGAATGTACAGATGGAGCGGGTTATCTTCCCGAACCGTCTCCGCTTTATATTAAAGGAAATATTTCGGGAAATAATCTTTCAATTATTTATGACGGACAAGAATTCGGCACCTTTAATTTTGCGAATAATGAATTTGAAGGAAAAATGACATATTCATATTGTGTTGCATTCTGTCAGGAAATTTATACCGATGATTTTGATTTTAGTGTACAGAAATATTAAGAAATTTTAGAATTCAACTCTATCACCGTAATTTCGGGTGGCATACCGACTCTTCCCGGAAAACCAATATATCCAATTCCGGTATTTACATAAAGTTGTTGCTCATTTTCAGAATAAATTCCGCCCCAGCGTTTATAACGCATATTTACCGGACTCCATCTCCATCCGGGAATTTCAATTCCAAATTGTGCACCATGCGTATGTCCAGAAAGTGTAAGATCAATATTTGTATAGCCTAAAACCTGTTCATCCCAATGTGTTGGATCATGCGACATTAATATTTTAAATTTATTCTCATCAACATTTTCCATCGCTTTTTTCAAATTGCCGTATTGAGGAAACGGCGGCAATCCCCAATTTTCAACACCCATCAATTCAATTGATTCACCCAATATTTCAATTTTTCTATTTTCATTCAGCAGTAAATCCAAGCCAATATTTTTCTGCAACTGTTTAAGTCTTTCCAAATTATTAAGTCTATCCATTTCCGATTTCCACTGAAAATATTCGCCGTAATCATGATTTCCCAAGATTGAATACTTGCCATATTTTGCTTTTAATTTGGATAATATTTCTAAAAAACTATCCATTTCTTCAGAGATATTATTTACCATATCTCCCGTAAATAAAAACAGATCTGGGTTTAAAGAATTTACACTTTGGACAATTTCTTCAACGAAATCTTTTTGATTTAACATGCTGCCGATATGAAAATCGGAAAGCTGAACGATTTTCAATCCGTTAAAATTTTTGGGGATTTTTGAGGAAAATATTTTTTCATTTCTAACGGTTATATTAAATCTTCCCCAGCCAATTCCGTAAATCAAAGACACAAACGGTATACCTGCTGTAATTATTCCAACTTGCGTTAAAAACTTACTTCTTGAAATTTTTTGCGAATTGACTTCTTCCGGATTTTGCTTTTTTATTTTGGAAATAAAATTTACCGATAAGCGAAAAATATCATCAATAAAATTAAAGCCGATAAATATTAACTTGGGAATGTAAAACAAAATAAAAGTACCGGATAAAAAATGAAAGTAAATAATAAATTCTGCGGGATTTATCCTTTCCTGAAGAGCCGGCACCAAAAATATTCCGGCAATCAAAATTACCGGAATAACCCAAAAGAGAATTTTAATTATTTTTTTTTGCGATTTGCCTAAATCGATTATTAATTTCTTTACTCCGCGAAACACATAAAAATCAATTGCTAATATTATTGCGCTGAAAATTAGCGCAAAGTATATTGGATTATTTCTCATATTATCTTTTTCTTGTTTTATGTTCTTTTAAAACCGATTTTATCATTTTACCAAACTCTTTATCACGTTTTCTTTTTTCAACATAAGAGCGTTCATAATATTGAGATTCTTTTCTTAACTTCATAAAATTGCCGTATCTTTTTTCTGAAATTTGATTGTTTTTAACCGCTTCAAGAATAGCACAACCCTTTTCAACCGTATGTGTACAATCGGAAAATTGGCATTGTTCCATTAGACTTGTAATTTCATCAAAAGTTTTTTCTATTCCGTCATTCGCTGAAATATTTCCAAGCTCACGCATTCCAGGCGTATCAATTATCATTGCGCCATTTTCTAACATCACAAGCTGACGCGACGTTGTTGTGTGTTTTCCTTTGCTGTCGCTTTTCCTTACTTCATTTGTTTGAAATTTATCTTCGCCCAAAAGTTTGTTTATAAACGTCGTTTTTCCAACTCCCGAAGAACCGATGATGCAGTACGTTTTCTTTGGCTGAAATATTTGGCGTAAATTTTCTATATCATCATTAAAGCTGCTGAACGCGTATGTTAGAATTTCCGGATTATCATTCTTTACTTTATCTGAAATTTTTTCAACTTCATTTGAATTAAGCAAATCAGATTTACTTAAAAGTATAACGGGTTTTATATTAAATTCATTCACCATTATCAAATATCGTTCAAGCCGATTTGTATTAAAATCATTATCTAAAGATTGAATTATTATCGCAAAATCAACATTTGCCGCAATTAATTGAAATTCTATTTTCTTGCCCGGTGATTTTCTTGTTAGCAAGGTCTTTCGTTCCAAAACTTTGTGTATTATCGCAGTCGAATCCTCATCAAAATTTTGAAAATAAACAAAATCTCCTACCGTAGGAAAATCCAAACTGCTTTCTGCCGAAAACATAAGATTGCCTGTCACTTTTGCAAAATATTCTTTTGTTCCGTCGTTGATTATAAAGCTTTCTCTATTTACTGATATAACTCGAGCTAATTTAAATTCCGCATTTTTATATAAATTAAGTTCTTCCTCATTAATGCCAAGCGAGTAAATATTCATTACTGATTTCTCCAAAATTAATAGTTTTCTATTATGATAGTTATTTTTCTATCTAAGTTTTTCGATGTAATTTTATAAGCATTGTGCTTAATAAAATTAATTTTTAGGCAATCATAATTCGGTTTGTTTTCTTGGCTATTTGTTGATTTAAAAATATATTTTTACCAATTTTTATACAAGAATTTTTACAAATAAAGATTTGTAATTATTTGTACTTTTTTAATATTATTTTAAAATATGATAACGAGCTTTATAACATTTTTCGCAACTGGATTAATCTTTATACTTTTATCAATTCCATTGATAAAACGAAAAATTAAGATTAATAATTGGTATGGAATACGACTTCCCCAAACAATGGAAAATGAAGCTGTTTGGTATGAAGTAAATGAAAAAGCCGGAAGATACATGTTTTTATTTGGCTGTTTGCTTTCATCAGTAACTGTATTATTATATTTTTTTCCATTTATCGATGAAGTTTATACCATTTTTATTTTGCTGGCGTTGCTTATCGCCGGGTCCATTTTATTAATCGTTAAATCAATAAGTTACGCGAACAGAATTGAAATTCAATAAAACTGAATTACTTTACTAATAACATTTTCTTGGAAAATACTTTGCCTTCGTTTTGAATTCGATATATATAAGCGCCGGCCGCTAAATTTGAACCGTCAAAAATTATTTTATAAATTCCGTTTTCTTTAACTTCATCAACTAAAGTGAAAATTTTTTGTCCTAATAAATTGAAAACATCAATGGTAACATTTGATTCCCGTGGAATTGAAAAACTAATTATTGTAGTTGGGTTAAACGGATTAGGGTAATTTTGGTAAAGTGTTAATTCGTTTGGAATTTCGTTATTTGAAATATTTGTTGTAATTTTTTCCAAAACCGCCGCTACAATTTTAGTGTTGGTTCCACTTTTTGTGCTGCCCTGCATTCCGGCCAGGTAAAATGAAACATTGCCCGTTCCTTCGGCAGGTGCCGTCCATGTAAATTTAGCCGTATCAATATTGTTGGAACTTGCGTGAATTCCACTTTCTGTACCGTTAATAGAATACAATGATGAATTACTTTTTGCCGTAAATGTTCCTGCAACAACAGTTGAACTGCCTACTCGTGAAGAAAGATTAAAATTCGAAATTTTATTTCCGCTGCTGTATGTTACAACTATATCATAAGTTTTCTGCGGTTCATATTCCGTTGGTAAACCATTGATTATTATTGATCCCTTGCCGCTGCCGTGACATGAAGACGCGCAAGTTCCTTTACTTCCCGGCGCACCTGAATATCCGGTATATGATGGTTTTGCAAATAAAATACCGGAAGCTAATAATAATGTCAATATATATTTCATTTAATTTCCATTTAGGTCAGTTCATATTATTATTTTAATGTTATTGATATTATTTAATTAAAATAGTTCAAAAAAAAATGACTTTTATAATTATACTTTTTTAATCATTTTTAAGACAACATATCTTAACAAAAAGTTTAATTAAAAATAATATATATGACCAACTCTTACATTAAATTTATAAATTCTTTAAAATTTATTTTTTTTAAATTTTTGTCGGAGTTATATTGCCTAAGCTTTTGACTATTGCTGTTTTTTTATTCTTTTCTAATTTAATAATTCATTGCCAAAATAACTCATATACAATTAGCGGCTTTGTATATGACGCTACGAACGGTGAAACTTTAATTGGCGCCAATATTTTTGTAAAAGAAATAAATGCCGGTACCGCTTCAAACTCATACGGATTTTACTCACTTACAATTCCATCCGGAAAATATAATGTTGAGATTAGCTTTGTAGGATTTGAAAAACAAGTACTAAAGTTTGATTTGACTAATAACATTAAACAAAATGTTCAACTTAAAAGATCTGATTTTAATTTGGAAGAAGTTATTGTTTCAGATAAAAAAGCCGATGAAAATATTAAATCCACCAAAATGGGAACTACTGAAATCGCGCCAAGAGAAATAGAAAAAGTTCCCGTAATTTTCGGTGAAAAAGATATTTTAAAAACTATTCAACTTTTACCCGGAGTTTCATCTGCGGGAGAAGGAAACAGCGGATTTATTGTCCGCGGAGGTTCCGCTGATCAGAATTTAATTATTCTTGATGAAGCACCCGTTTATAACGCTTCACATTTAATGGGATTTTTTTCAGTCTTTAATTCAGACGCGATTAAAAGCGCAAAAATTATAAAAGGAATCGGCGGACCTGAATACGGCGGAAGATTAAGTTCCGTACTTGATATTTCAATGAAAGACGGAAGCTTGAAAAATTATTCGGCTTATGGTGGTATTGGATTAATTTCTTCAAGACTTACAGTTGAAGGGCCAATTAAAGAAAATACCGGTTCTTTTATATTTGCCGGAAGAAGAACTTACGCCGATCTGTTTTTTCCGCTCTTTGGTGATGATCAGCTGAAAAAATCCGCATTGTACTTTTATGATTTTAACGGGAAGATTAATTATATGCTTGGCGAATCTGATCGCATTTATCTTTCCGGTTACAATGGAAGAGATATATTTAGCTTTAACAATGAATTTGGTTTTGATTGGGGAAACACTACTGCTACATTAAGATGGAATCATATTTTTAATGAAAAATTATTTTCAAATTCTACTTTAATTTACAGTGATTATAATTATGATATTAACATTGAAGATAGCGATCAATCCACAACTGTAAGTTCCGGTATTAGAGATATAAATTTTCTGCAGGATTTTCAATACTATTTTAACTCAAAAAATACTTTCAAATTCGGATTGAACGCTATTTATCACACTTTTCTTCCCGGTGAAATTTCTGTAACCGGAAATACTAATTTTAATTCAAAAAAAATTGATGACAATTTTGCCTTAGAGTTTAATTTATATTTTGGACATGAATGGAGTTTTTCCGACGTATTAAAATTTAATTATGGAATTCGATATTCAACTTTCAATTTGATAGGCAGCGGAAAAGTATATTCTTTTAACGAAGACGGAAATTTATTAAATACTAAAATCTACAGTGACGGCGAATTGATAAAAACATATAATTTTTTGGAACCAAGATTTTCCGCAAATTATTTGTTGGATGAAACAAGTTCAATCAAATTAGGATACGCAAGAAACACACAAAATATTCACCTGCTTTCTACGGCTTCCACTTCCACTCCTTTGGATATTTGGCAGCCAAGCACTTCAATTATTAAACCTGAAGAATCAAATTTAATTTCGTTGGGATATTTTAAAAACTTCGATAATAACTCATATGAATCTTCAATTGAAATTTATTATAAAGATATGAAGAATTTGATTGAGTATAAAAACGGCGCCGATATTTTCCTAAATGAATTTATAGAATCTCAATTAGTCTTTGGTGAAGGATGGTCATATGGCGCTGAATTTTACATTGGAAAGAAAATCGGAAATTTTACCGGATGGTTAAGTTATACGTTATCGGCAACCGAAAGAAAATTTGATAAAATCAATAACGGAAAAAGTTTTCCGGCAAGGCAGGACAAGACACATGATATTGCTTTAGTTGGAATTTATAATTTAAATGAAAATTGGTCATTATCCGCAAATTGGGTTTATTATACAGGAATCGCTGCGACTTTTCCAAGCGGTAAATATCAAATTGACGGACAAACTATTAATCTCTACACTGAAAGAAATGGTTATAGAATGCCTGATTACCATCGTATGGATTTGGGCGCGACTTATTATTTCAACAGATCAAACGAAAAAGAAATGAGTTTGACATTTTCCGCTTATAATGTTTACGCAAGACAAAATGCATTTCGCATTACATTTAAAGAAGATGAAAATGACCCGAATAAAACTCAAGCCGTTAAATTAGCATTATTCTCAATTGTTCCATCAATAACATTTAATTTTAGATTTTAATATGAAAAAATATATTTCAATTTTAATGGCTGCCCTGTTAATAAGCTGCGAAGAAGTTATAGAACTCGATTTAAATTCAAGTGATCCGCAAGTTGTTATTGAAGCAAATCTTACAAATGATATTTCAAAAAATTTTGTTAAAATTACTGAATCTACGGATTTTTATAATCCGGGAAATTATATAAATATTTCCAATGCCGAAGTAAAAATTGTCGTTAATAACACAGAGGAATATATATTAAATGAAATTTCTCCCGGAAATTATTTTAACGAAAATCTTTTAGCCGTTCCGGAAAATGAATACCGGATTGTTGTTGATTACAGCGGTAAAAATTATGCAGCGGTTTCACAAGTTCCCAAACCAATTTTGATTGATAGCCTTTCATACAAACTGGAAACGAGACCGTTTAATAAAGATAAAAAATATCTCGAACTGCACGTACATTTTAAAGACAACCCGGATAGAAAGGATTTTATAAGATTTGTGATTTACAAAAACAGCGAAAAACTTGACGGGATTTTCCTTTACGATGACAGATTAACTAACGGAAATAATATTGATTTTTTCTTCTTTAATTTTAACGATGAAGAATTTAATTCAGGAGATAAAATTTTAGTGGAATTAAATACAATTGATCAAAAATCACATACATATTTTAAAACTTTAAGAAATGCCAGAGCAAATTCTCGAAGCGGACCTTTTGGGTCAGCCGCTCCAGCAAATCCGGAAACAAACTGGAATAACAACGCGTTCGGTTATTTTTCAGCATTTGCTTATTATTCCAAAGAGATTATACTTCAATAAATTTTGAAAATAATTCAATAAAAAGACATAAAACTCTTGCTTTTTATTGCCAATCTGTTTAATTATTACGTAGAAACAATTTCTTATTCTCCATTTTGAATAAATACTAAGTAGGAGATGAGACGATGAAAACATTAAAAAAACAAATCGTAAATCAATCAAGAAGTATTTCCGCAATAATACTTTCAATTTTGAGTTTTACTATTTTCAATTGTTCAAGTACAGCTGATTTAAGAGTTTCAGAATTTAAATTCAACTATAACGGTGAAAATTACCTATTAAGATCAGCTTATTGCCCAAAAAATCCGCGTTCCTGTAATCAAATTATAGGTCCAAATTTTATTGCATCCGACATGAATCAAGATAGGATAATTGATGAAGTTATAAACGGCAATATTGAAATCTCTAAAGCTCAAGCCATTTATGATTATTGTCTTGATGTTCTGGCAAAGCAGGGAAAAGTCAATGAAATTGATATGGGCAATAAAACTTTTAGTTTTAGCGAGGGAAACAGATCATATGAAATAAAGAGTTTTTCTTCGGTAAAAGGAAACAACTTTAATCAATTTTCCATTAAAGATAATTTTCACTCAGGTATCGGCGAGATCTCCGTATTTATTGATGATAATTCCGATGGAACGCTGGATGAGACATTAAAAGGTAAAGTTGCAATTTCTGAAGCTCAAAATAAATATTCAATGGCAATTGAAAAAGGATTATCTGCTCACAATTTATCTAAAGTTAACGGATATATTTTAACAAAATAGCATTATAATAATTTTCCTTTTGATTTTTGTAATTTTTCAATATATTAACGTTGTTAATAATTTTAACATGGATAATATATTGAACTATGACAACTGAAAACAAAAAAATTCAAGAAGAAAGAATGAAGGGATACTTCATTGATTCTACAAAAAAAATATTAAAAGGTGAAGGATTAAAGGCAGTAAATGTTAGAAATATTGCTCGTGAAGCCGGTTATTCATACGCTACTTTATATAATTATTTTAAAGATATAAAAGATCTTGTTTTTGAATGTATAAAAGATTTCCAATCGGAATGCCAGGAAATAGTTAATTCTGAAACGGAAAATAGCGCACGCGGAATTGAAAAAATTAAAATGGTTACAAGGTCTTATATCAAATACTTTATTCAGTACCCCGGAATATTTGAATTGTTTTATTTAGAAAAAACGGGAGATTTGGGTCATAAAAAACCTACTTTAACAATGATTTATAATTTTCTTGATGTGCTTTATGGAGATGAGTGGAATTACTGCGTTGAAAATAATATTTTCTCAAAAGAATCCATTGAAACTAAAAGTAATATATTGAAAAATTTTTCTGTCGGAATGCTCTTATTTTATTTAAACAGATACAGTCCGGCAGATTATTCCAAATTTATTGAGCTTTCAAATAAGCAAATTGATTACATTCTTTTATAATTACTTTTTAATCGATTTTGGGATGCATCTGATGAAAATCCGTTGCATCTTGAAATTTTTTAGCCACTGAAATAATTGTACCTTCATCAAATAATTTCCCAATAAAAGTAATGCTTGTTGGAGTTCCTTTTTCAGAAAATCCATTTGGGACAACCACACATGGATGTCCGCTTAAATTTGTGAGAAGCGAGCTGTTCCCTTCATCCGAAGGAGCTAAAAATAAATCAACGTTATTCATTAGTTCCGCCATTTTTTGAATCAATAAAAATCTTACTCTGTTCGCGTTAATATATTCAACAGCGGGAATAAACCTGGCAGATCTAAATTCATTCGGCCATGCGTTTTTAATTTGCCTGACTAATAAATCATCTCTATTCGATCTTGTTAATTCATCAAACGCCGCAGCTGCTTCCGCGGAAAGTATAAATGAAATGTTTTCTACCGGAATATCAGGCAATTCAATAGGAATTAATTTTGATCCTAATTTTCTCAATGTATCAAGAGTTAAAGAATCATTTTTATGAAAAGCATATTGTTGATCAAAATCACTTTTTAAATAACCAATTTTTAAGTCTTTCAAATTTACTTTATGATCATAATTAAATGGAAAGTTATAAATTGTTTGATCTATTCCGTCTGATCCATAAATTGCATTAAATACAATTGCTAAATCTTCCGTATTTCTGCAAATTGGACCAATTTTATCCATCGACCAGCATAAAGCCATTGCACCTGTTCTGCTTACTCTTCCATAAGTTGGGCGTAATCCCGAAACTCCGCAAACAGTTGAGGGAGAAACAATTGAACCATACGTTTCAGTACCAATCGCGAATGGTACAAGTCCTGCCGAAGTTGCGGAAGCTGAACCAGCCGATGAGCCGCTTGAGCCGGCTGTTATATCCCATGGATTTTTTGTTTTTCCGCCAAACCAAACATCTCCCCAAGCTAAAGCTCCCATAGATAATTTTGCGACGAGAACCGCTCCAGCATCTTCCAGTTTTTTTATTACAGTTGCGTCTTCATCAATAACTTGATCTTTATAAGGTGAGGCTCCCCATGTAGTTTTGTATCCTTTAACCGCTAAAAGATCTTTTGCCCCGTAAGGAATTCCATGAAGCAATCCTCGGTATCTTCCATCCGCAATTTCTTTGTCGGCAATAGCTGCTTGTTTTAACGCTAAATCTTCTGTTAAAGTAATTATACATTTTAATATCGGATCATACTTTTTCAATCTTGCGATATAAAATTTTGTCAATTCTGTTGAAGTGATTTTTTTTGTCTTTATTAGATATGCCAATTGACCAATGCTGTAAAAAGCCAAATCATCTATGTTTTTTGGCATTACAGTTTTTGAATAATCTTCTAATTTAATTTTTTCTTGCTTTGCATTATTTACATATCCCACCGGAATGGGATTAAATAAAATTGCCGGCGGAATGTTATTTGGTAAATCTATTTTGTGAATTACATCATAACTTTTTATATAAAATTTAAGATTGTCTTGTGCGGAATCTCTTTCAGCGTCGGTAAAATTAAGATCTATTAATTTTTCAGCACTTTCAATATTTAGCTTAAATAAATTAACTGAATCTATTTGAGAAAAAATATTTACTGATAATGAAAATGCCAAAATCAAACTTGTTAAAATATTTTTCATAGTCTTCTCATTTTTTTTATAAAATAAAAACGTAATTGTTTAATAAGAATTTTTACAATTCTAATAAAAATAATTAATCAGCATCTTCGCAAAAATTAAAATTTAGATGTAACTTTTATTTTTAATACTCAGTCTAAAACTAAAAGAAATTACTTAAACAAATTGAGATCTATTTTAGTTAGTATTTATCATTAAAGCTAATTGAAGTTTTAAAATATTACGGAGAATAAAATGTATTTGCCAATTATCTATTTAATAATTTGCATACTTATTAATTGCGCAGCGTTCATTTTAGGATTGGGTTTTTTAGGTCAGATATTAGTTCTTATTATGGGATTGAATGTTTTTATTCTTCAAAAATTTATTCACAGAGATTTATTAAAAAATCTTGGATTTAGAAAATGCGGTTTGGTTAGTCTGGGAAAAGGATTTCTGCTGCCAATTTCAATTTTAGGATTTATCTCAATTATCAATATTTTTTCTGGATTTGTAAAAATTCAATCGTTAAGTGAAATTAAAAATCCTTTTAATAGCGGATTACCAATTTCATCGTTAAATGATTTACTAATTTTTTTATTAATAAATTTTTCAATCTTATTTATACTTGAATTTTTTACAGAAGAATTATTATTCCGCGGTTATTTACTTAACAGATTGTCAATTCGCATGGGCGAAATGAAAGGAATATTCATCAGTTCAATCATTTTTGGACTATGGCATTTGCCAATTTCAATCTGGTTAATTGGGTTTGATCCAATCAGAACATCAATTTACATTTTAAACATGTTTTTGCTTGGGTCTGTTTTTTCATCATTATTTTTAGAATCAAGAAGTTTAATTCCGGTAGCTATCTTTCATGCTTTGTGGAACACACTTGAATATAATTTGTATGGATTTGCAAATCAAACCGGACTCTTAACCGGAACTAACAGAATATTATTTGATCCTGAAGAAGGAATAATTGGAACGGCTGTGTTACTAATTTGGGCTGTAGTTTTATTTTCAAAAAAATTGGAACTTAAAAAAGGGATAACCCAACATGCAACGTAAACTAAATTGAAAGCAAATTTATATAGGTTCTTCATGACTTAAGCAGTGAAGTGTTCCAAGTCCCCAAACTAGATCTACTGCATGAATTCCTATGACTTTTCTTTCCGGGAAAAATTCTTTAATAATATTTAACGCGATTCTATCATTTGGATCATTAAATGTCGGGACTAATACCGCGTAATTAGAAATATAAAAATTCGCATAACTTGCGGGCAATCTCATTCCTTCAAAAATAATTGGTGAAGGCATTGGAAGCCTAACCACATTGGGTTTTGAGCCATCTTGCAATTTTACATCTTCAAGAATTTCCAAATTTTCTTTTAGATGCTTGTAATTTTCATCGTTCACATTTTCTTCATTGCAAATAAGTAAAGTGTTTTCATTTACAAATCTGCAAAGATCATCTACATGACCGTGTGTATCATCTCCGGCAATTCCTTTATTCAACCAAATTATATTTTTAATTCCCAAGTATTTTTTGAAAACTTCTTCATAATCTTTTTTAGTAAAACCCGGATTTCTAGTTTGAATGTTTTCATCAAGCAAACATTCTTCTGTTGTTAGCAAAGTTCCGTTTCCATTTACATCAATTGCGCCGCCCTCTAAAACCACATTTTTATTTTTATAAATTGCGGTAGTAATTTCAATACCTAGTTGTTTAGATAAAATATTTGGAATTTTTTTATCTAATTTATGATTTGAATATTTTGCCCAGCCGTTAAATGTAAACTGAACGGCTTTTGTTTTATTTCCGGTTTTTATAAATGCGGGTGAAGAATCTCTCATCCAGCCGCGGTCAGTTTTTGAAATAATAAAATCAATTTTATTCGATATGATCTCGGCTCTTGATAAATAATTCATTACTTTTTCTTTTTGCTCATTTGACTGAACAATTATTCTTACTATTTCACCGCGCGATAAATATTTTACAATTTCTGTATAAACCCAATGAATCGGCATAAATTTTCCCGGCCAATCCTCTTTTTGATGAGGCCAGCAAATAATTGTTGATTTATGTTCTTCCCATTCAGCCGGATATCTTATATTATTGCTCATAAAATTATTCGTCCAAAAATCTTTTTGTAATTCCATCGTAAGCATCAATTCTTCTATCACGAAGGAAAGGCCAATTTCTTCTAATTGTTTCAATATGATTTAGATCTATTTCAGCGAGTAAAATTTCCTCTTTATCTACTGAAGCCTGTGCTATAAAAACGCCCTGCGGATCACAAATAAAGGATGAGCCCCAGAAAATAATTCCATCTTGTTCCTTCACAGTTTGTTCAAATCCAATTCTATTCACGGACGCAACATAAACACCGTTTGCAATTGCGTGCGAGCGTTGAATCGTTATCCAAGAATCTTGCTGTGCTTTGCCGTATCTATCTTTTTCGGATGGATGCCAGCCAATAGCTGTAGGATAAAATAGAACTTCTGCCCCTTTTAATGCTGTCAATCTTGCGCCTTCTGGAAACCATTGATCCCAGCAGATTAGTGTTCCGATTTTTCCATATTTTGTTTGAAAAGTTTTAAATCCCAAATCACCCGGAGTGAAATAATATTTTTCATAAAACGCGGGATCATCCGGGATATGCATTTTTCTGTAAACGCCAATAACCGTTCCATCATTATCAATTATAACATTGCTGTTATGATAAACTCCCGGTGCACGTTTTTCAAATATTGGAACAACGATCGAAACTTTATTTTTTTTTGCCGCTTTTTGAAAAGCTTTAACTGAAGGTCCGTCTATTGGTTCGGCTAAATTAAAAATTGAGGAATCTTCCTTTTGACAAAAATAATGTGAACGGTATAGTTCAGGCAGACAAATAACTTGTGCGCCTTTTTTTGCGGCTTTTTCAACCCAGCTAATAGTCTTTTTTGTATTATCTTCCAAATTGGCAGAAAATGCTAACTGTAAGAGTCCAATTGAATAATTTCCTTTTTTCATTTTACTCATATTAATACCAAATATTTTTTTGAGAAATATATAAAACTTTACAACTTATAAATAAATATTTTATAATGTTTTTAAATGATAAAAAAAATGGCAAAAACAGATTGCCATTTTAAAATATTGATATTAAGAATACCTTATACAAACAAAATTTCTGCTAATATAAAAATTGGTAAAAGAACAATAATGGAAAATTTAATCATATAACTGAAGAAATCAGGCATTTTAATGTTATTGTCTTCAGCAATTGCCTTTATCATAAAATTAGGACCGTTTCCAATATATGTCATGCTGCCAAATACAACCGCACCAAGGCAAATTGCTCTTAATAAAACTTCGGGTATTCCGGCAATTAAATTTCCTCCGGTTTCGCTTAAACCTAATGCAAGCGAGTGAAATGTTACGGCAGTAGGGGTATTATCCAAAAAACTGCTCAACAAACCGGTGAAATAATAAAATTGAGTACTAGAGGCAATTCCCAAAGATTTAGCGTTTGTTTCAAGATAAAGAAGCGCGGGCACCATAGTAATAAAAATTCCAAAAAATAAATATGCGACTTCTTCTATTGGTCCCCATGTAAAATTGTTAGATTCCCTAAGCAGTTTTGGTGTAAATAAAAGGGAAAGATATGCCATTATTAGAATGAACAATTCGCGTAAAAAACTGAAATAGTGGTTTGTTGATATAAAACTTAAATATTGTTCGTTTATAAAAGCAACTGCCAGTACTACGCCAATCAAAAATATAAAATTTCTTTTACCTTCAATTTTAATTGGCTTCAAAATACTTTTATCTCTGACAAGTGAGGATTCTGGTTCCTTCTTGTAGTAATAGCTGTCAACAAAAAAATAAATTAACAGTAATACTGAATTTATAAACATCCAAGGCAGTATTAATTTTGCAAACCAAACAAATGGAGTTCCTCTCAAATACATCATAAATAAAGGAGGATCACCTAGAGGAGTGAGCAAACCTCCGCAATTTGCAACAATTCCAATAAAGAAAAGAATAGTGTGAACTTTAAATTTCCTTTCACTATTGGTTTTAATCACAGGTCTAATTAAAAGCATTGCGGCACCCGTAGTACCCATAAAAGATGCCAAAACCGCTCCCAATCCCAAAAAGATTGTATTTGTAATTGGCTTAGCTTCCAAATCTCCCGACAGTAAAATTCCGCCGGTAATTGTAAAAAGTGCGCCGAGCAGAATTATAAACGGAACATAGTCAAAAACCATAGTGTGATATAATTCCATTCCAAATGAATTATAAAGCAGATAAAAAATGACCGGCAGACTTAAAATTATCGCTACAATAAGTTTATTTCTGTTCTTTTCCCAAAAATGGTTATAGGCTAAAGGTAATACGGCAATTGCAGCTAACATTAAAAGAAAAGGAATTATGCTAAATATGCTTATTTGACGAGTTAGTTCTTCCATATTAGACTCATATATCTTATTTACGAATGAAAATTACGTTTTTAATTTCACTAAAATATTTGGCAATAATTTTGTAAACATATAAAAAAAAGTAAATTTTACGATGAAAATTATTTTATAAAATAGTAAAAAATCCCTTGACGATTACTAAATTTTATTAAAAATATTTGAAAAATATAATTTCAAACTATTGCTTTTAAAATAAAATCAATCTAATGTTAAAAAGATTTTTTAAATTGTAATTAAAAACCTAAATAAAATAGAAAGGAAACCAATAATGGGAATATTATCATGGATAGTTTTCGGCTTAATTGCCGGTGCGGTCGCTAAATTTATAATGCCTGGTAAAGATCCGGGCGGAATGATTATTACTATTTTGATTGGAATTGCCGGAGCATTTATTGGCGGTTTTATTGGTTCATTTCTCGGAATGGGAGATGTTTCCGGTTTTGATTTTAGAAGTTTTGCAATTGCGGTTGTTGGTTCTATTATTTTACTTTTTATATATCGAAAATTCAAATCAAATTAATTTTTGTGAGAGTACGCTAATTTAAAAAGTGTACTCTCAAATTCTATTTCAATTTTCTACTCTAATTCAATTCTATTTTTCATCTCAATTATTTCTTCAGATTTCTAAAACAATTCTTATTTTTAATAAACAAAAATGACCGGAGATTAAAAATGAGCTCAAAAAAATTTAATTCATTTAATAATTCAAGAAGGGATTTTATTAAGCAGATTTCAATCGGTGCCGGTGCATTATCTTTGGGATTTACCTCTCCAATTTTTAAGAATAAATATTTTGCAGAAAATAATAATGGTAAAATGGGTATTGCCCTTGTGGGACTTGGAAACTACAGCCAAAATCATTTAGCTCCCGCTCTTCAAGAAACTAAAGAATGTTACCTTGCGGGCATAGTCACCGGAACTCCTTCCAAAATTGAGGAATCGTCGAGGAAATATAATATTCGTAAAGAAAATATATATAATTATGAAAATTTTGATAACATAATTAATAATGATGAAATTAAAATTGTTTACGTAGTTCTGCCAAATTCAATGCATGCCGAGTTTACAATTCGTGCCGCAAAAGCAGGAAAACATGTTATCTGCGAAAAACCAATGGCTATGAACGTAAATGAATGTCAATCTATGATAGACGCCTGCAAGAAAAATAATGTTGGTTTATCTATAGGTTACAGAATGCAGTTTGAACAGCATACAATTGAAATTATTCGTATGGCAAGAGAAAAGGAATTTGGAAATTTGGTTACAATAAATGCCGGAGCGGGATTTTATATGGGAAACGCAAATGCGTGGAGAGCTAAAAAAGCTTTGGGCGGCGGCGCGATGGAAGATATTGGTATTTACGCTTTGCAGGCGGCAAGGTATGTTACAGGAGAAGAACCTGTTTCTATTACGGCACAAAGTTATAATTCGAGACCAAATGAATTTACCGAAATAGATGAAACTGTTACCTTTCAACTTTTATTTCCAAGTGGCGTAATCGCAAATTGCATGGGTAGTTTCGGTTTGGGAATTTCCAATCTTTATGTTCAAGCCCAAAAAGGCTGGTTCGGATTAAATCCTTTTTCATCTTATAACGGAATAAAAGGAATAAGTTCAAAGGGACCAATTCAATATCAGGAAAAAAATCAGCAAGCTGTTCAAATGGATGAGATGGCGGTTTCGTTTAGAGATAAGAAACCATTAAGAGTAACTGGAGAAGAAGGTTTAAAAGATGTAAGAATAATAAACGCAGCCTTAGAATCAATTAGAACAAATTCCAAAATTGTATTCTAGTTTATAAGAAATCAAAATTATTTTTGTTTAGTTAATGATCTTTTTTCAACACCGTCAAATGTCATTTTGATTGGAATGATCTTCCCGTTTTCATCGAAATACATTCTATCAATACAAACTTCTCTATGGTTTCCGTTTTCTACTCCTAAAGGTCTTCTATGATAAACAATATACCATTCATCTGTATCGGGCAATTTAAAACATGAATGATGTCCGGCTCCTCTTGCAATATTTAAATCCTGCTGCAGAATTTTTCCAATTCTTTTAAAGGGACCGACGGGTGAATCCCCAATTGCATAGGCAACGCTGTAATCGGGACCTGTCCATCCGCCTTCAGACCACATAAAATAATATTTCCCATTTTTCTTAAAAAGAAATGAACCTTCCACATAGTTTTCCGGAGTAATTTCTTTAAATGTTTCACCATTTTCAAAGGGAATTATTTCATTTAATTCATTGTTGAGTTTAACAACATTGCAATGTTTCCATCCGCCGTAATACATATAAATAGTATTGTCTTCGTCTTTAAATACAAACTGATCGATAGGTTGAGCGCCATTATGAAATTTATTAATTAAAGGCTTTCCCAATAAGTCGTTATACGGTCCTTCAGGCTTATCACTTACTGCCACACCTATCCCGCCAATTTGATCATCATTTTGAATGTCATTAGCGCCAAAGAAAAGATAATATTTATTGTTGTAAAAAAATATTGAAGGCGCCCAAACCGCATAAGCCGCCCATTTAACATTTGTAATATCCAAAACACGCGGATGTTCTTCCCAGGTTAAAAGATCTTCGGATGAAAATGCGTCAAGAAATGTTTGTTTAAGATACTGAGGATTAATTGTGTTTTTGCGTAATTCAATTTGTTCACGCGTAAAATTTAATATGCTGTTCTCTTTATCTTCTTCCCCGGAGTAAGTCGGAAAAATCCAAAATTTATTATTAAAGATTTCAGCTTCAGGATCCGCATACCAGCCTTTGATAATTGGATTGCCAGAAAAATTATTTTTAATTTCAATGGATTTCTTATCTTGAGCTAAAATAGAAATTTGTAATAAAATTATAATTGCGAAAGAGATTGTTTTTTTCATAATTATTAAAAAAATTAAGTGAGATGATTAACTTTTGCAGCTCTAAAAATTTAAACAAATCGTATAAAAATTATTCAATGAACAAGTCGGCAATTTTTTCAGCATAGTTTTTTGCTTCTAAATCTCTAATATTCATAAGTACAATTATTGTTAAATCATCAGATGGAATTTTCATATAGATATTTGAAAATCCGCAAGTGCTGCCTGTGTGATAAATTCTTTTATAATTTTTATACGGATCCAATCTCCAGCCGAATCCATAATCAAATTCTTCACCTTTTGCATTTTTCCCTTTTTCAAAAGATTTGATAAACTTATCCTTAGGTAAAAGTGTTGGGTTTTCAACTTCTTTATTCCATTTGAGTAAATCTATTGCCGAACAGTAAATTCCACCGTCACCAAGTACTGCGCTAGTAGAACTTTGATCTGAAAATTCATAGTTATTATTTACCTTTACGTATCCATAAGCTCTGTTCGGAACCTCGGAAATTCCATTTTCAAAAGCAACGGAATTAAACATTTGCAACGGCTCGAAAATCCTTTCTCTTACAAAACCAGCAAATGATTTCCCGGAAAGTTTTTCAATAATCATTGCTAAAACCGCGTAACCTGAATTTGAATATCTATGCTCATTGCCTGGTTCAAAATATGTGGAATCTTGATCCATTAAAATTCTCAAAACATCTTTATCCAATACTTGACTCGAATCTTCATTTACAAAATCTTCATAATCTAAAAATCCGGATGTATGCTGAAGAATATTTCTAACTTCTATCTTATTACCGTACGCGGGAAATTGAGGAAAAAATTTTGTAAGTGAATCATCAAGCGAAATTTTACCTTCATTTTCCAAAAGAAGTATGGATAATGCGGTAAACTGTTTTGTAATAGACGCCAATCTGAAATTTGTTTTTGGTTCAATTTTTATTTGGTTTTCAAGATCTGCGTAGCCAATTCCCTTTTGGTATATTAACTTATCTTTTATCAGCACTGTAACAGAAGCGCCTGGCACAATACCATTTTGAAATTCTTCAAATATTTGATCTATTTTGTTTTCCATATTGTTTTGTGAATATGCGGTTAAGTTAAAAATTATTATCAAAAGTAATATTTTTATTTTCATTGTACTTACATTCAGTTTGTTTTATTTAGCAATATAAGTAAATATTTGCGCAAGAATAAAACAAGTCTGTTTCTATATTTAAATATTTTTATTGTAATGTAAGTTTCATTCCATCGGAAGTATATCTTTCGCCTTTTACAAGTTCTGAAAGTTTATTCAGTTCATTTAATTCATCTTTGCCAATTTCAATATTAACGGCTTCTATGTTTTCCAATAGATATTTTTCTCGCTTTGTTCCCGGAATTGGAATTACATCTTCACCTTGTGCCAAAACCCATGCTAAAGCCAATTGAGAGGGTTTCACATTTTTGCTTTCTGCTATTTCTTCAATTTTATTTATAACTTTTACATTTGCTTTGAAGTTCTCTTGGCTCATTCTGGGAAGAAAATTTCTAAAATCATTTTTACTGTTAAAATCTAATTTACCCGTTAAAATTCCTCTTCCAAGCGGACTGTAGGCAACCGTCGTAATATTTAATTCGCGGCACTCAGCTAAATTCGCATCTTCAATGTCTCTGGTCCATATAGAATATTCTGATTGAACCGCAGTTATTGGGTGAACTTTATTTGCTCTTTTAATTGTACTGCCTTTTACTTCTGAAAGTCCCAGAAATTTAACTTTTCCTTCTTTTACCAATTCTGACATCGCGCCAACTGTTTCCTCAATCGGAACTTGTGGATCGACTCTATGCAAATAATAAAGATCAATAACATCAATTCCAAGTCTTTTTAAACTTGCTTCGCATGCTTGCTTAACATATTCGGGTCTTCCGCTTACACCCAATCTTTCACCATTTTCTCCGCGCAATATTCCAAATTTTGTTGCAAGTACAATTTTATCAAATTTACCTTTCAATGCTTTCCCAAGTAGAATTTCGTTGTGTCCAGAACCATACATATCGGCGGTATCAAAAAAATTAACTCCTATTTCAATTGCTTTATGTATTGTTGAAATTGACTGGACTTCGTCTGTCGGACCGTAGAATTCCGACATTCCCATCGCGCCTAAACCAATCGGAAAAACTTCCAATCCGCTTTTACCTAATTTTCTAGTTTTCATTACTTCTCCTTTAAAATTTATATGCCTTAAAAATCTTTCCTTACAAAAATATTAAAATATCCAAAATCTTTGGCTTGTTAAACAATCCATTCAATATTTCTCAAAATTTAATTAAACAAGCGGATTATATAAATATCTAACTTTTTATTTTGCAAACTATTTTTCTTATTAAAGAATGTTTTTTGAAAGACGCATATTTTTAATTAATTATTATTGAAATGACAATGCTAAGTTAAAATCCAAATAATTATAAATAGTTTATAAATTTTCTTCAATCGATAATCTTGAAATTATTATTCAAAAATATCAATCGACTAAATATATTCTAAAATTACTCATTCATAAAGTTCCGATAAGATTTTGTATCTTTACAAATAAAGAATTAAAAAATATATGGAATTAACAAAATCATTAGTAGCTTTTTTTCAGTCATCAATTTCACCTCTTGTTTTAATTTCCGGTGTTGGACTTATATTACTTTCACTCACAAACAGATTGGCAAGAACAATTGATAGATCGCGCGGATTAGTTGCGGATATTGAAAAGTCAAACTTAACACAAAAAGAAATTGATAACAAAAAAGTTCAATTAAAAATTTTGGTAAAACGCAGTTATATATTAAAATATTCAATTGGATCAATATCATTCAGCATTTTAAGCAGCAGTTTAATTATTCCTGTTTTACTTATTATGAATTTATTTCAAATAAATTTGGAAGCCTTAGGGATTACATTTTTTATACTAAGTATTTCAGGAATAATAACATCGGCATTGTTTTTATTTGCCGACGTAAATTTAACGTTAAAAGCGCTTGAATATGAAGTTGCGGATCATATAAAATAAAGGAAATACTTATGCACTTTGTTGTTATTGCAAATGACTATAAAGATGAAAATGCTTTGCAAAGAAGATTGGCTGTTCGTGAACAGCATTTGAAATATGCCGATGAAATGTTCAAAGCGGGAAAATGGCTTTTTGCATCCGCATTGCTTGATGAAAATGAAAAAATGAGTGGCTCAGTAATTTTTTGTGATTATGAAAATGAAGATGATTTAAGAAAAAATTGGCTTGATAATGAAATTTATGTAACCGGAAAAGTTTGGGAAGAAATAACTGTAAAAAAAGCAAAAATTGCTCCGCACAGCTTTAAAAAATAATTTTATATTTTAACAATATTCGGATATCTTATCGAATAAGAAATTTAAACATTAGTTATCAAAAATACGAAAGGAGATATACAAATGGGTAAACATCACGCAAAAGCAAAATGGGAAGGTACTTTAAAGGACGGATACGGAAATATGAATTTTACCGGATATGACGGACCTTTTAATTTTCGCTCAAGATTCGAAGACGGACCGGAAACTAGTCCTGAAGAATTAGTAGGCGCCGCAAATGCAGGCTGTTTCTCTATGTTTTTATCGGCATTGATTTCAAAAAAGGAATTAACGCCAACTAAAATTGAAACAAAAGCTACTGTTGAGTTGGGACAAGACAACGGACCAAAAATAACCTCAATTTTATTGGAATGTGAAGCTGTTGTTCCCGGTTTAAGCGAAGAAGATTTTCAAGCTTTGGCAAAAGAAGCTAAAGAGAAATGTCCAATTTCAAGATTGTTCACAGGAACTGATATTACTCTTAATGCAAAATTAGTTTCTTAAAGTTATTTTACACTAATAAATAGTTTTTGAAATGCCGGAATTAATCCGGCATTTTTTATTTTTAGATAATTGAGATTGCTTTAAAAAAATTTAATTTTATAGTATAATTTTTTTAAAGTATGTCAGAAAACTCCAATTCAACTCAAAGAAAATATTACCTTGATTGGCTTCGCGTTATTGCCTTCTATATTTTGATTTTTTATCACGTTGGAATGATTTTCGTTCCTTGGACCTTTCATATCAAAAATAATATTACATTAGAATGGTTTGAAACATGGATGGCTTTTTTAAATCAATGGCGACTTCCATTATTGTTTATGATTTCGGGAATGGTAATTTATTATTCGTTTGGAAAAAGAAGTGCCGCCGGAATTTTAGCGGAAAGATCAAAACGGCTGTTAATACCCTTGATATTCGGAATGCTTGTAATTGTTCCGCCGCAAATTTATTATGAACGAATTTCTAATGGTATTCATTTTAATAATTACTTTGAATTTTGGAAAACCGTTTTCGATTTTGTGCCTTATCCGGAAGGCGGCAGTTTAAGCTGGCATCACTTGTGGTATATTCTTTACATTTTTGTTTATTCAATAATTGGGCTGCCGTTATTTTTGTTTTTAAAAAGCAGTAAATCAGATAAATTAAAGACAAAAGTAAATTATCTACTCGGCAAAAAACCGAGCTTAATTTATTCTGCAATTTTGCCACTGCTTATATTTTACTATTCATTAGCACCAATATTTCCTACTACGCACGCGCTAATAAATGATTGGTACAATCACAGCGTATCGTTTACCTTTTTCATTTTGGGTTTTTGTATCTCGGCTTTTACAGGAATTTGGGACGCTATTGTAGAAAAAAGAAAACATTCATTTAATATTGCTCTAATTCCCGGATTGTTTTTAATACTTTTTGTTTGGGGACCAACATTCGAAATTATGAACGAGGATACAATTTTCTTTGAAATATTTTACGGATTATTAAAATGGGTTTTTACTGTAAGCTGGCTTTTTACGATTTTAGGCTACAGTAAATTTTTGCTTAATAATTCAAGTAAACTGCTATCTTATGCAAATGAATCGGTTTACCCGCTTTACATTTTACATCAAACAATTATGATAATTTTTGGTTACTATATAATTAATTTTGATTGGAATGTTTACTTAAAATTTGGTGTGATTGTTATAATAACATTCGGCGGAAGTATTCTTTTTTACGAATTATTCATTAAAAGATTTAATATTATGCGATTATTATTTGGAATGAAATCCAAAGTTCAAGAATAAATTTTAAATATAATATTGATTAAATAAAAAATATCATAACTAATTCTTCGCCGTTCGTCTTATATCTTCATTTTCCAATACATTTTTTGCATATCCGTTTATTGTAACATTTATCATTGAGTTTGCAAGTTCATCCAGACTAATTACATATTTAGGAAATAAGCTTTCAAATATTGAATAAAACGGTGTAAGGAATTTATATATCTTATAAGTATTTTTCATTCCTTTAATCGGTTGAATATATCCCGGTCTGTACATAAAAGCATTTTTAAATCCTAATTTCAATAAATCATTTTCCGTTTTTCCTTTTACTCTTGCCCACATTAATTTTCCCTTTTCAGAACTGTCAGTTCCGCTGCCAGAAACATATGTTAAAATCATTTCATCATTAAGTAATGTTTTCGCAAAATTTAAAGTTAAATCATATGTTAATTTTATGTATTCTTCCTCATTTTTTCCGACAGATGAAACTCCGGCACAAAAGTAACATGCGTTATATCCGGCGAACTGTTCTTTAATTTCGGAGAGATTCATAAAATCTTTATGAATTATTTCTTTCAATTTTGGATGAACAACTCCGCATGGTTTTCTGTTAATCACCAAAACCGACTCGACATTTTCATTATTTAAACAAACGTGTAAAACGCCTTCGCCAACCATTCCGGTTGAACCTGTTATAATTGCTTTTATTTTCATGTTAAATTTCTATATTAGTTTTAATTTGAATGCGACTTAAATTAAAATAATTATTTTTTTTATCATTTACTTATAATGATGCTTTACAAAACATTTTTTGAAATTTCTTTTCATTCAATCATTTCAAAGTACACAATTCGCAATACTTATCTATATTTGTTTTTTTATTTGGAAAAATTAATTGCCGGTCAGCATAAAAAATATTTGGAAACCTTTAGTTTCGGTTGTCTTTTGGGGCGCGTCTTTCGTAGCTACAAAAAGTTTGTTGGATTCACTAACTCCATTGAACATAATTTATCTTCGTTTAATTTTCGGCATACTAACCGCTTTAACAATTGCGTTAATACGTAAAAGAAATTTTTCTTTGGAAAGAAAGGATATAAAAGGAATTTTAATTTTATCCGTAATATCTACAACTCATTTATGGATTCAAGTAACGGGTATGCAATTTACATCGGCTTCAAATACGGGCTGGATCATTGGAATTGTTCCCGTTATTATGGCAATAATGGGGTTTGTTTTCTATAAAGAAAAAATGAATTACATTCAATTAACCGGCGCGGCAATCGCATTTATAGGTTTAATTTCATTAATAAGCAGAGGAAATTTAAGTTCACTAAATTTTATTTCTAATTTCGGAGATTTATTGGTTTTAGGCAGCGCTTTTACATGGAGCGTTTATTCTTTCTGGGGCAGAAAGGTTACGCTGAATTATCCGCCGTCATTAACAATTCTTTATCTGTTCGCCGCAATGCTAATTTTACTAACACCATTTTCAATTTCAAATGATTTTATCAACAAACTTCCAAATTTAAATTTTACCGATTGGAGTGCAATAATATTTTTGGGAGTATTCTGTTCCGGAATTGCTTATGTTCTTTGGGCTGAAGCAATGAAAGAAATGCCGGCAAACAGAGTCGGCGCATTTCTTTATTTAGAGCCTTTTGTTACAGTTTTTGCCGCTTGGTTATTATTGAACGAAGAAATTACTTTATTAACTATTTTAAGCGGAGTGGTTATTATTTTCGGCGTGGCATTGGTAAATAGAAAATAAAATATTCTATAACCGTTAGTTGATCAAAAGATCTGCTTTAATGGCTAAATGATCAGAAATACTTTTGTTGTTTTCGGTTTTAACATCCAAAACTCCAATAGAATTTACTTTTACTTTCTTTAATTCAAAATCACCTATTTTATCATAAGAAAAAATATAATCGTAGCGTCTGGTTCTATTTCCAAATGTGTATTCTTCATTTTTGCCGTGAAATTCTTTGTGCAGATCTCTTGGATATTTTAAAGCTTTGATCATACTTTCAAACCTGTCTTCCGAATAAGCGTTGCTGTTAAAATCTCCGGCAAGTATCACGGTTAAATTAACATTTGATGAAACGATTTTTTCTGAAATTATTTTTAATACAGCTTTTTCTATAAAATTTCCTATTTGCTCAAGCTGAAAAAGTTTGTGTTCCAAAGTTCCTGCCGCTTGAACATGAGCCGTAAAAAGAAATATTTTGTTTTTTTCGTCAATGTTAAACAAACTTCCGGCAACCGATTTATTTGCGAGAAAATCATTTGTACCCGATATTTCTTTTTCCAATATTGTGAAAATTACTCCTTCGGAATTATTTATATCGCGCCCAAAATCAATTTTTGACAAATCCATTTTTTGATATCTGCTCATCATAAACAATCCCGCATCTTGAAAAATAAATTCAGGAAATGAGTTATAGTCAATGCGGGCAATCGCGTTGCAAAATATATTTTTATCTGTTTTTTCAAGAATCTTTTCTCTTGTGC